>NZ_CP061032.1:1200000-1800000 GCF_014490555.1 Corynebacterium lujinxingii | reverse complement strand
GGAAGACGCGCACGCAGTCGAAGGCGTTTGCAAAACTCACCGAGTTGGTCGGGGAGCGGGCAGGCGGCGAGCCGGTGTTCGTCGCCATCCAGCACGCGGATGCCTCCGAGGCGGCCGAGCAGCTCGCTGAGATGCTGCGCGAGGCCCTGCCGGAAGGCTCCAGGGTGATGGTTGAGCCGCTTGTCGACGTTATCGCGTTGCACACCGGCGCGGGCGCCATTGGCCTATCTGTCGTGTTTTCTTCTCGAACTGTGGATAACTTTCGGGCCTAACTAGCCCAGTTATCCACAGATTTTTCGCCGCCTCTTGGCAAGCCCGGGGCGGCTTTTTAGCGTCCCAGGTGTGAACGCCACAGAACGCATCAAAGAATTGACCCGGCCGACGGGGGAGGAGGACTTGCTCGCCGTGCGCTACCCGGAGCCGCGGGTGCGCATCCCGGTCAAGCAGGCCGCCGCCGCGGCCGGGGTTGTGCTGCTCGCCGTCGGCGGGTGGGCCGCCACGCGCACGGGGCCGGACGAGGAGGACCCGGTGTCGTGGGAGCAGGTCGCTGACCCCACCGAGGTCGCCGGCTCGGTGGTGGTCTCCGTGGTCGGAGAGGTGGAAAACTCAGGACTGATCACGCTGAACAACGGCGCGCGCGTGGCGGATGCGCTGCAGGTGGCGCGCCCGCTGCCCGGTGCGGATCTGGTCTCGATTAATCATGCGCAATTGCTTGTCGACGGCCAACAGATCCACGTCCAACCCGTAGGCGCCGCCCCGGCCGTCCCGGTCGCACCTGGTGGGGCCGCGCCTGGGGTGGTGTCGATCAACACGGCGGACGTGGCGGAGCTGACCACGCTGAGCGGCATCGGGGAGGCGACTGCCGCAGCGATTGTGGCGCACCGGGAGACGAACGGGCCGTTTGCCACGGTGGACCAGCTAACCGACGTCAAGGGCATCGGCCCGGCGAAGCTCGAAGCGCTGCGCGACCAGGTGGGGCTGTAGCGGTGGGGGAGCTGCGCCTCGTTCCGGCCGCGCTGGCGGTGTGGGCGGCGGCTGCGTGCGCGATCGTGTTCGGGGTGCGCGCGGCGGTGGTCGTGGTGCTGCTGTGCGCGGGGATCGCGGCGGTGTGGCGGGCGTGGGGGCAGATGCTCATGGTCGCGGGGCTGGGCGCGGCGTCGACGATTATGGCGTGGTTGCGGCTGCGTACCGCGCATCGGTGGGACCCGGCCGGGGAGATCGCGGGCACTGTTGCGGGCGCTCCGAAGCAGATTGCCTCCGGCGGGTACCTCGTGCGTGTGCAGGTGGCGGGTGTCCCGTCGCCGACGCCGGTGTTTACCGACGAGGTGCCGGACGGCGTCGTCGCCGGCGCGTCGGTGGTGGTGCGCGGCAGCGTGAGCGAATCGGGGGCGGCGGGGGTAAATCCGTACGCGGTCAACGGCACGGTCCAGGCCACCGGCCCGCCGGAGGGATTCGCACGCCTCGCGCTGCACGTGCGCGAGACGTTTGCCGCGGCGGTGGAGCGCACCGTGGGCGATCACGCGCAGGGGCTCATCCCCGGCATGGTGCTTGGCGACACGTCGCTGCAGTCGGCGGGCGAGCAGCAGGCCTACGTCGACACCGGGCTGTCGCACCTGTCGGCGGTCTCCGGCGCGAACATAGCGATCGTGACCGCGTTCGCCGCGGTGTTGGCCGCGGCGGTGGGGTTGGGGCTGCGGGGCAGGGTGGTGGCGTCGACAAGCGCGCTTTTGCTCTATGCGGCGCTCGTGGGGCCGGATCCGAGTGTGCTGCGCGCGTCGGTGACCGGGCTGGTGGGGCTTACAGCGGTGCTGGCGTCGCGGCAGTCGGAGCCGGTGCACGCGCTGTGTCTTGCGGTGATCGCGCTGGTGCTCATCGATTCGGACTTAGCGGTGCATTACGGGTTCGCGCTGTCGGTGGCGGCAACGGCGGGGATCGTCGCGCTGTTTCCGCTGCTGTACCGGGCGCTGGCGAAGACCGGGTGGCCGGACATCCTCGTGCGCGCGCTGGCTGTGGCTGTCGCGGCTGACGTGGCGACGATGCCCATCGTGGCGCTCATGGCAGGCCGCGTCTCGCTCGTGTCGGTGGTCGCCAACGTGCTAGTCGCCCCGGTGACCGGACCGGTGACCGTGCTGGGGCTCGCCGCGGCGGTGTGCAGCCTCGCACCCGGCGGGATGGAAGCGGTGCCACTTTTCATCGTCGAGCCGCTCGCCAGGTGGGTACGGTTTGTCGCCGACGTTGGCGCAGGACTTCCCGTCGCGACGATCAACGCCGCCCCGCTCTACGTCCTGGTGGTCTACGGCTGGTTCCTCGCGGGCGTGTTGTGCGGTCGGCCGCGGATGACGCTGGCGGTGGCGGTGGTGTGCGGTGTGGTCGTCGTCAAGCAACCGCCCCCGGTGGAGCAGGACCACCTGCGTGCGCATGTCGTCGCCACGAAAGATGACGTCGAACCCGTCCCGCCCGGCACCCAACTGGTGGTCGTGCTGGAGCACGGGCGCCCGCACACGCGGCCCGTGGTCACTGACCAGGGAATTCCCGTGATCTTCCCGAACCGCGACGGCGTGGCGACGATCTACCCCGACGGCACCCAAGTACTTCCTCGGCGGGCCTTTTAAGATGATCGGCATGCTCAACCCCGTGCACCTCGTACTAGGCGAAGACGAGTTCCTCGCCGAACGCGCCACGAAGAAGATCATCGCCCAAGCCGGCGACGGCGTGGAGGTGTCCACCCTGCGCGCCGGGGAGGTCACCGATGGCGAAATCGCGATGGTCACCAGCCCGTCGCTGTTTGCCGAGGACCGCGTCGTGCTGGTGAAAAACACCGAACTCGCCGGCAAAGAACCCACCGAGGTGCTGCTCAACGCGTGCGTGGACCCCGCGCCGGGCATCATGCTCATCATCCAACACACCGGCGGTGGGCGGCAGAAATCGCTCGTGCCCAAGTTCAAGAAGATTGCCGAGGTCCACGAGGCCAACCCGCTCAACGACGGGCAGCGCCGCACATGGCTCACCGAGGAGTTCCGCTCCCACGGCGTGCGTCCCACCCCGGACGTGGTGGCGGCGGTGCTCGAATCGGTGGGTTCCGACCTGCGCGAGTTGGCCTCGGCGGTCAGCCAGTTGGTCGCCGACACCGACGGGGAGATCACCGTGGCCGCAGTGCGCGAGTACTACGTCGGCGTGGCCGAGGTCGCCGGCTTCGACATCGCGGACCAGGCGGTAGCAGGGCGCGCGGACAGGGCGCTCGCGTCGACACGCCGGGCGCTGCAGCTGGGCATCTCGCCAGTGACCATCGCGGCGGCGCTCGCGCACAAGGTCGGCGACATCGCGAAACTCTACGGCGTGCGCGGCAACCCGGAGCAGATTGCGCGCACGGTGGGCATGCACCCGTTCGTCGCAAAGAAAACGATGCAAGTCGCCCGCCAGTGGTCGGGCCGCGCGGTCTCGGAGGCTGTGGTCATCGTCGCGGACCTCGACGCCGAAGTGAAAGGCCAAGGCGGCGACGAGGAGTTCGCGTTGGAAAACGCCGTGCGGCGCATCGCGGAGCTCGTGTGATTTCGCCGGGGGACCTCGCCGTCATCGTCGGGCTGAACGTTCTCGGCGCTGCCGCACCCGGTCCGGATGTGGTGTTAGTGACACGCACCGCCACCCGCTCGCGCCGCCACGGGTGGGCCACCGCACTGGGGATCCAAACCGGGGTGCTCATGTGGTGCACGCTCACCGTCTTCGGGGCCGCGGCCCTGCTCAACGCGTTCCCGCACGTGCTCACCTACATCCAGATCGTCGGCGGGGCGATCCTTATCGCGATGGGCGCATCCAACGTCCGCTCCGGGGTGGAGGAGCGCCACTACCCGCCGACGAGCCTGGCAGAAGCGGAGGAGCGACTCGGCAGCGTGCGCGCGTCGTATCTCAAAGGCTTAGCGACGAACCTCGCCAACCCCAAGATCGTCGTCGCCCTCTCCGCGATGATCGCCCCACTGCTCCCGCCGAGTCCGAGCCTGGGCACCGCAGCGGTAGTCATCGTCGCGCTGTGGCTGAGCGCCTTCGCCCTGTTCGCCGTGTTTGTCCAGGTGGTCTCCACCGATCGGGTGCGGCGTAAGTTCTTGCGCGCCGGGCCCTACATCGACATCGGTGCCGGGGCGTTCTTCGTCGTCGTGGGCATCACGCTGATCGTGCGCGGCGCGCTGACGCTTTAGAGGTACTGCAGCAAAAAGCGTGCGGTCTCGGCGGACGCGCTCGGGTTGGTGAACCAGGTGTGCCCGCCGCCCTCGATGCGCTGCAAGCGGGTCTCCGCGTCGCAGTTCAGCGGCTCGATCGTGGTCACGTTGCCGGTGCGCGACTCGCGCGGGAGCATCACGCAGCCGTTCTTGCGCCCCAGCGTGCCAAACACGTCCTTCACCGCCTCAAAGGACGCGCCGTGGCGGACCCCGCCGTCGTAGCCGACGATGTCGTCGTTCGTGCCGTGCATCAAAAGCACCGGAACCGCGCCACGCTCGCAGCCGGTGACGGTGGGCGAGTAGTAGGCGCCCGCCACCGCCGCGGCCGCCGTAATGGTCTCCGGCGCGTGGCACGCCAGCGCCGCCGCAAAACCGCCGCCGTTAGACAGGCCGGCCACAGCGACGTGGTCGGGGTCGGCGCCAAAGGTCTGCGAGGCGTCGTCGATAAGCGCGCGAACGTACGCAATGTCCTCGTCGATGCTGGTTTTCGCGTACGGCGCGCCCGCCCACGCGTTGTCCACGCCTTGTGCGTAGATCACGATCGCGCCGTCGGTGGCGGTCTCGAACCGCTCGTAGTCGCGCGTGCGGGCCGCGTCGTGCTGCCACCCGCCGAAACCGATGATCACCGGGTACGACTTGTCGGCGGAATGCCCCGCCGGCAGTACCACGTCGTACGAGCGGGTCTTGCCGCCGACGGTGATGCGGCGCGTTTTCACACCCTGCGACACCGCGGTGCCGTTGCGTATCGACGACCCCGCCTCCACCAACGGCGCCACCACCGCGATACCGGCGATGACCAGCGCTAGGGCGGTGAGCGCCTGGGTGATCTGCTTGTTGTTGGCCGGCAGGATCTGCGCCAGCATGCCGATCAGTTCGGCGGCCTCCGTGGTGGTGGACACGGACGGGGTCTGGGCTTGCGCCACCGGAGTGATCGGGGCGGCCATCAGGCTGAAGGTGATCGCGGCTGCGACCGCGCGTTTTCTAATTTTCACGTTTGTCCTATTCGTCGGTGCCGCGATCGGCGTTACACACAAGTGAACCCGCCCGGGTTGCGGGCGGGTTCAACCTGTAGGCGATGGCGATATTAGTCCATCTTGTTCAGGGCGCGAGCCATGTTGGACTTCTTGTTCGCCGCGGAGTTGCGGTGGAACACGCCCTTGGTCACGGCCTTGTCCAGCTTGCGGGACGCGACGCGGAGCTGCGCCTCAGCTGCGGCCTTGTCGCCGGACTCCACAGCCTCACGGAACTTGCGGATCTCGGTGCGGGTCGCGGAGCGGAACGACTTGTTGCGCTGACGACGCTTCTCGTTGGTCAGGACGCGCTTCTTCTGCTGCTTGATGTTAGCCATCGTGAAATACCTCTTGGTTTCTCAATCGAACATGAACTGTCGCTCTCCGGCAGGGCATAAGCGCAGCGCTTTGGTTATCAACGCGAACCCAAGGTCCTGTCCACGTAGCGCCACGCACCCTCAACGTCGCCGGGTACGAACAACCTGCCAAGGATAACAGCCCGGTAACGCCTGGCCAAAACCTAGGACCAGTCGAAGCGCTCCCGCAGTGTGTTCGCCACCCGCTGGAACCGCCGCGGTGGCACCGATGTACCCCGGCGGTGCACGTCCGCCTCCGCCACCACCAGCGTTTTGTCCACCCGCACCCAGCACGGCCGGCCGGAGGATTCCCAGTCGCCGGGGCCGATTTCGAACCAGCGCTCGTCGTGCTCGTGCTCGGTGTCCGGGGAGATAAGCAGGCCGAGGACGTCGTGACGCTCGCGCCCCACCACCAGCATGGAGCGCTGCTTCGGCGGGTGCGACGGCACGGTGACCCACACGACCTCGCCGGGTTCGGCGGCCCCGTCCATGTCGGGGGCGTAGTAGATGCTGCGCGCAATCGAGCGGGTTGGCCGCACCGCGAGTTTCGGCGCCCGGGTGCGGCGTTTCTGGATTTGGTTGGTCAGGCGCTCGTTGAGCATGGTCAAGCCCTGGTCGAGGGGTGTTTTCCTTGTGCGCTTGAACCGTTGGAACGCCACGGTGAAACCTCCAGGTTGCAGTTACCGGTCACTGTAAAGGTTTTCGGGTGCCGGAACAACAATTTTGCGCCGCGAATTTTCGCCCGCGTCCTTTAATGCCCACAGCAGCAGCACGGTCACACCGAGGGTGATCAGCGACGAGATCGCCATCTCACTCATCGCAATCTCGGTCTCGCTCGGGTTGGAGGCGCCGATCGCGCCGTAGCCGAACACCACGGTGTTGCTCACTGCGTGCAGCATGATCGCGGCCTCCACACCTCCCGTGCGCCAGGTCAAAAGCGCGACGCACAGCGCGAAGATGGCGATGTCCACCAGCCCGATCCAGTTGTAGACGTGGCTGGCCACAAACCCAATCGCCGGCAAGCTGTAGCACAGCCAGGCCGGAGCGTTCCACTGTCCGAGAATCTGCGGCAGGCTCGCGCGGAAAACGTACTCCTCCGCGGCCGCCTGCAAGGGAACGAGCACCACAAACGCCGCCAAGAGCAGTGCTTCTCGACGACCGACACTCACCCCGTCCAACCCAAACGCAACCGCCTCGAACGCCACGAGCCCGCCGTAGGCCGCGAACACGATGGCGAACGCGCGCCCGGCAACACCCCAGCGGAACCGCCCCTCGATGCTGTGCAGCGCTCCCGCCTTGCGGCCGAGTACCCGCGCGGCGATAAACGGCGTCGGCAGCAGCACGGCGATAAACAGGACTTGCAGGAGCGACACGAGCGGGTCGGTGGCGTTCTCGTCGAAAATGTCCAGCCCGAAGTAGCCGGCGGCGAGCCCCACCGGGATGGTGACAGCCAGCGTGAACGCGACGACGAGCACAGCGAGCAGCACAAATTCCAGCAGTGGGCGCCACCACTTGGGCTCGCTTAGTCGGTACAGTAGTCCGGCACGGTGAAACTCAGTTGGCATGCCCACACGTTAGCGCGATTCGGGCCACGTAAGATGTGAAAATTATGGCTGCCAAATCGAAAAACTTCGCGGAAACCACGTTCACGGACCCGGCCCGCATCCGTAACTTCTGCATTATCGCCCACATCGACCACGGCAAGTCGACGCTGGCAGACCGCATTCTGCAACTGTCCAACGTCGTCGACGAGCGCGAGATGCGCGACCAATACCTCGACAATATGGACATTGAGCGCGAGCGCGGCATCACCATCAAGGCGCAGAACGTGCGCCTGCCGTGGGTGCCGTCGACGGGCGATCACGTTGGCGAAGAGATGGTCCTGCAGATGATCGACACCCCGGGCCACGTCGACTTCTCCTACGAGGTTGCGCGCTCGCTCGACGCGTGCGAGGGCGCTATTTTGCTTGTCGACGCCGCCCAGGGCATCGAAGCCCAAACCCTGGCGAACCTGTACATGGCGATCGACAACGACCTGGAGATTATCCCGGTGCTGAACAAGATCGACCTGCCGGCGGCCGACCCGGAGAAGTACGCGCTGGAGATCGCCAACATCATCGGCTGCGAGCCGGAGGATGTGCTGCGCGTGTCCGGCAAGACCGGCGAGGGCGTGCCGGAGCTTTTGGACCGCGTGGTGGATTTGATCCCGGCTCCCGAGTCCGAGCACGGCGCCGACGCACCGGCGCGTGCGCTGATTTTCGACTCCGTCTACGACACCTACCGCGGCGTGGTCACCTACGTGCGCATGATGGACGGCAAACTCGAACCGAACCAGAAGGTGCAGATGATGAACACCGGCACCACCCTGGAAATCCTCGAGATCGGTGTGGTTTCACCGACGATGAAAAAGACCAAGGGCTTAGGCCCCGGCGAGGTGGGCTACCTCATCACCGGCGTGAAGGATGTGCGCGAAACCCGCGTCGGCGACACCGTCACCTGGGCGAACAAGGGTGCCGCGGAGCCGTTGGAAGGTTTTGAGGAGGTCAAGCCGATGGTGTACTCGGGCCTGTTCCCGGTCAGCCAGGAAGACTTCCCGACCCTGCGCGAATCCCTGGAGAAGCTGCAGCTTAACGACGCCTCCCTGACTTGGGAGCCCGAAACCTCCGTCGCCCTGGGCTTCGGTTTCCGCTGCGGTTTCTTGGGTCTGTTGCACATGGAGATCACCCGCACCCGCCTCGAGCGCGAGTTCGATCTGGACCTTATTTCCACGGCGCCGAGCGTGACCTACCGGGTGGTCACCGAGGACGGCAGCGAACAGATTGTGCACAACCCCTCCGACTGGCCCGGCGGCAAGATCCCCGAGGTCTACGAGCCGATCGTGAACATGACCATCATCGTGCCGCAAGAGTTCGTCGGCTCGACGATGGAGCTGTGCCAGTCCAAGCGCGGCCAGATGAAGAACATGGAGTACCTCTCCGAGGACCGCGTGGAGCTGCGCTACCTCATGCCGCTGGGCGAGATCATCTTCGATTTCTTCGACATGCTCAAATCCCGCACCAAGGGCTACGCCTCGCTGAACTATGAAGAGGCCGGTGAGCAGTTGGCGGACCTGGTCAAGGTGGACATCCTGCTCCAGGGCGAGCCGGTGGACGCGTTTTCAGCCATCGTGCACAAGGATTCGGCTCAGTGGTACGGCAACAAGATGACGAAGAAGCTCAAAGAGCTCATCCCGCGCCAACAGTTCGAGGTGCCGGTCCAGGCCGCGATCGGGTCGAAGATCATCGCCCGCGAGAACATCCGCGCGCTGCGCAAGGACGTGCTGTCGAAGTGCTACGGCGGCGACATCTCCCGTAAGCGCAAGCTGCTGGAGAAGCAGAAGGCCGGTAAGAAGCGCATGAAGAACATCGGCTCGGTGACCGTTCCGCAGGAGGCGTTCGTGGCGGCGCTGTCCACCGACGAGGAGTAGCCCGCCGGTTGTGACAAATCGTGCACCAGCTCAGCTGCACGATTTGTCACTTTCCCCAGGTCGCCGGTTGGGCCGAATCACGATCTGTCACAGCTGCCGAAGCGCGTCGACGATGAGGGCCTCGATGGTCTGGACGCATTGACGCATCGTCTTTGCGGACGTCCGCGGCACTTTCCACCCCTCGGCCAGCGCAGTCATGTTGATCGACGAGTCCTTCTGGCGCTGCTCCCACTCCCAGTGGTGGTGCCCGTCGAACATCGCCCCGATCCTGAGCTGAGGGATGGCGAAGTCCAGCGTGGTGATGATCCGACCACCGACCACCACCGGAAACTGTTCCACCAGCGCAACGCCGTGCTTGGCGACGATCGGCTCCAGCATCAGCCGCAACTCCGTCTCTTTCGGCGAATCGGCGGTGTCCCTCGACCTGGCGAGTATTCCTGACAGCCAGCGGGCGTTGAGCTGGCCGAACGCTGCGGCCCGGATGCTTTTTGGTGTGACTCCGAGGTGGCGGCGGACGCAGTCGATGAGCTGGATGGCTCGAACGTCGACGGGGTCGAGGCCCTCCACCTCCTCGACCTGCCACGAGTGTTCGACGTGTCGAAGCTGCTGCAGCGCTTGCACTGTGGCTCGTTCTGGGGTGGCGACGCGGAGGTGTAGCCCGCGGTGGGTGAGCGTCCAGGTTTCGGTGTGGGGCGGGCGAAGCCGGGTCACCGAGGGGGCGTGCTGCGAGGCCGGCCGGTGTTTGCCGACGGGTGCGTGCAGGGTGGTGTCGGCGGCGTCGACAAGAAAGGGCAGGCCCAACACCGCGAGCGCTGAGAAACCGCTGATCACGCTACCGGGGTGTTCGTGGCAGTGTGCCACCGCGCGAACGGCTGCCGGCACCGGGTAGCTGCGGCCGTTGGGGTGGTGGCGGGCGTCGTGGGCGATGAGCCAGCTCGCCCGCGAGTGCTGCTCGTCGATGAATAAGGTTTTGCTGACGGCCAGGTATTTCCGGCCCGCCTTAACTTGCGAAGCGTTCACGATCACCGGGGCAAAGGTGATCTCCATTCCGTTGTGCGCCATGAGTATGAGACGCACGGATCACCGCGCCGGTTCCCGCGCCGAGCAAAATGCCCTACGGCAGGTGGTCCGCGGCGGACGGGTAGGACGGCTGCGCGCCGGGGCGGGTGACGGAAAAGGCGCCGACGCGGGCGGCGTACTGCGCTGCTTCAACCAGCGTGTCGCCTTCGACGATGCGGGCGCAGAAGGCGCCGGCAAACGCGTCGCCCGCGCCGACGGTGTCCACGGCCTCGACCTGGGGTGAGGCGACGTGGGTGAGGCCGGCGTCGTCGGCGACCAGGGCACCGGCGGCGCCCAGGGTGAGCACGACGGAAGCGAAACCGGCGTCCTTTAGCCGGCGCGCAAGCTCCTCCGGAGTGCCGGCAGAATCGAGCCCCAACTGCGCGAGGATGAGGCCGGCTTCGTGCTCGTTGGCCATGAGCGGATCGGCTTTGAGCAGGGCGGAGCGCGGCACGTCGACCACCGGCGCAAGGTTGACCACCACGCGGCCCTTCGCCAATTCCACCGCACGCGCGAAGCCGTCGGCGGGGATCTCGCCTTGCAGCAGGACGACCTCGGCGGACTCGATGGGGGTGCTGTGGCGGGCGACGAAGGTGGCGTCGACAAGCGCGTTGGCCCCGGGGACGACGAGCACGGTGTTCTCGCCGTTGGCGGCGACGGTGATCACGGCAAGGCCGGTGACCTCGTTGACCTCTTCGACGTGGGTGAGGTCGACGTCGGCTTCGTGCAGCAGCGCGGTGGCGGGTTTGGCGTTGGCGTCGGTGCCCACCGCGCCGACCAGCGCCACCGGCGCGCCGAGGCGGGCGGCGGCGCAGGCCTGGTTCGCGCCCTTGCCGCCGGCGGTGATGCCGCCGCCGGCACCCATGAGGGTCTCGCCCGGGATGGGGTGGCGTTCAACGTTGACGGTCAGGTCGGCGTTGATGGAGCCGACTACGCAGATCTTCGCGCTCATGGTGGCCTATATTACGGCGGCGAGTAGCTCCCGGGTGTAGGGGTGCTGGGGATTTTCCCAGATGTCGGCGGTCGTACCGTGTTCGACGATGCGCCCAGCCTGCATCACGGCGACAGTGGGGCACAGTTCGCGGGCGACCTTGAGGTCGTGGGTGACAAAGACGAGCGTGTGCTCGCCGACGCTTTCCCGCAGCAGGTCGAGCACCTGGTCTTGGATGGTGGCGTCGAGGGCGGAGACGGGCTCGTCGGCAAGCAAAATGTCCGGGCGGGGTGCTGTGGCGCGCGCGATGGAGATGCGTTGGCGCTGCCCGCCGGAAAACTGCGCGGGTTTGCGGCTGCCGGTGCCGGCGAGGCCGACGCGCTCGAGCATCGCGTCCGCGCGGGCCTGATCCACGCCCGCTTCGCGTATCGACGACCCCACGTCCATCCGCGGGTCCAACGACGAGTACGGGTCTTGGAAGACCATCTGCACGTCGCCGCGCACGTTCACGGTGCCGGCGGTGGGCTGGCGCAGTCCTGCGATGAGGTGCAACAGCGACGTCTTGCCGGAGCCGGACCCGCCGACGATGGCTAGGCGTTCGCCTTCGCGCACGGTGAGGGTGACATCGTCGACGGCCATGGTGGCGCCGCGCTTGAGTTTCACCGCGTCGAGGGTCACCACCGGCTCCCCGAGGGGGACCGGTAGCGCGGGCGCGCCGGGCTCGGCGGCCGCGGCGAGTGCGCGGGCGTAGTCGGAGTCGGCGTCGACGATGCGACCGTCCTTGAACACCAAAACGCGCTCGGTCATGCGGCGCACCACGGAAAGGTCGTGGGAGATAAACAGCAGCCCCATGCCGCGCTCGCGCACAAGCCGGTCGAGCAGGTCGAGGATTTCGGCTTGGACGATCGCATCGAGGGCGGTGGTGGGTTCGTCGCAAATGAGCACGTCCGGGTTTTGCGACAGGGCGAGCGCGATGAGCACGCGCTGGCGCTGGCCGCCGGAAAGTTCGTGGGGGTAGGCGTCGGGGCGGTCCACGCCGACGTCGCGAAGCAGGTCGCGTGGGACGAGTTTGCCGATCTTCTTCAGCGGGTCGAGCGCGGTCATCGGCTCCTGGAACACCATCGCGACTTTGGTGCCGCGCACGCGCCTGCGTACACGGTCGGGGGTGCCGACCATCTCGGTGCCGTCGACGGTGATGGATCCTTCCGCGGGCAGGTCGGAAAGTCCCATGATGGACAGTGCGGTGACGGACTTGCCGGAGCCGGATTCGCCGATGATGCCCACGCGCTCGCCGGCGCCGACGGTGAGTGAGATGTCGTGGAGGATGCCCTCGATGTGCAGGTGCTTAACGACGATCATCGCTACCTCCCAGAAGATTAAAGCCCAGCACAGTCAACGCGATGGCGAGTCCTGGCCACAGCGCGAGGTGCGGCGAGGTAGCCAGATACGGCTGGGAGGCCTGCAGCATGCGGCCCCAGGACGCGAACGGGGCGGGCGCGCCAAGCCCGAGGAAGGACAGGCCGGCCTCGGCAAGAATTGCCAGCGCCACCGCGACGGAGATCTGCGTGAGCACGATGGGCCAGATGTTCGGCAGCACGTGGCGGCGCGCGATCCGCGGTCCCGGCACCTTGGCAATCCGCGCGGCCAGGATGTAGTCGTTCTGCATCACCTGCAGCGTGCCGGCGCGGGCGACGCGGACGAACCCGGGGATCCCTGCGATGCCGATAGCCAGCACCACGATCCAGATCGAGGCGCCGAACACGGCGGTAAACACGATCGCAAGCAGCAGCGCCGGAAACGCCAGCAACAGGTCGGCGCCCGCCATGACGAACCGCGACGCGCCGCGGCGCATGCCGGCCCAGATTCCCAGCGGAACGCCGACAAGTGCCGACAGCCCCACCGCGCCAACAGCGACGGTGAGCGTCATCCGCGCGCCGTCCATCACTCGCGAGGCCATGTCGCGGCCGAACTGGTCGGTGCCCATCCAGTGCGCCGCGGACGAGCCTTCGAGCCGGTGGGCCACCTCTGCCTGGAGCGGGTCGTAGGGCGTCCACACCAGCGAAATGAGCGCGAGCACCGCCACGACCAACACGATCACGGCGCCAACAGTGCGTTTGGTTGTCATGCCTGCCTCCGAATGCGCGGGTCGATCACGGCGTAGGCCAGATCCACCACCAGGTTGATCACCAGCGTGAATGCGACGATGAGCATCATTACGGTTTGGACGGTGGTGAGGTCGCGGTTGCCGACGGCGTCGAGAAGCATCGTGCCCAACCCCGGAATCGTGAACACACGCTCGATGACCACCGCGCCCACCACGAGCGACGCCAACTGCACGCCCACGACCGTGATCACAGGCAGCGCGGCGTTGCGCAGCGCCGACGAGTAGAGCACTTTGCTTATCGACGACCCCTGCGCCCGGCCCGTGCGCACATAGTCGCGGCCCAGCTCCTCGCGCACCGAGGCCGCGACGTAACGGGTGAGAATCGACGCCTGCACCAGCGCGAGCGACGCCACCGGCAGCACGAGGTGCGCGGGCGTGCCCCAGCCGTTGGCCGGCAGCCAGCCGAGCCGCACCGAAAACAGGGCGACGAGCGCAATACCCACCAAAAACGACGGGACGATAATGCCCACCTGGGACAGCCCGCCGACGACAACGCCACCGGGTGAGCGGCGCCACCGCGCCAGGTACACACCCGCCGGGATGGCGACGAGCAGCGAGACCGCCATGGCCACAAGCGTGAGCGTGAGCGACACCCCGGCGCGCTCGAGTACGGTGTCGGTGATCTCTTTGCCGGACGACAACGAGATGCCAAAGTCGCCGGTCAGAAGCCCGCCGACCCAGTCGAAGTACTGGGTGGCAAGTGGCTGGTCGAGGCCGAGCCGGGTGTTTAACTCCGCGACGTCGGCGTCGGTGGCGGACACGCCGAGGGCGATGCGCGCCGGGTCGCCGGGCACCGCGCGCAGCAGCGCGAAGATGATCAGGCTGGCGGCGACGAGCAGCAGCACAAACCGCAGCAGGTGTTTGGTGATGGTGCGGATCATTTCTCTACCTCGTCAAGGCGCAGCGAGTCGGTGACCACGTTCGGGTTCAGCCCCGTCACCCCGGGTGCGTAGAGCACGATGTTCGGGGCGTTGACCAGGGTGAGCGCGGCGGCGTCGTCCATGATCTGGTCGATGGCGGCGGCCATGTCGCCGGCGGCGATGTCGGCCTGAACCTCGGCGGAGTTGTAGCCCAGGTAGTAGTCGGGGTTGCCGAAGAGCATGGGCACGTCGCGCGGCTCCACGTGCGCAATGAGCGAGGACTGGTAGTCGTGGCCCTTGTGCACCTCGGATAGCCACACGGCGGGGAATTCGACGGTGTCTAAGCGCACCTTGAACCCGACGTCGCGCAGTTGCGAGTAGAGCAGCTCGCTTGCCGTTTGTGCGTACGGCAGGTTGGGCACCGTGATCGTGATGTCCGGGGTGCGCCCGGCGAGCAGTTCGCGGGCCTTGTCCGGGTCGAAGGGGTAGTAGTCGCGGCCGGTGAACCACGGGTCGGTGGGTGGCACGGGGGCGCCGCCGGTGTCGGTGGCCAGGCCGTTGTAGACCACGTCGTTGATGGCCTGGCGGTCCACGGCGTAGGCCACCGCGCGGCGCACGTCCGGGTCGTCGAACGGGGCGCGCTGGTTGTTCATACTCAGCAGCACTTCGCCGTTGGTGGTGCCGACTTCCACGCGGATGTCGTCGGGAAGGGTGTCAATCAGTTGCGGCGCCTGCATCGCCCACACCACGTCCGCGTCACCCACGCGCAGCGCGTTGACGGCGGAGACCGGGTCGTCGAAGTAGCGCATCACGGCGTCGCGCTCGACGGGGCCCGCCCAATAGTCCTCGCGGGCGGTGAAGGTGATCTTCTCGCCGATGTCGAAACGGTCCACGGTGTATGGGCCGGTGCCCAGCGGGTTGGTGGCCAGGCGCTCCACGCTCGCCGGCGTCATCATCGCGCCGGTGAGCGTGCCCATGGACCACAGCCAGGCGTCCGCGTCGCCGTCGACTGTGACCTCCAAGGTGTGCTCACCCAGCACTCGCGTATCGACGACCGGATCCATCTGCGCCTTCAACCCATTCGTCCACTCGTGTTTGACGTAGTCGATGGAAAACGCGGCGTCGTCGGCGGTAAACGGCGTGCCGTCGGAAAAGGTCACGTCGTCGCGCAGGTGGAACGTGAAGGTCTCACCGTCGCGGTCCCACGACTCGGCGAGGTGGGGCACCGGGGTGCCGGTGTCGTCGATACGCACGAGTGTTTCGTACACATTGCCGACGAGCGCCTGCGGAGCCGCCGCGCCGCCGGTGGTGGTGAAGTCCAACCCGGCAGGGGCGGCGGAGGCGGCGACGACGATGTTGTCGCGCGGGCCCGCGCCGCTGCACGCGGCCAGGGGGAGGGTGAGGGCGACCGCGGCCGCCAACGGCCAAATACGCATGCGGGAAGATTAATGGATGCTGGAGTCCACCTGGAACCACAGGGGCGACGAGTGCCCCCGCACGTTGTTCAACCCGAAGGTGACCTTGTCCGCGCGGAAGATGTGCACGGCATACTCGAGCACGTTGCCGTTGTGCGTCAGGGCCTTGAGCTCGACGACGACCAGCGGGTCGTTCTCCTCGATGCCGAGCTTGGCTGCCAGGTTGGCGTCGGCACGCTCGACGGAGAAGGCGCGCGAGAGGTTGTTGAAGTCGGCGCCGGCGCGGATCAGCTCGCGGTGGATGGACTGGTCGGAGGTGTCCACGGTGTCGATGACCTCGGCCAGCGACGGGTCGAAGTACATCACCTCGGCCACCAGCGGCTCGTCGTCGGAGGTGCGCACGCGGTCGAGCACGTAGACATTGGAGCCGGGCTCGCGCTGCATCTTGTCGGCCACGTCGTCGTCGGCAAGCACAAGCCCGCGGCGCTCGAGGACCTCGCCCGGGTTTTTGCCCATGCGGTACAGCCACGACGTGGTGGACAGGATCTCCTCGAACGTCTCGGTGCGCGTGTTGGACAGCACGAGCGAGCGGCGGCCGCGTCCGGAGGAGAGCAGCCCCTCCGCGCGCAGCGTCGCTACCGCCTGGCGGACGGGGCCGCGCGAGGTGTTGAACTGCTCGCACAGTTCTACCTCGCTGGGCAGCGATTCGCCGGCGGGGATGTGGCCCGCGAAGATCTCGTCGCGGAGATAGTCAGCGATTTCTTCGTGCTGCTGCGGGCGGCGGAGGGGGCCGGTGGGCAGTTGCGCCATGGTGGTGTGCGTCCTTCGCGGAGTTGGCTCGGATTTGTATAGCCAAATCCTAGACCACCACTCAGATGATCTTTACTTTCCCCAGGCCTCCGCGAGAATTTCCATGTTGCGCATGGTCGCCTCAGTGCTTCCGGACTGCAGCGAGATCATCAGCTCGTCGGCCTTGGCCAGCTTCTGGAAGGCCTCGAGGTACTCCGCGACCTGCTCGCCAGTGCCCTTGGCGGTGTAGCGCAGCATGTCCGTGATTTGGCGGCCCTGGTAGGAGTTGACCACCTCGTCGAGTTGGTCGTCACTCAGCACAGTGCCCCTGCGGCCCATGAACGCGCGCACGCGGTTGCGGTGGACAACCTTGGTCTGCTCGAGCGCCTCGTCCTCGCTGTCGGCGGCGGTGACGTTGACCGCGGCGATGCAGTACGGCTCCGGGTAGCGCTCGGAGGGCTGGTAGTTCTCGCGGTAGTAGGTGGTGGCCTGCTCGAGGTGCTGCGGCGCGAAGTGCGACGCGAACGAGTAGGGCAGGCCCAGCTTCGCGGCCAGCGAGGCGCCGAACATCGACGAGCCCAGGATGATCAGCGGCACGTTCGTGTTGTAACCCGGCACCGCGGTGACACCGGGAAGCGGGGACTGGTTGGACAGCCAGGCTTGCAGTTCGAGCACGTCGTCGGGGAAGCGCTCGGCGGAGTTCGGGTCGCGTCGCAACGCACGCCCCAGCGTTTGCTGGTCGGTGCCAGGCGCGCGGCCGAGGCCCAAGTCGATGCGGCCCGGGTAGAGCTCCTCGAGCATGCCGAACTGCTCGGCGATGACGTACGGGGAGTGGTTCGGCAGCATCACACCGCCGGAACCGAGGCGAATGCGCTCAGTCTTCGCACCGATGTGGCTAATGAGCACCGCGGGTGACGACGAGACGATGCTCGACATGTTGTGGTGCTCGGAATACCAAATGCGCTCGTAGTTCAGCGCTTCCGCTTTCTGCGCGAAGGCGACGGAGCGCTCCATCGCCTGCCCGACGGTTTCGTCGGGGTAGCGGGTGCAAAAGTCGATCAGTGAAAGTGGTGCATTCATAAGGCCCCACCGTACGCGTTTTACGTCACGGTGGGGCCTTGGCTGCGGCTGCTAGTTGTTGGACAGCAGCGGGGCGGTGTCGCCCTCGGCGGAGAGGTCCTCGCCTTCCACGGACTCCATGGTGCCCGGGATCATCGCCGGCTTCGGCTTGGCAAAGTCCACGATCAGGCCGATGACAAAGGCGATGACCACCGGCACGACCCAGCCCAGGCCGGCCTCGAACATCGGCGCCCACTGCACAATCGGGGTGAGCACGTCGGCGCCCCACTCTAGGGAGATGAACGTCTCGATGGCGGACCACACGACGGAGACCCACAGCGGGACAAAGAATGCCCAGCTAAAGCGGGTGCGGGCGCGGAAGGCCGGCTCAATGAGCGTCAGCGCGATCAGGGTAATCGCCGGCGGGTAGAGGAAGCCGATGATCGGGGCGGCGATCGCCATGACAAAGTCGAGGCCCTGGGTGGCGATGATCATCGACGTCACAGCGAAGACGACGGCCCAGAAGTGGTAGGAGCCGGCGAACTGCTCGGAGAAGTACTCGCCAGTCGCGGTGATCAGGCCGACGGCGGTGGTCAGGCAGGCCAGCAGCACGATGGCGGAAAACATCGCCTGGCCCGCGCCGCCCATGGTCAGATTGGCGGCCTCGGCAAGCAGGCCCGCGCCGTTGTCGTAGCTCGCGGCATCCGGCATGACACGGCCGATGAGTCCCAGGCCGATGTAGACCAGGCCCAGCATGAGACCAGCGCCGACACCTGCGGTGATGGTGCCGCCGACGAGTTCCTTGCCCTCGTTGAAGCCGCGGTGGCGCAGGGTGGAAATCACGACGATGGAAAACGCCAGGGCGGCGATCGAATCCATGGTCAGGTAGCCCTCGAGCAGGCCTGCGGTGAACGGGCCGTCGTTGTACGGCTCACTCGGGGCGACAGGCTCTGCGGACCAGCGGAACGCGGCCACGGAAATCATGACGATGAGCAGGACAAGCAGCGCCGGGGTGAGGAACTTGCCCAGCTTTTCCATAATCGTCGTCGGGTTCCACGACAGGATCAGCGCGATGCCGAAAAACAGCACGTTAAACACCGCGGACGAAGCGAGGCCTTCGAAGCCGAACAGCGGGGTGACGGCGGTCTCGAACGACACGGCGCCGGTGCGCGGCAGGGCGTAGAAAGCACCGATGGACAGGTACGCCAGCACCGGGAAGACCACGCCGAACACCGTGCCGGCGCGCTGTGCGAGGTCGCGCAGGTTCGAGCCGGACAGTGCAATCGCGATCACGGCGAGCACCGGCAACAGCGACGCGGTGGCGAGGAAGCCGAACAGCGCCGGCCAAAAGTTGTCGCCTGCTTCGACGGCGAGCATGGGCGGGAAGATGAGGTTGCCCGCGCCGAAGAACATCGAGAACAATGCGAGCGCGGTGACGATGACGGCGCTATTCGAGCGCTTCGACCCCGTCTGGCCTTTTGGCCGTGAAATCGCTGTGGAACCCATGGGAGGACCTCTCTAGCTAAGTTGCAGTCGCCTTAGCATAAACCACCCGCCCGCTAGATGGGAAGTGGGTTCCAATAGGTGGGACGTTAGATCTCCGCGATCGCGTCCCCGATGCGTTTCACCGCCTCCTCCAGGATCTCCGGCGAGGTGGCGAAGTTCATCCGCGCGCGGTGCTCGCCGCCCGGCCCGAAGTCGACGCCCTCGTTCATCGCAACTTTTGCTTTACGACGAAGCCACGCCGCCGGTTTTTCGTCATCGAGCTTCGTGTTCTTGAAGTTGAGGAACATCAGGTACGTCGCACTTGGCACCTCGATTTCGATGCCCGGCACCGCCTTCGGCAGGTGCTCCACCAGCCAATCGCGGTTGGCTTTCAGTTGCGCGACCTCCTCGTCGAGGAATTCGCGGCCGTGGTTGTAGCAGGCCTCTGCCGCCACGATGCCAAGGGTGCCCACGCCATCCTTGGCCACGCCGGACATGCGGTTCCAGGTCTTCGCGTCCTCGTCGTTGGAAAAGATCATCTGCGCGCACTTCAGGCCTGCGACGTTCCACGCCTTGGAGGTGGCGGTGACGGTGATGCACACGTCCGGGTTGTTCGCCGCGGCGCAGACGTGGGTGCCGTCGTAGACGAGCGGGGCGTGGATCTCGTCGACAATCACGCGCGCGCTGTGCTTGCGCGCGACCTCGCAGACGGCATCCAACTCTGCTTCGGTGAAGATGTAGCCGCCCGGGTTGAACGGGTTAGTCACGATGATGCTGCCCGCACCGCCCGCAAACGCCGCGTCCACCTCGTCTAAGTCGAGCCCGCCCGCGCTGGAGACGTTTACGCGCTTGCGGCCGGCGACCTCCGCGACGTCGAGGAACGGGAAGTACGCCGGCACCGGCACGATCACGTCGCCTGAAGTGAAGTACTGGATGGCGAGCATCACGCCGCGCACCACGTCGGCGACGGGGAAGATCTTGTCGGCGTCCGGGCGCCAGCCGTAGCGGTCGGCGTAGAAATCGGACACCGCCTCGCCCAGGTTGTGCGCGTGCGGCGCCGGGGTGTAGCCGAACATTTCGCGCTCGGCCGCATCGACGATGGCTTCCTTCACCGCCGGCGCGGTGGGGAAGTCGCTTTCCGCGATGAACAACGGCAGTACGTCGGAATCGAACTGCGTCCACTTGCGCGTGCCGCGGGCCTGCAGGGTCTCAAGGCTGGGAAATTGCATGCGCCCCACGGTAGCGAGAAGTTCTTGCTTGTCACCCCTTCCCAGGGTGTAGCGCACGGTGCTACGGTCGATTCATGACGGAGACAATCAGTCAACGTGAACTGCGTAATGAGAGCGGACGAATCATGCGTGCGCTCGATGAGGGGGAAACATTCGTGATTACAAGTAACTCGCAACCTGTCGGAGAACTTCGGCCGCTGAGAAAGCCGAAATTCGGACGCAAGGAGGATCTCATCGCCGCCCTGCGGGGTGTTGCGAGTGTCGACTTCGCGCAGTTCCGTGCGGATATCGACGAGTTTGTCGATCAAGGAATTGATCCGCGTGGCTGAACGGGGTTTGTTAGATACTTCGGTGCTGTTTGGCCTGGACGACATTGACTTGGACCGACTACCAGACCATTGGGCGATTTCGGCGGTCACGATGGCGGAGCTGTCCGCTGGGCCGGCGGCGGCGAACGATCCGGTCGAACGGGCGAGACGGGCGAACCAAGCGCACGCGGTCTCGGAGTTGGTTGAATGTATTTCCTTCGACGACCGCGCGGCCCGCGCGTATGCGCTCGTCTACGGTGCGGTGATGAAAGCAGGTCGAAAGCCCAAACGCCGGGCGTTCGACCTCTTGATCGCAAGTTGCGCGCTCGCTGAAGGGCTCGACCTGTATACCCGCAATCCGGGAAATTTTCGCGGGCTTGAGGAGTTAATCCGCGTCATTCAGATTTAACGGTCCTCGTCCTCCTCGTCTTCGGCGCCGTCGGCGGCGAAGCCGAACGCCTTCAACCGCTTCCTATCGGCGGCGGACGACGAGGCAGTCAGGCGCAGCAGCTCTGAATAAATACCGCCGGAGACGGCGAGGTCTGCCGGGGAGCCGATTTCGTCGATACGCCCGTCGCGCAGGGTGATGATGGTGTCCACGCCGGCGATCGTCGACAAGCGGTGCGCGATCATGATGGTGGTGCGGTCACGCATGAGTTCGTCCAAGCCCGCCTGGACGGCGCGCTCCGCCTTGGTGTCCAGAGCGGAGGTGGCCTCGTCGAGGATGAGCAGCGGGGCGTCCTTGAGCATGGCGCGGGCCACGGCGACGCGCTGGCGCTGGCCGCCGGACAGGCGCAGGCCGCGCTCGCCGATGATGGTGTCGTAGCCGTCCGTGAACTTCATGATGAACTCGTGAGCGTTTGCGCGCTTGGCCACGTCGACGACCTCCTCGAGCGTGGCGTCCGGTTTGCCGTAGGCGATGTTTTCAAACACCGAGCCGGAAAACAGCGCCGCCTCCTGGAACACCACGCCGGTGGTGGCGCGCAGCTTCTCCACGTCTAGGTGCGAGATTTCCTCGCCGCACACCTCAAGGCGGCCGTCGGTGATGGGGTAGAGGCCGAGCAACAGGTTCACGATCGTGGACTTGCCGCCGCCGGACTCGCCAACGAGCGCGATCTTTTCGCCCTCACGCGCGGTGAAGGTCACGTCGTGCAGCACCGGCTCGCCGGGCATGTACTCGAACGTGACGTCCTCGAACGCCACGACAGGCTCCCGCACAGCCAGCGGCGCCTGCTGGGTGGCATCGAGCGCGGGCATGCCGGAGGCCTCGGTGGCGGCGACGAGTTGGCGGTTCGCGGTGGGCTCGACCGGCTCGTCCATCACCTTGAAGTAGTCGCGCGAGCCGGCGACGGCGCGCTGGGCGGCGTCGACAATCCAGCTCATCATCGTCACCGGCTGGCGGGCCATGGTGACCATCTGGATGAGCATGACCATCTCGCCGATGGAGAAGTGCCCGTCCAGCGTGCGGGTGAACAAGATGAGGTAGATGCCCATGAAAATGAGGTTCATCGCCACGCCGCGGGCGGTGTCCATCGAGTGCCACCAGCGCGATTGCGGGCGCGTGATGTCCACCACGTTGGTGTAGTGGCGGCCGAACTTGTCCAACTCGCGCACCTCGGCGCCGTAGGACTTGGTCACCTTCACCTGTCCCACGACCTCGGCAAACCGTCCGTTGCCCTCGTCGATGTTGGCGTTTTTCTCCTGTTCAAAGACCTGCCAGCGCTTCGACGTCAACGCGGTCAGCCACGTGTACAGCGGGAACAGCAGCGCCAGCAGCACCGTCAGCGGCCAGTAGTAGTAGGCGGTGATGCCCAAGATGGCGACGACCTGCAGCAGCATCGGCAGGAAGTTGTTGCTAAACGACTGGATGAACTGCGTGACGTTTGCAATCGAGCGATCCAGCCGGGCGATGATCGTGCCGGTGACCTGGTTGTCGTAGTAGCGCTGCGGCAATGCCAAAAGTTTGGCGAAGTAACGCGTGGACATGATCTGGCGCAGCCGCGCGACCATCACGTCGCCTAAATACCCGGAGACGTTGCGAAGCAGCGACGCGAGCGCCTCGGCGGCGAACAGGGCGATCGCGAGCCAGATGACGGTGCGGGCGGGTTCGGTCACGGTGTCGTCGTTAAGCGCTGCGACGATGGTGTCTGTCGCCTCGCGGATGAGGAACGGGGAGATCAGCCCGAGGCCCGCGACAATCGACGAGACCACCACCACCGCGATATAGAACGGCCAGAGGGCGGAGGCGCTGCGCGCGACGCGCATCAAAGACTGCATAATTTCGACAGCGTACCTGCGCGGTATTGTGAAGCAGCGACACATCTCAAGCGACAGAAAACGAGGCGCACATGTTCCACCGCACCAGCACCCGGCTCGCCGCCGTCCTTCTCGCCGCGACGCTGCCGTTGGCCGCCTGCGTGGACGAAAGCGACACCAAGGTCGGCGAGACCAGCGAGGACCTTGAGGAGTCTGTCGAGGCGAAGGAAAACGAGAAGCCGTCCTTCAACGTCGAGGAGACCGACCCGAAGGTGACCGACAAGATCACCGGTGAATCGGTCGAGGACCCGGCGATGGAGCTGTCCTACAAGTGGCAGGGCACCTCGAGTTCTGGCAACGGCTCGGTGGTCGTCGTTGCGGTGACGAACAAGTCGGACGCGCCGCTGCCTGTCGACGCGCTCACCCCGGCACTGCGCTACAACACCGGCGACGACAACTTCACGGACGCGACCTACATCTCCGATCCGGAGAAGGCGGACGTGGACGTCGTGGGCATCGACCGCCCGCTGGGGCCCGGCGCGACGACGAACGCGAAGTTCCCGTTCGACGTGGCCCCGGGCAACCTGTGGGACGCCGAATTCACGGTGGGCAACGTCACGTTCAAGGGGAATTTGAACAACTAGACTGGCGCGCATGACAAATCCACTGCTTGCGCCTTCGACCCTGCCGTACAACCTGCCGGACTTTGCCGCGATCCGGCTCGAGCACGTGGAGCCCGCCTTCGACAAGGCGCTTGCCACGCACGCCCAGGAGATTGCGGCGATCACCACCGCCGACGAGCCGACGTGGGGAAACACCGTGGAGGCGTTCGAGTTGGCGGGTGCGGATTTGGACCGCGTGATGGCGTGGTTTTTCAACCTGCAGGGCACCGATTCCACCGACGAGTTCGATGCGGTGGCCGACCGCATCGTGCCCAAACTGTCGGCGCACATCGACTCGATTTACCAAAACGGCGAGCTCTACTCCCGCATCAAGCAGGTGAAGGCTCCGAGCGATGAGGAGTCGCAGAGGCTTCACGACGAACTTATGCGCCGCTTCACCCGCCGCGGCGCCGACCTGGACGCGGCCGGCAAGTCGCGGCTCCAGGAGATCAACCGCCGCCTGTCGGAGTTGTCGGAGCGTTTCGGCCGCAACCTGCTCGCGGACACGAAGTCGCTCGCGGTGGAGTTGACCCGAGACGAACTCGCAGGTCTCTCGGAGGCCCAGATCGAGGCGTACAAGGACGGCGACCGCTTTGTCGTGCCGATCGAACTGCCCACCACGCAGGCTCTGCAGGCGGAGCTGGAGGATTCCGGGGCGCGCCACAAGCTTTTCGACGCCTCGCGCGCCCGCGGCCGCGACACCAACGCCGACATCGTGAAGGAAGCGGTGCGCCTGCGCCTTGAGCGCGCGAAACTGCTCGGGTTCGCCTCGCACGCCGATTACGTCATCGCCGAGGAGACCGCCGCCACCGCGCAGGCCGCGCGCCAACTCATCGCGGACCTGGCGCCGGCCGCGGCGGCCAATGCAGAAGCGGAGCGCAAACTCGCATCCGAACTCGCCGGCGAGGACCTAGACGGCGCCGACTGGCCCTACTGGCAGGCGAAGCGCCGCGAGCAGGCACTCGGCATCGACGAGGCCGAGATCCGCAAGTACTTCCCGCTCGAGCAAGTGCTCGAAGACGGCGTGTTTTACGCCGCGAACCTGCTCTACGGCATCACGGTAGAAAAGCGCGAGGACTTGAACGGCTACCGCGACGACGTCGACGTCTGGGAGGTCAAGGAGGAAGACGGCACCGGCATTGGGCTGTTGCTCACGGACTACAACGCGCGCTCGTCGAAACGCGGCGGCGCCTGGATGAGCTCCTTTGTGGACCAGTCGCACCTCGCCGGCACCAAGCCGGTGGTGGTCAACGTCATGTCGATCACCTCCAACCTGCTCACCATCGACGAGGTCACCACCGTCTTCCACGAGTTCGGCCACGCTCTGCACGGGCTGCTGTCGGACGTGCGCTACCCGTCGAACTCCGGCACGAACGTCCCGCGCGACTGGGTGGAATTTCCCTCCCAGATCAACGAGAACTACGCCTTTGCCCCCGAGATCGCGCGCAACTACGCCCGCCACGTAGACACCGGCGAGGTCATTGCCGACGAGCTGCTCGCCGCGCTGAAGGCCTCGCGGCAGTTCGGCCAAGGCTTCGACACCGCCGAGTACCTCGCGGCCAGCGCGATCGACCTGGCGTGGCACTCGCTTGACGACGACACCGAGCTCGACGCCGACCTCAACATCGCCGCCTTCGAGCAAGAGGCCCTGCGCGAGGTCGGCCTGGACATCGACGGCCTCGAGCCGCGCTACCGTTCCACCTGGTTCAACCACATCTTCGCCGGCGGCTACTCCGCGGGCTACTACTCCTACCTGTGGGCCGAAGCGCTCGACGCCGACGGTTTCCAGCTCGTCGAAGAAGAAGGCATCAACCGGCGCACCGGCGCGAAGTTCCGCGAGCAAATCCTGTCCAAGGGAGCCTCGCGCGACTACGCGGAGGCCTACCGCGCGTTCCGCGGCCGCGACAAGGACACCCGCCCGCTGCTTGAGCGCCGCGGCTTGTCCGGGTCCGATATTTCTTCCTAAGGCCACTGCCTGGGATAGGCTAACCGGCATGCGCAACGGCAACCTGCGACTCAAACGCGCCGGTGCGGCGGCAGCGGCGGCGCTCCTAGCGCTCGCTGTGCCCGCACCGGCGCCGGCGCAGGCTGCCCTGAAGGTGGAGCAGGGCGGGCGGATATTCGTCGATAATTTAGGCACC
Source organism: Corynebacterium lujinxingii (assembly GCF_014490555.1). Lineage (NCBI taxonomy): Bacteria > Bacillati > Actinomycetota > Actinomycetes > Mycobacteriales > Corynebacteriaceae > Corynebacterium > Corynebacterium lujinxingii. Next base: position 1,774,599 of record NZ_CP061032.1, on the reverse strand, counting down.
GACAAACTCACTGCCTGCACCGTCGGCTACAACGACCCGCGCAACCGCCGCAGCTACACCGCCGCCCACTGCACGGTGCACAACGGCGACTATCTGCCGCAGGGCGCGGTAGTCTACGTCGCCGACGAGCGCGGCCGCCAACGCCCCGAGCCCGCCGGCCTTGTCTTCCCGGCGCTGGCGTACAACGCGAAAAGCGGCGCGAACGACTGGGCGGTGATCTACTGGTTCGACGGCGTCGACATCGGCCGCAACCCGTTCGGCGGCGCGTACGTGCCCATCAGCGAGCTGACCACCGACGACACCATCTGCTACCACGGCTACGCCTCCCACGGCGACACCCAGGATGCGAGCTGTGGCAAGTTCGTCGGCACGATTGAAAACACCACCTACTTCGACGCGCCGGGCCTGCCGCAGCACGGCGATTCCGGCGGCCCAGTGTTCGTGCCCGGCCGCGGGCTGATCGGCGTGATCTCCGGTGCGAACTACTTCGCCGGCGACGACCGCCAGGAGATCCTCGGCTTCGAGCGCTCGTCCGCGCTCTACAGTGGCCCGTCGTACAGCGCGGAGCGCGTCAGCGCCTTCTTGGACGACGAGTACGCGCGTCGCTTTCCGACGACCCCAGCGTCGAAACCGCCCGTCGCCCTCAACCCGACCGCGGAGGTGGCACCGACGGCAACCGCCGCGCCCACCCCGGCGCCGATGCCCGAGCCTGAGGCGGGCGGCACGCCGACGTTCCCCTCGGGCGCGGCCACCCCGTCGTGGGTGCCGAAGTCGCCGCCGGCGACAACCGCTCCGGCACCGGAGCCGGAGTCGACCGACGCGCAGGTGGTCGGGATCGTGCTCGGCGTCGTCGCGGTGTTGGCGATCTTCGTGCCGCTGTTCGCCTGGGTGATGGGGCTGATCTAAGTGGGCTGGCTTATGGGGCTGGGACCCTGGCTTCAAGTGCCGGTGATCGTGCTGCTCGCGCTGCCGGTGTGCGCGGTGGTGGGCTACGGGCTGCTTTGGGTCGTCGATAGGCGAGCGCTAGGCTTTGACACCATGGCAAACCCCGAAGAGCTGCGTCGGCAAGACCAGCAGCTGCCCAAAGCAAAGCGCAAGTACCCGCAGTCGCGGGTCACCCAGGTGATGTGGGTGCTCATCGCGCTGGTGATCGTCGCCGCCGTCATCGGCGCGCTCTAGCGTTTCGACGCCTCCGCGATCCGCGCAAACGACTCCACCGTGTCCAGATCCTCGATGAGGACGGGGGTGCCGGTGGCGTCGCACAGCGGCATGCGCCAGTTGGAGTACTGCTCGCCGTTGGTGCCGGGCAGGTTCTGGATGCGCTCGTCGCCGACCATGTCCACCAGGGTCGTGCACGTCATCGCCGACGGGGTAGAGGCGACGAAGCGGGTGAGGCCCTCCACGATGTCGTCGGTAAGCGCCCCTTCTGCGCGGGCGAGGTCGATGACCTGGTCGATCCAAACCTTGTCGGCGGCGTTGAGCGCGTCGACGGTGTCGTCGACAAGCCCGAGCTCGTGGCGCAATTCGTTGTGCGCGCCCTTGAGATAGCCGGCGGTCGGCGGCAGATCGTGCGTGCCCACGGCGGTGAGCGCCAGGTTGCGGTACTGCTGCGACGGGCGCGGCATCTCCGGCGGCACCGACTCGAACCACAGCACGGAGGTGCCCAACACGCCCTTGTCGCGCAGCACGTCTTGGACCCACGGCTCGAACGTCCCTAGGTCCTCGCCGACGACGACCGCACCGGCGCGCTCCGCCTCGAGCACGAGCGTGCCCAGCATCGCCTCGAAGTCGTAGTTCATGTACGCCCCGTGCGTCGGAGTGGCGGTGCGCGGCAACCAGAACAGGCGGAACAGCCCCAGGACGTGGTCGACACGGATGCCGCCGGAGTGGCGCAGCACGGTGCGCAGCAGGTCGCGCCACGGGGCGTAGCCGAACTCCGCGAGTTGCTGCGGGTTCCACGGCGGCTGCGACCAGTCCTGGCCCTGCTGTGTGTACTGGTCCGGCGGCGCGCCGACCGACGCGTCCGGCACCAAGACCTCGTGCAGCGTTGCCGCGTCCGCGCCGCCGGGGTGGATGCCCACCGCCAGGTCCGTCATGATGCCGATGGACATCCCGGCGGCCACAGCACGCTCCTGCGCGTGACGACGCTGCTCGTCGGCGACGAACTGCAGCCACATGTAGAAGTCCTTCAACTCCTCGACATCGCCGCCGGCGTGCTTCGGCGCAGCCTCGTGCTCCGACTCGGCGGCCTGCGCCGCGCACCAGTACGCGAACTCCTCGAGGCCCTCGCCCTCTTCGCGGCAAAACGTCTCGAAGGCGCGGGTGCGCGCCGTATCGGCCTGCGAGCGCCAGAACAGCTCCCGCAAGCACGCGAGTTTTGTGGCGAACACGCGGTCGCGCTCCAGCGGCGCGGCGGTGGTGTTCATGGCTTTCAACGGTGCGGCGAGGTCGGCGATGGCGGCGCGTTGGTCGTCGTCAAGCAACGCGTACTCGGGGACGTCCTCGACCGCGATGTAGATGGGGTTGATGAAGCGCCGCGAGGTGGGCAGGTACGGCGAATCCTCCACCGGCGGCACTGGCTGCGCGGCGTGCACCGGGTTGATCAGCAAGTAGTCGGCCCCGTGCGCGGCCACCGTCTCGGCCAAAAGTGCCAGGTCGGCAAAGTCGCCGATGCCCCACGAGCCGCGCGAGCGCACCGAGTACAGCTGCGCCATGACACCCCACACCGGGTTTTGGATGACCTCCGCGTTGGTGGATAGCGTCTGCGGCACGACGAGCAGCGTGCACACCTCGTCCAAGTTGTCCGACTCCAAGTGCAACTCGTGCCAGCCAGCCGGCAGGTCGCCGGGGGTGCGGAACGTCGCCTCGCCCCACACCACCCCGTCCGAGGCGGTATACGGCGGCGCCCAGTTCTCGTCCTGGTAGCAGTCGCGCGACGAGCCATCCTCGAGCCGGATCCAGCAGTGCGCAAAGTGCCCGTCGTGGACGTGGACGTTGAAGTGCTTCTCCGCGCCTTCCTGCGCCACCACGGTGGGCGGCAGGGGGCGGGTCGCCCAGAATTCGCGGCGGGCGTCGAGGTGGAATTGGAGTTCTTCGGTGCCGGGGGCGTCGCTAAGCGAAAGACCTAACGCGCGCAACAACTTCACAAACGACGCCGCCGGAGGCTGCGTGATCAGCCCGCTGGTGGCGCGGTAGGAGGTGCCGAAGCCGTACGACTCCGCGAGAGCGTGCAGAAGATCCACGTTGGTCACGCTTCAGCATTCTGCCAAAACAGCGGTAGTCTTGGGGACCATGCCTTCAACTTCGCACACGACGGAACTCGGTTTCACACTCAGCGACACGGACACCTGTTTGAACAGGTTGATCGAGACGTGTGAGGCGCACCCGCACCTCGTGCTGTTTTCGCGCCCGCGCAACTACGAGTGGGTCTCGGTGACTGCGGGCGAGTTTTTGGAGGAGGTCTACGACGTTGCGAAGGGCCTGGTCGCCGCGGGTGTTGAGCCGGGTGATCGCGTGGCCATCTTGTCGTCGACGCGCTACGAGTGGACGCTGGTCGACTTCGCCATCTGGGCCGCCGGCGCCGCGTCCGTGCCCATTTATCCGTCGTCGTCGATGCACCAGATCCAATGGATTTTGGAGGACTCCGGCGCAAAACTCGCGTTTACGGAAACGCGCGACCACACCCAACTGATGAGCCCGTTTTTGCTCGGCGAGGAAGGCACCCCGCGCATGGCGGATTCCACCTCGAAACTCGAGCGCATCTACGAGTTCAACTCGGCCGCGGTGGAGCAGATCAAGTTCGAGGGCCGCGAGGTGGAGCAGTCGCTTATCGACGACCGCGTGGCCGCCATCCGCCACCCCGATCTGGGCTCCATCGTGTACACCTCCGGCACCACCGGCCGGCCGAAGGGCGTGGAGATCACCCACGGCAACTGGGCGTACCAGTGCTGGGCGCTGTTGGAAAACGAGATCGGCTCCGTGTCGTTCCCGGGCCAGCGCATGGTGACGTTTTTGCCGCTCGCGCACGTGCTCGCGCGCGCGGTGGCGCTGGCGTGGACGATTTCGGGAGCGACGCAGTCGCACTGGTCCGACACCTCGACGCTGACCGTTGAACTGCAGCGCGTGCGCCCGAACCTGGTCGTCGGCGTGCCGCGCGTGTTTGAGAAGGTGCGCGAGGGCGCGTACAACAAGGCGGCCGACGGCTCCGCGATTGGCAAGCGCCTGTTCCTGGAGGCCGAGAAGGCCGCCATCGAGTACTCCGAGGCGCTCGATACCCCGGAGGGCCCGTCGCGGGTGCAAAAGGCGAAGGTGAAGCTCTACGACAAGCTGGTCTACGCCAAGATCAAGGAGGCGATGGGCGGTTCCGTCTGGTACGGCATTACCGGCGGGTCGGCGATGAGCGCGGACTTGTCGCACTTCTTCCGCGGCATGGGGGTGCCCATCTACGAGGGCTACGGCCTGACCGAAACGTGCGCGGCGGCGTGCGTGAACAATGCCGACGGCAACAAGGTCGGCACCGTCGGGCGTCCGGTGAACGGCTACTCGGTGCGCATCAACGACGACGGCGAGATCGAGTTCAAGGGCCCGGGCGTGTTTGAACAGTACTGGGGGAATCCGGCCGCGACCGAGGAAGCGCTCACCGACGGGTGGTTCAACACCGGCGACCTCGGCGAAGTGGACGAGGACGGCTACGTCTCGATCACCGGCCGCAAGAAGGACCTGATCGTCACCGCTGGCGGCAAGAACATCTCGCCGGGGCCGATGGAAGAGATCATTCGCCAGGACCCGTTGATCTCCAACGCGCTGGTGGTCGGCGACGGCAAGCCGTTCGTCGGCGTGCTGGTCACCCTCGACGAGGAGGAGTTGAAGCGCTGGAAGGCGAACCACAACATTCCGGCGAACAAGAAGGTCGCCGATCTCGCCATGGACCCGGCGCTGCGCGCGGAGGTCCAAGACGCGGTGAACATGGCGAACGCGACCGTCTCGCGCGCCGAGGCGATCAAGAAGTTCCGCATCCTGGACCGCGACCTGTCGGAGCAGCACGACGAGATGACACCGACGATGAAGGTGAAGCGCAACGTGGTCTTCCAGCGCTTCCAGGAGGACATCGACAAGCTGTACCAGCGTTAGCGGCGCGCCTAACCTCCTTTGCGGGCGCTGTGGAATAGCATCCCAACTTGTCACTTCCACAGTCCGTTTTAAGGGGGTTCACGCCGTGCACAAAACTGCAGCCGTGCTGCGCCACCGTGAACTCACCCAGGAGATCTACAACATCGGCGACGAGGTTGCGGAGTACATCGAGCACGTCGCCGAATCCATCGCGGACTACGACGGGGAACTCACCGAGGATTGCCTCGCCGAGTTCGAGGAGATTGTCGACGACGCCCGCCAGGACGCCCGACGCGTCGTCGCCGAACTGATCGGGCTGCGCCAGGCGCTGACCTCCGGCCGGGCCGCCGGCACGTTATCCGCCGGCGCGCGGCCGGAGGAGCGCATCCCGGAACCGGAGCTGCTCGACGCTTCCGGCTTAAAGGACCTCTTCCCGCTCAACGCCCCGTTTTCGGTGCAGACGATGCAAGACGCGCTCGTCGGCCGCACCGAGCTGGTGGTGCAGCACTTAGAGGAGATCGTCTCCTACACGTTGGAGCAAACGGACATGGTCGCCCGCGAACTCGGCGTGGTCTCGCTGCCGCACCTTTACGCCCGCGCAGGCGAAATCGTCGAGGCCGCCGTGCTCGGCTGGGTGGAGACCGTGTGCCTGGACCACCCGGCGTTCGTGCGCACGATGCGCGGGTCGAACCCGCCGGAGTTTTTGGAGGAGCGCGAGCGCATCGACCGCATCGTGGCCAAGGTGGCGGCGAAGCGCTCGCGTCGCGGGGCGTAGATGGATTCCTTCGGCGTCTATATCCACGTGCCGTTTTGCGCGACGCGCTGCGGCTACTGCGACTTCAACACCTACACGCCCACCGAGGTCGACTCCTCCCACGCGCAGTACTTAAACGCGCTGGAGCGCGAACTTGAACTCGCCGCCGCCAAGGGGCTGCCGCAAGCCGAGACGGTGTTCATCGGCGGCGGCACACCGTCGCTGCTCGGCGCGGGGGGCTTAGGTCGCATCCTCACCGCCGTGCGCGATACGTTCGGGCTCACAGGGAACGCGGAGGTGACCACGGAGTCGAACCCCGAGTCCACCAGCCCCGAGTACTTCGCCGGGCTGTTAGAGGCCGGGTTCACGCGCGTCTCACTCGGCATGCAGTCGGCCTCCACGCCGGTGTTGAAGGTGCTCGACCGCCAGCACACCCCGGGCCGCGCCGTCGCCGCCGCCCGCGAGGCCCGCGCGGCCGGTTTCGAGCACGTGAACCTGGACATGATCTACGGCACGCCCACCGAAACCGACGACGACGTCCGCCGCACCCTGGACGCCATCTTGGGCACGGACGTCGACCACGTCAGCGCCTATTCGCTCATCGTGGAAGACGGCACCGCCATGGCGCGCAAGATCCGACGCGGCGAACTGCCGGCACCACAGGAGGACGTCTACGCGGACCGCTACGAGATCATCGCGTGCACCCTCGAGGCGAACGGATACGACTGGTACGAGGTGTCCAACTGGGCCAAGCCGGGCGGCGAGTGCCGCCACAACCTCCTCTACTGGCACAACCAGAAGTGGTGGGGCGCAGGCCCGGGCGCGCACAGTTTCATCGGCAACGAGCGCTTCTTCAACGTCAAACGGCCCGAACGTTACGCCCAATTGCTTGACGACGACCACCTGCCCATCCAGGCCACCGAAACCATCACCGACGAGGAAGCCCACACGGAGGCGGTCATGCTGGGGCTGCGTCTGTGCGAGGGGATTCCTGCCGGGTGGGTGGGGGATAAGGCGCGTGGGGTCGTCGATAAGCATGTGCGTGCTGGACTGCTGGAGCGCGGCGAGCGGCTGCGGGTCACGGACGCAGGCCGGCTGCTTGCGGACGGCATCATCACCGATATCCTGGCAGCCGAGTAAGGAGGCACACATGAGCGCAGCGGACGAGCGGCGCCAGGCGGTGCTGCGCGCGATCGTCGCGGACTACATCGCAAGCCAGGAGCCGGTGGGGTCGAAATCGCTGGTGGAGCGGCACAACATGCAGGTGTCCTCGGCGACGATCCGCAACGACATGGCGGTGCTGGAGCAGCAGGGCTACATCTCGCAAACCCACGCGTCGTCGGGGCGCATCCCTACAGAGGCTGGCTACCGCGCGTTTGTCGACGCGCTCCACGACGTCAAACCCCTGTCCGCCGCGGAGCGCCGCGCGATTCTCGAATTCTTGGAAGACGGCGTGGATTTGGAGGACGTGCTGCGCCGCTCGGTGCGGCTGCTGTCGCAGCTGACCAACCAGGCCGCGGTGGTGCAGTTGCCCACGCTCACGGTTTCGCGGGTCAAGCACTGCGAGGTCGTCGAACTTACCCCCACGCGGCTGCTGCTCGTGCTGATCACCGACGCCGGCCGCGTCGACCAGCGCAACGTCGACCTCGCCGCACCCATCGGCGACAACGGGGTGCGCGGGTTGCGGGATGTGCTCAATGAGGCGCTCGTCGGCAAGCATATGCGGGAGGCGTCTGCGGCACTTGCGCGCGTATCGACGAACGCCCCACCGCACCTCGCCGACGCCGCCGCCCGCGCCGCGGAGGTGCTCATCACCACGCTTGTCGACGCCACACCCGATCGCCTCATCATCGCCGGCTCGTCCAACCTGCTGGTGCCCTCTGGCGGGCTGCAGGACGTCATCGACGCGCTCGAGCAGCAAGTCGTCGTGCTGAAACTGCTCGCCGGCGCCCAAGAACTCGAACGCGTCTCCGTGCGCATCGGCCGCGAGAACGAGGATGAGGAATTATCTTCCGCCTCGATTGTTACAACAGCGTACGGAGCGGGAGACGCGGCCCTTGGCGGGCTCGGGGTAGTCGGTCCGACGCACATGGACTACCCCGGTACCATGCAAAAGGTTGCCACCGTGGCCCGCTACATCAGCCGCATCCTGCGGGGCGAATAGAAGGGAAGATATGGCTCGCGATTACTACGGCATCCTCGGCGTGGACAAGGATGCCACGGAGCAGGAGATCAAAAAGGCGTACCGCAAACTCGCGCGCAAGTACCACCCGGACGTCAACCCGTCCGAGGAGGCCGCCGAGAAGTTCGCGGAGATCGCGGCAGCGCAAGAAGTGCTGCTGGACCCGCAGAAGCGCTCGATCGTCGACCGGGGCGGCGACCCCATGGAGGCCCGCGGCGGCATGGGCGGCGCGGCCGGCTTCGGCGGCGGCTTGGGCGACATCTTCGAGGCGTTCTTCGGCGGCGGTGGCGGCGGGGCGCGCCAGCCACGTTCGCGTGTGCAGCCGGGCAACGACGCACTGCTGCGCACCTCGATCACGCTCGCGCAGGCCTACTCGGGCATCAAGCAGGACATCTCCGTCGACACGGCGGTGTTGTGCGACAAGTGCCACGGCTCCGGGTCCAAGTCCGAGTCCAAGCCTGTCACCTGCGACGTGTGCCAGGGCCAGGGCGCGGTGCAGGAGATGCAGCAGTCGTTTTTGGGCAACGTCATGACCACCCGCGAGTGCCCGAAGTGCCACGGCTACGGCGAAGTGATCACCGACCCGTGCACCCAGTGCGCCGGCGACGGCCGCGTGCGCGCCACCCGCGACCTGGTGGTCAACATCCCGGCCGGCATCAACTCCGGCATGCGCATCCGCATGGCGGACCAGGGCGAGGTCGGCCACGGCGGTGGCCCGGCCGGCGACCTGTACGTCGAGGTGCACGTCGAGCCGCACCCGGTGTTCGTGCGCGAGAACAACGACCTGCACGTGCGCCTGACGGTGCCGATGTACGACGCGGCGCTCGGCACCGAACTGTCTGTGGAAAACCTCGACGGGGCTCAGACCGCCATCAAGGTGCCCGGCGGCACTCAGCCGGGCGACCGCGTGGTGCTTTCCGGTGAGGGCATGCCGCGCCTGCGCCAGGAGGGTGCTGGCGACATGATCGCGCATGTCGAGGTCACCGTGCCCACCGCGCTGACCAACGACGAGCGCGCCACCCTCGAAGATCTTCGCGACGGCCACCCGGACAACCCCGCCGTCCAGTCGGAGGGCGAGTCGCACGACGGCTTCTTCTCCCGCATGCGCGACCGCTTCCGCCGATGAGCCTGCCGTACTTTCTTAGCGACGACCCCACCTCCGGCATCCTCACCGGCCCCGAAGCCAAGCACGCGAACGTCAAGCGCATCCAGCCCGGCGAGCGCATCATGCTCACCGACGGCCGCGGCACCCAGGCCGAAGTCGTCGTGGAGCGGGTGGCGGGCGACCGGGTGGAGGGGGTCGTCGATAAGCAAACGTTCGTAGAGCGCCCCACGCCGCGCGTGACGGTTGTGCAGGCAGTCCCGAAGGGCGAGCGCGCCGAACTCGCCGTGGATCTTGCGGTGCAGGGCGGGGCGGATGAGATCGTGCCGTGGATTTCGCACCGCACGATCGCGCGCTGGCCGGCGAATAAGCAGGCGAAACAGGTGGCGAAATGGCGCTCGCAGGCCGTGGCCAGCGCGAAGCAGGCCCGCCGTGCGTGGGTGCCCGAGGTGCGCGAGCCCGTGACGACGAACCAACTGTCCGAAATGCTCCCTGAAGGCTCTCTTGTGCTCCACGAAGACGCCGCCGTACCGCTGCGCGAGGTGGAGTTCGGTGACGACGTGTGGCTCATCGTCGGGCCCGAAGGCGGCATCGGCGCAGACGAACTCGAGCTGCTCGGCGCTCAGGCGGTGAAGTTGGGCCCGGAGGTCCTGCGCACCGCAACGGCCGCATTTGCCGCGTTGAGCGCGATCGGCGCGCTGACTACCCGCTGGTAGGGTAGGCGCACATGGAAGAAATGGTCACGCGCAAGGTCGAGCTTGATTCCGCCTACGCGCAGTCCGTCCTCGGCATCAACGACGACAACCTGCGGGTGCTCGACCGTTACCTGGACGTGGAGTTCCACGCCCGCGGCACCACCTTGTCCGTGCGGGGCGAGGCGGATCAGGTCGCGCATGCGCTCGCCGTGATCGAGGAGTTGGAGTCCATGGCGCGCCGCGGGGTGCCGCTCGGCACCGACACCGTCGTGGAGGCGGTGCGAATCATGGAGGTCGAGGCCCCCGGCTCCGTCGCGGAGATTCTGGGCGAGGAGATCATCGCCCGCCGCGGCAAGGTGATCCGCCCGAAGACGGCTGGTCAACGTCGTTACGTGGACGCGATCGACAACAACACCATCACGTTCGGCATCGGCCCTGCCGGTTCCGGCAAGACGTACCTTGCAGTGGCCAAGGCGGTGCAAGCGCTGCAGAACAAGCAGGTCAAACGCATCATTTTGACGCGCCCCGCGGTGGAGGCCGGCGAGAAGCTCGGGTTTTTGCCCGGTGGCCTGTCGGAGAAGATCGACCCGTACCTGCGCCCGCTGTATGACTCGCTGCGCGACATGATGGACCCGGAAGCCATCCCGAAGCTCATCGAGGCCGGCATCATCGAGGTCGCCCCGCTGGCGTACATGCGCGGGCGCACGCTGTCGGACGCGTTCGTCATCCTCGACGAGGCGCAAAACACCACCGGCGCGCAGATGAAAATGTTCCTCACCCGCTTAGGTTTCGGCTCGAAGATGGTGGTCACCGGCGACACGTCCCAGGTGGATCTGCCGCGCGGCACCGTCTCGGGCCTGCGTGTGGCGCGGCGCATCCTCGCTGATATCGACGACATCTCGTTCCAGGAGATGCGTGCCGACGACGTCGTGCGCCACCACCTCATCTCCCGTATCGTGGCCGCCTACGACCGCCACGACGCCCAAAACGCGCTGCGCTACGAAAAGCGACAGCAAAAGATCGAAGCCGAGCGAGAGGCGGAGGCAGCCGAGTGAGCATTGAAGTCTTAAACGAGTCCGGCGAGGCCGAGGTCAACGAGGAGATGCTTATCGACGTCGCCTCCTACGCCCTGCGCGCCATGGACGTCCACCCCGATACCGAGGCGACGATCACGCTTGTCGACGAGCCCGCCATGGCCGGCCTCCACGTCCGCTGGATGGACCTGGAAGGGCCCACCGACGTGATGAGTTTCCCCATGGACGAACTCACCCCGGGCGGCGGGCGCCCCGACGCCGACGTCCCGGGACCTGCGATGTTGGGCGATATCATCTTGTGCCCGGCGTACGACCGCAAGCAGGCGGAGATGGCCGGCCACGATCTCGCCCACGAGATGGCGCTGCTCACCGTCCACGGGGTGCTGCACCTGCTCGGCTACGACCACATCGAACCCCAAGACGAGCGCGAAATGTTCGCGCTGCAAAACGAACTGCTCGCCGACTGGTACGACGACCTGGCCCGCCGCGGCGTCGAATACCAGCCGAAGCCGGCCGGCCCGCACGCGTTCCCGTCGGCCGCCGACCGCGACGAGTTAGACAAACTGATGAAGGGCACCGAGTGACGCTCACCCTCACCTTCGCAGCGGTGACCGTTGTCGCCCTGCTGCTCTCCGGCCTGCTCGGCTCCATCGAATCCGCCCTGGCCCCCATCTCCCGCGCCCGCGTCGAGGGCATGGTCAAAGACGAGGAGGCGGGGGCGCAGGCGCTGCTGCGTGTCGTCGATAATCGCGCGAACCACGTCAACACGCTTGTGCTGCTGCGCACCGTGCTCGACGTGCTCGCCGCCGTGTCCGCAGCACTCGTGGCGATGGACCTCATCTCGGCGACGGGGTGGGCGATTGCGGTGGCGGTGGTCGTCGTCACGCTGTTGCAATTTTCCATCATCGGCGTGTTCGCGCGCACCGCGGGCAAGCGCAACCCGTACACCATCTCGCTCAAAGCCGCACAGGGGCTGCACGTGTTCCAGACGGTGCTCGGGCCGGTCGCGAAACTGCTCATCTGGGTGGGCAACCTGTTCCACCCCGGCGACGACTTCCGCGACGGGCCGTACGCCACTGAAGTCGAACTGCGCGAAATGGTCGAAGTCGCCCAGGAAAAGGGCGTGGTGGAAACCAGCGAAGGCCGCATGATCCAAAACATCTTCGACCTCGCCTCCACCAACGCGCGCCAAGTGATGGTGCCGCGGCCGGAAATGGTGTGGATCGAAGGCGAAAAACGCGCCCGCCAGGCCACCGCGCTCATGGTGCGCTCGGGGCATTCGCGCGTGCCGGTCATCGGCGAAAACGTCGACGAGATCATCGGCGTGGCCTACCTGAAAGACATGTTCACCGAACGCGGCGCGCCAATCGACCCGGACACGCCGCTGCCTGCCGTGATGCGCGAGCCGCTGTTCATCCCGGACTCGAAGCCGCTCGATGTGCTGCTGCGCGAAATGCAGCGCGACAACACGCACATCGCGTTGCTTATCGACGAATTCGGCACCGTCGCAGGCCTCCTCACCATGGAAGACCTGCTCGAGGAGATCGTCGGCGAGATTACCGACGAGTACGACGAGGACGAGGAAGCCCCCATCGAGGAGGTCGAGCCGGGGAAGTTCCGCGTGCAGGCGCGGCTGCCGCTCGACGACCTGGTGGACTACCTGGCGGACCACCTGGACTACGAGCTGGAGTACTCGGAGGAGGTCGTCGACAATGTGGACACCGTCGCCGGTCTGCTGTCCTACGAGCTGGGGCGCGTGCCGCTGCCGGGGGCGTCGATTCTGCGCGACGGCATCCGCTACACCGCGGAAGGGGGGAGGGATCGCCGCGGCCTGGTGAAGACGAGAACGGTGCTTGTGTCGGTGAACTAGCGACGCCACTCTAAACTTGCTCGTATGAGCAATATTCTCTCCATCCAGTCCGCCGTCGCGTTTGGCCATGTTGGCAACTCGGCGGCGGTCTTTCCGTTGCAGCGCATCGGCCACGAGGTGTGGCCGGTCTACACCGTGAACTACTCCAACCACACCGGCTACGGCGCGTGGGAGGGCCCGATCATTCCGGCCGCCGACGTCGCCGCCGTGTTGCGCGGTATCCGCGACCGCGACGCATTCCCGCTTATCGACGCCGCCCTCACCGGCTACCAGGCATCCCCCGAAATCGGCGACGTGATCGTCGACGCCGTCACCGAGATCAAGGCCGCGAACCCGGATGCGCTCTACGCCTGCGACCCGGTGATGGGCTCTGCAACGTCGGGGTGCTTTGTGCCGGATGCGGTGCCGCCGATGTTTAGGGAGAAGGTCGTGCCGGCAGCGGACATCATCACGCCGAACCAGTTCGAGTTGGGCTACCTCACCGAACGAGACGTCACCGACCTCGATTCCACCCTGGCAGCTGTCGACGCCGCGCGCGAAATAGGCCCGTCGACCGTCCTGGTTACCTCGGTGAACCGCCCGGAAACACCGGAGGACGCCATCGAGATGATCGCGGTCGACGACAACGGTAAATGGATCGTGCGCACCCCGCGCATCCCGGCGAAGCGTAACGGCTCCGGCGACGTCACCGCAGCGCTGTTTACCGGCCACTACCTGCGCGGCCGGGACGCGAAGGACGCGCTCGCCAAGACCGCCTCGTCGGTCTACGACCTGCTGCGCGTGACCTACGAGGCGGACGCAACCGAGCTCAAGCTTGTCGAAGCGCAGGACTTTTACGCCGAACCACGCATGCAGTTCAGCGTCGAAGCGCTCTAGTTAGCCGAACAGCACCTCCATCGCGCCGGTGACGGTGGCCACTTCGGCCCCGTTCGGCGCGATCCACCGGATGCGCCCGCCGCGGGTGTCGATGTGGCCGCGCCACCCGAGCCACCGGTCGTCGTCGTTGACGCCGTTGTGGTAGGCGCACAATTCGGTCAGGTTGTCCATGTTGGTCATCCCGCCGTGTTTCCAGGCCTGCATGTGGTGGGTTTGCGTGGTTTCGGCGCTGTGCCGGCAGTCGGGAAACGCGCAGCCCGGCGACATCAACTTCGACAAAGTGCGCTGCTTCGCGTTGGCAAACCGCTCGCCCCGGTACAGGTTTACAGCGCCGTCCTGCGGGTGGAACGCGGCGACCTCGAGCACGTCGCCGAATTCCTGTTGCAGAAACTCCGCGCCGGTCATCGTGGTGCCGTCGGTGAGCATCAACTGCACGTCGTCGCCGGCGCCGCCCATGATGCGAAGGTAGTCGTGCACCGGCACCAGGATCATCGGGCGGAACGTGGTGCGCGGCAGCGCGGAGCCGTCGCGAAGCACGCGAAACAGCGCGTCAGCCAGTTGCGCGGCGGCCGGCTCGTCGTCGGAGATCGCAGCTCGCAGCATGTGCTCCAGGTCGGCCAGGTCGCGCTCGTTATAGGTCATTGTCATGGTGCGCATGCCACCCCGCGAGCGGCTAAACCGGCAGGCGGGTTTCGGCGGCGGGGTGGGGTCGTCGATAAGCTTCGCGATGCGCTTCGACAGCGCCCGAAACGACCCGCGGTGCCGCAGCAGCTCCAACCGGATGCGCCACCGCTCCGCCGCCGACGGCACCGCTGCAAGTTTCTTCTCCAGGTGGACGAGTTGGTCGAGCGGCATGCCGTCGGCAAGCACGAGCGCGTCGGCCTGTTTGCGCGTGAACTGCGTGGGGCCGTAATACACGTCGTGGACGCGGGCGAGGTCGCGGATGCGTGTCGTCGATAAGCCAGCTGCGAGCGCGGCGTCGCGGGAGAAGTCGGCGAGCACGCCAACGCCTGCGGAAAGAAATGTCGTGAAGTTCATGGCCCGGACGCTAAGCAGCCCGGACACCGCGCACAAGACCCAGCAAAAAATCTGTGGATAACCCCCGCCCGGGCCGGAAAAGTTATCCACAGCGGTAGAATCCCAACCCATGATCGATTTCGGGTTCAGCAACGCGCCGGAAGGCTTCCGCTCGGGCTTTGTCAGTTTCGTGGGCCGGCCGAACACCGGCAAATCGACGCTGACAAACGCGCTGGTGGGGGAGAAGATCGCCATCATGGCGGACCAGCCGGAGACCACCCGCCACCCGATCCGCGGCGTGATCAACCGCGACGACGCGCAGGTGGTTGTCGTGGACACCCCAGGCATCCACCGGCCGCGCACGTTGCTGGGCGAGCGGCTCAACGATGTGGTAAAGGACACCTTCGCGGACGTCGACGTCATCGGGTTCACCGTGCCGGCCGACGAGAAGATCGGCCCCGGCGACCGCTACATCCTCGACGAAATCCGCACAACCAAGCCGAACACGCCGATTGTCGGCATCGTGACCAAACTCGACAAAACCGGCAAGGACACCGTCGGCGAGCGCCTGCTCGAACTGCACGACCTGCTCGGCCCCGACTCGGAGGTCGTGCCGGTCTCCGCCACGGAGCAGGTCCAGCTGGACACGCTGCTGGACGTCCTGGTCGCCCAACTGCCGGAGGGCCCGCGCTTCTACCCCGAAGACCACACCACCGACGAGGACCTGGAAACGCGCATCGCGGAACTCATCCGCGAAGAAGCGCTGCGCGGGCTTCGCGACGAACTGCCGCACTCGGTGGCCGTACAAGTCGACGAGATGATCCAGGAGGACCGCCGCCTCAAAATCTACGCCGTGCTCTACCTGGAGCGCCCGGGCCAGAAACGCATCATCGAGGGCCCGGACGGGCGGCGCTTGAGCGGCATCGTGCACCGCGCCCGCAAGCAGATCATCGACCTCGCCGGGCAGAACGTGTACCTCGACGTTCGCGTGAAAGTGCTGAAGAACTGGCAGCAGGACCCGAAGGCGTTGGGCCGGCTTGGCTTCTAGGCCGTCGTGGCGCGACCGCGCGTTCGTGGTGCGCACCTACGACTTCGGCGAGGCGGACCGCGTCATCGTCCTGCTCACGAAAGACCACGGCTTGGTGCGCGGCGTGGCCAAGGGCGTGCGCAAGAGCAAGAGCAGGTTCGGCTCGCGCCTGCAGCCCTTCGTGGACGTTGACGTGCAGGTGTATCCGGGCAGAGGCTTATCGACGATCACCGCTGCCGACACCGTCACCTACTTCGGCGCCCGCATCATCGACGATTTCGACCGATACGCCGCCGCCTGCGCCGTCATGGAGGTCGCCGAAAAGCTCTCCTACGACCAGGGCGACCCGGAGCTGTTCCGCCTGGTGCAGGAGGCGCTGACGAACCTGCAGACCGATATGCACCCGACGCTTGTGCTCGACGCGTTCATCCTCAAGGCCACCGAGCACGCCGGCTGGGGGTTGAGCCTGTTTCACTGCGCGAACTGCCAGGCGCCGGGCCCGCACAAGGCGTTCAACCCGGCCACAGGTGGGGCGGTGTGCAACAACTGCCGGCCCACCGGCTCGATGGATGTGGATCCGGAGACGTTGCACGATATGTGGTTGTTGCGGGGCGGGTACGAGGTGTCGTCGTCACGCGTGGCCCAGATTCACCGGGCGAGCGTCCAGCACGCGCAGTACAACCTGGAGACCGGGCTGAAAAGTTTGAAGATCATGGAGCAGGCATAATTGACGCCCATGGGCGCACCACAGATTGACAAGAAGTTCATCCCGAAGCACATCGCACTCGTGATGGACGGCAACGGCCGTTGGGCGCAGCAGCGCGGCCTCAAGCGCACGGAGGGCCACAAGGTCGGCGAGGAAAAACTCATGGACGCCGTCGACGCGTGCATCGAACTCGGCGGCGTGGAATGGCTGTCCGCGTACGCGTTTTCCACGGAGAACTGGAAGCGCTCGCCTTCCGAGGTGCACTTCCTCATGAACTTCACCCGCGACGTGCTGCGCCGCCAGCGCGACGAGCTGCACGCGAAGAACGTGCGCGTGGTGTGGTGCGGACGCCGGCCGAAACTGTGGGGCAGCGTCATCGAGGAGCTCGAAGTCGCCCAGGAGCTGACCAAGCACAACACCGGTCTCACACTCGCGATGTGCGTCAACTACGGTGGCCGCGCGGAGATCACCGACGCAGTGCAGGCGCTTATCGACGACCACGTGCGCCACGTCGACGAAAAAACCCTCCAGCGCTACCTGTACCACCCCGAGATGCCGGACGTGGACCTGTTCCTGCGCCCGTCGGGCGAACAGCGCACGTCGAACTTTTTGCTGTGGCAGTCGGCGTACGCGGAGATGGTGTACCAGGACGTGTTGTTCCCGGACTTCACTAAGCAGGACTTATGGGACGCGGTGCTGGAGTACGCCAAGCGCGACCGCCGCTTCGGTGGCGCGGTGGATAAGTTCGACCGCTAGCGTTTCGCCTGGCAGGCCCGGCAGACGCCGTAGATTTCGGCGTCGTGGCCGACCAAGTCGTAGCCGTAGCGCGCGGCGATGAGTTCGGCCCATTTTTCCACGGGCCCGCCTTCGATTTCCTCGCTGCGGCCGCATTCGGCGCACACGAGGTGGTGATGGTGGTGGTGCGACAGGCAGTCGCGGTAAAGCGTCTCGCCGTCGGGGGAGTGCAGCACGTCGACGGCGTGGACCTCGGCAAGCGAGGCGAGCGTGCGGTACACCGTGGTCAGCCCGACCGATTCGCCGCGCTCGGTCAAAAGCGTGTGGATGGTTTTCGCGGAGGCGAACTTGTCCAGGCCGCGCAGCGTGTCCACAACCGCCGCGCGCTGCTTTGTCATCCGCGGGCCCAGTTTGGGCACGGGACGTGTGCTGTGTGGGCGGGTCATGCCCGGCAAGCCTAGTCGCGCCGCGGTTTCGGCGTGCGTGGGGTCAGGCCCGGGTCGATTTCGGGGCGCACTTCGATTGGCGGGTTGATGATCGCGGCACCGGCAGCGGTTTCGTTGTGGATGCTGTTGCGGCGCTTACGCCGTGCGGCGAGGTCGTCGCGTGCTTCGTCGATACGCGACAGCTCCACGAGTTCGCCGATGACGTCGATGACTTCCGGGCGCGCCAGCGCGTAGAGCACCTCGCGGCCATTGCGTGACGACGACACCAGCCCCGCCCTACGCAGCACCCGCAAATGCTGCGAGATGAGCGGCTGCGATTTTTCCAGTTCGGTGACGAGTTCGTGGACGACGCGCTCGGCGTCGTCGAGAAGCAACAGTATTTGCAGCCTGGTCTTCGAGTCGAGCACTTTGACCAGCGCAGCAGTGCGGTCCAACTCCTCCGGCGAATACTGAAGGTTGTCGCGCATTGGCGTCCCCTTTCCTCGCCGTGGCGTTCACAGTGTTTCCCCACAGAGTACTAAAGTTTCCGAAATTGTGGGACTTACGTCCAAACGGGTCCTCGTGTCTCGCGCGTCGAGTCAGCGACTACACTGAGCCGGGTATTTGGCAACCGTTTAACACGCAGGAGATTGTGATGCCCGCATCCAAGATCGAAACCGTCGTCAACCTCTGCAAACGCCGTGGTCTGGTGTATCCGGCAGGTGAGATCTACGGCGGTACGCGCTCCGCGTGGGACTACGGCCCGCTCGGCGTTGAGCTGAAAGAAAACCTGAAGCGCCAGTGGTGGAAGCACATGGTGCAATCCCGCCGCGACACCGTCGGCGTGGACACGTCCGTGATCTTGCCGACGAAGGTGTGGGAGGCCTCCGGCCACGTCGACGTGTTCACCGATCCGCTCGTGGAATCCCTTTACACCCACAAGCGCTACCGCGCCGACCACCTGCTCGAAGCCTACGAGGAAAAGCACGGCCACCCGCCGGCAAACGGCCTGGCCGACATCAACGACCCGGAGACCGGCCAGCCGGGCAACTGGACCGAGCCGAAGGCGTTCTCCGGCCTGATGAAGACCTACCTCGGTCCCGTCGACGACAAGGAAGGCCTGCACTACCTGCGCCCGGAGACCGCGCAGGGCATCTTTGTGAACTTCAAAAACGTGATGACGTCCGCGCGTCTCAAGCCGCCGTTCGGCATCGCGAATACCGGCAAGTCGTTCCGCAACGAGATCACCCCGGGCAACTTCATCTTCCGCACCCGCGAGTTCGAGCAGATGGAGATGGAGTTCTTCGTCAAGCCCGGCGAGGACGAGAAGTGGCACGAGTACTGGATTGAAAACCGCTTCAACTGGTACGTCGACCTAGGCATCAACCCGGACAACCTGCGCCTGTACGAGCACCCGCAGGAGAAGCTCTCCCACTACTCCAAGCGCACCGTGGACATCGAATACGCCTTCGGTTTCACCGGCTCCAAGTGGGGCGAGCTTGAGGGTGTGGCCAACCGCACCGACTACGACCTGAAGACCCACGCCGAGGCCTCCGGCGAGGACCTGTCGTACTTCGACCAGGAGGCCGGCGAGCGCTGGATCCCGTACTGCATCGAGCCGGCCGCAGGTCTCGGACGCGCCATGATGGCCTTCCTTATCGACGCCTACGACGAGGAAGAAGCCCCCAACGCCAAGGGCGGCACCGACACCCGCGTTGTGCTGCGCCTGGACCGCCGCCTCGCCCCGGTGAAGGTTGCGGTGCTGCCGCTGTCGAAGAAGCCGGAACTGTCCGGCCCGGCCGAGGAGCTCGCAGCGAAGCTGCGCCAGCACTGGAACGTCGACTTCGACACCTCCGGCGCGATCGGCCGCCGCTACCGCCGCCAGGACGAGACCGGCACCCCCTTCTGCGTCACCTACGACTTTGACACCCTCGAGGACAACGCCGTGACCGTGCGCGAGCGCGACACGATGGAGCAGGAGCGCGTTCCGCTTGACGAGCTCGAGGCGTACCTGGCCGCCCGCCTGATCGGCTGCTAATGCACTTCGTCAGCTGGGATCGCACCGACCGCGACGCGCCGAAGCTGCTCGCCGAGGCAGGCCCTGAGGTCCTCGGCGTGTTCTCTCACGACAGCGCGATTGTCGACGGCGAAAAGTGGCAGTTAGTTGCCCACCCCGAGTCGGGCGCGGTAGCCACCCGCGGCGGCGAGGAGATCGTGCGCACCCGCGACAGCCTGAAACGGGCCAAGCGCATCGACCTCACCATCGAGGGCAGCGCCTACGCGTTCATCCCGGAGACGTCGAAAAACTGGGTGGTGGAAAACGCGCGCGGCGAGAAGGTCGCGCAGTTCACCCAGGACCACAACGGTGTGCGTAAGGCGATTCTCGAGTTCGAGGGCGAGACCGACCTGCCGGCGACCCACATCGCGGGCCTGGCGTGGCTTTCGCGCGCGGTGCTCGAGTCGCGCAAGATGGTCAATTCGACCGCGCTGATCGGCACGCTGGTGTTCCTGTCGGTGTTTATCGTGCTGGTGGCGTTGCTGTGATCTGGCAAGGGGCTTTGCTTTACGACGACACCACCTCCCTCGCCGAAGCCACCCCCACCACCATCACCATCGGGGAGCGCACCCTGCGCATCACCTCCGACAACCCGGCGCGGTTCATCGCGCTTGACTGCGAGACCCGCGAGCAGTTCACCCTCCGCAAAGCCGGTCTCACGGTGTCGCGGTACGTCGCCGAGTGCGCGGGGCGCCACTACACGCTGCGCCGCCGTGGGCTGACCCGCGAGATCCGCGACGGCGCCGGCGCGCTCGTGGCCACCACCCGCGGTCGCGCGAACGGCGACCTCCAGGTGGACAAGTTTGCCGAGGCGCCGCTGGTCGATGTGGTGTTTATGACGTGGGCGCTGACGTTTATCGATACGCCAGCGCGCCGCACGTTGTACTAGAACGTTCCCCCGCGGTTGGAGGGGCGGCCGCCGGAGAAGCCTCCGCCGCCGCCACCGCCGAAACCGCCCCCGCCGCCGCCGAAGCCGCCGCCTCCGGACAGCAGCGTGCCCCACAGCACGGCGCGCGCCATGGAGTCGGCGGTTTGCCGGTTGCGGGCGGCCTGGTAGCGGCGGATGTCGTCGTTGGCGGCCTGTTCGGCGCGGCGCGCGGTGTCGGTGGCGGCGCGTGCGTTGTCGATCGCCGCGCGCGTGTCGCGCACCCGCAACTGGTGCGCCTGGGCATAGAGGCGCTTCGCCTCCGCGAGCAGGGAACGCGCATGTGAGCCGATGATGCGCCCGCGCGAGCGGATGACGTCCTCGGCGCGCTGGATCTGCGCGGTGGCGACCTGCATCTGCTGGTCGAACAGTTGCAGCGCACGTGCCTGGTTGCCGGCGGCGCCCTTCGCGCGGTCGAGTGCTTCGTCGATCTCGGTGTCCATGCTGGTCAGGTCGGCGTAGAGCGCCAGCGGGTCGGTCTCGGCGCGGTTGCCCATGGAATCCAGCATGCGCTGCGCCTTCGCGGCGACCGCATCCAACGCGTCGACGTCGATGCGCGCGCCTTGAGAGCGCGCCGCCTTGACTTGGTCGATTTCGCGCAGTTCGGAGCGGATTTCGTCGATAAGCGAGGGCAAGTTGGTTTGCGCCGCGCGGATGTTGTCTTCGGCGTGTTCGATGGCGTTGAGGTTGGTGTCGGAGACCTCGACGGCGTGGTTGGCGGCGGCGAGCATGTCCAACAGTGCGCCTTGGCGGCCGGCGGGTTGGGAGGCGATCTCGCGGGCGTCGTTAAGCGCTTTCTCCGCCTCGTCGAGGGAGGCGGCGGCCAAGTCGACGTTGTCCACGATGGATTCGAGCATCTCCGCCGGGTATTCGGCGCGCAGGCGCTCGAGTTGCTCACGCGCAGGCTCGAGGCGCGCGCGGATGTCCACGGTGCGGGCAAGCACCTTGTCCACCTCGTCGGGCGCGCGCATGAGCACGCCGCGCATGTCGTTGAACTCGGCCGTTTTGTCGCGCAGCGCCTGCTCCGCCTGGCCTGACGACGAGATGATGTCGACCAGCATGGCGCGTTTTTCGGGTTCGGTTTCGGGGATGGCGTCGTAAAGCTTCTGGTGCGTGGAAAACGCGCGCTGCAAGGTGGTGGTCGCCTCGTTCATCGCGGAGGTGAATGGGCGCACGCGCTCCGCGCCGAACTCGGAGGTGGCCAGCTGCAGTTCTTCCTTGCCCTGGGTGATGGACTCGTCGGCCGACACCAGCGCGTCGCGGGCGACCTCCTCCAACGTGGGCGTGGGCAAGCGTCCCAGCGAGTCGGTGTCGGCCGGGTCGAGCGCCTTGGCCGATTCGATCTGCTTCGCCCTGGTCTTCTTCGAGTTCTTGCGCGTCGCCGCGTACACACCGCCGCCCGCCAGGGCCACGGCGCCGAGCCCGCCTGCGAGCCAGCCTGCGCCATCGCTTGACGACGACCCACTCACCGATTCAACCGCATTCAACGCCGCCTGAGACCAGTTCAGTTCCGTTAACTGCGCGTAGGCCGCGTTGTTCATCCGGTCGATCTGATCCTGGGACCACTCCTCCCCGCCGCCGACGTTGTAGGCGCGCTCGTCCGGTGAGATGGCCAACACGGCGGTGTTCGAGCCGTTGGCTGCCACAGCCTGGTCAATCCAATCCGACGGGGTCATATCGCCGAACGAGCGCAGAAACACCACGCGCACTGACTTGCCCTGCGACTGGCTGACCTGCTTGATCGCATCTTCGATCTCGCTGCGCTCGGCGGGGGACAGCACGTTGGCGTCGTCGGTGACGGGTTGGGTGAGCAACCCCGGTTCGACGGTGGGTGCGGTTGCGACGCCTTGCGCAACAGCTGGTGTGTCGGCAAGGCCGAAGGCGGGGCCGGCGGCGAAAAGCAGACCGCTGACGGCGAGGACGCGGAGGTAACGGCTAGTCATGCGACTAGGGTAGCGCTTCGTGTACGCCTACAACGCCGACGATACGAAACGCCGCGCCCCGGAAGGGGCGAAGGGCGCGCAACTCGCGCCGGATTCCCGCGATGCGTTCGGGCGCGACCGGGCGCGTGTGCTGCACTCGGCGGCGCTTCGTCGATTAGCGGACAAGACCCAGGTGGTTGGCCCGCGCGACGGCGACACCCCGCGCACGCGCCTGACGCACTCGCTCGAGGTCGCGCAGATCTCGCGCGGCATCGGCGAGGGACTGGGCCTCAACCCCGACCTATGCGAGATGGCGGGACTGACCCACGACATCGGCCACCCGCCCTACGGCCACAACGGCGAAGTCGCCCTCAACGAGGTCGCGCCCCACGGCTTCGAGGGCAACGCTCAAACCCTGCGGATCCTGTCGCGCCTCGAGCCCAAAGTGCTTATCGACGACCACTCCTTCGGCCTCAACCTCACCCGCGCCTCACTAGACGCCGCGGTGAAATACCCGGTCACGCGCACCAACACCGACGGGTCGTTGAATCGCAAGTACTCGGCCTACGACGAGGACGCCGCGATCTTGCAGTGGGCGCGCGAAGGCCATGCCGACGACACCCCGCCGATGGAGGCGCAGGTGATGGATTTCTCCGACGACATCGCCTACTCCGTCCACGACGTCGAAGACGGCATCGTTTCAGGGCGCGTGTCCCTGCAGGTGCTGTGGGACTTCGTCGAGTTGGCCGCCCTCGCCGACAAGGGCGCGGCGGCATTCGGCGGCTCTGCGGACTCGCTTATCGACGCCGCCGACCGCCTCCGCGCCATCCCCGCCCTCGCCGCCGCGGCCGACTTCGACTTCACCTTGTCCGCTTGGGCCGGCCTGAAGGGACTGACGTCGCAGTTGGTGGGCCGCTACGTCGGCGCCGTCACCCAGGCCACCCGTGACGGCAACGCCGCGCTGCTCGCGCCGGGCGCGCCAGGGTTGGCTGCGCCGGGTTTGGGCCGCCAGCACGGCCGGTTGGTGGTCCCGCCCGACGTCGAGGCCGAGGTCCGCCTGCTCAAAACCGTCGCGGTGCTCTACGTCATGGACCAGCCGGCGCACCAGGCGCGCCAGGACCGCCAGCGCGACCGCATCTACCGCGTCCACGAGTACCTGCGCGCGGGTGCCCCAGGCACACTGGACACGATCTTCCGCGCCTGGTTCAACGCTGCGGAGACCGACGCCGAGCGCGAGCGCGTGATCGTCGACCAGATCGCCTCCATGACGGAGTCGCGCCTCGAGCGCACAGCGAAGAAGGCCGCCGCGTTCGAGGGGTACTACTAGCGGCTAGTTGCGCCTCCACAGAACAAAACCTCGACGAGCAGACCCCAACTAAGCCTCATTTTTGCTCATAGTAGGGGTCTGCCCCTCGAGGTTTGCCACGCCGCGTGCTCTGCACGAGATTGCGGTACTTTGAATCGGGGAGGGGGACCACATGAATGACGCACGCAGAACGCAGCTGCGGGAAACAATCGTCGATGTCAGACGAATTTCGTCCACCGACACTGCGACGCACGACCGGATCAACAACGGCGAACTCGTGCAGCTGACCAAGTCGATCTACTACGACAAAGCCGCATGGCAGCAGCTTAAGGAGCACGAGCAGGCATTCCTGAGGTGTTACGCGGCGGGGTGCCAGAGCAGGAAGGCGGTCCTCATCGGGTGCTCGGCTGCACGCTTAAACGGCGTGTGGACCTTTGCGCGGGATGAGCCGGTCACGCTTGCGGTGCCGAACGGTCGCCCGCGTTCGATCAACAAGGAATGGACTGGGTACGAGTACCGCCACCGGCGTCTCGCGGAACGCGACATCGTCCACGACGGGGCCGTGCGATATACCGATGCGATCTGCACGGCGGTCGACATTGCGCGCGAGCGCGGCGTCCGGGAGGGCGTTGTCGCTATCGACAGCGTCCTGTCCGGCCACGGTGACCATCTCTACCAGGAGATACTCAACCGGTTCGAGGCCACCATCACGCGCATGGCTGGCACGAAGGGCATCGCGCAAGCGCGGGAGGCGGTGCCCTTGACCACTCGGCTTTCGGAGTCGCCGTACGAGTCCCTGTTGCGGCTCATCTTCGACGCCCACAACGTCCCGTACCGCCCGCAGGTGGTCATCGGGCGGTATCGGGTGGATTTTCTTGTCGGCGAGAACATTGTCGTTGAGGTCGACGGCTGGCTCAAGTACGAGGAAGTCCCGCACGAGGTGCTCCGCAGGCAGCGCGAGCGCGAGGATTGGCTCACCGAGAACGGGTATAAGGTCTTGCGTTTCTACACCAAGCATTTCTGGGGCGACGAGGGCGAGTTGATTCGCCGGGTTGGCAACGCTTGGCCTGCCGCGGAGCGTTTGCTTCCGGTGCGTGTACAACCGCGGCTCTGGGCGCCGAAGGGTCCGGGTCGCAGCGTGGCATTGCCGGCGGATCTGCAGGACGTCGTCAAATTTCTCTACGAGCAAACCCCTACTATGCCCAATAACTGGCCATAGTAGGGGTTTGCTGGTGGGGGTCTAGCGGACCAGCTCTACACCTTCCCCCTCAAACACCGCGCGCAGCTTGCTTGACGACGACCCCTCCACCCGCCAGTCCACAACCACCACGCGAGACACGCGCGCCTCGCGAAGCAAATCTGCCAGGGCGTCCAGGTTCGTCGGCACGGGGCGGTCGTCGGAAGGCCCGTATGCGGCGGCCAACACGGCGCGGCCGAGGTCCTCAACCGAGCGCACGGTGCGGGTGACAAAGATCGGGTTCATCAGTTGACCTCCATTTCGCAGAAGGATTCGTAGTGGTCGTCGGTGTAGAACCAGGCCTCGACACCGGAAGCGTCGCCGCCGGTGACGATGCGCCTCGCCCCGCGGTGGTTCAGCCCCGGGGTGTCCACGGTGTACTCCCGGTAGTAGTCGCGCGGCTTATCGGGAAGCACCTGTTCGTAGTTGCCGAAGCGCGTGTCGTCGTTAGCGGGGTAGGGGTACGGCCCGCCGGCTTCGATGCGTTCGACGGTGTCCCAGGCCTCGTCGGGAAGCGAGCCGCACGCGGGGAGGCCGGAGGGGGTCGTCGATACGCAACTGCTTAAAAGCAAGCAGGTCAGCGGGACAATGAGGCGCTTCATAGGTCTATATCTTCGCACGCGCTACGATGAGCGCCATGGCAAGGGGCAGAATTCCGGATAGCGATATTGAGGCTATCCGTCAGCGCGCGCCGCTCGACGAGATCGTTGGCGAGTACGTGCAGTTGAAACCTGCCGGCCACGATTCGCTGAAGGGTCTAAGTCCGTTCAAGGACGAGAAGACGCCGAGTTTCCACGTCCGTCCCGCGCACGGCTACTACCACTGCTTTTCCACGGGCAAGGGCGGCGACGTGTTCTCCTTCATGATGGAGATGGAGCAGCTCACCTTCCCGGAGGCGGTGGAGGCGGTCGCGGATCAGATCGGCTACCGCATCAACTACCAGGGCGGTTCCACGGGCGCGCGCGATGTGAAGCCAGGCACGCGTCAGCGGCTGCTCGCGGCGAATAAGGCGGCGCACGAGTTCTACATCGAGCAGCTCGAGAAACCCGAGGCGCAGGCGGGCCGCGAATTTCTGCTCAACCGCGGGTTTTCGCGCGAGTTGATCCACGATTTCGAGTGCGGCTACGCCCCCGACGGCTGGGACACGCTGACGAAGCACCTGCTGCGCAAGGGGTTTGAGGTGCAGGAACTTATCGACGCCGGCCTGTCGTCGCAGGGCAAACGCGGCCCCATCGACAAGTTTCGCCGCCGCCTGATCTGGCCGATTAAGGACGCCGCCTCGAACACGATCGGTTTCGGCGCGCGCAAGCTTTTCGACGACGACCCCATGGGCAAGTACATGAACACCTCCGACACGCTGCTGTATCACAAGTCGAAGGTGCTCTTTGGCATCGATAAGGCGAAGAAGAATATCGCCACGCAGCACCAGACGGTGGTGGTGGAGGGCTACACCGACGTGATGGCCATGCACGCCGCCGGCGTGACCACGGCCGTGGCCACCTGCGGCACCGCGTTCGGCTCCGAACACATGAGCCTGATCCGTCGCCTCATGTTGGACGACAATTTCTTCCGCGGCGAGCTCATCTACACCTTCGACGGCGACGAGGCCGGACAAAAGGCTGCGATGCGCGCCTACAACACTGACGCGGAGTTCGGCGGTCAGTCGTTTGTCGCCGTCGCACCGGACGGCATGGACCCTTGCGACCTGCGCCTGGAGAAGGGGGACTCCGCCCTTCGCGACCTCGTCGCTTCCCGCGTTCCCGTCTACGAGTTCGTCATCGAGTCCCTGCTGAAAAATTTCTCCCTCGATTCGGCCGAGGGGCGCGTCCAAGCTTTACGACGAACCGTTCCCGTCGTCGCCTCCATCGACGACAAAGTTCTCCAGCAGGAATACGCCCGCCGCCTTGCCGGCTGGGTCGGCTGGCCGAACCCCGACGAGGTGTTGGAGCAGGTCCGCGCCGAGGCGAAGAAGCCGAAGAAGGAAAACCGCAAACGCGTATCGCTCGCCACCCGGCAGGCCGCCGCCGGCCCCGACTCCTCCGGACGCCAGGTGGAACTACTCATCCCGCCGCGTGCCGACGACCCGATGCTGTGGCCGCAGCGCGAAGCCCTAAAGATTGCGCTGCAGCACCCGTTGAAGGCCGGCAACTACTTCGACGGCATCAACCCGGATGCCTTCACCAACGACGCCTACCGCCAGGTCCGCGAGGCCGTCACCGCCGCCGGTGGCTGCTCCCGCGTGACCGACGGGGGCGCCGGCTGGCTCGCTGCCGTCGCCGGTGAGATGCGCGATTTGTCCGGCCGCAACTTCGTCTCCGAACTCGCCGTGGAGCCCATCCACGCCGACGACCTCGACGAATATGCCGACTCCGTCCTCTCCCGCCTGCAGGAGACCCGCGTCGGCGACCAGATCGCGCAGTTGAAATCCCAACTCCAGCGCATGCGCCCCTCCGACGACGAAGAGGCCTACAACGCCCTGTTTTCTGACCTGGTCGCCCTCGAGCAGGCGCGCCGAGATCTCAACGACCGCGCCTTCCGTGGCCGGTAGGTGTTCGGCGGTTCCTTGGCCGCTTAACGCGCCAGAGTAGGAGCGCCATTCTGCTCTCCGAACAAATGTCGCGTGCGGCAACGTAGGGGAAAACCTGAATTCGCCGCGCCAGTCGCATTAACTTCGGTTCACGTGTCAACCCTGGGTGACATACTGAGCCCTTACGCATTATCGTCTTGGACATAGTTTGGGTTCCGGCTTATGGAGGACATGGAGGTGAGGCCGATGAGCACTCCGCGAGTTTCGGTCACGCCTTCTGTTTTGCAGTGGGCTGCTCGTCGCACGGGATTAGACGACGATGAGTTGCTCAAGCGCTTTCCCAAGTTCGATTCCTGGTTAGCAGGGGACGAAAAACCCACGCTGCGTCAGGCGCAAGACCTTGCGCAACGCGCCAAAATTCCGTTCGGGAGGCTGCTGCTTAAGGAGCCTTCTGGGGAAGACACCGGTGTTCCGGATTTCCGAACCGTGAGAAGCTCAGCGTTGGAGTCGATGAGTCCAGACCTTCAGGAGGTTGTTCTCAAATCGCAGCAACGCCTGGCTTGGTACTCCGCGTATGCAAACGATGAGGGGATAGAACCGCCGGCCTTTTTCGCGTCCGCTATGAGTTCCCAGAATCCCCGAGACGTTGCGTCGTCTATGCGCGAATTTCTCGGATTCGGAGACGAAGCGCCAATTCACGGTCCGGACAAAGTACGCACACTGGTGCTTTCGATGGAAGAAGCTGGAGTGTTGGTAGCGCGAAATTCGGTCGTTGAAAGTTCGACCAAGCGTCGTTTGGATGTCGAAGAGTTTCGCGGTTTCACCATTGAAGACGATGGCTTCTGCCTTGTGTTCGTCAACACTCGCGATGCGAAGACTGCGCAGTTGTTCAGCCTTGCGCACGAGCTCGGACACGTTGTGCTTGGAAAACCTGGTGTTTCCGATCATGCGCACGGCGTCCAATTGGAACGGTGGTGCAACCAATTCGCCTCCGAGTTCATCGCACCAGCATCTTTGGTGCAAAAGCTTTTCGACGACACCGTGCCTATCAGAGACGAAGTCGAAGGACTTGCTCGGCGCTTCGGCCTGAGCAGGGAAGCCATGCTCTGGCGGCTTCGTGAACTGGAGCTTATTGATCAGGAAGAAGCACTTCGTATGTTGCCTCTGGTCAAACACAACAGTGAGCCAACAGAAAAGGCCGGTGAGGGGGCACCGCCGCATCACGTGCTCGTTCGTTCTCGTGTGGGCGGCAGGTTTTTTGACACGATTACGCAAGCCGCGGTGAACGGCCAGATTTCGCAACGAGAGGCTGCCCAGTACCTGGGGGCCAATTCAAACGAGTCGTTTGTGAAGCTAGTCAATGCACGTCAGATGCGGGGCAGGGAAGCGGTGTAGTCGATGTATCTTGTGGACACCAACTTCCTGGGGACCTTAGCCAACGTCTATCCGCGGGATGTGTTCCCGTCGCTTTGGGGCGAGCTCGAAGTTGCGTTGTTCGCCGACGGCGTTTTCTTCCATGGTCAAGTTGATAAAGAGCTTGCTGCTTGGGGTGCTCCCGAATATGACTGGTACAAGCAGCATGTGCGCCAAGATCAGATAATTCCCCCTGATCAAGAGGAGCTTGATCTGTACCAGCAAGTCGTGGAATGGGTTGTGTTGGAGAGACAACCTAAATACCGCGAGGCAGCGGCCACGGAGTTTCTCAACGTGGCTGACTCTTGGCTAGTGGCGTCGGCACGTCGCTACGGCGCGACCATCGTGACTAACGAGGTACCTGCGCCTGACAGTGTCAAGAAGGTGAAGATCCCGGACGTGGCTGCGCAGTTCTCGGTGCCCTGTATTAATGCGCTTGAATTCCTTCGCCGCCTGAATATCCAGATCTAGGCCTCAAACCTGAATTCGCTGAGCCACGTTTCTGTGACAAATCATGCCTCCAGTCGAGGCAACATTTGTCATTTTCCCCAGGTCGCCGATTGCGCCGATAAGCGATCTGTCACAACCACGGCGGGACTCACCCTGGATCCTCGTCAAATGTGAGGTGCAGGCTGCGGCCCCACCCTGGATGTGAGGGGCTAGATGTGAGGGCTTCGCCATCAGCCGAAAACGGGTCAGGCTGGTTACTCGACCCCCTCACACCCTGCCCCTCACAACTAGGCAGTGCCAATCGCTGGCCTTACGCTGCGGAGTGCTGTTTGAGAATCTGCCCGACTCTGCCGTAGCTGATGCCCAGAAGGTAGGCGATGTCGCGGTAGTTGTAACCACGCTCAGAGAGTTCTTTAGCGTGCTGGGCGATTTTCCCCAGTTGATCGTGTTCTCGCCGACGCAACTCTTCGAGCTCGTCTCGCGCCGAAAGCGCCGCCTTTTCCGCTTCGCCACCGATGGCGAGTTCGATCTGGGCGGACTCCGCATCGTCGGTCAGCTCGGGGAAAAGACCAAGGGCATCTTTGAATTCGTCCTCAATCTGATCGAGGCGACGCGCTTGGACAATGACACCAGGGTCTTGATCGAGTTGGCCTACCCACCAGCCGGAGTCGCGTTCGACAGTCGCGGTAAAACAGTTCATCGCTACTTCAGTCCAATCTGCTTGTAAATCTTTTGGGCGGCGAGATCGGGAATTTCTCGATGCCTGGGAACAGTTGTGTAGCGGTCACCGACCCATATACGTGTGTGGTTTCCGCCTTCTTTGATGGTGAGTTCCTGGTCGGTTGACTTTGCGTAGTGGGAAATCGCTTTGAGGATGTCCTTGCGTTTTGTCACGATGCTAGTTTAGCGCGATTGACATTATCAAGTGTAGACCGCTAAACACGAAAGGCGCGTGGTGTGGTGCCCAAAAAGGCCCGGCCAGCTCGGGTTTACCCCTAGCTCGCCGGACCGCACACATACTCCCTACTCGGAACGGCGCGCGAACTCCCGCAGCGCCCACTCCACCGCGTCCAACGGCAGCGAGGAATCGTAAGCGTCGCGCGCCGACGAAAGCGCAGCAAGGTACGCCGCGTAATCCTCCGGCGACCAATCCGCCTCCGCAGACAGCCCCGCCAAACGAGCCCGGTTGGAGCAAATAATCACCGGCGCCTCAGACGACGCGTCTTGCTCGCCCGCCAGGAAATACGCAACGGCAGAGGCGTACTTCGGCGCCAGCCCGGTGGCAACCAGCGACGCGTACGCATCCACCGGCGCCGCACCGTCCAACTTCCGAATCGCACCCAAAAGGCGAGAAGCATTCCCCTTGTTGCGCAAAAACGCCTGCATCTGCATCACCTGGTTGGACTGCCCGGCGACGTACGCGAAGCAGGCGCCCAAGAAGTCGATGATCTGCTCGCGGGCGAAATCGGCTGAACGCACGTCGGCGGCGAAGGAGAAGACTTCGGCGCGGGTGATGGTGGCGGTGGCGTCGTCGCGAAACGGCGGCACGCGGCGCAGGTGGTGCGGCCAGCCGGTTTTCCAGCGGATGGGGGAGAAGGTCACGGAATCCTGCAGCACGTCCTGCGCGCTGGGTTTGATGGCTTCAAGTGCTTCGGCGATCTGAGTCATGCGCACCATCATAGAGGCCCTACACTTGCCCACCATGACCGCGACCGTGCTGCTTCTCGACGCCCGTTGGCCCGACATGATCCCACTCCACCTCGCCGGCCAGATCCGCGGCCGTGTGGAGTTTTCGCCGGAGGTGCCGGTGTCGGTGCGTTGGGCGCTGGATGTCGCAGACGGCGACGGGCATTGGATCATCACCACGGATCCCAAGTTCGCGGATCGTGTGCTTGACGACGACCACGTGCTCGTCAAAGTCCCCTCCCTCGACGATCCCGTCGCAGAGGCTGTGCGCACGATGCATGAGGCCCGCCGCCGGGGCGAGTGGGAGCAGGAGATGACGCACGAAAGCCTCCTGCCTTACTTGGAGGAGGAGGCTGAGGAGGTCGCCGAGGCGATCCGCACCAACGCGCCGGATTCCGAACTGCAGAAGGAACTCTCAGACCTGTTGTTGCAGGTGCTGTTCCACGCGGAGATCGCCGACGAGCGGGGTGCGTTTGGGTTTGGTGATGTGGCGGGGGCGTTCGTCGCAAAGATGCGCGTTCGCGCGCCCTACCTGTTCGACGGCTCGGACGGCCTGGTGGACAAGGCCACGCAGGACCGGTTGTGGGCCGAGGGGAAGGCTAGCGAGTAGCCGGCAGCGCCGGGAGGAAGTTGCGGATATCCGGCAGGCCCGCGCGCGACGACAGCTGCGAGGAGCCGGCGATGATCTGATCCAGCGGGGTGGCCGGGTCCGGCTTGACGATGCCGCACTCCAGCGCGCGGTCCGCAACCGAACCAACAGTGCCTGCGGAGACGAGACGCAGCGCAGCATCATTGCCGACGACGGCGTTGAGGTTCGAGACCAGCTGAGCGCGCGTGGTGTCCTTGTTCACCATGCGGGTGGCGGTCAGGCCGGTGCGCAGGGCGTCGCAGTTGGTGGTGGCGATGTTGCCGTTGAGCAGGCGGATCAGTTCGAGGCTCTGGGCCTGGGCAGGGGCGGCGGTGCCGGCGAAGGCGGAGACGGCGATAAGCCCGGCGGCAAGGGCGGAGGTGAGGCGACGCATGGGGGTCCTTTCGGGAGAGAGTGGATGGTCGACAAGCATCATAACCGTTACACGTGTTGCGCATGTGACGAATGAGACAATTGTTGCTTGCCGACGAATTCAGGTTTTTCCCTACCGGTAGAATTCGCCCCCATGATCCTTCCGCGACGCGTTGCCCGCGGCTGCGGCTGCGTCGGCGTGCTCGCCGCGGCCACGGCCGTCGTAGCCGTCGTCGCACTCGTTGCCTGGGTGCTCTCCGCGTTCAACGTCGAAAGCATCCAGCCGAAGCCGCCCGCGCCGCACACCGTCCCGCCGGCAGCTGCGGAAGCGCCGCCGGCAATCGACGTCCACGCGCCGGGCCGCACCGCAGACCAGCTCTTCGACTGGTCCCAGGACATCGGCAACGCCACCAACATGTCCGGCCAAGCTGTGCGCGCCTACGCCAACGCGGCGCTGATCGCGCAGGAGGCGTGGCCGGAGTGCCACATCACGTGGAACACCCTCGCCGGCGTCGGCTGGGTGGAAACGCGCCACGGCACGTACTCGGGCCGCTTCGACACCTCGCGCCTGGACCAGAACGGCTACCCGCAGCCGCCGATCGTGGGCCCGGCGCTGGACGGCGAGGGCTTCGCTAAGGTCCACGACACGGACAACGGCGAGATGGACAACGACAAAGAGTTCGACCGCGCCGTGGGCCCCATGCAGTTCATCCCGGAGTCCTGGCGCCGCTACGGCCGCGACGCCGACGGCGACGGGCATGCGAACCCGCAGCAGATCGACGACGCCGCCCTCGGTGCTGCGAACCTGTTGTGCAACTCCGGCGGCCGCACGCGCGATATGGCAACGGAGGAGGGCTGGACGAGCGCGATCTTCGCGTACAATCAGTCCAGCGACTACGTGGCGCGCGTGCGGGACGCGGCGGCCAATTACGCGATGAACCAGCCCGCGCATAGGTAGTGACGCGGTAGAGTGGTCGTCGGCAAGCAACGTCCACGTGAAGGAGACACTATGTCCGACATCATGCACATCTTCGCCCGTGAGATCCTCGATTCGCGCGGTAATCCGACCGTCGAGGTGGAGGTGCTGCTCTCGGACGATTCCGTTGGTGTCGCGGCGGTGCCGTCCGGCGCGTCCACGGGTGAGCACGAGGCGCATGAGCTTCGCGACGGCGACGAGCGCTACGGCGGCAAGGGCGTGCTCAAGGCTGTCAAGAACGTCAACGAGGCCATCGCGGACCGCCTGGACGCCTACGAGGCCGACGACCAGCGCCTGATCGATAACACCATGATCGAGCTGGACGGCACGGACAACAAGAAGAACCTGGGCGCGAACGCGATGCTCGGCGCGTCGATGGCTGTGGCGAAGGCCGCGGCGAAGTCGGCGAACCTGCCGCTGTTCCGCTACATCGGCGGCCCGAACGCGCACATCCTGCCGGTGCCGATGATGAACATCCTCAACGGCGGCGCGCATGCGGATTCCGGTGTGGACGTCCAGGAGTTCATGATCGCCCCGATCGGCGCGGAAACCTTCTCCGAGGCGCTGCGCATGGGTACCGAGGTCTACCACGCGCTGAAGTCCGTGATCTCCTCGAAGGGCCTGTCCACCGGTCTTGGCGACGAGGGCGGCTTCGCCCCGTCCGTCGACTCCACCAAGGCCGCGCTGGATCTCATCGTCGAGGCGATTGAGAAGGCGGGCTACAAGCTTGGCGACGACGTCGCGCTCGCCCTCGACGTCGCCTCCTCCGAGTTCTACAAAAACGGCACCTACAACTTCGAGGGCGGAAGCCACTCCGCGGAGGAGATGATCAAGGTCTACGCGGACCTGGTCGAGCAGTACCCGATCGTCTCCATCGAGGACCCGCTGGACGAGAACGACTGGGACGGCTACGTCGCGATGACCGAGCAGCTGGGCGACAAGGTGCAGATCGTCGGCGACGACCTGTTTGTCACCAACCCGAAGCGCCTGCAGGAGGGCATCGACAAGGGTGCCGCCAACGCGCTTCTGGTCAAGGTCAACCAGATCGGCACCCTGACCGAGACTCTCGACGCCGTCGAGCTCGCGCACCGCAACGGCTACCGCACGATGATGTCCCACCGCTCCGGCGAGACCGAGGACACCACCATCGCGGATCTCGCCGTCGCGCTGTCCTGCGGCCAGATCAAGACCGGTGCGCCGGCGCGTTCCGAGCGTGTGGCGAAGTACAACCAGCTGCTGCGCATCGAGCAGT
The DNA here is from genome assembly GCF_014490555.1 of Corynebacterium lujinxingii. Taxonomy (NCBI): domain Bacteria; kingdom Bacillati; phylum Actinomycetota; class Actinomycetes; order Mycobacteriales; family Corynebacteriaceae; genus Corynebacterium; species Corynebacterium lujinxingii. Next base: position 1,740,317 of record NZ_CP061032.1, on the reverse strand, counting down.
TGCTTCACGACGCCGCCGTCTACGCCGGCCGCGACGCCTTCCCGCGCTTCAAAAAGTAGGCAGTAGCTCACCGCTACGGCCCGGCCCCGCCCGTGATCGGTGCGGGGCCACTTCTTTACCCTCGTGGTTGACATTTGTATCGAAATAGGCGGACGATTGTATCTCTATGAGTGATACAATCGTCCGCAATCGCGGATACAAACGCAAAAGGAGGGGTCGGTGAAGCGTGCAGACGTCCTGGCGACTTTAGAGATGGTCGCCTCGGACCAGTGGGGCATCGTCACCACTGGTCAAGCGGGACGGGAGGGGATTGAACGCCTGCAGCTGTCCCGCCTCGCGGAGCGTGGTGATCTTGACCGAGCGCGGCATGGCGTCTACCTGCTGCCGTCCCATCAGGGTGGGCCCCACGATGAGATTCGGGCGGCGTGGCTATCTCTCGAGCCGAAGAAGTTCATCGACGAGCGCTGGGAGGACGAGCAGCCCGTGGTGGTCTCACACGAGTCGGCTGCTCTCATCCACGGGATCGGCCGCCTCATCCCACCGAACCTGACCTTCTCCACTGAAGGTACGAAGCAAACGCGGCAGCAAGGAGTCCGAATCCTCACCCGTCGTGATCTTCCTGAGGAAGACATCGTGTCTGTGGACGGGCTGCCGGTGACGAGTGTCGCACGCACCGTTGGTGATTTGGCCGAGGCCAAGATTGAGCGCGGGTACCTAGCAGACCTTGTCGCGGACGCTCTCCGGAAGGAGGGCGTGCGTATCGACGACCTCGCGAACAGGCTTGCTCCATCAGCCCGCTACTACGAGGCGAAGTCCGGAAAACAGTTGGTCGCCGAGTTGAGCGCTGAAGCGTCTTCGGTGGAGGACAGAACCGAGTGGATTAATCGTTTGGCGCTCGTCCCGGGCATCATCGACGCTCGAGCCGAAGAGCAACTGAAACGATGGGATCCAGATATACAAAGTTGGCGTTAAACCCGTACACTCTCGCGGGTGACTGTACGAAACCAGCTTTGGCCCGCAGGGTCGGGGCGCGACCGTAAGGTGGGCACCATGTTCGCCAACCTCACCGTCGACACCATCGCGGATCTGACCGATCACGCGAGTTTCGACAGAGGCCAGAAAATCGAGCCGTCGCGCGTGGAGATCACGCAGCGTAGCGACGAGCACATCCGCGCGACCGTCACTGCGCCGCACGAGTACCACGTGCGCCTCGACATCGAGGGCACGGACATCGTCGCGCTGTGCGATTGCGCGATCGAGCACGAGTGGTGCCGTCACTGCGTTGCCACCGCACTGAAGGCCATTAACAGCGACGGCGACGTGTTTACCGCCGACACCCGCGAGGCAGCCGCAAGCGCCGCGGTGCTCGACGACCCGATCGATTCCTACATCACCGGGCTGAACCGCGAGCAGTTGGTGGATTTGGTCCGCGACCTAAGAGTTGCCAAGCCTGGTGTGGACCTCGCGCTGGAGGTTGGTGCGGCGGAGCATGTGGGCGGTGCGGGGGCCGTCGGCAAGCGAATCGCGGAGCGTGTGGACCGCCTGAAGCGCAAGAACCCGGGTTGGTCCGCGCGTTTGACCGCGGAGGTGGCGCAGGAGTGGTTCGAGTTGCTCGACGTCTGCTCGTCGTGCATCGACCGCGGCTGGGGCGCGGAGTTGATCCGCCCGCTCGAGGACGCCACCGAGGGCATCGGCCAGATGCTGTTGCGTTCCGACGACACCTACGGCACGCTCGCGGACGCCTACCGCACCGCGATCATCCTGCACCTGGCCGCCTACCGCCAGAAGCCGCCGACACCGGGCGAGGTGGTGGAGTGGATCTCCACCTTGGTCTTTGACGAGTCCGGCTTCGGCGAGCCCGACTTGGCCGACTACGCCAACTGGCTGGACATCCAGGCCATCGACGAGATTGAGCGCCGCCTGGATAAGGCCGTCACCCATGTGCTTTATGACGACTCCCTGGAGTACCTGCGCGAAGGCATCGCCCGTCTGTGCGGCGACGACATCGCGCTCGAGCAGATGCTCTCCGGCGACGAGTTGCTCGAGTTCTACGAGGAGCGCGGGCGTGATAGCGATGCCCGCGACCTGCTCGAGGAAGCCGCCAAGGAGCGCGTGAGTAAGAAGCGCCTGGGCCTGGGCGGCACCGGTGTCTCGCTCGAGGCGCTCACCTCCCGCCTGGACCGCTACTGGGGTACCGGCGCGCTGCTGCGCTTCCGCAAGGACTTCGCCAAAGCCCACCCGGGCCAGGGCCTTCGCGACCTGCTCGCCGAGGACGGCGTGACCCGCGAGATGGCCGAAGAGGTCGTCGCCGCGGCACCGTCGTGGCTGCGCGCCAACCTGCAGCTGCAGATGGCGATGCGTTTCGACGACTTCGACCTCGGCTACCGCATCGCCACCGAGCACCCCCGCCCCGACGAGTTAGACCCGGAGCTGGTCTTCGAGATGGGTACCGCGATCGGCGTGAACGTCAACCGCGCCAAGGGCACCGAGTTGATGTTCCACTTGCCGGAGCACTTCGCCGACGCCGGCGACCTGCCGTCGTACAAGCGCCTCGAGGCGGAGCTGCGCGACATCCGCAAGTTCGTCGCCGACGACGCCGCGGCCACCGAGCTTTTCAACAAGCGTATCGACGACCTCCGCGACCGCTATGCCTGCCGCGCCGCAGTCCGCGAAATCCTCGAGCGCATCTAGACTGCTTACCTATGAAGAAGCGCCCGCCACGTCCCCGCAAGTCGCACACGGTGCCCGTCGCCAGCCGCGACGCGGAGCGTGCCGAGCGCGCCCGCGAGCGCAAACAACGCTCCCGCACCATGCGCGCGCGGGCCTTTCCGAAACAGGACATGGCGAGCGTGGCCATCCTTATCGGCGTGATCCTGCTCGTCCTGCTGGCGATTGCTGCACCCCTGCGCAACTACTACGAGGGCCGTGCCGAGATCGCGCGCGCCGAGGAATCCATCGCGCGTCTCGAGGCCCAGAAGCAGGCCCTGGAGAGCGACATCGCCATGTACGAGGACGACGCATTCATCCGCCAGGAGGCTCGTCGTCGCCTCGGCGTGGTAGAGGAGGGCGAAACCGTCTGGCGCATCATCGACCCCCGCATGTCCGCCCCCGACAACATCACCACCGCCGCCGACGACACCCCCGACGAGCGCGAGTGGTCCGAGGTGCTGTGGGATTCCCTGCGCGCGGTGCCGGCAGCGGTAGAGGAGGAGCATGTGGGAGAATAGCCCGCATGCACACCCCTCCAACTGACGCACAACTGGCCACCGTTGCCGAGCAGCTCGGCCGCACCCCGCGCGGTGTTCTGGAAATCGCCTACACCACGCCCGACGATCAGCCAGCGGTAGTGAGAACGGCGCCAAAGCTTGACGACGGCACCCCGTTTCCCACCCTCTACTACCTCACCGATCCGCGCCTGACCGCCGAGGCGTCCCGCCTCGAGGTCGCACAAGTGATGAAGTGGATGGAATCCCGCCTCAACGCCGACACTGAGGAAGGGGAGGCTTTGCGCCGCGACTACCAGGCCGCGCACGAGCATTACCTCGCTGAGCGCAACGCTATCGATGACTTGGGCACCGACTTCTCCGGCGGCGGCATGCCGGAGCGTGTGAAATGCCTCCACGTGCTTATTGCCTACGCGCTTGCCGAAGGCCCGGAGCGCCTTCGCTTCGGCACCGAGGCAGTTGCTCTGGCCGCCGAGCACGCCAACCTGCGCGGCACCGCGATCCCAGCCGACTGGCCCACACTCGACGATCTCGGGATCACGCTCGAGGAAGCGGGGGAGGGGCTGGTATGACCCGTGTCGCCGCCGTGGACTGTGGCACCAACTCCATTCGTCTGCTGATCCACGACACCGAGACCGGCGAGGTTTCCCGCTGCAACACCATCGTCCGCCTTGGCCAAGGCGTCGACGAGACGGGCCAGTTCGCGCCCGAGGCTATCGAACGCACCCGCGTGGCACTTGCGGACTACGTCGACGAAATGCAGAGTGAGAACGTCACCCGCGTGCGCATGGTGGCCACCTCCGCCACCCGCGACGCCGCCAACCGCGAGGACTTTTTCGCCATGACCCGGGAGCTGCTCGGCCAGATTCAATCGGGTGCGGTTGCCGAGGTGATCTCCGGTGAAGAAGAGGCAGCGTTGTCCTTCGCTGGCGCCACAGCCGATCTCGATCCCGCCCGCGGCCCGTTCTGCGTGATCGACCTCGGCGGCGGCTCTACTGAGTTCGTGATGGAAACCGACGAAGGCATCCGCGCAATGTCCACCCAGATGGGCTGCGTGCGTATCACTGAGCGCTTCATGCGGTCAGATCCGCCGACCGAGGATGAAACGGCTGCGGCCCGTGCCTACATCGACGAACGGATCGATGAAGCAGCCAAGGTTGTGCCGTTCGCGGAGGCGAAAACGATTGTGGGGTGTGCTGGCACGTTTACGACGCTTTCCGCTATCGCGCAGAACCTGGACTCCTATGATCCAGAGCGGATTCACACGTCCGAGATACCGTTTGATCGTCTGCGAGAAGTGACTGCGGACTTGCGTTCCAAGACCGCCGATCAGCGACGAGAGAATCCGGTGGTACACCCCGGCCGCGCGGACGTGATTGGTTCAGGCTCCACAGTGGCTGAGCAGCTCATGGACGCCTTTGGACGTGAGGCTGGTGCTACCAGCCTCATCATCAGCGAAAAAGACATCCTGGACGGGATTGTTGCCGACTTGGTGGGGCGCTAATGACTACCTAAGCCTTTAGCTCACGCAAAGTGGCAGCTACGCCCTCAGACGACTTAATTGGAATGCCTGTACTAAGTTGTAGAGAGTATCCCTGTGTCGAACAACCCTTAAGGAACCCATGTCGGTTAAGCCGAAAATTATGACCGTTTATGGCACCCGCCCGGAAGCGATCAAGGTCGCGCCGGTCGTGAGTGCGCTTCAAAACGATGGACGTTTTGAATCGGTGGTGGTGTCCACCGGTCAACACAAGGAAATGCTGGAGCAGGTGAATAAACGCTTCGGCATCACCCCGAATCATGACATGGCGTTGATGAAGCCGGGCCAAAGTCTCAACGAGTTGGTTTCCAGGGCGATTCAAGGGCTCGATCCGATTATTGACGAAGAAAAGCCTGACGTAATTATTTCACAGGGTGATACGTCTACAGCGATGGTGGCAGCATTGGCAGGTTTTCACAAGGGGGTGCAGGTGGTCCACCTTGAAGCTGGCCTTCGCACTGGGGACATCCTCTCGCCATTCCCTGAGGAGGCAAACCGTAAGATCATTGGACAGCTTGCCTCCCTCCATTTGGCTCCCACGAACGAATCGCGCGAGAATCTTCGCCGAGAGAATTTCCGCTCTAAGGATATTGTCGTCACGGGTAACACCGTCATTGATGCGCTGTTGACGGCGTCGGAATGGGACGTTCATTTTGAAGATCCGCGACTGGAAGAGCTTCGAAACTCCAACGAGAAACTCGTCCTAGTCACTACCCACCGTCGCGAGAACCTCGACGCGATGAAGGAAATCGGTGGCGCTGTCCAGGACCTTGCAAAGTCCTACCCAGACCACATTTTCGCGTTGCCCCTACACCTCAACCCTAAGGTTCGCGAAGCGGTTCTCCCAGAGGTTGAAGACCTTCCGAACGTCATCATCACGGACCCGTTGCCGTATGACCAGTTCACAGCACTAATGAGCCGCGCATACCTAGTGCTCACCGATTCCGGCGGAGTGCAGGAGGAAGCTCCGTCGCTTGGCAAGCCTGTCCTCGTGATGCGCGAGAACACCGAGCGCCCTGAAGCTGTGGTGGCTGGAACTGTGAAGCTCGTCGGTACCGACCGCGATCGAATTGTCGCGGAGGCGAGGAACCTTCTCGACCAAGATGCTGCTTACCAAGCAATGGCAAACGCAGTGAATCCGTATGGCGACGGCAAGGCTGCCGCGCGTGCGGTTGCCGCCATCGCAGAATTGTTGGGCGTTGGAGAGCGAATCGGCGAGTTCGAACCGGAACTCGACGGCAAATAGCCGGGATCCGATACACGGACACAGTGGGCGAGGGTACGCTCTAATGGAACGATCTGAGCCGCAGAGACAACGGGTCCATAGAGGATCCATGCGAAAGGAAAAGAAAGTGGCGAACACCGCGGTGCAAAATACGTTTAAAGATGTATGCGTCGTTGGCCTTGGATACATCGGTCTTCCTACGGCAGCGTTTATCGCCTCCAAGGGAATCAAGGTAACCGGTGTTGATGTCAACCCGACCTTTGTCGAGTCCATCAATAGAGGCGAAGTGCCGTTCGTTGAACCGGGTTTTGACGAGCTGCTCAAGGACGTCGTGGAACGCGGTCTGCTGACCGCGCGCTTCGACCAGGTCGAGGCGGATGCCTACATCGTCTGCGTGCCAACCCCGTTCAAGGGTGACAATCACGAGGTAGACACCAAATACATCAACTCAGCGGTCGATGCGATGGCTCCGCGCCTGCGCCCAGGTGCCCTTGTGGTGTTGGAGTCCACCTCTCCTCCGGGAACGACTCGCAACATGGCGGAGTACATCATCGAGAAGCGGCCTGACCTCTCGCTGAACGAAGAAGACGAGAATGCCATCTTCGTTGCTCACTGTCCTGAGCGCGTCCTGCCGGGGCAGATCATGGAAGAGATGGAGAACAATGACCGCGTCATCGGTGGTTTGACTCCAAAGGGCACGGAGCTTGCTCGTGATTTGTATGCGACGTTCTGCACCGCTGAATTGCTGACGACAGATGCGACGACCGCGGAGATGGCGAAGCTTACCGAGAACTCGTTCCGAGACGTAAATATCGCTTTCGCAAACGAGCTTTCCCTAATTAGCGACCGTCTTGGAATCGACGTCTGGGAGCTGATTGAGCTCGCCAACCACCACCCACGTGTCAACATCCTCAAGCCCGGCCCCGGCGTCGGTGGACACTGCATCGCTGTCGATCCGTGGTTCATCGTTTCCGCAGTACCGGAGGAAGCCAAGATTGTTCGCCAGGCACGGGAGATCAACGATGGCAAGCCGTCGTTCGTCCTGGACAAGGTAGAGAAGGCGCTCAGCAAGTCTGACAATAAGAGGGTTGCAGCTCTTGGTATCGCATTCAAGGCGGATATCGACGATCTTCGAGAGTCGCCGGCGCTGGGTATCGTTGAGCAGTTGGCTGAACGAAATCCCGAAACCACGGTTTCTGTTGTGGAACCGAACGTAGATTCCCTGCCCGATCGTCTCGCCGCGCACAAGAACATTGAATTGGCCGATTTCACCACAGCCATCGAAAGCGCAGGCGTTGTAGTCCTCCTCGTTGACCACCGGGAGTTCGTTGGCATCGACCAGAATTTGCTCAACGGAAAGACTGTGATTGATACTAGAGGTATTTGGCGCTAAGGCACCCGTGCTTTACGCCTAAGTATTGCGACTCTAGGAAGAAGAGTTCCGGAGCCGCATTAGGGGCTATAGCTCAGTCGGTTAGAGCCGCGGACTCATAATCCGCTGGTCGCGGGTTCGAGCCCCGCTGGCCCCACAATCATTCAGCCCATAGTCAATCGGAGGTGGCGAGGACATGCGTATTCTTCTCGTCACCCAGTATTGGTACCCAGAAAACGGAGTACCGCAACGTCGATGGTCTTGGCTTGCGAAAATACTTATCGACGCTGGTCACGAAGTCTGTGTAGTTGCACCTCCACCACGTAATAGCCGGTCGATTGACGACACTACAGGTGACAGTAGTCTGACGCGGAAGGTCCCATATAAGGGAGCCGAAGGCGAGACTATTTTCCGCACTTCCGCTTACCGGGTAGGCGATTCGATTACGTCGAAGGCTGCTAGCCAGCTGCGGATAGCACTCTCGCAAGTTCGAACGCTCATTAGGAACAGGAAACAGATTGAGCCGGACCTTGTAATAGGGACGGTGCCTGCTCTGCCAACAGCAGGGGTAACGTGGCTGGCCGCTAAAATTTTCGGTCGGCCGTACGTCATCGATCTCCGGGATGCTTGGCCAGATCTGATGGGACAAGCGGCGTCTTGGAATGCCGGTGTCGGGGATCCGTCGATCCGAGAGAAGCTCGCTAAAAACGGCCCTCTCCAACTGGTCACTCGTGTGTCCACGAAAGTACTGAATTCTTCTCTGAGGGGTGCGAGGGCAATCTTGGTCACCTCCAGCACCTTGAAAGCATCTCTGGAGTCGCGCCGTGAATTGTCCACGCGAGGAAACAGTCCAGAAGTCGTAGTAATCCGAAATGTGTTTCCAGTAGCTAGTCAGCCAACGAAAGATAGGGGGAATCATCGAAAAGACGGCCACTTAAACGTGCTGTACGCCGGCACCATAGGCCGCGCACAAAACCTGCAAAACGCATTGGAAGCTGCCAAGCTGGCCAAGCTACAGGGGCTTCACGTTCATATGATATTCGTTGGTGCGGGTGCAGCCCGTGAGCTGCTCCAGGAGAAGGCTCAGGAGTATGGAGTCGACGCTCGTTTTATTCGCCTTAAGCCGGCAGAACTTTTGAACGCGTATTACGACTGGGCTGACACAGCGCTGGTGCACTTGGCTGAATGGGAACCGCTGCGACGCACGGTCCCGTCCAAGACATATGAGTTACTCTTTAACCGGATTCATATTTCGGGGGTTGTGGAGGGGGAGGCCGCTGATCTGATCTCAAGCCTGGGCGGCGGAGACGTTGTGCCACCGCAGGATCCATTGGCGCTCGCAAAGTTATGGGTGTCGCTCGGCAATAACCCGCAGCGCCTCAGAGTCGGAACCACCGGCCGTGATTGGGTGATTCGGGAGCGTGAAGAAATGACACCTGTGCGATTGCTGCAGATAATGGAGCAGATCGAAGCATCGGATGGTAATGCGCCCAGCTAGGTACTTCCCGCTTTTTCTATCTGCGATGGTGGCGGACTTCCTGTCGGGGCCGATGCCGTTTCTACAGAAAGTCTCCGTAAGAATTGGCCGAAAACTCCAGGGAAGTGGCTTCAGACTCCCTGTTCCCTTGGAACGCATGTCTCGTGCGGGAGTTCCGGACACTACTTCGTGGCAAGACTTAGGCGATCCCATTCTTCCATCAGTTAATCGGCAGCCTAGTGACGAAGCTCGGGTCCTGTATTTTATAAATAGTGCGCAGCCATACACAGTGAGTGGATACACGGTGCGTACTCAAAAAATTCTCCAAGAAATTAGGCAGCAAGATGTAGCTGTCTACCCAGCTACAAGAATGGGATATCCGGCGACAATCGGCGTAATTCCCGCACAGAATTCCGTATCAGTTGACGGCATCGATTACTTCTTGTTGCTACCCAGCCGGATGTCTTTGCGGAGAGGCAAGAATCGACGTGAGGCCATTAATTTGCTTGCCGAGATAGCACGGCAGCTCGATATCACCCTGTTGCACACGACGACAGACTTTAGAAATGCGAGCTTGATCAGCGAGGTCGCACAGATCCTTGGGATCCCATGGGTTTACGAAGTGCGCGGGGAGCGCGATAAGACACTGGAGTTAGAGAGCTCGGAGCAAAGAAGTAGGGATTTTCTCGCAGAGTTCAGAAGACGCGAAACCCTAGCTATGCAAGCGGCTTCTGCAGTCCTTGTGCTCAGCGACGTGTCACGGCGTCGCGTTGAAGAACGCGGAGTTCCGAAAGACAACATTTACGTTGTTCCGAATGGATTCGATCGTGATGAGGCTATAGAAGCCCCTACCAAGGATTTCGCAAGGAAAAATATCGGGATCCCGTCGAGCACAAAGCTGATTGGGACAATCACCTCGGTTGTTGACTATGAGGGGCTCGATTCGCTTATCTTAGCCTTGGAATTCCTTGATGAACACACCAAAGCATTGATAGTCGGTAACGGCTCTGAGCTTCCCGCCCTACAACATTTAGTAGAGGAGAGGGGTTTAACAGATCGAGTTGTCTTTGCAGGCAAGCAAGACCCCCAAGCTATTCCTGAGTGGTGTGCTGCATTAGACGTGTTTGTGTTGCCACGAAGAGACTATGAAGTATGCAGGGCAGTCACCCCGCTAAAACCGATGCTTGCGATGGGAATGAATATCCCAGTGGTTGCCTCCGACCTTCCTGCGGTTAGAGAAGCTACTGGTGAGTTGGCTCTGTATGTTCCACCCGATGATCCTGAAGCATTGAGCGAAGCGATCCGGAAGGTACTCGCGGATCCAGACCACTTTTATGGTCATCAGCTGGAGGCGTTCTTGGCTACACGGACATGGCAGGCTAGTGCTCAACGACTAATCGAAGCTTACGAAGAAATTGTCTCGCCCGAAGCGTAGTTCTGAGCCAGACGATAGACGCCCAAACGTAAAGGAGAAATCGCGATGGTCAATTTTCGAGAACAAGCTCGTTCGATGAGCGACGACGTGTCCCGCTTCGTGAATGTGATGCGAAGGCAGGGGGCACGGAAAGCAGCAGAAAAAGCTGCTTTCGCACTGTCACGACGCATCGCGCCGAGACCCCTGGGTGAGTGGTCTGACGTTGAAGAGATCACTCCTGCGCCCAACCCGAGAAAACCCTTTCAAAGAATAACGGTCGGATCGATTCTCGATGAGTTTTCCGAGCGAGCGTGGGGGTACGAGTTTGACCTGCGCCCAGTGAATCCCGGCGAGACCTTTGTACCCAATGCACAAAGCGGCGAGCGGCCATTCGAGCTCCTATTCGTCGAATCTGCGTGGAATGGCAACGGAGGCAAGTGGCAGTATCAGCTGACTGGAGAAAACGCGCCGTCTCTAGCTCTAAAAGAATTGGTGGATTGGTGCAAAGCTAGTGGCATTCCGACGGTGTTCTGGAATAAAGAAGATCCGGCTCACTTCGACGACTTCATCGAAACGGCGAAACTCTTCGATTTCGTGTTCACGACAGACGCGAACTTGGTCCCGCAGTATGAGGCCGCTTTGCCAAGTGCAAAAGTGGGCGTCCTACCGTTCGCTGCTCAGCCGGTTCTTCATAATCCGATTTTGAAAGCAGGGGAGGAACGCCGGGGCGATATTGCATTCGCCGGCACGTATTTTGCACATAAATTTGAATCGCGCCAACAGCAGATCGCACTTGTTTTAGATGCTGCGGTGCGAGCATCTCGAAGCCTTAAGGACGGTTTAGTAGTCTTTTCCCGCTTTGCAGGAAAAGAAGATAAATACCAGTTTCCCTCAGAATACGAGCGCTATGTAGAAGGTGCGTTGCCGTACAACAAAATGTTGTCGGCTTTCAAAAGGTTCAAAGTTGTTCTAAACGTCAACACGATCACACAAAGCCCTACGATGTGCAGCCGTCGTATTTTCGAAGCAGGTGCGTCCGGTGCGGTGGTCGTTTCAACTGACAGTGTCGCTTTACATGAAATGTTCAGGGAGGATGAGGTCCCAATCATCCGCGATGTGGAGGGGGGCAGCTATTTGCTTCGAAGCATCGTCAATTCCCCAGAAGTTCGAGATCGAATCAGCCACAGGGCACAACGGAAAATTTGGGAGAATCACACCTATACCGATCGCGCCTTCACTCTTCTTCGTGCGATTGGATTGGCTGAGGAGCAAAGCGATGCACGACCGAAGGTGTCGATTCTGGCCTCGACAAACCGCCCGCAACAGTTGAGTCATCTCTTCTCACAGGTTGCGCGGCAACGTAATGTCGAGGTTGAGCTCATGATGATGCTTCATGGAATCGACGAACAACCGCAGGCGGTCAGGGCGCAGTTTCCTGAAGGGGTTACAGGACAGGTCTTCCAGGCACCGAAGTCTTGGTCCCTCGGTAAATGTATGAATCACCTGGTGGGCAAAGCAACCGGCGACTTTATGGCCAAGTTTGATGACGATGACCTCTACTTTGAAAACTACCTGCGGGATCAGATAAATGCACTTGAGTACTCCGGCGCCGACATCGTAGGTAAGCGGGCATCGTACTTGCACCATGGGCAGTCTGACAGCTTCTTGCTCAGGAATCCAGCCCACGAAATGTGTTTTACGGATTTTGTGGCAGGTCCGACACTAGTCTGGCGCCGCCAGGTGACTGAAGGGTTGGCGTTTCCGGATCGCACCAAGGGCGAAGACACGGCGTTTCTCAACGGTGCGGTCAAGAGCGGATACACCATCTATTCCGCGGACCGCTTTAACTTCGTTCAGATGCGGTCGCCTTCAGTAGCACACACTTGGGAAGTCGACGACGAAGTTATCTTTGCGAATGCCCGGGTAATTGCGATCGGATCGGGCATACTCAACGTCGGGTGTTAGCGGGATGCAGTTTCGCTTGAAAGACGGATTGTGGGAGGGGTATAGGAAGCCGCTGTTTCGCGAATGATCTTCTCAGCCTCGTCGTCCTTGCCGGTGGCTGCTCGGTTACTCCACACTCTGTATCGCTTCGTAAGCGACTCGGCGGGGCCGTCTGCGATGATTTCTCCCTCGTGAAGCCACAGCGCACGTGAGCAATTGTCCTGAATCGTCTTTGCTCCGTGCGACACAAGGAAAACAGTGCCAGATTTATCGAGGAATGAATCCATTCGCTTCTTAGCTTTTGAGGTGAAAGTGGAATCTCCTGTGGACAGAGCTTCATCCACGAGCAAGATTTCGGCACGCACTGATGTTGCGATGGAGAACTTCAGACGGGCAGACATACCAGAGGAATAAGTACGCAGTGGCCGATCGATGGAATCCGTTAAGTCGGCCCATTCGATTACGGAGTCTTCCAGTTGCGCAACTTCGTCAGGATGTAGTCCCATGGCAAGCAAGCCAAGTCTTACGTTTTCCCTTCCAGTCAAAGCCCCTTGAAGTGCGGCTGACACGCCCAGGAGCCGTGGTTCAGCAGATACTCGTACGAGTCCAGAGGTAGGAGACTCGTTTCCGGCGATGATCCGCAGCAGGGTAGATTTGCCTGAGCCGTTCTTGCCTAAAATGCCGACGGATTCGCCTCGGTAGGAGACGAACGAAACGGACTTCAAGGCGTCGACAGTGGTGGTCTTCCTTCCGAGTCCACGGATCGAGCCCGAAGACGTCAGTCGGTAGGTTTTCGACAAATCTCGTACAACAACGGTTGGTTTACCTGACACGCGCGTACCTCTCTTCAGCTTCCCAGAAGAAGATCAAACCGATAATGAGTAGACCAAATGTCCAAGCAGCGAGATAGAGCCATCGGCCGAGGGGAGGAACGGTTTGATAAATGGTTGCCTCACGTACCGCTGTTAAGAACTGGTAGGCGGGATTTGCGAGCATGATGGACTGAATGGTCTCATTCGAATCGAATCGGTGGATGTCGAAGAACACGCCTGAAACGAAGAACAAACCGCGAGTAAAAGTAGATACAAGGGCCTTCAGATCGGGAATGAACGCCGTAATTCTTGCGACGATCAACATTGCTCCTAGAGAGAACAAATGGATCATCAGGAAAAAGACGGGCACCGTGAGGATCGCAGGGCTAGGCGTCAGCCCGTGGTACAAAAACGCAATGAGAAGACCGACTATCGCTGGCGCGACATTGTCAAGCAGCTGCTTGACAGTCAGTGAGATGGGGAGCGCCGCCTTCGGGAATGAGAATGACGAGATCATTCCTTTCGAGCTTTGAATCAATCCAGCACCAGAATTCAGACCTCTAGTGATGAAGTTGAAGAAAATAACACCGATAACCAGATAGCCAATGAAATAGTCAATATTCTTTGAGATGTTGAGGACAACACCAAAGACAAGGATGTAAACGGCGGTATCAAGAATCGGTTGAAGCACAATCCACGCTCGCCCGAGGTACATGTCCCTACCTCGTGAAAAAGCCTTGTTCCTAGCCTCAGCCCAAATAAAATGGCGGCGTTGCCAAAGTTGTGCGAGATATCTGCCTAGGCCTGGCCTGGCGCTAAGTCTCCTCAAAAAGGTGTCATCGACCTCGATGAGTTTTTGTTGCACCGTACTCACGTTCTTTCCTCAGCTAGCAATTCGCGTCGGGCTTGTAATTCACGACCATAATCTAGACTTCTTTCGCCGATCGTCCTAAAAGAGGGAAATGAATTGGGTGGCTAGTAGGATTATTAAAACTTTTTCGAGTTCAACCAGTTTGCTCTAGTGCGTGAGGAGAGAAGTGACATCACCGAAATACAGTCTGCTCATTGTTGGCGGCTGCGTTAGTCGCGACACGGTCGACCCTCTTCTGGGAAAGTCCCTTGAGCTCAAGCGGTACGTAGCACGTCAATCCTTCATCTCTGCCGGCACTGATGCAACGAAACTGGTTCCCAAAGTCGACCTGCGCAGTCAATTTCAGCGTCGAATGCTCGAAGCCGATCTGGCGGGCTCGCTATTTCGTGATGTCGAAGAGAATTCGGAAGTCGACTTAGTGCTGTGGGATTTGAATATTGAACGACTCGGCGCTTGGCAGTTCGATGTCGACTCGTTTGCTACAGACAGTGGTGAGTTTAGGCGGTTGGAGAACTACAGCAGCATCACCACCGGTGTCCCCCATATCGACTTCGGCGAAGAGGATCACTTCCGAATATGGAAGGAGCGATTCTTCCAGTTTAAGGACCTGCTCCAAAGGAACGAACTAGTTGAAAAGACGCTACTGTTAGCTCCTGACTGGGCATTGGTTGATGAGACTGGTGAGACTGTCGGATTGTTTGAGGCGGTCAAGGCTGGTGCGTATAACGCGATCTACCGGCGGTACTGGGACTTCGCAGAGGCAAACGGATTTGAGGTTCTGCGGATGCAAGATACAGTCGCTGATTCCCATCACAAGTGGGGGCCTGCGCCGTTTCACTACACTGAAGACGTTTATGATGTCTTCCGGGAAACCATAATGGGGAAATTGGCATAATGCCCATTCGCATCATTTTGAAGCGGGTCGCCACTCGGTGGCCGTTTGAGCCGTTATACCGACGTGTGAGACCGGTGAAAACGAAGGTCTCGGCGTACCGGCAACGTGGTAGATCGTCTCGAGGCGCTGCGTTGTTTACACGATCTCGCAGAATCGATGATGAGGTGGCGCCGTTTGGTAGGGGATACCTCATTGCTAGGGGTGAGGAGCCACATTTTGTGCCTAGCGGGTGGGAAGCGCTTTCCATCTGTGGCCTCGAACTCTGGCATGACGAGCGGTTGCCTGTAGAAATCTGTGCATCAGACGATTTCGATAGGGCTGCGATCCTCATTGGTAAAGCAATTGATTCAGATTTGCATTCGAGCGACCAGTCAGAGATTTGTCGCAGTCTCATGGAGGCGGCGAGCCGCGGCTCGGACTTTCGAGCATTGGACGAGTACGTCACATGGCTCGGGGGCAGGTTTGTCATTCTCGTAGTCAACGGGGAGACCATGAGACTCTACGGAGATGCGACTGCAAGTCGGTCATGTTTCTGGGCCGTGACGAAGCGTGGTTTTGTCGCATCGTCACATTCGACTTTGACAGCACGCGCTATCGATGTGGTGGCTACAGACAGGTCGCGTTTGTTTCTAAATCACCCTGACTACAAGAGCCCCGCTGGAAAGTGGCTGCCCGGAGCAATGGCGCCGCACGATGCGGTCTCAATGCTCACGGCGAACTGTGTCTTGACGGTGAACAAGAACGAGGCAAAGCATTCTCGGTTCTTCCCTTCGGAAGGCTACTCACCAAGAAAGTGCGATGCGATCGAAACAGCACGTCAGGTGGAAGATGAACTCAACCGTCAACTCGAGCTCGGAATAGACAAGAGGAAGCCTTTCTACTTCGGGCTAACAGCGGGCTGGGATTCGAGAGTGTTTCTCAAAGCGACCCTTGAGCGACTGCGTGCGCTGAATGCGATTGCATTCACCTACCATTCCTTCGATAAGAACCCATCGCACTCCAGAAATGACCTGATAGCGGCTAGCCGCCTAGCTGTGGACTCTGACTTGCGGTTTTTGGTAATGGATTTGAAGCCGTCCGATAAGTCCAGTCGCTTCAGAAAGGCTTATGCAAAGACGTTCACAGGGTGGGCACGATTCCCAGCATTGGCGGAGAACTTCTATAACGAACTCGATCATGACGGCCAGGTGGCGATTTTGCTTGGGCCGGAGGTTGGCACTGTCTTTTATCGTGAAAGGGACCCATCGCTTCTGAATGCACGTGGCCTCGCTGCGAAATTCACGCAGTCGCCCTTTGCGGAGAACACCGAATTGGTTCGCTACCTGGACTCATACATTAATTACACCCAGCTTGATATGAGTGAGCGCGCGACTTTCCACCCATTTGATCTCTTCTATTGGGAAAGCCGATTGAGTTCGTGGGCCGCCGGAGGTTACGCGGAGTATGAAATGGCGGCCGATGTAATATTGCCTTTTAATACGAGGAGGATTCTCGTGCCGATGCTGGAGCAATCGTTCGATGAGCGTCTGAGTAAGCGTGTCTATAAGATCATTTTGGATAAAATTGACCAGCAATAACGTTGAGAGCGTCCAATCCCGATAGTCAAAGAGAAAGTATTAGCGGCGTGGCAGAACAAGTACGACCGGTCGAAGATTTCGAATCGTCTCAAGACGTAGCTGATCAGGTTCGGCGATTGACCGTCGAACTAGAGGAGACCTGCGATGCTCTGCTCTTCGAAATTGATCGGGATAGAAAACTTGTTGCCGGAATTCAAAAGCGAGATCGCAAGATTGCGGAGTTAAAACAGCGAGTCCGCGTCCTCGAAAAAAAGCTCGGCATCCCCGATGAAGAGCGCGCTGGCTTGCCATTTCTACCGAATTCTTTGCGTGGCAAGGATGTACCGCGGGGGGTTTTGCAGATTAAAAAGAAGTATTGGGCAATGAGAAGCACTTTTAGGAAGGCAATGAAGTGAAGGACGCGGCCGTACAAAAGCAGTTAGATCGCCTAACTGAGCTGGAAGCTAAAGCCGAAGCAACCAAATCGGCGTCCCGGGACCTTCGTTCGTACACTCGCACACTGGCATACCACGATGCTCTGTCGGGCAAGCACGCTTTTTTTGACCCCACTAATTCTCGCGACGCCTACGAACAGCGCGTGGACTTTTATGACAGCGAGTTTTCGCAACGACTAGACGAGATGTTGGCAGAGGCTGATTCCCTGCCATCTATAAGCCGCCAGCGCTGGGACAAGCGTAGGAACGTTCGAATTGGCATCATCGCCGATAAATTTCTTTACGAATCACTTCGAGTTGCGGCAGATTTCGTGCCTTTGACCCCGGAGAATTTAGAAGAAGAGATTCCGACGTTGGACCTCCTGCTCGTGGTTTCCGCTTGGAGAGGGCTGGAGGACGAATGGCATGGGTTCGGTGGGGTGAATTCTGAAGGGCGTCGGCTTTTTTCCGAAAACGCTGCGCCGCTTGCTCGGTCGCTTGACATCCCGATCGTTTTTTATTCGAAGGAAGACCCGCCAAACTTTGCGAAGTTCCTTGGTCTTGCGAAGGAAGCGGACTTCATCTTCACGTCCGCTGAAGAAATGGTGCCCAAGTACCAGGAAGCCGTGGGCGATGGAACGCCGGTCGAGGCCTTGCCCTTCGCGGTCAACTTCGAGCGAACCAATCCCGTTGGAAGTGAGCGATTTGACGGTAACGATGTAGTTTTTGCGGGATCGTGGCTCGCACACAAATACAAAACTCGCGCACAAGCGGCAAAGAAAATCTTTAAGGGGGTCCAGGATTCCCACCTCGACCTGTCGATCTTCGACCGCAATGCGGATTTGGACCAGAGCGATTTCAAAAGCGATCTATCCCGTTATAATTTCCCAGATGACTTTCTTCCGCATCTGCGGAGACCGATCTCGCACGAAGACGTTCATCGCATTCAACGGCTTCTCCCCTTTGGGGTAAACCTGAATTCAGTTACGGCGAGCTCCACCATGTTCGCTAATCGCGTTGTGGAGCTGTTGGCGACCGGTACGACCGTTTTGTCTAATTACAGCAACGGAGTGAATTCCCTTTACCCGTATGTTGCAATCGTCGATTCTGAAATAGACGCCCAGCAGTTCGTTGACAACTTGAGCACGGAGTATTTCCGCTACGGTCGAGCAAGCGGCATCCGAGACGTATTCCTCAACGACACTGCCTTTGAACGTGTCGATCAGATCCTCGATGTGGTTGGAGTGCCTTACACCAGAACCGATCACCGCATTCTCGTAGTCGCCGATGACGAGCAAGACTTCGCAGATTTCGTGGCTTCTCAGGACGGAGACTTCGACTTTGAATGGGTCACTCGAGACGAGCTTGCAAAAACACAGGGCAGCAAGAATGGCGATGTCGTTGTCTTCGCCAACAACCTATCGCTCAATTCTCCTTTTTTGGTTGCAGACGCGGTTGCCGCTTTCCGCTACAGCGACGCCGACGCAGTAGAGCTTTGTTCAGTTGATGACCCGCGGACTTGCTATGAATTCGTGGAGCCGGGGCCGAGGTCGACCCTGCAAGTTGTTTGGCTGGAGCCGGGGAAGACCTTTAACACCACCCCCATTGAGCGGAAAATTTTGGCGAGGACCGCTGCGGTTGCAAATACAGTAGTTTCTTCGCCGGAGGCAAAGGATCTGACAGTAATTGTGCCGGTCTACAACAACGGCCGATTCCTCATTCACAAGTGCTTCCAATCCCTGCGGAGGAGTTCGGTATTCTCAACGGCAGAGATTCTTCTGGTTGACGACGGGTCGACAGACAAGGAAACGCTTCATGCATTAGCCGTGCTTGAGCAGGTTTACGAGAATGTCTCAGTTTTCCGGTTCCCACCAGGGGGATCGGGTAGCGCTTCTCGCCCTCGGAACAAAGGCCTTGAGCTCGCGCGCACAAAGTTCGTTACTTACCTAGATCCGGACAACGAACAAGTAGAAGATGCTTATATCCAGCTTCTTGAGCTAATGCGCTCTGAGCCACTCTCATTCGCACTTGGAAACATGGTGAAGTTCAAAGGGACCCGAAGTGTCATCAACAATTCGTGGCACCTCAAGAAGTCTCTCAAATCTGCTGGGATCGAACGAATCGGAGAGGGAGTGTACCACCTGGGCGGCAATAACCGGGACTTGCTGGCTACAGCCGAGTATCAGCCGATGAGCATTCAAGCGCTCATTGCTGATACCGCTTGGCTCCGCAGCACTGGTATTGAGCAGCCGGAGGGTGCTGTAGGACAGGATTCCTACTTCTTCCAGCAAATGCTTTACTACGCCGAAACCATCGCAGTCGTACCGAATCCGGTTCACGTCTACTATGCGGAGGTTGCCAACTCGACAGTGAACTCTATTTCGGCGAAGTTCTATAGAAAGTATTTGCCGTTAGAGGAGTCTCGATCTTCCTGGCTGAAAGAGATCGGCCTCATCGACCATTACTCCGATACGCGATTCTTGGCGTTCCTTCAAAAATGGTACTTGGTGAAGCTGAGAAATGTTGTTGGCGAAGATCGCGCAGAGAGTATTTCATGTATTTATGAGATTGCTTCAATGTACGGTCCGCGGGTTACGGAAAACCCACAGTTCCAAAGCTTAATGGCTGAAGCAGAAGAGGAAGTTCGCCAGTGAGCAGTGAGAAAGATGATCTGAACTATCGAACAGCTTCTTCGGCCTCAAAGGAACAGTCACGTTCGATTTCACGGCACCACGATCCGTATGTAGGCGGGTTCCTTATGTCGGAAAACGACCTAGGAACGATTGGAAGGTTCACTAAACAGGAGCTTCCGAACGGGCTCTATTGGTGGAGTGACAATATCGTCGCAGAAGAGCTGGTGGAAGGTCTTGACCGAAGTTTCCTTCTGATCCGAGGTCACTGGGCTCTGACCTCACCCGGATGCGAGGATGGCCCTGCTGCCCGGTGCCTGCTTGAAGCGGCCCAGTCCTCCATGGATGAGTTCCACGAGCAGTTGGAATACCTCAGTGGCAGATACATTATTGTTCTGCACCTAGCAGGGCGCACATACGTGTATAACGACACCCTCGGAGCGCGCACGGTCTTTTACTGCGAGAAAGATCGATTGGTGGCTTCGCACCTGCATCTCATAGAGGAAGTTGGTGCATATGAAAAGTACGATTTTAGTGGGGACATCCGCGAAGTTCAGTGGGCTGCGGATTTCACGCCCCTAAAAGGGGTTTTCAATCTTCTTCCCAATTTCTTCCTTCAGATACCAGAGTTCAAAGTTGGTCGGTTCTATCCGCGAGAAGAGAACAGATTCTGGGGCGCTGAAAGAGAAGAAAAGTACCGCGAGATTGAACGCATCTGGCGGAGCTCTCAAAAGACCTACTTCGAGGCATTCCCAAACATTGCGTTTTCGATCAGCGGTGGAATAGATAGCCGACTAGTCCTCGCTATGGCCAAGCCATTTTGGCACAAGATGAATGGCTATACCTACGGGCTGCCATCGCGTGGAAATAGCCGCACTGGAGGTACCTTTTACCGGCGCACAATGCTTGCGGACGATCGCATTGTCCGGAGCATCCTTGAATCGGTGCGATTCAAGGAACACACCTTTTTCGATGTAGCGAAACGAGCAGAGGTCGGCAGTGAATTAGCTGGTCTGCTTGGAAAAAACACCTACGGTGAGCATGGGCAGCACCTGGTTGCTGCCTACCGCGAAAAGTTTTCGAATGGAAGGTGGCTGAACATTAGAGGAAATGCCATCGAGCTTGCGCGTATTGTGCATCTCGGTGCAGGGTTTGACCGGCGTCTTTCCAAAGTTCAGAGTGAATTTCCGGATGATGTTGAAGAACGAATGAAAGTCCTGGGGTATAGCTCTAATCTTCATGGCTACGGCAAGCGGCGCATGATGTACTGGGAGCTGAGACACGGCAAGTGGCTCGGAGAGATCAACAATGAGCTCGATGCCGCGTTCGATACGTGGATTCCTGCCTCTAATCGACGGATCCTTGATTTGATGAGCTCTTTCGCTGAAGAGGAGCTCACCGAGGGGCTCGTTATCCGCGATCTAATCGACAGGAATGCGCCCGAGCTAAATTGGCCCCCGGTTAATTCATCGCAGACGCTCTACCGGGATTGGCGCGATTTGCGTTTTCCAGCATCCCGGATGCTCGACACAATTACTACTTTCGACGGTAACGGTAATCAGCAGGAAATCCAGCCCCTGGGAGAGTGCAGGCTATCGCAGTCCCAGGTAGGCCCAGGTGCGGGGATGCAGATTAAGTTTGCGCCCGTAAAAGAGACTGGGACTCTACTCTTTCGGGTTTTGGTGCCCTATGGCAGCGCCTCTGGCAAAGGCTATTTCAACTGGGGCGTCAAGATAAATGGGGAACAGCGTTTCACCATTGATGGAGCGGAAAAAGGTGTCCCGGTTAGCTTTTCGATCGACAATATTTCGCCAGAAGACGAGGTGCTTGTAGAGCTGAGCTTTCTGAAAAAGGTCCAGGGGGCGGAATCCTGGTCGAGGGCAACTCGACTTCGGATTGAAGACTGTAAGCTGTACCCCCGCCCAATTGGAGATGCCAGTCCGGCACTCCGAACGGATTGGCCCAGCACGGAAATCCAACCGTGACAATGGTCAGAATAAAGTCGTTCAGAGAAGGGTTTAGCATGCAGAAAACGGTTCCCGTAATCGCGCTTACCAAGTGTGGAATTGGAATTTTCGATCTTGACTGGTGGGTTCCTCGACTCGGTCTTTTCAAGTCGGTAACTCTGCCGAGCGTGCTCCAAGCATCCGAAGGGTATGAATTTCACTGGTTCATACTTCTCGACGAAGATATGCCGCCTGAGGCGCTGGAATCTTTGCGTACTGCGATTGACGAAACGGGAGGCACTGAGAAAGTTCACCTGCAATTCGTGCGCACCTCAATCGAAGCGAACCGTGCGGGCTTGAATGCGATGCGGTCGATAGTCGGTGATCATCAGAGGGCACTAGTTATCCGGATCGACGATGACGATGCGGTGTCCCGCGAAGCGTTTACGACTGCGCTGGACGCTATTGATGATCGTGGACGGCCTGCGGTGGTCTCGCTGGCTGAGGGCTACATTTTCGATGCCCCTGGAATTGTGTATGGCGAGTGGGCGTCCCCAAATCAGACCAGTAACACTTACTACTACGGCAACCTCGCAGAAGTCCGACGGGTCATTTGGCACAACCACACGAAGGCGCTTTTTAACGCAAAACGTTTTGGGTATCAGTCGAAGTCGGTGCTTGGGAAGGGGAGGAACTTCCTTTATACGGTTCATCGCCAAGCCGACGGCTCCTATGAGGAACGTCAACAGAGGATTCAGGAATGGTCGGACGTTGATGACCAGCTCGCTGACGAGTTTGCGCTAGATGTTGAAGGGTTGGCCGAGTGGCAGAATTATCAGCGTACTGCTAAGCGTACGTTGGGATTGACGTGGCGCAGAGCCATGCCCGAAGTCACTCGGATTCGGGAGCTTTATGCTGAAATCGATAAGCTGAAACGCGAAATCGTTAAGACCAATAGCACCCTGTTTGATCCTAAGACTCCGTTCCTGTACTTGCTGGATCCGGCAATCCCCCCTGCATCGGTCAAGAAGGGCAAGGTGCGTTTCAGGGGAGTCGCCACACCTGGTTCGCGTCTGGACCTGTCGCTAGCTGGTAAAAGCTCGAACTACAAGTTGTTCAGGACGGTGGACGTAGATGACCGCACTGGAGAATTTGATTTTCACTGCGGCTTTAACGCAGCGACATGGAAGGTGCGGTTAGATGTGGTCGATAGGGAGACCGAAAAGGTGCTGAAGACGTGGGAGTTTAAACTCACTGTGCGTTAACGGAGCGGGCCTAGATTCCCGGGGCCAACGAAGAAGAATCTCTGATTGGTTCCGGGAATGTCTTTGCCTGCTCGTCTAAGTCCTACCTTTTCAGGCAATTATTGTTCTTGTTGCTGAATTCATGTCCAGCACTGAAAATGTCTGGTTGCAGTCATTCGCATAAATGGCCGTTAAACCGTGCTCTAGTGCAAGTCGGGCATGATGCGGGATTAGGCATTTGATGGGGCTCGGGTAACGCCTCGATCGTTTCAGGGGTTCGGAGGGGGTACTCGATCAGTCGCATGATGGTGCTTTCGAGTGTCATGATTTCGGCATTGGGGGGGGGGCAGTTTAAAGCGTCCTAGGTCTAACTCCGGCCATTCCAAAAATTACGCCATGGCAACTCCAACCAACGAGGTACTCGCCGCGTACAAGACAGGGGGGCTGCACTCTTATCAGGCTCTGTTCATGATGCCGGGTAAAGTACCGAAGACACAGGTGTTTCACACGGAGGTTAAAGTGAGTCGTTCCGTAATAAAGATGTGTTTGTCGGTAGCTGCGGTGGCTTGGGTCGTGGCATGGGTGCTAATCATAAGTCACAGCACAGAACTCGGGCCAGTAGTATTGACTGGGCAACTGATACTAGCGGTTGTGCCAGGTATTTTGCTCTTTGCGGTGGCTGGTGTTCTGCGACGGCGGAATGCCGCAGTAAAATTGCGTGTAGAAGCTTCCAACAAGAATGCGAGCGATATTCAGCGTCTCGCCGAAGATACGTCCAAGACAGCCAAGCGGTTGACGAGGGTGGAACGGGCTACCGCCAACAATTCGAATAAACATATAGAGGTTGCTGACAATCTGGGCGTAGAGGTTTCGCACCGAAAAGATACACAAGCCAGACATCGTTCGCTGCTAGATCAGCACTCCGCAGCTCTGGATCAATTGGAGCGGCATTTTCGAACGGCTGACCAGCATCTCAGTGGTACCCGCAGCGCAATAGATGCGGCAATTGCCGATTTGTCGGCTGAAACAGCTCGACGACAGGCTGCTCAGGCTAGGCACCGCAAACTTCTAGATCAGCACACTACATCGGTCAAAAAGTTCGAGCGGCAGCTAGCGTCAGTTGAAGAACGCCTCAATAGAGCCGAACAGCGGCATTCTGCCGTTGTCGCCGGGATTATGAAGCTGGCTGCCGCCGATGGCGTGGAAGCAGCCCAGTACGTCACTCCCTCTGTGGGGAGTCGGGTTCTCATTGACGCACTCGAGACGGATGATAACTTTGCGATGCTCCTTCTAGTTAGAGCGAGCGAAAGTGCACCGGAGGATGCCACTCTAACGCAGTTGCGAAAAATCGTTCAGCGTCTTCGCCGCATGGGATACCTTAGGGAATCAGCCAAGGCAATGTCGTGGGTATCTGCGAAGTCGGGAAAGCAACTCGACACGAACCGCGAGGCCGTTTTGGACTCAGAAGCGGCTATGTACGAAGGGGTGATGCCTAGTCCAGCCGATCTGCCGGACTTCCGTCCCGATCGAAACTCGGCTGTAATTTTGCACATGGTTGGGAAGAGTTTGCCAACCACTCAGACTGGGTACACACTTCGTACGCATTACACCGTTATGGCTCAGAAGCGACTGGGGCTCGAGCCCGTCGTGGCCGTGCAAGCCGGAGGAGATGGAGTCGCCTTTGAGCATGCTCAGACGCATATCGTAGACGATATCCGGTACGTAACTCTTGGCGGCCAAGCACGCAACTCGATTCCGTGGGACGAATGGCTGGAACTAAATATTCGTGAGTTTGCAGAAGTTGTTTGCCGTGAGCGGCCGGCGATTATTCACGTGCATTCTGATTTTGTAAACGCAGTGATTGCTCAAATTGTGGGTGAGCGTTACAACATCCCAGTTGTTAACGAAACGAGAGGATTCTGGGAGGAAAGTTGGCGTTCACGCACTGCGAAAAGCGAGAAGTGGGATGATATCTCGGTTGTCGAGCGTGTGGCCGGACTGCCACTCGCGTATTTGGGTCGGCAGGAGAGGGAAGCCGAGTTCCGTAGCCGTGCGACTGCAGTGGTGACTCTTGCGGGCGTGATGGACGAACACATCCACTCCTTGGCCGACAAGCTGGAGTTGCCGGTCAATGATGTCCGGGTAATACCCAATGCAGTGGAGGCAAAGTCGTTTCCGATAGTTTCGCGGCCGCTCAAGTTAGCGAGCGACCTACAGATCGACGAAGAGGAAGTCGTTATCGGCTACATTTCCTCGATTGTTGAATATGAAGGCATAGATACCCTCATCAAGGCATTCGCTCTATTACTAGCGGCGGCAAGAAAACTTGACCAATCTAGAGACCTGCGTCCCGACGAATCCGAGATGGGCGGTGGGGCGTTGGACGGGGGTGCGACTGTTACACCTCAGGGTCTCAGAGGCACGGAGTTGAGCGCAGCTTTGGCTGATACTCTCGAAGAGTTCGAGCGTGGAACTGGGCTTGATTTCGGGCAAAGCAGCGCGCACGCGCTCAGCGATGAGCTTCTGGCGCACGGGGCAAACCCGAACATTCGTCTACTAATCGTGGGCGATGGTGGTGAGAAAGCCAACCTGGAATCGCTTGTCCGTGATCTGCAATTGGAAGACCGCGTCATCTTCACCGGACGGGTTCCTCACGAAGATGTGTTGTCCTACTATGGTCTGATTGACATCTTTGTCGTTCCTCGAAAACCGTCTGAGGTTACTGACCTTGTCACGCCGCTCAAGCCCTTCGAGGCTATGTCGACAGGGCGGGCCTGTATTTTCTCCGATGTGCGGGCGTTGCGTGAAATTGCTGAGGAGGCGGGAAGTGTTCCCACCTTCGAGGCGGGAGATAGCCGCAGCCTAGCGACTCAACTCGCACGGTTGTCGGGGGATTCGGAACTTCGGGAGCAGATTGCTTCTGAGAGCGCGGAATGGGTTCGTAATGCCCGCTCGTGGGACGTTAATGCCATCAAATACTTCGAACTTTACCAGGACCTGGGTCTTGGGCGGGAGCTACCAGAGTTTGCTAGGGCGTTTAAGGAGCTCACCCAAAAGGGGCACAATCCGGGCCAGTTGGTGGAGATTCTCGAGAGCGCAGAGTGGCCGTCACCGGATGGTTGGTTTGTAATGTCCCCCTCAGATCAAACAGCCGACGAGATTATCTCTGATGGGTGGCGGTTTGAAGGTTACGACCCAGTAAGGCTAGAAATTGGTTTTGACTGGGGCGCACCGGGATCTAAAAATCGATCATGGGGCTTCCATCTCCACACATGGGAATTTATGGACCCGGCCCTTCAGGAATTCGATGAAACCGGCTCGTCTTCCTGGCTCGATTGGTTACTCGACACCGCGACCGATTGGGCCCGATTTGAGAGGAGGGAAGCGCAGACCGACCAGCACGAAGAATCAATGACCTGGTATGATATGGCCCTGAGTTTGCGAATGCCAAGGTTGGCGCGGCTGCTGGTCTATGCGGCAAAGTCGGGGCGGCAAGAATCTGTGATCGAGCTCTTGCCAGTAGCGATCAAACATTGCCACGAGATTCTGAAGACTAAAGCATTCAACATTAAGAACAACCACGGATTCTTTGCTGGTGCTGCGTGTCTCGACTGGGTGCGCGTTCTCCCAGGGTTTCCCTATGGGGAAAAGCTGCAGGAAAGTGGCGAGCGCAGAATTAACGCTATGATCGAGCGCCAGTTTGCTCCTGATGGTGGGCACCTAGAGCATTCTCCCGCCTACCACTTCATGCTCCTGGAAAGTTTCTCCGACGCAATGGCGGATGGGTTGTTCGAAGATACGGATTTGGAAGCGATCCTAAAACGCGCATCTTACGCAGCAGGATGGATGATTCAACCGGATGGCAACCTTGTACAGCTTGGAGACACCGACGACAAGGTGGTGAACAGCGACGAGACGTCGATAGTAGATCCCCACACACAATTTATTGTCAGTGATGGCGAGCAGGGAGTTGCTGACGAGCGAGAGCTGGCAATGCTGCCTGAATCAGGCTTCGCTTTCGTTCGGTCGCCTCAACCTACTAAGCGTGGTGAGCGTATTGATAGCGCCTACCTAGCCTTTCAAGCTGGCTTTCACTCCCGAGCTCACAAACATGCAGACGATCTTTCGTTCACGTGGTTCGATCGTCGTCAAAGTATTTTGGTTGATTCAGGGCGATTTGGTTACCGAGACCTCTTGCCGAAGGACTCTCCCGAGCGCTTGAAAGGCTTCTATTACGGTGCACCAGAGCGTCAGTATGTAGAGTCGACTAGGGCTCATAACACCTTGGCGCCAATGGGGGAGGATCAAGAGCGAAGAGAACGAGAACCGTATGGCTCCGCACTTCGGCGCTGCATGCAGGACGGAAAAGACTTCCTGTTGGAAGGAGTCGTTAAACACGGAACTTTTGAGCACAAGCGAGTGATTAAGCTTCGTCCACATGACAGTTTGTTCGTGGAGGATCAGATTCTGTCACAGTCAAACTGCGAGTTCGTTTCGTGGTTCAACGTTGATGGAGCGGCGACGCTTGAGGTCGACGGAGACACTTTACTGTTTAGGTTCCCGGGTGAAGATTGGACGTTGGCAGTTTCGGGCTCCGGTACGCTGGTTGGTCCGGTACGTGGGGGAGAGAGCCCACTCACCGGATGGCGGTCGAGACTAGAAGGGCTAGTCGAGCCTGTATGGAATTTCGGGTTCAGTAAAATATTTTCTTCAGGAACCTTCCATACGCGATTCCACTTCATAGACGATTAAATAAAGCCGGTAACTTCGCAAGGGCTACCCCTTGCGTTGGTCTGGTATAGCATCCAAAGATCGGTAATCCGTGCTAAATATCTCTAGAAATCTAAACGATTGATTTGGTCACGTACTCTTGACATTCGTCGGATGCGGTGCCTACTGGCTTGCGAACATGAATAACCTTTCGGCATTGAGGAGCTTGTGATGAACATCAATTTTGTTTGCGTGAGATTAAAAGACAACGTAGAAAGTTTCGAAAGGCGGCGGGACGCGGCCATAGACTTGGTCCGGCAGGTTGCACCCTCCGAAAACCCGTTTTACTATTCTGACAGTCGGGTAGCCATATATAACAGCAATGTCACAGATTCGGCTTGGAGTGAGAGTCCTGTATACCGTGCTGGTGCGACGATAATTTCATTCTCACAGCCACCAATCCCGATCGATATTGAGCTGCATAATTCCCGAGCCTACTGGGACGAAATTTCAAACGTGGTTGCCAGTGAACAATATCACCGCCTACTAGCTGGAAGCTTCGGTATTTCGCTGCAGCAAGGAAATGTCAGGGTCTGGACAGATTACCTTGGACTAGGCAGATGCTTTTACCTTCAGAATGAAGAGTTTTTTGCGGCGTCCAATCATTTGGGAGCTCTTACCAAGTTCGCGACCAGTAAACTTCAGGTAGATGAAGAGGCGCTCGGAGGGTTCGCCGCAGTTGGTTTTTACTTTAACGATCTCTCCCCAGTGAAGGGCATCCGCCATCTAGGAAAATCCCAACTGATTAGCGTTGATCGTGACGGAAGTATCACTAAGCGCAACTACTTCGACCTAACTACATTAGTGTCTCCAGATCCGGAAGGAGTATCAATTGACGAAACGCTGGCAGAGTTGCAGACTGTCGCAAGAAATACCGATTTATTAAGCAAGGAGACATGTACCGTTGCGTTGAGCGGTGGACGAGATTCACGCATGACAGCCGCAATTTGGCTATCAGCCGGCTGTGACGCAGACGTCCGAACTATCGGTACGTTGGAAGGCGAAGCCACTATCGCAAAAGAACTAATGCTTCGTTATCCCGAGGCGTCACGGTCAAATTCCGTAACTCACCGCATTTCTTACCCAGATCTTAAACCGGTCTCAATGCCATTTGGCGACAGAATAGAAAACGCATTCTCTTTATGGGATGGCGACGCCAATCCAAAGGTTCTGGATTCAGCTGTGAGGTTTACCCGCCCGAAGCGTGTGTCCATCGGTGGTATGGGCGGTGAAATTTGCCATGGCTACTACTACCTCCGCCCTGGTCAACTTGAGAAACTTGCCAAAAACGTGGATCCGTTAAGTGAAATCGAACGGCGCTTTACCAAGCGCGCTATCTCGGACAAAAGCCGAGAAGCCGTCTCCCTCGCCGTGCGACAAACCGCAGGGGAAGCTACAGCACACGGCATCCACGGTGTAGAAAGAACCGATTACTTCTATCTCGTCCAAAAGTTTATTAGGTGGCCCCGACAGAAAACAAACTTTGCGAGTGCAGTGTTTTTGTCGTCACCGAGTTTCATTCGCGCTTCTTTCAGAATAAAACCGAAAGAGCGTGTTGAAAAAAAGCTTGTGACCGACCTCGTAGCTGCAGCAATCCCTGCATGGGTGGATGTGCCAACGTACAAGGCTTCATCTGAGGATTTGAAAGTGTATGGATCCGCGAAAGCTCTATCCTTCCAAAAAGACCCAGAAGACTTTTGGAGAATTTTCAATAATGCGGATCGCTGGCAGCCGTACTTCGATACAAGCCGATTTGAGGAATTTATCGAATTGGCTCTAGCCGATCAGGGGCTGCCAATTCACCAATCTTGGTTCCATACCGCCATTTGGATTGATGAGACTCAACGACATATCGAACGCCTGGAACGGGATCGTCGTAAGCTTTAGTCACCCAGTCACGAGCTGAAGGAAATCAATTGCAATCGTTTATAACGCCCGAGGAACTGAATAAACTTCCGTGGCCAGATCCAACAGGTTGGTTCACGATCGCGCAACCCAAAAGGTCTGCAGATGACGTGATGCTGAGGGGCTGGGTAATTGGAAACAAAGCTCCAATCCATTTCAGGAAGGGAATGGACTGGGCGAGCCCTGGCGAGAGAGACCGGAGTTGGGGATTCCATCTTCATTCATGGGAAGCGCTAGATGCTGCGTTACTGGGAATCGGCAAGCATCGAGATCGGGATAAGCTGAGATGGGTTTTGGATATTGCCTCAGATTGGGCGGCCTTCGCATTGCACCGTGACACCCCGAGTTCAATGTCTTGGTACGACATGTCCCTCAGTTTGCGGATGCCTAGACTTGCGAGAATTATGATATACGCGGCGCACTTAGGGTTTGATGATGATGTTCTCAAACTATCTGAGATTGCGCAGCTTCACGGTTCAAAAATTCTCGAGCCCGCCGCATTTAATCCAAGAAATAATCATGGGTTTTATGCAGCCGCGGCAACGCTCGACTGGGCAAATCTTCTGCCTTTCAGTGAGGGGCAAAAACAACTCAAATTACTTGGGCATGAGCGAATGAGTACAATCACTGCCACTCAGTTCGCCTCGGATGGGGGCCACCGCGAACACTCCCCTCAGTACCATCGGATGTTGCTAAAATCTTTTGAAGATGGATTCAACGGTGGAATTGTTGCGGATAGCGACATCGCCTCTACCATTTTGAAAGCCTCGAACGTTCTTGGTTGGTGGGTGCAGCCCGATGGCTATTTCGTCCAGTTTGGTGATTCGGATCATCAAACCGTTGACCGCATGAAGCTTAGCGCCATCGACGAACACACACAGTTCATCATTTCCAATGGTGCAGAAGGCGTGCCGGCCGATTCGGAGATGCTCGTCCTTCCCGATTCTGGTTACGCGATCGTCAGATCTCCGCAGCCGAAAGCTCCTGGGGAACGAATTCTGTCAAGCTATTTGGCATTTCAGGCTGCCTTTCACTCGAGGGCTCACAAGCATGCTGACGATTTGACTTTCGTCTGGTTCGAAAAAGGGCAAGAAATCTTATGTGATTCGGGTCGATACGGGTACGTGGATTTGCTGCCTCCAGAATCAGAGGATCGGCTCGATGGATTTTACTATGGTGCGCCCGAGCGCCAACTTATGGAGTCCACATACGCGCACAACACCGTATCGGTTAATGGGCGGAATTTGGACCGTAGAGTCCGCAAACCTTACGGCTCTGCGCTGGGTAAGTGTTACGAGCTCGACGAGCGATTTGTGCTATCGGGCTCCGTCACGCATAAAGATTTTATTCACGAACGCTATCTTGATCTTTGTCCTGGCAAGAAACTGGTTGTGTCGGATACTGTAGTGCCTCTAAGCGCCCCGTCTAACGCAGTAGCGTGGTTCAACTTGAACGGAGATGCAGAGCTGGTAAATAAAGAATCCGATTCGCTGGTTTTTGAATTGCCGAATGGTGCCGGGCTGCTGCGCGTCAAACATAATGGTCGGCTTGTTGAACCTGTGAAAGGTCAAACCTCCCCCCTCCGAGGTTGGCGTTCTTATCGCGAACGGGAATTGGTACCGCAGTGGAATTTTGGAATTCGAAGAACTCTCGGTGAGGTAGGAACTATCACTACTGAGTTCCATCTAGATGAGGAGGGCTCGTAACTGGTTGAGTGCGATCAATTTGGCTCAATTGATTGTCATGAAGATTGCGCCTGGAGTTTGAGCTCTCGAAACTGCTGGTTATGCACTCGGTACAGGTGAGTGATCGGATAGCGATTGGAGAGAACGTGCGGAGTCGTTGAGTCAATCGTTTGTGAACGGTTTTGTAGGTTGATTCGAACGAGCACGTCTAGAGTTGTCAAAATCGCAGTTGTGCGGGGTCGTACGCAAGATCGACCGTATACTCTACCTCATCTTCGACGTGATTCTGTCCGCAATCGAGCCACATACGGCAGTTGAACCATTGCGGCAGGTCCTGAAGGTCGGGTTCGATCCCGTTGGGGACCCACACCGACAGAAGGTGGCTCTTCTGCACGGGGAAATGCATTGCTGCCGTCGACGTTTGATGGCGCGGTCGGGGTGGATGTGCTGGGGATTCAGGCGACGGGCTCGACTGTAGACGTCTTCTATGTCTAACGGCCCTACCTGCTCATGGTCGGCGAGGTGCTAACACCCGACGTCGTGATGGATGCCGCAACGCTGACGGGGGTCCGCACGCCGGCGGTTGCGGTGGCGGGTGTTGCGCGGTCGTATCTAGTAACACCGTGGTGAGTATCGAGTAACGCGTTGGTGAGCATCCAGTAACAGTCCGGGGGAGGATTCTGGTGACCGCGTGACTTCAGGGCACGCGGCGTTACCAGAGGAGTCTGATTG
The DNA here is from genome assembly GCF_014490555.1 of Corynebacterium lujinxingii. Lineage (NCBI taxonomy): Bacteria > Bacillati > Actinomycetota > Actinomycetes > Mycobacteriales > Corynebacteriaceae > Corynebacterium > Corynebacterium lujinxingii. Next base: position 1,708,641 of record NZ_CP061032.1, on the reverse strand, counting down.
TGACTGACTACCGGGCGGTAATGGACCACCTACATCAGATCAGACACACCGCCAAATCTGTTCGAGTTCGCGGTGCTCGCACACCACCGTGCAAAAAGCCCGCGATGCACTGGTGGAACACAACATCGCAACCCGTAAGCAACTTCGTGGGGTTGCGGATCATGAGCTGGCGGACTGGTTCGTCGACGGGCGCAGCCATGCTCAGGGGGATTTTGTCCCGATCGATTTCGACGCTGTCGCCAAAGCGCGCACCGGGCGCAACAAGGTGACCCTGCAGGTGCTGTGGGGCCGCTACACCGCACAGCCTACGGGCACAGGCCAGCGGTATTACAGCTACGAGCGGTTTCGCCAACTTGTGGCTCAACACGTCGATGCAGCCGGGCTGACCGCCAGGATCACCCACGCTCCGGGCCATACGATGCAGGTGGACTGGGCAGGCACGAAGATGCGGCTGTTTGACCCCACCGGCGGGCAAGGCTCGAAGGTCAGTATCTTTGTCGCCTCACTGCCGTATTCGGGGATGGTGTTCGCTTGCGCGTGCGCGGATGAGCGCCAGGACGCGTGGCTTGCAGCTCATATCCGCGCGTTCGAGTACTTCGGCGGGGTCGCCGAGGTCACCGTGCCGGATAATGCCTCGACGGCTTCGAATGCGATCAGTGCCGCGGACAAAAATCGCCGGGTCAACTCCACCTACGAGGAGTTTTTGGAGCACTACAACACCGCCGCGTTGCCGGCTCGGGCGAAACGACCCAAGGACAAGGCCAGCGTTGAAGCTGCAGTCAAGATCGTCACCCAGCACGTCATCCACGCACTCGATGGCCACCAGTGCGTTGGGATAGACGAGCTCAACGCAAAAATCACCGCCCTGGTCGATGGGATCAACGCTGCCGAACCGTTTCGCGGCAATGCGACGAGCAGACGCGCATTGTTCGATCAGTTCGAACGCGACGTGCTCACCGCGCTGCCTGAAACACCGTGGCAGCGTACCGAATGGAAACGCGCCAAAGTCGCGCCCAATTTCCACATCAGAGTGCACAACGCGCACTACTCGGTGCCGCACCGACTGGTGGGCCGCACCGTGGATGTGCGTATCACCGGTGACAGCCTCGCCGTCTTCGACGCCGGGCAGCGTGTGGCCACCCACCAACTCGCACGTGCCCGCGGCGTGTATGTCACCGACACCGACCACATCCCGGCGAACATGGGTGGCACCCGTGGGTTGTGGACAAGCGAGTACTTCCTGCGCGAAGCCGCCAAAATCGGGCCGGCCACCCGCCAGGTGATTGCCGAGCTCATCGAAGCCAAAGCGATCCCTGCCCAAGCGTACCAAGCGTGCCGCAACGTGCTCAACATGGGCAAACACGCCAACAAGCCAATCCTCGAAGAAGCCTGCCGGCGTCTGGTGTCCACCGACGGTGCTAGGCGTGCCGTGTCGTATACCGCGGTGAAAAACATGATGGCCGCCGTGCGCAAAGACACCTCCACACGACCCACCGGCACTGACCTTTCAACCAATCTGCCAACACGCAGACCCACCCAAGACGTACCTGCGCCGACAGCGCGTGACACACGCGGCGCCTACCTCGGTGGTGCTGGGCAGTTCAGCCTCGAAAACCTCACCAAGAAGGGATCTGCATAACCCATGCCCCACCCACAGCCAGCATCAGCATCCGCCCGCTTCCTCGATGAATCAGTCCTTCCGATCTTTACCGACCTGCGCATGACCGCCTTCGGACAAAGCGTCATCGACATCGCCGCCGATCCCGCCTTCGACGATTGGAGCTTTTCCGACAAGGTGCTCTACGCACTCGATAAAGAGGTAGCGGCCAAGCGTGAGAGGCGAATCAACAAACTGCTCAAAGCATCCCGATCGCCAAATCCCGATGCTTGCATCGAAGACATCACCTACACGCCCGGCCGCACCATCAACAAAGAGCAAATCACCCGACTCGCTTACTGCCAATGGTGCCAAAGCGCACAAAACATTGTCATCCTGGGCAAATCCTCCGTCGGCAAAACCTACCTCGCCCAAGCACTGCTCACCGCGGCGTGCAGAAACGACTACTCCGCACGCTTCTTCCGCACCGACACACTCGCCAACCACCTCGCCGTACTCAAACACGACGACCCGGCCCGCATCACATTCCTCGAAGACCTCCACCACACAGACGTGTTAGTCCTCGATGATTTCCTCACCACCCCAATCGATGCCGCCACCGCACACCAACTACTCAACATCCTCGCAGAACGCGAACCCCACGGATCCACCATCGTGACATCCCAGTTCACACCCGACGAGTGGTACAAATCCATCCCCGACGCCGTCATCGCCGAATCAATCCTCAACCGACTCGTCGCCGGCGCCGAAATCATCACACTCGAAGGCACCAACATGCGACTGACCCAATAACCCCACCGAAATCCCAAAACGCCCGGGTGTTACTCGATACTCACCCGGGCGTTACCCGATACTCACCACACCGTTACTAAACACGTGGTCTAAACAGGCGGGGGTGCTGGCCCGGGTGCGCACGACAAGTGAGCCGTTGGAGTGCGTCATCGTCGGCACGGGTATACAGGGGCGAGCGCGCAGGGTTGTGTACGTGATTGAGGGGGTGCGGGACGTGTCAGTGATGTTCGTGTCGAGAAGTAAGCCGCGGATTTGCCGCACCCGTGGGTTGTGTCGGGCACTGCCCAGGCCGATGAGGCGTTGGGGCGTGCCGGGTTGGTTGTGGTGGCGACTTCTGCGGGGAACCTGTGGTCGTCGATAGGCAATTAAGGGCTGATTCGACGGTGCTTGCTGGGGGCGCACACCGTGGACACGCGGGAGTTGCGTGAGGATATGCTGCGGGGCGCGCAGGTGATTTTAGAGGATGTTGTGGCTGCGCGGCGGGAGATGTTCAAGACCAGCGGTGTGACCTGAGAGGACCTGGCGGTGGCGCGGATGGTTGCCGGCCAGGTCTCAGCAGCGTCTAGGTGAGGCTTAGGCGAGGTCCTTGACCAGGCGCTCCGCGAGATCTTGCGACGAGGACGGGTTCTGCCCGGTGTAGAGGCTGCCGTCGACGATGACGAAAGATGCCCACGGCTCCGGTGCCTTGTCGTACACGGCACCGAGGGCGACAAGCCGGTCCTCGAGCAACCACGGCGCCTTTTCGGCGAGCCCACCTGCGCGCTCCTCGTCGTTGGAGAAGCCCGTCATCTTCCGCCCGGCAAACGGGGAGCCGCCGGGGGCGTTCTCCGTTGCGAGGACCGCGGCCGGGGCGTGGCAGAGTAGGGCCACGGGCGTGTTGTCCGCCATGCGCTCGGCGAGGATGCGCCCGGAAGTCTCGTCCACCGCGAGGTCTTCCATCGGGCCGTGCCCGCCGGGGTAGAAGACAAGGTCGTAGTCCGCGGCGTTGACGTCGGCAAGATTGAGCGGCTCGGCTAAAACCGGCGCGAGCTCATCGAGCTTCGTCTTCACCTCAGCCAGAGTGTCGGCATCGCCTGCGCTCCCGTCGAGGCTCGCCTTATCGACGACTGGTGCCTTGCCGCCGGGTGTCGCCACGTCGACGCCCCAGCCAGCGTCGGTGAAGACCGAGTACGGAGTCACCAGTTCTTCGGCCCAGAATCCGGTGGGGTGGAGTGTGCCGTCGTTAAGCGTCCAGTGGTCCGCTGCCGAAACGATCATGAGTACCTTGGTCATTGTGTCCTCCTAAAACTTGACGATCATCTTGCCGGTGTTGCCGCCTTCGAACAGTTCGAGGAATGCGGCCGGCATGTTGTCGATGCCTTCGCGCACCGTCGACCCGTACGTGATTGAGCCATCGACGACGAGCGGTGCGATTTTCTCCTGGAACTCTTTGGCCAGGTGCGAGTACTGGCCCATCACGAATCCGCGGAGCGTGAGGCACTTGCCAATGGATAGCCCCAGATTCCGCGGCCCGGGTGCCGGCTCAGTGTCGTTGTACTGGGCGATCGCACCGCACATGGCAATGCGGCCGAACGTGTTCGCGTTCTGGATCGCTGCCTCGAGGTGGTCCCCGCCGACGTTGTCGAAGTAGACGTCGATGCCCTCCGGGGCAGCCTTGGCGAGTTGACCGCTCACGTCGCCGTCCTTGTAGTTGAACGCTTCGTCGAATCCAATGCGCTTGAGGTATTCGATCTTCTCCGCCGAGCCTGCGGACCCGATCACCTTCGCCGCGCCGAGGTGCTTCGCGATCTGCCCTGCGGCCGAGCCCACAGCACCTGCCGCGCCCGAGATGAACACGACGTCGCCCTCTTTCATCTCGCCGACGGCGGTCAACCCGACGTAGGCGGTCAGCCCCGTCAGCCCGAGAATGCCCAGGTACGCCTCTGCGGGGGCGATGGTGGTGTCGATCTGATCCACCTGGTCCTCGTTCAGGACGGCGTGTGTGCGCCACCCGGCGAAGTGCCGGACCGTGTCGCCGACCTTGAACTTGTCCGAGCGGGACTCCGTGACGGTGCCGATCGCAGCGCCGTTGAGCGGTTCATCGATCTGGAACGGTTCGACGTAGGACTCCACGTCGTTCATCCGCCCGCGCATGTAGGGGTCGACGCTGGCGAAGGTGTTCTCGACCAGGATCTGGCCATCGGAAAGTTCGGGCAGGTCTACTTGCTCAAGACGGAAGTTCTCGGTGGTCGGTGCGCCCTCCGGGCGCGAGGCAAGGACCCATTGCTTAGCTGTGGTCAACGCATTACTCCTTAATCGTCGTTCTCTGGGCACGGCCTCCCGTTTTGTGGGCTAGGCCGTAGCACCTGAACAACCTTAGGAACGTCGGAATGGGCTCTCACTATTCCTGCCGCGTGGCAGCGAAAGCAAAACGCCCCGCGACCAGCTTCTGCGCTAGTGGCGGGGTATGTAGTAGGCTCCTCCAACTGGGCTCGAACCAGTGGCCCTTCGATTAACAGTCGAATGCTCTGCCAACTGAGCTATGGAGGAATATTGTTGCGTTGCTGTTCGCTGTGCAACGAGAAGTAACATTAGCTTGTGCTTCCGAACATGCAAAATCGCCTGGTTGATTGCTGTTTTTATGCGTTAGTGTTGAGGTCATGATTCTTCCGATTGGTGGTGTCCGTCCGCACGCGCTTGCAGCTGGGCTGATCGGGTTCGGTGTGGTGTGCATGATTACGGCGCCGAACCTGGACGACTGGCGGGCGTTGACGTTCCTCGGGTTAGCGTTGGCCATCCCGTCGGTGGTGTGGTTGGTCGCAGACCGCTGGTTCGGCCGGCCCAGGGGAGTGCTGTGGTGGGTGCTCATAGCCGCGTCCGTCGCGCTTGGAGTGTGGGGAATTGCGCTATTTCCCGCGAAATGACGTGCCTTTCGCACTAGGGTGGGCGCTATGAAGAAACCGATGCTTGCTCTCGGCGTCGCTGCCGCCGTCTCCACGTCCGCTGTTGTTGCCCCTGCTGCTTTCGCTGAGCCCGCTGACTCGGCTGAGCAGGTTGCTGTTCAGGAGGATCAGGGATCCTCGGGGGAGAGCTCGTTGGGGTCTTCGGGGGAGGAGGGGTCGTCGTTAAGCGCGGGCGCCATTGTGGGCATCTCGCTGGGTGTGCTGGCGGCTGTCGGCATCGGTGGGGTAGTTGGGGTGCAGCAGGGCTGGCTCGAGCTGCCGGAGCCGCTCAACGCGCAGGTGCTCGGCGGGCTTGCGGCAATCGCGTCGGCGCTATCGGTGCCGGCGCTCGCGCCGAAGCAGGAGAAGAAGGTGGCGAAGGGGTCGTGCTCGCCAAGCGCGTTCGACGCTGTGGTCCCGGAATGGCCGGCGGGGTTCGGCACCACCGTGCGTTTCTGCGACGGCAAGTGGGCCGTTGCGGGCGCGAAGGGGACCGACTGGATCCTGTTTTTCAAGAACACCAACGGCAAATGGGCGCGGATTCAGTCCGATGGCACGACGCGCCGCGGGATGACGCAGGCGTGCTACAACGGCATCAAACTGCGCGAGCAGGGCGCGCCGGAGGCGTTCATGCGCGAGGTGCCGGTGTGCACGCCCGCGGAGATTGGGCGCTAGGGGCCAACGCTAACAACAGGTGAAGGCGCGTCCGGCATTCGCCGGGCGCGCCTTCAATTGTTGGTCGTGGTTTCGGGGTAGTTACCGCGAGATTACCGGGTTGAGAATCGCGAGACCGTTGGGTGCCACGCTCTGGTTCTTCTTCGCGTCGGTGAAGACACTGAAGTAAATTCGCACGGTGCCACCGCCGGCGATGTTTACTCGGACTGGGGTGGCCTGGCCCGGGATAACGTCGACAGTTTTGCGCTCGCCGCCGTCCAGTGTCACGTTGATCTGACCGACGCCTGCCTCGTTTGGAATGTCAGTTGCAAACGCTGCATCGAACTCGAGGGTGTTGTACTCACGCGGCACGTTAAAATCAACGCGTGAGGTAGACCAGTCGTTGCCAACGGTCGAAATGACGGAGCGATCGTAGGACTTGCCGTTGAAGTTGACGGGCACATCTGCGTTAACGCCTGGGGCATAATTGGTACCCACGGTGAAGATCGAAGTGCGGACAGGTTTCACCGGCGCGGAATCGACACCAGGGCGGTCGGTCGTACCTGGGGTCTGGTTTTCGGTAACGCCCGGGAGGTCAGAGGACTTATCATTGCCGCCGATACCAGCATCGTTCAGAAGGCCAACAATCACGGCGATAGCGGAGACGACGGCCACAATGGAGCCGACGATCTGTGGCAGCAGGTTCTGGAAGTCGCGGAGCATGCGCTCAGCGTCTTTGAAATTAGTGGGCACGAGAACTCCTTGTCAGGAAAAGTCGGGAATAATGACATCTGAAGCTAAGCACGCTCACAAAATTTTTGCAGGTATTCATTCGGAGGGGGGCAGTGCCGGATACGCCCTCGTCGGCAAGCGAAAAGGCGCTGGGAAATCCCAGCGCCTTTCGTGTCGTGCAGGTTCGACTATACCTCGTAGCCCATTGGGGAGCCGGGTCCGAGCGGGATGCCGAGGAAGTACCAGATCATGAAGAAGATGAACCAGCCGATCAGCATGGAAACCGCGTACGGCAGCGACAGCGACATCAGGGTGCCCACGCCGGCCTTCTTGTAGTACTTCTGCAGGAAGGTCAGCGCAAGGGCGAAGTAGGGCGACATCGGGGTGATGATGTTCGACGGAGAGTCGCCGATGCGGTAGAGCATCTGGGTGACCTCAGGCGAGATGCCGACGTACATCATCATCGGCACAACCACCGGCGCCATCAGCGCCCACTGGGCGGAGCCGGAGGTGATGAACAGGTTGATCAGTGTGACCGCGAATCGATCATCGAGCTGGTTGGCGCGGTTCTTACCGGGTAGCACAACGGATGGATTCAACAGTAATGCTGCATGTCGCTGTCAGCTCTCGAACAGGCCAAACATTTCATGCGCCCGCCCGAGCCTCCGCGCTGGAGATGACTGTGGCGACCGACACCGGCTAACCGCTTAGTCAAAACCCCGAACTCCATACCGAGCCGAAAGCACAAACGGCGAAAACCACTGCACGAGACGGGACCAGGCGAGAAATCGTAATCCGGGACGGCGAGATGCGCGCGGGGTTACTTTCCGCTCGCTCGTGAGATTATGAAGTCAATTTATGATCCTTGGTCTCGAAAAGGTCTGGGCACGGGAAGGGAAGGTGGTCCACGATAGTTCGAAATTTCACTTATGATGCTAGAAGCTTGAGTCATAGGCGAAGTTTTTGAAAGGGGCGCTTATGCTGCTGGACCTCACGATTGCGAACTATCGCTCGGTGTATGAGCCTGCGTCGATAAACATGGTCGCAACAAGGGAGCAGGTGCACCGTGAGCGGTGCCCCGAGCTTTCTCGGCGTTACAAAAAGCGGATTAATCCCGTAGCGGCGCTGTTTGGTGCGAACGCGGCGGGCAAGTCCACGTTCGTCAAGGCGCTGACTGCACTTCAGCGAATGCTGATAGACCCACCTCGCCCAGCAGATCCGATGCCGTTTGATCCGTTTGCTCTCCGCCCAGAGGCATCGTTTGAGCCGACGAACTTTGAGGTGCTGTTCTCCGTCGATGACATCGTTTACGAGTATGTGCTGGCTTTCGACGCCAAGCGCGTGGTGGAGGAGCGGCTGACGAAGTACCTGTCCAAAGATGAAATTGACGTGTTTGAGCGATTAGGTGATTCGTTCAGCTTTCCGCTCTTGGACGAGAAGGCGGAGCGTTTCCCTACCGAAGTTGCGCAAGCGCGGGTTCTGCTCGAATCGGTTCCGCCCAAGGTTCCTCTTGCCTCTTTTGCTAGCGAGACGAACCTTTCGCGGTTCCCTGATTCGCTCAAGCTGGATGCGTTCGGAGTCGTCCGCGCTTTCATCGAAACGGTTCTTGTGATCCCAGCAGGACTTCTGGATCTCGGGCAGTTGCAGTCCCAGCCCGACGGATGGGAGAACTTGATTTCCCAAATCGACGCTGGAATTACCGGTATCGAAACCGAGCATGTGGAGCTGTCTGCTCTGGGGCTGGGTGCCGAGGAAGCACTGGAGATGGAGCAAGAGCTGCGAAGCAACCCGAATTATCCAATGGATGTGGAATTACCGTCGGGGCGCTTCACACTGCGGCTCGAGGACGGTGAGATTGAAGCGGAACGAATTACCCTCCTCCACTCCGCTGATGGAGGTGAGAGCTATGGCCTGCGCTGGTGGGACGAGTCAGACGGCACTCGTTCCGCAACGAGGCTGCTCGGCCTGTTCTCCCGGCTGGCAACCCCGGGTTTTGAAGCGGTTTTAGTCGTTGACGAGTTCGACCGCAGCTTCCATACGGAACTCTCTCGCGCTCTAATTGGAGGGTTCTTGGAGAATTCCTCTGCAGAATCGCGGGCGCAACTGATCTTTACCACGCACGATCTTTTGCTCATGGACCCTGAGACGCTGCGGAGAGATGAGATCTGGGTGATAGAGAAGGACCGATCGGGACAAACCCAAACACGCGCCCTTTCGGATTTCGAGGGGCCGCGGAAGACGACGGACCTTCGAAAGAGCTACCTGCGCGGCCGGTTCGGTGGCGTGCCCTCGATTGAGCCGCTGGAGTTCAGCAATGTCGGATAAGCGGGTGCGGTCTTCTCGTGAGAAGAAGTTCGGGGGTAAGAACAAAAGGGCCAAAACCCGCCCGGTGAAAGATGTGTTCCTCATCGTTACCGAAGGCACCACTGAGAAGCACTACTTCGAAATGGCATGTTTTCGGGACAAATCCGTGAAAGTGGAAGCTCGTAGAGGCGTGCACCCACACCCGCCGGCATTGCTCAAGACTGCAGACGATTGGCTAGCAACCCTGAAACGTGAGGGCGACCTGCGATCCGGCGATCAGGCTTGGGTGGTCCTCGATGAGGACGATGCGACGGACCAGCAACTCCAGTCTGTTTTTGAGTGGGCCGCAGAACGCAAGGACCGCGGAGTAGGTTTTAGCGTTCCGCAGTTCGAGTATTGGCTACTGCTGCATTTCGCCGATGTTAAGGGCGCAAGCTCGCAGAAGGAAGTCCTCGACAGCTTGATGCAACATTGGCCGGCATACACAAAAACCGCCCATCCAAACTTCACTGTGGAAGATGTCCGGCAGGCCATTGTCCGCGCCCGGGGGAAGGTGAGCGAGCAGCCGGATTCGTTGGATGATTTTAGCGAGCACATAGGGCGACACACTGCCTCGACCACCGTGCACTTGCTTGCCGAGCGCATCCTCACGTCGCTTTATGGGGCGTGACGGGGCTGGCCTAAGGTGCGCAGCCCCAAACCCCGGTAAAATCGCTATACCTCGTAGCCCATCGGGGAGCCGGGGCCGAGCGGGATGCCGAGGAAGTACCAGATGATGAAGAAGACGAACCAGCCGATCAGCATGGACACCGCGTATGGCAGGGAGAGCGACATCAGGGTGCCCACGCCGGCTTTCTTGTAGTACTTCTGCAGGAAGGTCAGGGCGAGTGCGAAGTAGGGCGACATCGGGGTGATGATGTTGGAGGGGGAGTCGCCGATGCGGTAGAGCATCTGGGTGACCTCAGGCGAGATACCGATGTACATCATCATCGGCACGACAATCGGCGCCATCAGCGCCCACTGGGCGGAGCCGGAGGTGATGAACAGGTTGATCGTGGTCACCATCAGCACGAATGCGGCGAAGAGGACCATGTTCGGCAGGTCCCAGGACTGCAGCAGTTCCGAGCCCTTAATCGCGGTCCACGGGCCCAGATTGGACCACTGGAACCACGCCAGGAACTGGGAGACGGCGAAGAACAGCACCAGAATCGGCAGCAGCGATTCGAGACCTTTGGCCATGAACTTGGGGATGTCCGCGGCCTCATTGATCGTGCCCACCACCAGGCCGTAGACCAGACCGGTGGCGAAGAAGATCAGGGTGATCGGAATCGCGATCGCCTGGATCAGCGGGGACTCCATGAAGCCCTCCTCCGGCCGCGCGAACGGCGAGGCCGGGATGAGCAGCAGGGCGAAAAACGCCGCTAGCGTGACGACGAGCGTCACACCCGCCCATGCCAGACCCTTGCGCTCGAGCGGGGTCAGGGAGATGTCATCGTCATCGGTGAGGTGGGCGTCGTCAGGCTGGTTGGTCTCGTCGAGTTGGAGTTCGTCTTCGTCGATGTGGTCGTCGTCGACAAGCGCTTGCGCCTTCTTGTCCACGTAGAACTCGGTGACGGCGGTGATGACCAGCGACAGCACAATCGCCGACGGGATGACGAAGAAGATGTTGGCGAGGGGGGAGACGTCGTAGGCGTCGTCGACAAGCTGTGCCGCCGAGGTGGAGATGCCGGCGAGCAGCAAGTCCGTGATGTTGAGGATCAGCGAGGAGTTGAAGCCTGCCGACGACGCCGCGAACGCCACCATCGCACCCACGACAGGGGAGCGGCCGATCGCGTGGAAGGCCATCGCGCCCAGCGGGATGATGATCACGTAAATCGCATCCGACGCCACGGAGCCCGTCACGCCCGCGAGCGCGAGCATGAACGTGAGCATCTTCGGGCTGACCTTGTCCACCATGGAGCGCACCATGGCGGCCAGCAGGCCGGTTTGTTCGGCGACGGCGACGCCGAGCATCGTCGCTAAGATCACGCCCAGCGGCGGAAACGCGATGAAGTTCTCCACCGCGTCGGTGACCATGCGGGAAATGTTCTCGCCGGTGAGCAGGCTTTCCACATGGATTTCTTCGCCCGAAGCCGGGTCCGTTGCTTTCAATCCTGCCCGGCTCGCGAGCCAGGAGGACACGGCGACCACGCCGCTTAAGATCACGAACAGCCAGAACGGGTCGGGCAGTTTGTTGCCGACCTTTTCAATCCAGCCCAAAAAGCCGGGCATGCCGTCTTGGTTGTTGTCTTGTTTCTCTTGGGGTTTTTCGCGCTTTGCGTTGTCTTTTTCTTTGATACGCGTTGAACCGGTCATCGTTATCTCTTTTCATCCGGTGGCCAGGTACACCTTTCAAGCGCGAACGCCCAAAGGCGGGAACTAGTGTACAAACTCCACCGATGTCGGGTGACTCGGTAAAGTGCGCTAAGTGAGTACAGCGCACGATCAATTGCACCTCTCCCCGCGTCGCACCCGCCGTGCCCCGGCGTTTTGGGTGGCACTGCTTTCCGCCCTGATTGCGGTGCTGGCCGTCCTGGGGCTTTTGGCGGTGTTTTTCCGACCCACCCTGATTGGGGCAGGGGAGACCACAGTGGACTCGACGACGATTGGCGCGTCGTTTGAGGACATCGCCGAGCTCTCCGTCGAGGAATACCGCTTTTCGGACGTGGGCAAGTTTGACCAGGAAGGCCTCGAGGTCCTCGGCGCGCACGTGCCGTTTACCGGTCGCAACTTCCTGGTCACTTACGACGGTCGCGTGACCGCCGGGCTTCGCGATACCTCCGCCATTGCCGTCTCCGTCGGCGACTCCTCCATCGACGCGGTGCTGCCGCCGGTCGAGGTTATCGAGTCCCACATCAACGCCGACAGCGTGCAGGTCTACGACCAGACCATGAACCCCATCAACCAGATCCGGGTCGCCGACGTCACCTCGTTCATCGCCGGTCAAGAGGACGCCGCGCGTGAGAAGGCGGTATCGCAGGGGCTGCTGGACCGCGCGGGGGAGCGTGCCGAGCACCTCGTGCGCAGCCACGTCGAGGCGCTGGTTTCCGGGACGGCGCAGGAAGATTACACGGTGAGCATCGAGTGGGCCGAGTAGTTGAGCGGGTTCGCGCGCCCAACCCCCAACAAGAAAACCCCAACTATGGCCGTGTTCTGGGCATAGTCGGGGTTTGTTTGTCGGGGTTTCGCACATCCACCCCGCGCTGCTCCATACGTGCAGCACGTAGGGTGGGGCCATGCAGCTCGAGAAGTTTTTTGCGGATTGGCCGGTTGACAACGTGGCGGGGGCGCTCGTCGGCAAGCGAGACGCGTCGTTCGGCGACACCGCCCGCGTCTTCGAACTCGCCAGCGTGACTAAACTTCTCTCCGCGTACGCCGTGCTCCTCGCCGTGGAAGAAGGGGCTTTTTCGCTTGACGACGACGCCCGCCTCGAAGGCGCCACCATCCGCCACCTCCTCGCGCACGCCGGCGGCGTCGGCTTCGACTCGCGCGAGCCGCAAAAGGCGCCGGGGGAGCGCCGCATCTACTCCTCCGCGGGCTACGAAATCCTCGCCGAGATCGTCGGGGAATCCACCGGCATCCCGTTTGCCGACTACGCCCGCGAAGGCGTTTTCGAGCCCCTCGGTATGGACTCCACCGAGATCTACGGCTCGGCCGGCCACGGCGGGCGCTCCACCGTTTCTGATCTTTCTGCCTTCGCCGCTGAGCTCCTCTCGCCGCAACTTTTGGACCCGTCGACGCTTGACGAGGCCTTTTCCAATCAATTCGGCGACCTACGCGGCGTCGTCCCCGGCTACGGCATGCAAAAGCCCTGCCCGTGGGGCCTCGGCTTCGAGATCAAGGCCGATAAATCCCCGCACTGGACCGGCGACTCCATGCCCACCGACACCGTCGGCCACTTCGGCATGGCCGGCACGTACCTGTGGGTCGCCGGCGACCAGGCCTGCGTAGTGCTCACGGACCGCGAGTTCGGCGACTGGGCAAAGCCACTCTGGCAGGAGACCAACACCGCCCTCTGGGACGCGCTGTCCTAGGCGCCGTATACACACTGATCCGGCGCCGTAAGTGAAAACCTGAAATCGCGACGGCACAACGCTGGGTTTGACCTGCTCGTGAGCGTTCCGTTGCCGAGGTTGCGCTTCCGAATTCAGGTTTTTGCTTACGCTGCTGAATCGCACACATAGTCAACCTTGGCGCGGCTGGGCGGACGGGGGCGCGGGGCAGCAAGAGGTTCCAGATCCGTTCAAATGCAGGTCTCGATATGCGTAACTGCAGGTCAGAGGATTTTCTGAAAATCCGGCGAAATTTGGGCAAAACGCCGTGACCAGGGATTACGCATATCGAGACCTGCATATGAACGGAATGCGGCGACGCAGGACCCGAATTCAGGTTTGTCCCGGCGCTGCGCAACCGGTGTATAGGTTGGTGTTGAGGAGTGCCCCCGGATGGTCTCGTCGTTACGCGTGATACTTATAGCTGTCTTAAACTGCACGCATGACTACGACGAACACTCCGTTACCAGCAGCGGGGCAGAAGTTGCCGACCAGCCAGGTCGTGCCCCTGATGACGGCGCTGCTGGTGGCCGTCTTCGCCTTCCAGCTCAACGCGTCGATGCTGTCGCCGGCGCTGGCCACGATGGAGACCGAACTCGAGGCCACGACGGCGCAGATCGGCATGACGCAGACCGCGTTTTTCACCGCCGCCGCCCTGTTCGCTCTGTTCATGCCGCGCTGGGGTGACCTGATCGGGCGTCGCAAGGTGCTCGTCGGGATGATGGTGGTCACGGTGATCGGCTCGGTTGTCGCGGCGCTTGCGACGAACGTGACCATGCTGTTCATCGGCCGCGTGATCCAGGGCGTGTCCGGCCCGACCGTCGCGCTGACGTCCGTGATGCTGCGCCAGGCGGTGCGCGAGGAAAAGCAGTTCGCGTTCCTCGTCGGCATTTTGACGTCGGTCAACGGCGGCATCGCGGGTATCGACGCCCTGCTCGGCGGCTGGCTCACCGACGCCTTCGGTTTCCGCTCCCTGTTCTGGGTCATCGGTGCCGCCGCGCTCGTGGCCGTGTTCGCGGTGCGCTTCGGCGTGCCGGAGACCAAGTCCGACCAGCTGCAGCCGATGGACTGGAAGGGCGTTGTCGGCCTGGTCATCGGCGCGGCCGCGATCCTCACGGCACTCAACGAGGCCGGCCTGCTCGGTGCTGCCAACTGGTTCATGGTCATCCTCCTGCTGGTCATCGGCGCCGTGTCGCTGGTGTGGTTCTGGCGTACCGAGAAGTCCAGCTCGCACCCGCTGATGTCCACCGACCTGCTCTCGCAGCGCCGCACCTGGGCGCTGCTGCTCACCACCACGCTGACCATGACTGGCGTGTTCGCTGTCATGAACGGTCTGGTGCCGAACCTCGCGCAGGACGCCGAGGTGGGCCCGGGCATGTCCGCCGGCGTCGTGTCCTGGTGGACGCTTACCCCCTACGCCCTCGCCGGCCTGCTCATGGGCCCCGTCTCCGGCTGGCTCGCGGGTCGCGTGGGCTACAAGATCATTCTGCAGATCGGTATTGCGGGTGCGGCGCTTGCGGTGCTGTTTGGTGTGGTAGTCGTCGGCAAGCCGACGCACGGCATGCTGCTCGCGGTGTCCATCCTCGCCGGCATCACGTACGCGGGCATGGCAAACATCATGCTCGGCTCGCTGGGCGTGGTGCTCGCGCCGAAGCACAACCAGGGCTACCTGCCGGGCCTCAACGGCGGCGCGTTCAACCTGGGCGCGGGCCTGTCGTTCACGGTCATTTTCGCTGTGTTCACCGCCACCAACGGCAGCTACCGCGCGGGCATGATCGCCGGCGCGATCCTGCTGGGCTGCGCGTTCGCTGCGTCCTTCCTCATTCCGAAGCCGGCGAGCGTGCCGGATACGCTCGCCGCGGAGGACCTCGCTGCCCGTGCGTAAGATCATCCTCGACTGCGACCCGGGCCACGACGACGCCGTCGCCATCCTGCTCGCCGCCGGCAACCCCTACATCGAGCTGCTTGGCTTGACGACGATCGGCGGCAACCACACCATCGACAAAGTCACCCACAACGCGCGCCAGGTCCTCACCATCGCCGGTGCCCTCGACGTGCCGGTGTACCGGGGCGCCTCGCGCCCACTGATCAACGACGTCGTCACCGCCGAGGACATCCACGGCGATTCCGGCATGGAAGTCCACGGCTACAACCTGCCCGAGCCTGCGGTTGGGGTGGAAGATGGGCATGCGGTGCGGTGGATCGTCGATACGCTCATGCGCGAAGAACCCGGGACCGTGACGCTTGTGCCGACCGGGCCGCTGACCAACATCGCACTGGCTGTGCGCATGGAGCCGCGGATCGTCTCGCGTGTGCGCGAAGTCGTGCTCATGGGCGGCGCGTACGGCACCGGCAACATCACGGCGTCCGCTGAGTTCAACACGTTCGTCGATCCGGAGGCCGCCGCGATCGTGTTCGGCGAGGACTGGCCGGTGGTCATGGTCGGGCTGGATCTGACCCACCAGGCGCTGGCGACCCCGGAGGTGGAGTCGCGATTCGCCGCGTTGGGGACGTCCGCGGGCGACTTCGTCGTCGCGCTTGTCGACGCCTTCCGCCACAACTACAAAGACGCCCAGGACTTCGACAACCCGCCGGTCCACGACCCGTGCGCGGTGGCCTACGTCATCGACCCCTCGCTGGTCGAGACCGTGCCCGCGCCGCTGTCTGTGGAACTCGCGGGGACGTTGACGCGCGGGCGCACGGTGGCGGACTTCCGCGCTTCGGACGCCCCGTGCAACTCCTCCGTGGCCACGCGCCTGGACGTGGAGCGGTTCTGGGACCTCGTCGTCGACGCGGTGCAGCGCCTGGGGTAGGCGCAGGAGACAGCGCGCGGGCGCGGAAGTAGCCTTGCGCGCATGGAACTTTCGGACTTTGCGGGCGATCTCTACTTCGTCCTGGAATACACCGGTGTGCTGTTGGCGGCGACGGTTGGCGGAACTGTCGCCAAGCGTATGAACTTTGACATTGTTGGGTTCGCGTTCATTGCGCTGATTTCGTCGTTAAGCGGGGGCTTTATTCGCGACGCCATCCTGAACGACGGCCCCGCCGCCGCACTGACCAACCCCGGCTACCTGATCACCGCGACGATTGGTGGCGCGATCGCGTACACGGTCACGCTCAAGGGCCGGCTGTGGGAGAATTTTCGGTTTTATGCGGACATCGTCACCATCGGCGTGTGGGCCGTCGCCGGCACACTCAAGGGGCTGGTGGCGGACCTGAATTGGGTGCCGTGCATCCTGCTCGCGGTGATCACGGCGACCGGCGGTACCGCCATGCGCGACATCGTGCTGCGGCAGGTGCCCGCGCTGTTTACGTCGCAGAAGATGACGGTGTTCCCGGCGATTATTTCGTCGGCAATCATGCTCGGCTTCAACCACTTCGACCTGGTGTGGCAAGGCATGCTCGCCGCTGCGGTGGCCGCGCCGATTTTCGCGGTCGCGGTGTACTTCGGCGGTGACCGCTTCTCGTTCTTCGCCACCAAGGAGATCGAACGCCCGTTGGAGGAGAAGCTCGGCTATGCCCTCGGCGTGAAGACGGACATCCGCCACCCGGTCGAGTCCGGTGAACACGTCACGCAAGCGCTTGAGGAAGCCACCGACGACCAACTGCTGGGCGCGATCCGCCTGTACCTGCAAAACGAGGTCCGGGAGCGCTCGAAGGCGAAGGCTTAAACCCCCTACGATGGCGCGCATGTACTTCGACAACGTGTTCACCGCCGTCGGTTTCTCATTCGCCGTGATGGACCTGCTCGGCGTGTTCCTCAACGCGCTCATGGGCGGGCTCGTCGCTAGGCGTATGCGTTTCGACGCCGTCGGGTTCATGCTCATCTCCATCATCTCCGGCATGGCCGGCGGCATGATCCGCGACGCGCTTATCGACGCCACCCCCGCCTCCGCCCTCCAAAACCCCTGGTACATCGGCACCGCACTCGTGGGATCTCTGGTGGCGTTCACGTTGCCGCTCGAAGGCTTCACCTGGGAGATGTTCCGCTTCCACGGCGACATGGTCATCGTCGGCGTGTGGTCCGTCACCGGCACCGTGACCGCGATGCGTGCCGACGTCACCTGGTTCGGCTGCATCCTCATGGGCGTACTCACCGCCACCGGCGGCATGGTGATCCGCGAGATGATGATCGGGCAGATCCCGTCGATCCTGGTGGATAGGCAGTGGTATGTGGTGCCGGGGATTGTGTCGTCGATAAGCGTGCAGCTCTTTTATGATCTGGGCTTGGAGTCCATCGGCCTCGCCGTCTCCGCGCTGGTGGGGATCGGGCTGGGGGTGGCGGCGTACTGGTTCGGCTGGTCCGTGCCGGGGATTGAGGCGCTCGCGCCTGTCGACGAATTCTTCAACCGCATGAAACACCGCGTCGGCGACCGCCTGCCGCAAACCCCCGGTTCCTGGCGCGAGCGCACGCAGCGCCCAACGATGATGGTCTCCGCTCCAACCCGCAAAGACGTGCGCGACGAGTTGGATCGGCTGGGGGTGTCGGGGTCTATGACGCGGGATGAGTTCGTGGAGGCGCTCTACCGCGTATATGTGGACGACCGGGGGAGCGGGCTGCGGTAGTTCTGTCGGTGCTGGGCTCGGCCCCGGCCCGCACCTTCCGCGCGCCCTCCGCCCTCCGACCGCAAATGTGAGGGGCAAGATGTGAGGGCCTCGAGTAACTGGGCTCGCCGGGGTCGGCGGCTACTCGAGGCCCTCACATCCTGCCCCTCGCAAGTAGGGGAGAGGTTTGGTTACTTCACAGCGACAAAGCGATTCTGGGCGAACATGTCCGGCGAGACGGCCAGTACGCTGTCGGCAGCAGTAGCTTCATCAACGAGGAACGCGAAGTTTCCAGTTTCTTCAGCGTCCTTGTATAGCGTGGTCGACTGGTCGAAGTAGTCCGGAGCGATCACTATCGAGTCGTAGCTGTTGATCGTATTGCCCTCAGGGGTCACAAAAGCGAAACCGATGGTCGGCATCGATCCCTGCGGGTCGTCGCCCTTGTATTTCGCGGTGACGTTTGCCATCACATAAGTCTGGCCATCGGCGGGGGCGTCGTTGACCGGGTTCTCGGCCGTAACCGCATCCGTTGCGTTGAGGTCGACACTGTTGACGGTCACGTCCCACTCATCGGTAGAGACCGTCGCCCCAATCGGAAGCGGGTTCTCGCGAGTCGCTCCGTCGGCTGCACCGTCAGCAGAATCTTCCGAGTTACCTTCAGCGGAATCGCCATCGCCGACAGCATTGGCCCCGCCGTTGTTGCTGACAGTAGTTTCCTCGTTGAACGCATCGTTGAAAGCACTGTCAATCACGAACATGAACGCCACCGCAGCGACAACCGCGCCGACAATCGAGGTGATGACCGCCGCGATTGCGGTGCCCTTCTTCTTGTCCTTAGGGAACAAGCCCACCAGGCCGAGGATGAATGAAATCGGCAGGAGGATCCAGCCAAGAATCAAAAAGCCCGGGATGCAAGAGAAGATTACGCCGAGGATCGCGCAGACCAGGGCAATGATGCCGATCGTGTTGCGCTCCTTGACCGGCGCCTGCGGGACGCCGTTTTGGTACATCGTGTTCCCGTAAGCCGGGTACGCCTGGCCCTGCTGGTCTGCAGGGAAAGCCTGGCCTTCGGTCGGGGTGTTGTCACGGTTGTTCTGGCCACCGTGAGGGCCGGGGTAAGCAGTCGACATGGTGTTCCTTAAAAGACGAATGAAGATTCCTGTGGAATCACTGCGTGAACAGAATAGATGATTCGTCGACGACTGTCTTAATTGTGTATGCGATCTTTCGTCCGCGATGCTTCGTCAGCCGGTGTGCGACCATAGGCCCGTGCTAGTTCTCATCGCGCTCGCCGTCGGCGGGCTCATTCCGATCCAAACTGCGGCAAACTCGCGCCTGCGCCTGAGCGTGGGCAATCGCCCGGTCGTCTCCGCGCTGATTTCGTTTTCGGTGGCGCTACTTGTCGCGATCGCAGTCACGACCGCTATGCAGGGCAACCCGCTGCCGCAGTTCGCGCCGGGTACGTCGTTGCCGTGGTGGCTGTGGCTCGGCGGCGTGATGGGTGTGTGCTTCGTCCTCGGCAACATCCTCCTGTTCCCACGCCTCGGCGCCGTGCAAACGGTGGTGCTGCCGATCCTCGGTCAAGTGGTGATGGGGCTGCTCATCGACCGGTTCGGTCTCTTCGGGGCACCGCTTATCGACGTCACCCTGCCCCGCATCACCGGCGCCCTCGTCGTCTTTATCGGCATCGTCGTGGTGCTGCGCGCCGGCAAGGCGGCGAAGGTGGAGGGCGACGCTTCGGGTCTCGAGCTGTGGCTGTTCCGCTTGCTGGGCGTGGCCGTCGGCGTCGGTTCCTCAATCCAGACTGCGGTGAACGGCTACCTGGGCACGATCGCCGGGTCCTCGTTGCACGCCTCTGAGATCAACCTGTTCGTTGGCGTGTGCTTGCTGTTCGTTGCCGCCTTGCTGACCTCGCCACGCCAGCTTGTTCGCCGACCGACGCCGGGCCCGTGGTGGATGTGGCTCGGCGGCGTCGTCGGTGCGGTCTTCGTTATCGCCGGTGCCACACTATCGCCGCTGATCGGCACCGCTACTACCGTCATCGCCTTCAACGCCGGCACCATCGCCGCCGGCCAGGTGCTCGAGGCCCGCGGCGCCTTCGGAGCCCGCAAGAACCCGCTCACCGTAACCCGGCTCGTCGGTCTCGTCGTGATTTTCCTCGGCGTGCTCGCGGTGCGGCTGCTGTAGACTCAAAGTTTCACTTTGCTTGCACTCGTGGCAGCGTTCTGAAGTCTCTTGAAACTTCCTCAAATTGGCTAGTTGGTTTTGTTGCCACTCCAGATCTGATTCGAAGCGTTCCAACATATCGAGAACTGATGTCTTCGTCGAGAGATCTTTACGAGCCATTAAGCGATTAAGCCATGATGCTTTTTTTGATTTTTTCTCGCATTGGTGCTGCGCGGTCTGCGGTGCTTGGTTAGTAACGGTGATTCCAATAAGCACCGTGGTGTCGCCGCTCTGAATCTCTTCTTTGATTTTCTTCTCGGTCACGGGTTACTCCTTACAGGTTGTTGCTGGGAAGATTCTTTAGAAATGAGATCATCTTAATCTGGGAGTAGTGGCGTAAAACTCTAAAGATTAGTACCGCGCCTATGGCAATAGTGGCCGTCCACCGAAGACTCAGTCCTATGAACAAGTACACACCCGCGATTAACAAGAGCAGAGAGCAAGCCATGATTGCTTCAGCCTTTGAAATCAGGTACCCATTTGATACCGCATAGCGCTTGTGCAGATGTGCGCATGTGTCCAGGAGGAAAGCGGCGGGGATTAGGGAGGTAAAAAGCCAGGAATATTCCGTTTCGGTAGCGCCAGCTGGATACCAATCGAAAACGCCAGGGAGAATCCTGGGAAGCTGCACCAGCAGGAAAAAGAGGGCCCCGGCAGCCGAGGGGAAGAGCAAAGAACGGCCCACAAGTCTGATGCGGAGCAGTATTGGACGACGTTTCCGGAGTTTTGGAAGAAAATCAAGATCACTAAGGTGGTGGTATCGGGCAGCGCGCGCGTACCCACCGTGTATTTCTTTTTGCTCCCCGATTCTTTTCGTCAGAAATTTCATCTGCCTGTCAAATCCCCGTGCTGTTAAGGCAAGGCTTGCTCTCGCGACCATACAGATCGCAAAGACTAAAACGGTGGCAACTAGCGAAATTAGAACTGTCGGGTGAAAGAGGACTCTAAACAAGTCGAGCAGTGGAGGGGTAACGTCAAGGGAGTAGGTTTTTGGGGTTTCGTCGGGCCAATGCGCGAGAAATTCCCATTCCACGTTTAGTAACCCGACGATCAGGATGAGACCAGTCAGAAGTCTCTGAACTGCTTCTCCAGATGGACCTTCGAAACGCGTTCCATAATCGATCTCGATTAAATAGTAGAGGCCGACTAGGGCAACAACACCGGTTAGGAAAGCACCGTAGGAGATCGGATTTGATTCAGCGTCATCGATCGTGAATCCATTGCCGAAAAGTAAAAACGGTATCGGTAACGCGGTGACCAAGAAAGAAGCCGAGACCAAACATCCAACGAACGTAAAGAAGAACTCTGCAACAGCCTCACTATGTGAAAGCGTCCATACTCTGCTCTCGTCGTATTCAGGTGTAGCCCCACGAGAAGACTCAGGGGCTGATGGTTTCGGAGAATCTATGTTGTGCTGCGAACTGGCGATTTCTCCTGGAGTTTCTTCGTCACTGCAGTGGGGTAGTCCGTTGGTTTGGCGTTTCTCTTTGTCCATGAATCGCATCCGGTGGGTTATAACTGTACGTTTGCTAATAGTAAACTAAGGTAAGCGTAAGGTCGGTTTAAAGCGTTATCTAAACCTCAACCGGAGGTCGAATAAACAGGGGGATCAAGCGACGGTTGAGGGTTGCCCAGGTCAACGCGTGTGACGCAAGATCGTTCGCGAGCAACCAGAGGCCGTTGGGGAAGACGAACCTCTCGTCTCACACTCCGCCGCCAAGGCTCGGCTAGTCACCGGGCGGGCGGAACTTAAGTCCCGCTTAGTCACCGGGGCAGGAGTGTGCCGAACAAGTAGTGCAACGCACAGAAGGGTCCCCACCAATGACGACAACACTGGCCGCGCCCCGCACGTGCCGGCCCACACGCAACCGCCTCACGTGGACGCTCGAAATTGAGGGAATGCCGGGCAGGGTGCGTGGGGTCGTCGAGAAGCAAATGCTCTTGCTCCCCGAAGGCGAGCCCGGCGAAATCTGGTTCACGCGCTGGCAGCGTCGGCCGGACCGTACATATTCGTGCCGGGAGCAGATCCGCGCGACTGACGCCGAGATCGACGCATTTGCGCAGGCCATCGAGCAGCTCGCGGCGGAGGAGAATTTCGTGGCACGGATCACGGCACGCTCGTACTATGGGCTGCATGGCTAAATACCGAGTACAAAATCCGAAGACCAACGAGATTGAGAAGACTTACGAAAACATCACGTCCGACGAGCTTGAGCAGGCGCTGAGCACCGCGGACGAGACGTTTAAGCAGTGGCGCGAGAAGTCCTACGAGGAGCGCGCGGAGGTGCTGCGCAAGGTCGCGAAGCTTTTCGACGACAAACGCGACGAACTCGCCCGCATCATCGCCAACGAAATGGGTAAGGCGGTCGACCAGGGCGATGGCGAGGTCGACGACGTCGTCGAGATTTTCAACTACTACGCCGACAACGGCGCGAAGTTCGGTGCCGACGAGGAGATCCCGAACGAGCGCGGCGGCACATCGATTATGCGCAAAATCCCGCTCGGCGTGATCGTCGGCGTCATGCCGTGGAACTTCCCGTACTACCAGGTCGCACGCTTCGCCGCGCCCGCGCTCATGGCCGGCAACGTGGTTATGGTCAAGCACGCGAATATCTGCCCGGAGTCGGCGGAGGCGATCGAGAAGATCTTCGACGAGGCCGGCGCCCCGAAGGGCCTGTACACCAACATCTTCGCTGGTCACTCGCAAATCTCGAAGCTTATTAACGACGACCGCGTCCAGGGCGTTTCCCTCACCGGCTCCGAAGGCGCTGGCCGTTCCATCGCCTCCCAGGCCGGTCAGGCTTTGAAGAAGTGCGTGCTCGAGTTGGGCGGCACTGACGCTTACATCGTGCTCGACTCCACCGACATCCCGGCCGCTGCGAAGACCGCGTGGGACAAGCGCATCGGCAATACCGGCCAGGCCTGCACCTCCAACAAGCGCATGATCGTGATGGAGGACATTTACGACGAGTTCGTCGACGAACTGGTCAAGATCGCCTCCTCCTACACCGAGGGTGACCCGCTGAACCCGGAGGAGGGCAAGTTCTACCCGATGTCCTCACGCGACGCCGCGGAGAACCTGGTCCAGCAGCTGAAGATCGCCGTCGAGGAGGGCGCGAAGATCCACGTTGGCGGTGAGGTCACCGGCAAGGGCGCCTACTTCACCCCAGCCGTGATCACCGACATCCCGGTCGGCTCCGACTCCTACTACGAGGAGTTCTTCGGCCCCGTCGCCGAGGTGTACAAGGTCTCCTCCGAGGAAGAGGCCATCGAGGTGGCCAACGATTCCCGCTACGGCCTCGGCGGTGCCGTCATGTCCGAGGACGCCGAGCGCGCCAAGCGTGTCGCCGACAAGGTGGACACCGGCATGATCCACGTCAACATCCCGCAGGCCCGCGGCGCCGAGCTGCCGTTCGGTGGCGTGAAGGCCTCCGGCCTCGGCCGCGAGTTGGGTCCGCTGGGTATGGACGAGTTCGTCAACAAGCAGCGTTTCTACATCGCTGGCTCCGACTCGGCGGTGTAGCGCGCGCCGGCGCGCCAGCGCCTACTCCTCGTACCACCCGTCGCCGAAGGGGTCGTGGATGCGCTCCACTAGGTCCGCCACCGAGTTCATCACGGCGGTGGGGCGGTAGGGGTAGCGGGCGATTTCGGCGTCGTCGCTAATGCCGCTGCGCACGAGCACGGTCCGCATGCCGGCTTCGAGGCCGGATTTCACGTCGGTGTCCATGCGGTCGCCGATCATGACGGTGTGCTCGGAGTGCGCGCCGATGTTGTTCAGCGCGGAGCGCATCATCACCGGGTTGGGTTTGCCCACGTAGTAGGGACTCATGCCGGTCACGGCGGTGATCATGGAGGCGACCGACCCCGTCGCCGGCACAACACCATTTGGACCCGGCCCGGTGAGGTCCGGGTTTGTCGCGATGAACCGCGAGCCGCCCCGAATCAGGTTCGAGGCGGTGGTGAGGGCCTCGAAGGAGTAGGTGCGGGTTTCGCCAAGTACGACGAAGTCGGGGTCGGCGTCGGTGAGAATCCAGCCGATCTCGTGTAGCGCGGTGGTCAGACCGGCCTCGCCGATGACGTACGCGGACGCCTGCCCGGCCTGCTGCGAGAGGAACTTCGCCGTCGCGGTTGCGGACGTCCAGATCCGCTCCGGTTCGATGTCGAGCCCCATGCGCCGCAGCTTCGCGGACAGGTCGCGCGGGGTTTGCATCGAGTTGTTCGTCAGCACCATAAACGCGATGTCTTCGTCGCGCAGCGTGGAGATGAACTCCTTCGCGCCCGGGATGATCTCGCCCTCTTTGTGCAGGACGCCGTCCATGTCGGTCAGGTACGAAATCATTGCTTCTCCTCCAGGTAGTCGGCGAGTTCGCCGGCGGTGGGGTGCTCGGTGAGCACGGTGTCGTCGATACGCACGCCGAACGCTTCCTCGATCCGTACCGCCATTTCGATGCGGTCGAGGGAGGCGATCGCGGTGTCGTCGAAACGCGAGCTTTGCTTAACGACGACCCCAGCAACCTCCTCAACAATCCCCGCGAGACGGGAGAACGTATCCGCGGGCGTGTCGTCCTCGAGTTCCAGACCGCCGAGATCCAAGCGTTGCGAAAGTTCCATACCGCCTATGATAGGCCCATGCAACGCCTCGCACTCCCGACCGCAGCCGTCGTGATCACCAGCCTCATCGCCCCCGCCGCCCACGCCGCGACGATGGCGGAGCAGTACGAGCCACATTTCGGAACCGAAGCGAAGCACGTCTATGCGGTGAAGGGCGACGGGTACAGCACGACTGCCGAGTTCGACCTTCAAGGCGCGCCGGAAGGTACGACGTGGAAACTGACGGGGGAGACCACAGACCGTCAGCTGTTCCGGTTGTTTGATGGGGAGCGGCTCGGTGCGCAACTCAACCAC
Organism: Corynebacterium lujinxingii; assembly: GCF_014490555.1. Classification (NCBI taxonomy): domain Bacteria; kingdom Bacillati; phylum Actinomycetota; class Actinomycetes; order Mycobacteriales; family Corynebacteriaceae; genus Corynebacterium; species Corynebacterium lujinxingii. The sequence goes on along the minus strand of NZ_CP061032.1, from coordinate 1,683,853 downwards.
AGTGGCGAGCAGGTACCGCACCGTGGCGAAAACACGGGGTCGATCGACGTCCGCGTCTTCTACCCGGACAACACGACCGAGTTGGTCTACCCGGAGATTTCCCTCATCCCGGACGACGCCTTCCTCTTCCGCCCCGAATACGACAATTACACCCCGGCCGACCCAGGGGAGACGGTGACTATCGAGCCGTCCAACCACTGGAAGAGGATCCCGCTTCCCGACGACGCCACCTGGTCCCTTAAAGGCGGCGCGGATTTCAATGCGCGCATTGATGAGAAGACAGGCGTCATCACCGCAACCGTTCCGAAAGACAGCTACTCCGGGGCTGGCTTCGAGGTGAGAACAGATTTCGCTGACGGTTCCTTCCGCACTGCGTACACGGAGATTCGAAACACCGGGGTCGGGGTCGTCGCTAAGCAAACGCCCACGCCCGCGCCCGCGCCGGAGCCCACGCCTGAACCGGCCGGGTCGACGCCGCTGCAGAAGGTGGCGCTCGTGGTCGGCATCCTCGCTGTGATCGCCGGCATCGGCGCGCTCGCCATGCCGTACCTGCCGCTGTAATGCGCACCGGCACGATCGACCGCGACGGCATCGACGTTTACTACTACGACGTCGGCCCCCGCGACGCCGGCCTGACCGTCGTGTACGCGCACGGTTTCAACATCGCCTCCGACGAGTTCAAACTGCAGGTCGCGGAGATTTCCGGCGTGCGCCAAGTGCTTGTCGACGTCCGCGGCCACGGCAAAACCGGCTTCGTCGCCTCCGAACGCCTCACCGTCGACGCCGCCGCCGACGACATTGCCGCCGTTTTGCGCCATCTGCGTATCAGCGACCCCATCATCACCGTCGGTCACTCCCTCGGCGGACCGATCTCGCTGTCGCTGATGCGCCGCCACAACTTCAACTGGGTTGGCTCGGTGCAGATTTCCTCCACCGTCGACCCGTTCACCGCACGTGGCATCCCGCGCCTTCTGGGTGGTGGGTTTGGCCATGGGTTGGAGTGGTTCGTCGATAAGCTGCCGCACGCTGCAGAGGGGATAAGGCGCCTGGTCACCGACATGATCGCGCCGATCCTCGCGCGCTGGTTCTACTTCCGGCCCGTGCCGTGGGACCTGATCAAATTCCACGCGCGGATGATCAAGGCGACGCCGCTGGCGACCTACCGCGGCTACTTCGACGACCTGAAAACCCACTCCGAGCGCGGCGCCGCGGGCATCCTATCGACGATCCCCGGCTACATCCTCGTCGGCGACCGCGACAACGTCACGCCGGTGAGCCAATCCGCCGAACTGGCCGCCATCTGGGCGGGGGCTTACTTCCAGGTGCTGCCAGATTCGGGCCACATGCCGCCTCTCGACGACCCGGCTGCCGTCACCGCCGCCATCGAGCGCGTCATCGCCCTGGTGCGGGGCTCCGGTCCGGGTGGTTCGGCTGGTTTCGGCGGCCGTTGCTGACACATCCCGCCGGAATCTGTCAACGGGGGTGTAAAAACCCAGGACCCTGACACATTCCGCCGTTACTTGTCAGCGTGGCGGAAAATAGTTCCACCGCATTGGGGAGGTGGTGGAACTTTCTTGGTGCGGTGATGCGGCGACCTGGGGAAACGCCGCCGGAAAAGTGGTCGAAACCGAAGAAAGTTCCCGGGCGGGGAACTTTTTGGCGGGGGAAGGGCCCAGAAGGGAACACAAACGCCGAAGCCCCGGCCGGGGAGGCCGGGGCGTGGGGTCGTCGAGAAGCGAAGTGCTACTCTGCGGCGTTCTCCGGACCCTCGTCGTCGGAGTCGAGGTTCGGCTGGGCAGCGGCCGGGTCGTCGAGCTTCAGGTCCTTAGCGGCCTGCGCAGCGACGGAGCGGTCGATCTTGCCCTCCTTGGCCAGCGCCAGCAGGGCGGCGACGGCCATGGACTCGGCGTCGATGTTGAAGAAGCGGCGGGCGGCCTCGCGGGTGTCGGCGAAACCGAAGCCGTCGGCACCGAGCACAACGTACTGGCCCGGGACGTAGGCGCGGATCTGCTCCTGCAGGTCGGAAGCGAAGTCGGAGGTCGCAATGTACGGACCCTCGGTCTGCTTCAGCTGCTTGGTGGCAAATGCCTCCTCAACCTCGGCGTCCGGGTTGAGCAGTTGCTCGTTGTCCTTGCGCTGACCCTCGCGTGCGAGCTCCGTCCAGGAGGTCACGGAGTAGATCGCAGCGCCGACGTTGTACTTCTCCTGCAGGATCTTCTGTGCGACGAGCGCCTGCTGCATGCCAACACCGGAAGCCAGGAGGGAGACCTTGTTGTCCAGGTCCTCGCCCTTGTCGTAGAGGTAGATGCCCTTGTGCAGGCCCTCGACGTCCAGGTTTTCCGGGCGTGCCGGCTGGTGGTGCGGCTGGTTGTAGACGGTGATGTAGTACATCACGTTCTCGTCCTCGCCGGCACCGTTGCCGTACATGCGCTCGATGCCCTTGGAGATGATGTACGGCATCTCGTAGGCGAACGCCGGGTCGTACGGGATGACGGCCGGGTTGGTGGAGGCCAGGATCGGGGAGTGGCCGTCCATGTGCTGCAGGCCCTCACCGAACAGAGTGGTGCGGCCGGCGGTTGCGCCGACGATGAAGCCACGGCCCATCTGGTCGCCGGCGGCCCAGAAGTTGTCGCCGGTGCGCTGGAAGCCGAACATCGAGTAGAAGATGTACATCGGGATCATCGGCTCACCGTGGGTGGCGTACGAGGTCGATGCCGCGACGAAGGATGCGGAGGAGCCGTCCTCGTTGATGCCCTCGTGCAGGATCTGGCCTTCCGGCGCCTCACGGTAGGACAGCTGCAGATCGTGGTCGACCGGCACGTAGTTCTGGCCGTTCGGGTTGTAAATCTTCAGGGTCGGGAACCAAGAGTCCAGGCCGAAGGTGCGGGCCTCGTCCGGAATGATCGGGACGACGCGCTTGCCCAGCTCCTTGTCGCGCATGAGCGCCTTGAAGGTGCGCACGAGCGCCATGGTGGAGGCGACTTTCTGCTTGCCGGAGTCCTTGAACAGTGCCTTGAAGGTCTTCTCGAAATCCGGCTGGGACAGCGGGGTGTACTGCTCGCGACGCTGCGGCAGGTAACCACCGAGCTCTTCGCGACGCTTCTGCAGGTACTTAATCTCCTCTGCGTCCGCACCCGGGTGGTAGTACGGCGGCATGTACGGATCCTTCTCCAGCTCTTCGTCGGAGATCGGGATCTGCTGGTTGTCGCGGAAGAGCTTCAGATCGTCCAGGGTCAGCTTCTTCATCTGGTGGGTCGAGTTGCGGCCCTCGAAGCTGTGGCCCAGGCCGTAGCCCTTGACGGTGTGGGCGAGGATGACGGTCGGCTTGCCCTTGGTCTCCAGCGCACGCTTGTAGGCGGCGTACACCTTGCGGTAGTCGTGGCCACCGCGACGCAGGTTGAACAGGTCCTCATCGGACATATCCTCAACGAGCTTCTTGGTGCGCTCGTCGCGGCCGAAGAAGTGCTCGCGCACGTACGCGCCGTCGTTGGCCTTGAAGGTCTGGAAGTCGCCGTCCGGGGTGGTGTTCATGATGTGGACGAGTGCGCCGTCCTCATCCTTCTCCAGCAGCTCATCCCATTCGCGACCCCAAACGACCTTGATCACGTTCCAGCCGGCGCCGACGAAGAAGCTCTCCAGCTCCTGGATGATCTGGCCATTGCCGCGCACCGGGCCGTCGAGACGCTGCAGGTTGCAGTTGATCACGAAGGTCAGGTTGTCTAGGCCGTACAGGGAGGCCATGTGGATCAGGCCGCGGGATTCCGGCTCGTCCATTTCGCCGTCGCCAAGGAATGCCCAGACGTGCTGCTTGTCGGTGTCCTTGATGCCGCGGTCCTGCAGGTACTTGTTAAAGCGTGCCTGGTAGATCGCGTTCATCGGGCCAAGGCCCATGGACACGGTCGGGAACTCCCAGAACTCCGGCATGCCGTGCGGGTGCGGGTAGGACGGCATACCGCCGCCCGGGTGGGACTTCTCCTGGCGGAAGCCGTCCATGTCCTCTTCGCTGAGGCGGCCTTCCATGAAGGCACGGGCGTACATGCCCGGAGAGGCGTGGCCCTGGAAGAAGATCTGGTCACCGCCCTGCTCGGCGTCCTTGCCGTGGAAGAAGTGGTTGAAGCCCACCTCGTAGAGCGCAGCTGCGGAAGCGTAAGTGGAGATGTGGCCGCCGACGGAGATGCCGGGGCGCTGAGCGCGGTGCACCATGATCGCGGCGTTCCAGCGGATCCAGCGACGGTAGCGCTTCTCGATCTTCTCGTCGCCCGGGAATTCCGGCTCGAGCTTCGTCGGGATGGTGTTGACGAAGTCAGTCGACGACAGCGCCGGCAGCGGCACGCGCTTCGCGTTGGCGCGCTCGATCAGGCGCAGCATGAGGTAGCGTGCGCGCTCCGGGTCGGACTCCTCGAGCAGACCGTCGAGGGAATCCATCCACTCCTGAGTCTCTTCCGGATCTGCGTCGTGCAGGTAGGACGCAACACCCTCGCGCAGCGAGAGAATGTTCGTGTCGACGTCGGACGCGTTCTTCACGCGAGCATCTTCCATATTGGTTTCTTTCTCGGCCACTTCAACCTCCTGGGTCCATCTGGGCAGTACGACAACAAGGATACGTCCTTTTGCTTTGCACTTCTCATAGAGGACCCAATTGGTGAGACTAATCACGCAACTGCCAGCGCTCGCCGAGTTTCGGCGCTAAGATGTCGGCATTCATATTTCGACAACTGGAGGATCAAGACACTTGAGTGCCACCTACGCGGACCGTTTCGGGGTCGGACCCGACGACGTCGTGCAGGAGATCGGCTGGGATGACGACGCCGATTCGACCATCTCAGAGGCCATCGAAGATGCCATTGGGGCATTGCTTCTCGACGACGACACCACCGACCCCTGCGACGTCGTCCTCCTCTGGTACCGCGACGGCGATGGGGATCTTGTCGACGAACTCGTGGACGCCTCCAGAAACTTAAGCCCAGGCGGCCGGGTGTGGCTGCTCACCCCCGGCGCTGGCTCCCCGGGCGTGGTGCCTGCCGGTGTGATCGCCGAGTCCGCCCAGTTGGCCGGCTTTATTTCGACCAAGGCGGACCGCTTCGGCGACTGGCAGGGCTCGTGTCTTGCCGCCCCCAAGCGGTAGTTTTCGTTGCTGCCGACCGGTTTGCTACAGTGATGCAGCAACGCGCGCCGTTAGCTCAGCTGGAAGAGCAACTGGTTTACACCCAGTAGGTCGGCGGTTCGAGCCCGTCATGGCGCACTAGGTCAAGGCCCCTCCCCAGAGGGGCCTTTTTCGTGTCGGTGGGGCCTAGATGCTTACTCCAGGGTGCTTACCCGCCGAGGAGGACGCTTACTCATCGTGAGGCGGCGTGGGATTTTCCGCAGCGCACTCGAGCAATAAGCGTTTACGAGTAAGCATCCTCGGCTGGCGAGCCCAAATGTGAGGGGCAGGATGTGAGGGGTTCGCCGTCGTCGAAACCGGGGTGGGTGGAATTACTCGACCCCCTCACATCCTGCCCCTCACATCTAGGGTGGAAGGGGGCCGGTGAGAGGCGGCCGGTGAAAGACGGGGGGCCGGCGGCTGGAAACTACAGCGCGCGGTTTTCGATCGCGGCGAGGATGCCCAACTCGAAGATGGGGGAGTCGCCGTCGAATTCCACATCGGCGACGTCCCATTCCGAGAACTGGACTCGGGCGGAGCCGGTGGGGGCACCGGGGGTGTCGGGGACGGCGGACAGGTCAACGAGAGAGGCACCGAGGGCGGCGCAGGCTAGGCCGGCCCGGGACGATAACAAGCGAGGGGAGGACAGGGCGAAGAGGGGATCGCCGTCGGGGCCGGCCAGGAAAGAGAGAGTCGCAAACGGGCGGGTGCGAAAGAGGGTGGCGTGGTCGAAGACGGCGTCGTCGATATCGGCGGTTTCAACCCCAGGTGCCAGCACGACACCGGCGGATTCGAGTGTGTCGAGGGCGGACTTCAACTGCATCGGTACCCCTTTACCGGTAAAGGCCTAGCGTTCTTGTTCCTTATCGTATGCCTTGGCCCACGGGTTGGTGCGGGACGAGCCGTAGCGCTGGCGCGACCGGGACGGCGCAGCAGAAGACGGGGCAGCAGAAGACGGGGCAGCGGAACCGGAACCGGCAGCGGGAGAGGGGCCGGGGGTGGGAGGGGCGGACACGGGGTCGTCGTCAAGCAATTGCTCCTGCTCCTCGGCGAAGCGGCGGCGCTCGCGGGACTCGGCGACCAGGAAGTACAGCAGTGCGCCGGGGGCGGCGATGCCGAAGAGGATCCACTGCAGGCCGTAGGAGAGGTGGTTGCCGGTTTCGAGTTGGGGGATGGGGATCGGGTTGATTACCCCGGGTTGGTCGGAGAGCAACTGCAGGTACGGCGAGACGAGGTCGGTGTCGGTCAGCGACCCGATTTGGCCGGAGTTGATGGAGTAGACCATCTGGTAGCCCTGTTCGTGGACGGGGGCTGTGGGGTGGGTGGGTTCGTCGGCACGCAAGAGCGCTGTGAGGGTGACGTCGCCGGTGGGGGCGGGGTCGATCGAGGGGACCTGGGTGGATTCTTCGGCGGGGACCCAGCCGCGGTTGATCATGATGTTGCGGCCGTCGTCGAGTTTGAACGGGGTGAGCACCTGGAATGCGGGGGTGCGGTCGACGGGGCGCAGGCGCAACAACACGTCGGGGCCGGCGTACTGGCCGGTGGCGATCACGCGCGACCACTCGTTGTCGGGGTCGAGCGACGAGCCCGGCAGGCGTTCCGAAATGGGCTCCGGGTCACGCTCGAAGGCGGCGGCGATGTGCTCGTTGCGCTCGACCAACTGCTCGTTTTTGCCCAACTGCCAGGGTGCGAGGAACGTGAAGGCGAAATACGAGAAGATGCCGACAACGATCGCCGCGATGATCCAGCCGGGGTTGAGCAGTTGGCGCCACCACGGCTTTGACGAGGATGTACTGGCGTTCACGCCCGGTTAGTCTAGCTGCTCGCGCACCCAGCGGATAATGCCGTCGGCGGCGGCTTCGATCTGTTCGCGCACCACGGTAAAGCCCTCGGGCCCGCCGTAGTAGGGGTCCGCAACGCCAGCGCCAGCGGGGGCGTCCGGGTCGAAGGAGCGCAGCAGCCGCACCTTTTCTTCGGGCACGCCGCGCACGACCAACTCGGACACGTGGTTGGTATCCAGCGCGACGATGAGGTCGGCCTGCTCCTGCTCGTAACCAAGCTGCTGGGCGCGGTGGGCTTCGCCGTTGTAGCCGTGGTCGGCAAGTTCGCGCCGGGCGCGCTCGTCGGCTTTGTGTCCGACGTGCCAGTCGCCGATGCCTGACGACGATACGCGCACCGCATCACCCAGCCCCGCGTCCTCCAACTTGGAGCGCACGATGACCTCCGCCATCGGGGAGCGGCAGATGTTGCCGGTGCAGACGAAATCAATATGCAGCACGAATGATCCTTTCTAACTCGGTCGCATCCGATGCTATGTAGTCCGCCTCGTCCCACTCCTCTGAGGCGCCGTAGCCCCAGGTCACGGCAACACTCGGGATGTCAAACGCGGCGGCGCCGGTGTAATCGTGGGTGCGGTCGCCGATCATCAGCGGCCGCTTGGGCGCCACATTGTCCAGCACATAGCGGATCACGTCGGCTTTCTTGGCGCGCACGCCGTCGTTGGACGCAGCACCCAGGAAATCGATGTGCCCGAGCATCCCCGCCCGCTCGAGCGCCGCGCGTGCGAAGCGTTCGCTTTTCGACGTCGCCGTCACCACCCCAAACCCTTCCCGGTGCAGACGCTCCACGAGGTCCGCCATACCGGGGTAGACCTCGAAGCGCTGCCACCCCTCGGTGGACATGTACTCGGAATACGCGCGCATGGCCTGGTCCACGGTCTCAGGTTCCATCCCGAGCGCGCGCATGGACTCCGGCATCGGCGGGCCGGGGATGCGTTTGATGAATTCCTCGTCCGGTTTCTCCCAGCCCACAGCATCCAGGCCAACCAGGAAGCCGTGGCGGATGCCGGGGAAGGAATCGATGAGGGTGCCGTCGACGTCGAAAAGCAATGTGGTGGTCACGCTTGCCCACTGTTCCAAATTTGTAGGCTGGCTGCCATGACTGCTGTGACTGTGCAAGATGTTGTCGGCGCGCTCGAGGCCGCCTACCCGCCCGCGCTGGCTGAAAGCTGGGATCAGGTAGGGCTGATCTGCGGCGATCCTGCCGACGAGGTGACCAAGGTCGCCTTCGCGCTCGACTGCACCCAGGAGGTGGCCGAGCGCGCCGTTGCCGCCGGGGCGCAGCTACTGGTTGTGCACCACCCGCTGCTGCTGCGCGGCGTGCACTCCGTGGCGGCGAGCACGCCGAAGGGCAAGGTCATCCACACGCTGCTGAAAGGCGACTGTGCGCTGTTCGCCGCGCACACCAACGCTGATTCGGCGCGCCCAGGTGTGTCCGACAAACTGGCCGAGCTGGTCGGCATCGAACCCGGCCGCCCGATCAAGCCGGTGCTTCTGGGCGCCACCGATCGCTGGGGCGTCCACGTCCCGCCGTCTGACGCCGCGGCGTTGAAGCAGGCGCTTTTCGACGCCGGCGCGGGCGCGATCGGCAACTATCGCGAGTGCGCGTTTTCGTACGCGGGCACCGGCGAGTTCACCCCGGTCGAGGGCGCCGACCCGACCGACGGCACCGTCGGCGAGCACTTCACCGCCGACGAGGTGCGCGTGGAGTTCGTGGCGCCGGCGAGGCTGCGGCGTGGGCTCGTCGATACGCTTCGCGCGAATCACCCCTATGAGGAGCCGGCGTTCGACATCGTGCAGGTGGAGCACGCCGCGGACCTGGACAACGCGACAGGCCTCGGCCGCATCGGCACGCTCCCGGAGCCGATGACGCTGCGCGAATTCACTCAGCAGGTCGCCAACGCGCTGCCGGAAACCGCGTGGGGTGTGCGCGCCGCCGGTGACCCGGACCAGAAGGTGCGAAAGGTCGCGGTCTCCTCCGGCTCCGGCGACTCCTTCCTTGCCGATGTCGCCAAACTCGGCGTGGACGTCTACGTCACCTCCGACCTGCGCCACCACCCCGTCGACGAGCACCTGCGCGCGGGAGGCCCGGCCGTGATCGACACCGCGCACTGGGCCAGCGAGTTTCCGTGGACCGAGCAGGCGGAGGGTATCGTGGCGCCTCTAGGCGTGGACACCGAGATCCTGCACATCCGCACGGATCCCTGGACCGTGTCCGCCCACCCAGCGAACTAAAGGAGTACTGATGCAATTAGCCAAAGACCTGCAACCCGTCCTCCTGGAGCTTGCGCTTGCCGACGCCTCCAAGTCGCAGCCCCGCGTCCGCCCCGAAGTCCAGGAGCTGCAGAAGCTTCTCGACGAGCGCACCCGCCTCACCGAGGCCTCCGCCTCCGCCCAACTCGCCGTGGACGACATGGAGCTGGAGATCCTGCGCATCCAGGAAGACGAACGCAAACTGAAAAAGCGCGAACTGGACGACAAGCGCCAACTGGGTGCGGAGACCGACCCGGAGCGCCGCAAGGATCTCGAGCACGACCGCTACGCCGCAAAATCGCGCATCGCCGATCTGCTCTCTGAGTTGAAGGAGGCGCACAACGAGATCGCCGCGCTTCGCAACAACCGCGACGTGCACGCCGCGCGTGTCGACGACATCAACCGCAAAGTCGACGCCGCCCAACGCACCGTCGACGCGCTGCCGGAAGAAGAGGTCGTGGACACCGATGCCCTGCGCGCCAAGTTGCCGGCCGACGTGCTCGATGCCTACGACGACATCGGCGCCGCAAAATTCAACGGCCGCGCCTGCGGGGGCTGCTTCATCCAGCTGCCGCCCGCCGAGCGCGCCGAGGTAATGGCCGAGCCGGAGGACTCCCTGCCTCACTGCCCGAACTGCGGCACCCTGCTGGTGCGCGTCACGCCGTCCGACGAGGCGTAAATGCAGGTCAAGATGTACTGCGACGGCGGCTCCCGAGGCAACCCGGGCGTCGCTGGCTCCGGCGCGGTGGTCTACGACGCTTCCGGCGAGACGCTCGGCGAAATCGCCTACGTGGTGGGCAAGAAATCCTCCAACAATGTCGCCGAGTACCACGGGCTGATCCAGGGACTTGAGGCGTCCCGGTCCGTGGGTGCGACGCGTGTCGACGTCTTCATGGACTCCAAACTCGTCGTCGAGCAAATGACCGGTCGCTGGAAAATCAAGCACCCGGACATGCAAAAACTCGCCCGTCAGGCCCGCGACATCGCCTCCGGGTTTGAAAAGGTCACCTACACCTGGGTCCCGCGCGCGAAGAACAAAAAGGCCGACGAACTGTCCAACGTGGCTATGGACGCCGCCGCCCGCGGCGACAAGCCGGGGATTGTGAAGGGCACCGGGGTGTGGGCTGGGGCTTCTGCGCCGGCTGCGTCGGGTGCGTCGGCCTCGGGTGCGTCGGCCTCGGATGCGTCGGCCTCGGTGGGGCCGGCCGTCGACAAGCGCGATGCTGCCGCGCATTGGGCTGGCCACGAAAGCCCGCGCACCCGGTTCATCCTGCTTCGCCACGGGCAGACGCATCATTCGGCCGAGCGTCGCTTTTCCGGCACGTCCAACCCGGACCTCACCGACACCGGCCGCGAACAGGCAAAACGTGCTGCATCGGCGCTGCAGGGCTTCGGGCGTATCGACACCATCGTGGCCTCCCCTCAAGCCCGCGCCCAACAAACCGCCGAGTACGCCGCCGAAGCGCTGGGGCTGTCTATTGCGACCGATGACGGCCTACGCGAATTGGACTTCGGCGACTTCGAAGGCCTGACCCGTGACGAGGTGATCGCCAAGGATGCCGAGGCCTTCGCGACCTGGCAGTCCTCGCCGAACAACGCGCCCCCGTCGGGGGAGTCGCTGACCGCCTTCCATCGCCGCGTCACCCGCGCGCGACTGAAGTTGCAGGAGCGTTACGAGGGGCAAACGGTGCTGCTGGTGACCCACATGACGCCGGTGAAGTCCATCGTCCGCCAGGCGTTGGGGGCGAATGCGGATCTGTTCAAGCACGTGTTTTTGGACCTCGCCAGCATTTCAGTGGTCGATTTCTACGGCGACTACGGCGTGGTCCGCTGCGTCAACGACGTCGCCCACCACCGGTAGGTTCCGATAGGTTCCGCCGCTAGATGTGAGGGGCAGGGTGTGAACCCTGGCTAGATGTGAGGGGAAGGATGTGAGGGGGTCGCCGTCGTCGAAATCGGGGAGAGAGCTTTTACTCGAACCCCTCACACCCTGCCCCTCACTTTTTGTGTTGGGGCCGCATCTGCCGCAACCTGCCCGGCAGTTCCGTTCCAACCGGCTGAAAGCGTATGCTTTAACCCGCGAATGAGCCGGCCGGGCGGCCGCGGCGGCGCGAACCATCCCAACCATGGGGCAGGCGCGCGTCGAGGAAAGTCCGGACTCCACACGGCACGGTGGTTGTTAACAGCAACCCGGAGCGATCCGCGGGAAAGTGCAACAGAGAGTAGACCGCCCCGGCAACGGGGTAAGGGTGAAAGGGTGCGGTAAGAGCGCACCGGCGTGCGTGGCAACACGTGCGGCCAGGTAAACCCCACCGGGAGCAAGGCAAGAGCCCCCGCCCGAAACGGCGGAGGTCGTCGGACGCGATGAGGCTGCCCGCCCAGTCCGAAGGTAGCTGCTCGAGGCGCCCAGCGATGGGTGGCCCAGATGGATGGTCGCCGCCCCGCTTGCGGGGTACAGAATCCGGCTCATAGGCCGACTCATTCGCCCACTTCGTGGCACGATGGCGTTTTATGAAGCTTTACGCCGCTCCTTTAAATTTCCGCCCGATCGCGCGCGAGTTCGACGTGCGCACCGATTTCGCGTCGTCGCTGCATAAGGAGGCGGCAGGCCTCGAGGACCGCTTCGCGGGTTCGCGTATCGACGCCCGCGCCATCCCCTTCGTCACCATCGACCCGGAAGGTTCGAAGGATTTAGACCAGGCGGTGCACGTCGAGAAGCGCGACGCCGGGGGATACACGGTGCGCTATGCGATCGCGGATGTCGCGGCGTTCGTCCCCGCCGATTCCGAGGTCCACGCCGAGTCGCTCAAGCGCGGCCAGACCATTTACCTCCCCGACGAGCCGGCGCGCCTGCACCCCGAGGAGTTGTCGGAGGGCTCCGCGTCGTTGCTGCCGGACGTCGACCGGCCCGCGGTCCTTTGGACATTTTCGCTTGACGACGACGGCGAGGTCGACAACGCCCACGTCGAACGCGCCCTCGTGCACTCGGTTGCCCGCCTGGATTACGAGAGCGTGCACGCCTCGCTCGCTGAAGGCACCGTGCACCCCTCCATCGAGTTATTGCCGGAGGTGGGCAGGCTGCGGCAGAAGTCGTCGTTACGCAGGCGCGCGATCAACCTGCGTGTGCCGTCGGTGCGTGTGGTCGGCGATGGGGAGAACTACGAGCTGGTCATCGAGCCGCGCCACCCGATCATGGACTACAACTCGGAGATTTCGCTGCTCACCGGCATGGTCGCCGGGCGCATGATGGTCGACGCTGGCGTGGGATTCCTGCGGACTCTGGGGCCGGCGTCGGCGGAGGGTGAAGCCGAGTTCCGTCGCGAGGCGCGCAATTTAGGCTTCGACGTCACCGGCGATATCGGGGAGTTCCTCGCCGGTATCGACGCGGACACCCCGCGCGGGATGGCGGTGATGCGTGAGGCCCAGAAACTGCTGCGCGGTGCAGGCTACGTCGACCTGTCGGAGGACGCACCCGAGGTACACGCCGGCATCGGCGGCCACTATGCGCACGTCACCGCGCCGCTGCGCAGGCTTGTCGACCGCTTCGCCACCGAAGTCTGCCTCGCCATCTGCGCCGACGAGCCGGTGCCGGAGTGGGTTGAACGCGACGCGGCGCGGATGCTCAAGACGATGGGGCGGTCGTCGCAACTGGCCAACACGGTGGAGAAGGCCTGCCTGCACCTGACGGAGGCGACGGTGCTCGAGCCGTGGGTGGGCCACAACTTCGACGGGGTGGTGCTCAAACGCGGGGAAGACGCCGCGCGCGTGTTCATCGTCGACCCGCCGGTGCTCGCCCCGTCGGCAGGCGCGCCCGAGGAAGGTGCGGAGACGAAGTTCTCCCTCGTCCGGGCAGACCCAGACGCGCGCGAGGTCGGCTTTGCCTGGCCCGCGGACTAGGACCCGCGGACTAGGACCCGCGGACTAGGACCCGCGGACTAGCCCCTACGCCTCGAGGCGGGCGACTTCGCCCGGGGTGACTTCCACGACCTCGAAGTCTTTGTCCATGGCGGCCGTGAAGGTGTCGGCCTCCTGCACCGGCACGAACGCGATCACGGCGTTCGACGTGCCGGTCGCGGCGGGACGGGCGGCCACGGCGCCGCGCTCGCGGGCTAGGGCCACCACGGCTTCGGGGGTTGCCAGGTTGTGGGGCTCCGACGGGGAATTCAGCAGGGTAAACAGGTCGTTGGCGCGCCGGGAACGCAACGCCTTGGCCGCGGCGAGCGAGCGCAGCGTCTCAGATTCGCAGAAGTGCACCCAGCGCCGCGCGGTGTCCGGGTCGGGGGCGGTCTCGTCGCCGACGGAGCGGCGGGCCTCGACCCATTGGACGACGCGGCTCACGGCGTCGGGAAGCTGCCGCAGCGATTCGACACCGAAGTTGGCGCAGGCGGCGTCGATGAACGCGCGGTGCTCTGCAATCGCCTGGTTTTCCTTGCTGTACGGCGTACCCAACTCTGCGACCAGGGAGAAGATACGGACGCCGTGGCGGGCCGGATGCGGGGCCTGGGTCAGTGAGCCGTCGGCGTAGTCGATAACGCTCACGCCGTCACCGCCGCCGCGCAGGGCCACCGAGTGGCGGGCGCGCACCACCGCAAGGCTCGAGTAGGTGGCCACGGCGTGCGAGCAGACTTCGGCGAGTCGGGTGCGAAACGGGGCGGTGTCGATATCGTCGTGGCCGCCTGCAAGCGCCAGGGCGATCGCGGCGTCGGCGGCGTACATCGCGCCAAGACCCGCGCCGAGGGGGACATCCGATTCGACCGTGATGTTTAGGCCTGCGGTGTCGCGCGAGAGCACCTGGCGCTGGATCAGGGTTTGCACCAGGCCGGTCCAGCGGCGGGCGAGGGGGTCGGTGATGTCGTCGTCGTGAAGCTGCGTGAGTGTCGTCTCGGACGTAACCCTGTTGTGGGGGCTGCTGGCCGCGATGGCGATGGTGTCGTCGTCACGCGGGCTCGCCGCGGCAGCCACCCGTAGCGACGCCGTGCCGACGAGCGTCACGCCGCCGAAGTGGTCGACGTTTTCACCGATGAGCACCCACGTTCCAGGCGCCGACGCAACGTGTCCACCACCCGGGTGAGCAGCGCGGGCGCGCTCGACAGGTGACTTTTTGGGGGTCTGAAAAACTGCCATGTACACGCTCCTTAACCGCAACCACACTACCAAGCGGGCCGGTAGGGTAGAGGCCGGTTATAACCCCAACGAATAAGGAGCTTGGTCATGGCTGACGAGCAGTTCTACTACAACCCGTCCACCGGCGAGGTCACCCAGGGCAAGGAAGCGTCCTGGGACAACCGCATGGGCCCGTACGCCACCCGCGAGGAGGCGGAAAACGCCATCCAGATCGCGACGCAACGTAACAAGACCGCCGACAACCAGGACGAGGCCGACGACAACTGGGGCGAGACCCCGTCCTGGGAGAAGTAGGGCCGGGAGAAGTAGACCCGGGAAGAAAAACCTACGGCTTGACTTTCTTAAACGCCTTGCGCACCTCGCGCACGGTGTCGTCGTAGCCGCGAAGCGCCTCCTCGCCGCGGGCGAGTTCTCGCTGGTAGAGCATGCCGTAGGCGAAGGTGTCCTCGCCGCGCTCGCGGGCCTCGTTGGCAAGCCGCTCGATGCGATCGCGCGAGGTCACCGCGTCCTGGAAGTCGCCTAACTGGCTCTGCAACCGCTTGCAGGCCTTCGCCAGGCGCCCCGCCTTCAGTCCCGCGTCCTGGGCGGCGACGGCGGAGTAGCGCAACTTCTTCGCCGCCTTGCGCACGTCGTGGACGTAATCCTCGCGCTCGTGCAGCGGCAAGTCGGTGTCGTAGTAGTGCTCGCCGACCTTTTCGTGGCGCTTGCGCAGTTTCTTGTAGCCGCGCTTGAGGTGGTCGTAGAGGACCTCCTTCGACTGCTTCTTTTCCTCCTTCTTGGACTCGTCGCCGGCAGCGATCGGCGGGTCGGCCAGCAGCGCGTCGATCGAATCCAACAGATCCATGAACCGGTCGGAGTCCAGCATCGCGATGATCTCCGCGTGGGCGTCGTTGTAGTCGCGGCGCATGTCGCCGGCGATATGGGCGCGTGCGGCGTCGTCGATCAGTCCGGACTCGTCGGAGTCGAGCAGCTCCGCGAAGCGCTCCTCCACAACTTCCGCGTCGCGCGCCACGCCGAGCACACCGGCGGCGTGCTTCAACTCGTCTTCCAGCCGGCCCAGTTCCTCGCCCTCGAGAATGCCCTCGAACGTCTCCAGCAGCGAGCGCATCTCGCGGGTGGACACGCGCAGCTGGTGCACCGAATCCCACTCGTCGGCGCGCACGCGCGGTTCCCAATCCACAATCGCGTCGCGCTGTTTGCTTAGCGACGACACCACGGCCGCCGCCGGGGAGTCGTCGTCAAGCGAGCCCTGCATATGTGGCGGAAGCGGCGCGGTTTTGACCGCATCGCCCAGCGCGGTGGCGAGTTTCGACGGGGAAGATGATTTGCGCGCGCCCGCTGCGATGAGGAACGACGACGCCTGCTCGATCAGGGTGTTGCCTTCCTCAGTGCCGGCGAGCGCGTCGGTCAGCTCGATTTCCCATTCGCGCCAGTTGGTGCGCTCGCCGCCGGGCAGCAGGGACCAGGCTGTGACGTGGTCGTCGCAAAACTCCGCAACAGGTCCGTCCTCGCCGGCGAGGGTGATCTCCACGCGGCGGTTATCCACCTGCGCGACCGGGGTGAGTTCCTCGGTGCGGACGATGGCGCGGACCTGGGCGCGGAGTGCTTCGGGGACCTGCGCCGGGTCGTCGAGAGGCATGCGCACCTCCTTGCGCGCGCTGCCCTGCGGCAGTTTCATGTGCCAGCCGTCGTCCGCGCCACCCGTGCGGCGGCGCAGCGTGATCTTGGAGCGCGTGAGACGCAGATCTTTCGTGTCGTAGTACACCGCGGAAAGGTTGTGTTCGCGTGTGCCCGCGATCTCCTCCACGCCGGGGAGTTGGGTGAGATCGGGCATGCCCGTGCTCTCGTCGACGGCCAACTTCACCTCGACCTCGAGGAAATTCTGTGGTTGCTGCTCAGCCATGGTGTGGTGACCTCCTTTAATCGATAGCTCCACAGTCTAGCGTGGTCGCCGACACGGACTTCGGCGAAAAGTTGATGTCGTCACGCCCGCTACAGTTGTTGCCATGAGTGCCCAAACCGACAACGTGCTGCGCTTGGTCGAGCAGCAAGACATCGCCTTTCTCCGCCTCTGGTTCACCGACATCTTCGGATCGCTGAAAACCGTGATGATGTCGCCGTCCGAATTGGAGTCTGCCTTTGAGGAGGGCGTGGGCTTCGACGGCTCCTCCATCGAGGGCTTTTCGCGCATCTCCGAGTCTGACACCCTGTTGCGGCCGGACCCGTCGACGTTCCAGCCGCTGCCGTTCGACGAGGATGCCGGGCTGCAGACCGCGCGCATGTTCTGCGACATCACCATGCCCGACGGCGGGCCGCTGTTCGCCGACCCGCGACACGTGCTGCGCCGACAGATCCAAAACGCCCGCGACATGGGCTTCGAGTTCCAGGCCAGCCCCGAAATCGAGTTCTATGTGGTCAAACCCGGCGCGGACGGGGAGGCGCCGAAACCGGCGGACAAGGGCGGCTATTTCGACCAAGCCAAGCGCAACGAGGCGCCGCGCCTGCGCCGTATGGCAGTCTCCGCGCTGGAGTACATGGGGATTACCACCGAGTTCTCCCACCACGAGGGCTCGCCCGGCCAGCAGGAGATCGACCTGCGCCACACGGATGCGCTGACCATGGCGGATAACATCTTGACCTTCCGCTACCTGGTGAAAACGGTCGCGGAGATCAACGGCGTGCACGCGACCTTCATGCCCAAGCCCTTCGGCGACCTCGAAGGCTCCGCGATGCACACGCACTTCTCGCTTTTCGAGGGCGATTCCAACGCCTTCCACGACCCGGACGACGAAATCAGTTTGTCCAAAACCGGCCGCCAGTTCGTCGCCGGCATCATCGAGCACGCTGGCGAGATCTCCGCGGTGACCAACCAGTGGGTCAATTCCTATAAGCGTCTCCAGTTCGGCTCCGAGGCACCCACCGCCGCGACCTGGGGCATTTCCAACCGCTCGGCGATGGTGCGCGTGCCCACCTACCGCCTGCACAAGGCGGAGTCGCGCCGGGTGGAGGTTCGTTCGCTGGATTCCGCTTGCAACCCGTACCTCGCGTTCGCCGCGGTCCTCGCCGCGGGACTCAAAGGCATTGAAGAGGGCTACGAGCTCGACGAACCGGCCCGCGACGACGTGTTCGCGCTCACGCGCCGGGAGCGACGAGCGATGGGGTACCGGGACCTGCCGAACTCGCTGGACCAGGCGCTACGCAACCTCGAGCGCTCCGAGTTCATGGCGGAGGTGCTCGGCGAGCAGGTTTTCGAATTCTTCCTGCGCGCCAAGTGGCAGGAGTGGCACGACTACACCGCCCAGATCACCCCCTGGGAAGTCGACACCGGGATTGACCTGTAGTGAAACCCGCAAAACTTGGCCTGACCAGCCCACGCGCCGCCGACGATCTGGCCGAGCTCGGCTTCGACACTGAGGAGCTCGCCTACACGCTCGCGGGCGCCGCTGACCCGGATTTGGCGCTGAACAACGCCTACCGCCTCCACGACGCGCTGGATTCCTGGGCGCCGCTGCTCGACGAACTGACAGCAAACCCCGTCTTCCGCACCCGTTTCTTCGCGCTGCTCGGCGGCTCCACGGCACTTTCCGACCACCTCATCGCCAACCCCGAGCAGTGGCGGTTGCTTTGCGACGACATCCCCGATCGGCCCGCTATGTTTCGCACCATGCTCGCCGCAGTCGGCGTCGACGCGGACGAGCCGGGGCTGTATCGGGCGAGCGAGGGTGAGGTGGTCGTCTCCAAGCAAGCGCTTCGCACCGCGCACCGCAACCTGGTGATGCAGGTCGCCGCCGCGGATCTTGCCGGCACCTTCGCCGCCGTGAAAGGCTTCGGCGAGGGCGAGCCGATGACGTACGCGTACACCACGGATAGGCTCACCGACCTGGCCGACGCCGCACTGACCGCAGCGCTTGCCGTAGCCATGCGCGACGTTTACGGTGACGACGAATTCGACGCCGAGTTGGCCGTCATCGCGATGGGCAAGTGTGGCGCGGGGGAGTTGAACTACATCTCGGACGTGGATGTCGTCTTCGTCGCCGAGCCCGCCACCGCCAAGATCACCCGCGCCGCCAGCGAGATGATGCGCATCGGCTCGGCCTGCTTCTTCGACGTCGATGCGAACCTGCGCCCCGAGGGCACCTCCGGCGCGCTGGTGCGCACCCTGGATTCGCACGTGACCTACTACAACAAGTGGGCCGAGACCTGGGAGTTCCAGGCGCTGCTCAAGGCCCGGCCGATGACCGGGACGATGGAGCTGGGGCGTGCGTATTCGGAGAAACTCGCACCGATGGTGTGGGAGGCCTCGCAACGCGATTCCTTTGTCGAGGACGTCCAGGCCATGCGCCGGCGCGTGCTGGAAAACGTGCCCGCTGACGTGCGCGACCGCGAACTCAAACTCGGCCCCGGTGGGCTTCGGGACGTCGAATTCGCAGTCCAGCTCCTCCAACTCGTGCACGGGCGTATCGACGACACCCTGCGCGCCCAAAACACCCTCGAAGCCCTCGCGGTACTTGCGAAGGGCGGCTACGTCGGCCGCGAGGACGCCAAGGTGCTCACCGGCGCCTATGAGTTTTTGCGCCTGCTGGAGCACCGCCTGCAACTGCAGCGCTTCAAGCGCACCCACCAATTGCCCGAGGCGGACGACGAGCCACGCAACCGCTGGCTCGCCCGCGCCGCTGGGTTTTCCGCAGGCCCGCGCGGCACCGCACCCGAGGCGCTGCACCGCGAACTCAAACGCGTGCGCCGCGACGTCGCCGACCTGCACGAGCGCCTGTTCTACCGGCCGCTGCTCGACGCGGTTGCAGACCTCACCGTGGGTGAGGCGAACCTGTCCGCCGACGCCGTCAAAGCGCAGCTCGCTGCGCTTGGCTACCGCCACCCGGCGCGCGCCTTCGACCACCTGTCCGCCATGGTCAAAGGCACCTCACGCAAGGCGAAACTGCAGGCAATCATGCTGCCGAGCCTTATGCACTGGCTCGCCGACACCGCCGATCCCGACCAGGGGCTGCTCAACTACCGCAAACTCTCAGACGCGGCGGTGGACCGCAGCTGGTTTTTGCGCATGCTTCGCGACGAAGGCGTGGCCTCCCAGCGCCTCATGCATATCCTGGGCACCTCGCCGTACGCCTCCGACCTCATCATTTCTGCCCCCGAAGTGGTGAAACTGCTTGGCGACGGCTCCAGCGGGCCGCGCCTGCTGGAGGCTGCGCCGGACCAGGTACACAAGGCGATCGTCGCGTCGGCGAAGCGCCACCAGTCCGACCCCGACAAGGCTGTGTCTGTGGCGCGTTCGTTGCGACGAGCCGAACTCGCCCGCATCGCCGCCGCCGATCTTCTCGGCCTGATGGACGTGCGTGAAGTCTGCCTGGAATTGACGTACGTCTGGGAGGCGGTGCTCGAGGCGGCGCTTCGGGCGGAGGTGGTTGCGGACCTGGAGTCGTCGGCAAGCGATACGCCCCCGGCGCGCATCGCCGTGATCGGGATGGGCCGGCTCGGGGGAGCGGAGTTGGGCTACGGCTCGGACGCGGACGTGATGATCGTCGCTGAGCCTGCTGACGGTACCGACGAGGCCGAAGCCATCGCGTGGGCCGCGAAGATCATCGACCAGATGCGCCGGCGTCTGTCCAAACCGTCGGGCGATCCGCCGCTGGAAGTCGACCTCGGCCTGCGTCCCGAAGGCCGCTCCGGGCCAGTGGTGAGAAGCGTGGCCTCCTACGAGCGTTATTACCGCGAGTGGGGCGAAGTGTGGGAGCGCCAGGCGCTGCTGCGCGCCACCGTCGTCGCCGGCGACCGCGGGGTAGGCGAGGCATTCTTGGAGGCGATCGACGAGTTCCGCTACCCGGCCGGCGGCGCGAAACCCGCAGATATCCGCGAAATCCGCCGCATCAAAGCCCGCGTGGACAACGAGCGCCTACCCCGCGGCGCCGACCGTGCTACGCATACGAAACTCGGGCGCGGCGCGCTTGCCGACGTCGAATGGACCGTCCAACTCATCACCATGGCGTACGCCCACCACCACGAGGAACTGCGCACCCCGTCGGCGCTCGACGCGCTCGATTTCCTCATCGACCTCGACGACCCGGCACTCGTATCCGCATCTCAGGCGAAGGAGCTGCGCACTGCCTGGCTCACCGCCACCCGCGCCCGCAACGCCATCGTGCTGGTCACCGGCAAACGCGAAGACCAACTCCCCGCGCCGGGACCCCAACTCGCGCAGGTCGCAGGCTCCGCCGGATACGACCCCGACGACCAGCAGGACTTCCTCGAGGACTACCTGCGCATCACCCGGCGAGCCCACCGCGTGGTGGAGCAGGTGTTCTGGGGCGAGGAGCAGTCGCTGGAGTTCGACTAGTTCCCCGGCTGGCCCCACTGGTAGCCCGGCTGTCCCCAGTTATTGGGCTGGTTCGGCTGCGGCGCCTGCGGGCCGCCCCAGGTCTGTGGGGGCTGCTGGTTTCCGTTGCGCTTGGATAGCATCCGGATCGACATAACGAGGCCCACCACCGCGATGATGATCCACAGCCAGAGGCCGGCACCGGGGGAGATCCGCGCGCCCGGCACAGCGGTGTTGAACATTGCTACCAGGACTGCCACTGAGTAGAGCAACTGCAGCAGGAAAATGACGATGCCGATGATCGCGCCAGTCCTTTGCTTCTCTTTGTACGCAAAGAATGTGGCCAAGGCCTGCAACGCGATGACGAAGACGGTGGCAGCGATGACGACGGTGCGGAAATCGTAGTACTCGCCCGGCATTTCCTCTTCCAGCAGCGCGTCCAGCAGATCGCTTCCGACAGGGGCGGAGACGCTCATCTGGCCCCACCAATTGAAACTCGTTGACAGCAGCCCGAAGCCTTCGCTGCTGCTGCCAACTACAACGGGTAGGAAAGCGGTCACAAACGTCGCGACAGTCGCAGCCAGGAACACCCAGAAGTTCCTGTTTACCCGGCTAAGCGAAGCACCAAGGGATTGCTGCGGCGCCGGCTGCCCCCACTGACCAGCGGGCGGCTGCCAGTTCGGCTGCTGCTGAGCAGGGCCGTTCGTGTTGCCGGTCCATGTTGACGAGCCGGAGTGCGGATTGGGTTGTGTCATGTCATGCCCCTGAAGTTGATTGACGCCTGGACGAATCCTGAATGGTACAAGTCGCGGTGGGGTGGGGGGGGGGCGGCGTGGGGTCGTCGATAAGCAATATGCTCGTGCACATGGCTGTGAACATGACTATCGACCTCAACGACGCAACGTTTGCGGATCTGGTTGCACTTGTCGACGCCGCCCGCGTCGCCGGCGTCGACCCCTCGACGAAGCTCGATCTGGACGACGCGACGCTCGGCATTAGCGTCGAGCCGACCACTCCGCGCCGGGCGAGTGCGCCTGAGCAGCAGAAGGAGCGCACGGTGCCGCCGCTTGGCGACGCCGCGATCCGCTCCGTGGTGGATATCCTCACCGGTCGCCAGGAACCGCCGCGGCGCTAGGGGCTCGAAACGGTGATATGCATACGAATGGATTCTGCGCGATCCGGCCGGGTCGCGGAGGCGATGACGTAGACTTCACGGGGTGGATTACATCTCGACGCGCGACGCAACGGCGAAGGCACGCTCCTTCACAGACATCCTGCTCACCGGCCTAAGCCCGGACGGCGGCCTGTTCATGCCGGCGGTGTACCCGTCGATTACGCCGGAGCTTCTCAACGAGTGGCGCACCCTATTAGCCAACGACGGTTACGCCGCCCTTGCCGCCGAGGTGTTGAAACTGTTCGTTGACGACATCCCGGAAAGGGACCTCGAGGAGATCGCCAAGCGGGCTTACCGTACCCCGGTGTTCGCGAGCGAGGAGATCGTCCCGGTCACCCGGTTGAACGACGACCTACACATCGGGCACCTCTCCGAGGGCCCAACCGCCGCGTTCAAGGACATGGCGATGCAGTTGCTCGGCGAGCTGTTTGAATACGAGCTCGGTCGCCGCGGCGAGGAGATCAACATCTTGGGCGCCACCTCCGGCGATACCGGGTCGTCGGCGGAGTACGCGATGCGTGGTCGCGACAACATCCGCGTGTTCATGCTCACCCCGGCCGGGCGCATGACCCCATTCCAGCAGGCGCAGATGTTTGGCCTGGATGACCCGAACATTTTCAACATTGCGCTCGACGGCGTGTTCGACGACTGCCAGGACGTGGTCAAGGAGGTCAGCGCGGACGCAGCGTTCAAGTCGAAGTACTCGATTGGTGCGGTCAACTCCATCAACTTCGCGCGCCTGCTCGCGCAGGTGGTGTACTACGTCGCCACCTACCTCAAGGTCACCGAAACGAACGACCAGCGTATTTCGTTCTGCGTGCCCACCGGCAATTTCGGCAACGTGTGCGCAGGGCACATCGCGAAGCAGATGGGACTGCCGATCGACCGCCTCATCGTGGCGACGAACGAGAACGATGTCCTCCACGAGTTCTTCACCACCGGCGACTACCGCCCGCGCGGGGCCGCCGACACGCACGCGACGTCGTCGCCGTCGATGGACATTTCCAAGGCGTCCAACTTCGAGCGCATGATTTTCGACGCGTTAGGCCGCGATGCCGACCGCACCCGTGACCTGTTCGGCACCCAGGTCAAACACGGGGGCTTTTCGC
Organism: Corynebacterium lujinxingii; assembly: GCF_014490555.1. Taxonomy (NCBI): domain Bacteria; kingdom Bacillati; phylum Actinomycetota; class Actinomycetes; order Mycobacteriales; family Corynebacteriaceae; genus Corynebacterium; species Corynebacterium lujinxingii. The sequence goes on along the minus strand of NZ_CP061032.1, from coordinate 1,660,884 downwards.
TTGACGACGACACGCTGCACCACATCACCCACGACTTCGGTTTCGCCTCCGGCACCTCCACCCACGCTGACCGAGTGGACACGATCAAGCAGATCGACGACGAGTACGGCGTGCTGGTGGATCCGCATACGGCGGATGGGGTGTTCGTCGCTCAGCAATTCGCGGACGAGGTGGACACGCCGATCGTGGTGCTGGAAACCGCGCTGCCGGTGAAGTTCGCAGAGACGATCAGGGAGGCCACGGGCCGCGAGCCGGAGGTGCCGGAGCGCTTTGCAACGATTATGGATGCCGAGCGCCACGTTGTGGATCTGCCCAACGATGCCGATACAGTCAAAGCATTCATCGCCGATGCGATCGACCGCACCGACGTGTAGGAAAGGACACCCCCGATGGCACAAGAGCAGTTCGCAGGCCCGGAGCACTACACCGAGTTCGACCCGGAGAAGTTCCTGCGCGACTTAAAGATCCAGGCTGAGGAACAAGCCAAAGACGACGACGCCGACGAAACCGCCGAGTAAGGTCCCCGCTTGACCTTTCCCGACTACAGCGGTGGCGATTCCGCGCGCCGCTACCAGCCGGTGGACGGCCAACAGTGGCAGTTCCCGGAGATGCAGCCGGTGCCCCAACCGCAGCCCGCGCCGCGCAAGCGCACGGGGTTGCAAACAGGTGGCTGGATTACGGTCATCGTCGCCACGCTTGCGCTCGTCGCTGTTGTGGTGTGGCTAGGGCTTAACGCCAGCCAGGTGCCGACAGCGACGGTGGAGGAGCGCGAGGCACTCGAGCAGGTGCAAACCCCGAAGGACGCCCCACCCGCGGCGGAGGGCGAATCGAACGTGCTCGTGCCCGCGTTCGCACCGTGGGCGCCGGGGACGAAGATCCAGTCCACGGACCACTACCCGTCGCCGGGCGAGCACTTCACCGCCCAGTCGTGCACGTCGGCGTTTTCGTTTACCGGCGCCAACGGCCGCGCCTACGCCGTGACCGCCGGCCACTGCGGACGCACGGGCGATCTGGTGTGGCCCACGAATGCTGCGACCGCCTACGACTACACCCGTGAGGTGGGTAAATTCATCTACTCAGGCATGTACGGCGACGCAGACGAGGCCACTAAAGGCATCGATATTGGCATCGTTGAGATCACGGACCGCGAGCGCACCATGGATGTCATCGGCAAGCCGATCCCGACCGGCATTGCCAACCATCCGCACGACTTGGAGCGCGTGTGCAAAACAGGTGCGACGACGGGGTACACGTGTGGGGAGTTTGTCGCCACGCAACGCGTGCAGATTGTGAACCTTGACGGCGACGCCGAGGCGCAGACCGAGGGCGACATCGCGTCCGTCTGCGCCGCCTCGGGCGACTCCGGCGGGCCCGTGTTCACGGAGATCAACGGCCGCGCCACCGTCGTCGGCGTGGTCTCCGGCACCGAAGCGGGCCGCGCGGGGGAGGAGTGCTTCGAGGGGATGGACGACCCGCTCCTGATGAGCTACTCCAACATCGAGCAGGTCATGACCGTGATCAACCGCGTCGTGCCGGACGCCGACCTGGTGCCGCAGCGCTGGTAGTTAGCGCTTAAGGCCCCACTTCTCGTTGAACGCCTCGCCGGCGGGGGAGGACTCGGTTTTCTTGCCGTCTACCGCGTCGTTGGTCATGGCGACGACCTCGTCGGGGTAGTAGCCGTAGAACGTCAGCCGGTCGATCTCCTCCGGGCGCTGCAGACGGTTCCACGTCCGCTTCAGTGCCCTCGGGTCCTTGCCGGTGCTGTCGGCGTCCATCCAGGTGAGTTTGGCGTACTGCACACCCTTCTGCGCCGGGAACTTGGCAAAGGACACCGCATCCGCCTCCTCTGTGGCGGCGAAACGGACGAAGTCGTAGATGGTCTGCTCGGGGATCGTCGCAAAGCAAAAGCCCCAGAAGTTCAGGCGCATGCCGTCCGGGGTGGTCAGGGTGAGCGTGTCCAGGCAGTTTTGCTCCAGCAGGCGGGAGACGTGGCCCGCGAACTCGGTCGGGTCCGCCACCGCCTGCTCCGTGATGTCGCCTCGGGCCATCACGCCCGTTTTGGTCGTGCCAACCTGGAGATTTTCGATCAGGTGCGGGCGCACACTCGCCGCCACATTTGCAGGGTCCGCCGGCGCCGGGTTAAAGGGGCGCGCCGGCTGCGGAAGTTCCTCGGGCGTGCTTTCCGCGTCCGCCGTGTAGCGGACGGCGAACACCGCGCCCACCACCGTGAGGACCAGGAGCGTCCCGTACACCGCAACGAATAATGGTCTGGGCACACGCTGTACAAAGGTGTGTGTGTCCTGCGGTGATTCGGTTGCCACGGTGCTCATAACGAATCGGATTGTACACTCGCTGCCATGCCTATCCCCGAGTTCATCGTGGAAACCCGCAAGAAGATCGGCACCGACCTAATGTGGGTGCCGGCCGTGTGCGCCGTGGTGCTGCGCGACTCCGCAGACACCTCCGATTGGGCAGTGCCGGAGGTGCTGCTCGTGCGCCGCGCCGACAACGGCGAGTGGACGCCCGTGACCGGAATCGCGGATCCGGGAGAGGACCCGCACGTCGCCGCGGTGCGCGAGGTGCACGAGGAGACCGGCCTGCGTACCGAGCCCGCGGCGCTGCTTGGCGTCGGCTCCCACGGCCCGGTCATGCACGACAACGGCGATCAAGCCTCCTACATGACGGTGCAGATCCGCTGCGAGCTCATCGACGACACCGAGCCCTCGCTTGGCGACGACGAAAACACCGACGTCGGCTGGTTTCCCATCTCGCAGATGCCCGTGACCGACCCGAAGTGGCGCCTCGCGATCGCCGACGCCGCCGCCCAGCGCCGCCACCCGGCAAGTTTCACCCCGCGGCTTGGGCTGACTAAGCGGTGAGGCTCGGCGTCGACGTCTCCGAGCACCAGCGCGGCTTCGACTTTTCCGGCTTCGACTTCGCCATCATCCGCACCACCGACGGCACCTACCGCGACCCGTGCTTTGCGCAATTGCTTGCCGACGCCACCGCCGCCGGCTGCGACATCGCCACCTACCATTTCCTGCGCGCCCCCTCGGAGGGCACGACGGTTCAGCAGCAGGTTGAGGTGGCGTCTAAAGGCGTCGTCGACAAGCGTTTGCCCATGTGGATCGACGTGGAATCGCCCGCAGGGCTGTCGCTTGACGACGTCCACGTGGCCGCCTCGTCATTTCAACAAGCCGGCGTCGAGGTGGCCGGCGTGTACACAAACGCCTGGTACTGGCGCCGGCACATGGGATTGGCCAGCCCCGCACAGTTCGGGGCGTTGTGGCTCGCGCAGTGGGGCAACAACACCGTCACGTCACCCGAGCAGTTGGGCCCGTGGCCGCGCCCCATCGGATTTCCGGAGCCTGAAATATGGCAGTTCACATCCCGCGGGCGCGTCGGCGGGATCGAAGTGGATTTGAACCTCGCGCGCTAAAACGTCACTGCAACGTTACTGCAGCGTCACCGAACCGCGGCGACCCTCCAGCACCCAGCCGATGAACCGGGTCGAACACAGCGTCCAGTGCGCGAGCAGCAGCAACGGGATGGTCAACGCGATGACGTCGAGCCAGTGGGAGCCGTTAACCAACGCTACCTGGTGGCCGCCCATGCTCACCGTGCCCGGCGGGAAGGTGCACGCCCACCATGCAGGGGAGTAGTCCACCCACCGTGCGACGTTGGGGTAGAAGGTGCGCATAGCGAACAGTGCCAGCGGGATCGCGATGATGAGCGCGACGTAGCCGTAGTACACCGAGAACTTGCCCGGGTAGAGGATCTGCATCGCGGTGGTGGATTGGCCGATGACACCCAGCGGCACCCACGCGGTGGCCGAGTTCGCGCCGGAAAGGTCCACTTTGCCGTGGAACGCCGCCCAGTACACGCCGATGAACACCGGTACCGCGGTGAGGATCGACATGACGAAAAAGACCGTGCCCATGGTGTGGTACATGTTGCCGTAGTCGCGCGCCAGCCAGCCGGCCACCGACGCGGAAATGGACGGGCCGACCAAAGGCAAGCCCCAGGTGAAGCGAGGGTTGCCGTCGAAACGCGTGAGCTGGATTGCCCACGTGATCACAGTGACCGGCGCGCCGATCCAGAAGCCGATGAGGCGGTAGACGCCGGAGCCCGTCAGGCCCGACAGCGCCGCACCCAGGGCGAGGATGCCGATGAAAAACATCGACCATTCCGCCATCGTGGTGCGTCGAAACTGAGGGTGGCGGTAGCGCGCGAACCCGACGACGAGCGCGACGAAGATCCCCGAGGCGATCGCGGCGAAAATGCCGGCGCCGACAAGGAGGTCCTTCTCCACGAGAAGTCGCGAAACAATCGATGTGCCCATGAGACTGCCACCCCACGCAGGGCCGGGTGGGGGCAGTTGGCGAAACTTTTCAGTCACTCAGCGCATGGTAATCCCTTAGTCGCCGGGGTGCCGAGTTGGGTCGGTTCTGGGGCTCGTCTACCGGGACACGCAGAATGTCTGAGACGACATGGTCACGGAGGTACTCGCGGAGATATGGCAAAGCGAAGTCCGCAGTTCCCCGTTCGTTGGTGATCATGTCCGCTTCGTACAGCCGTCGACGGTAGTTGTACGCCTGCTGATGGCTAACCTCGAGTCGCTGGGCGACGTCTGTGATTTTTGAGGGGCCCTCGTCCAGCGACATTGCAGCGAGGAATCTGCGGTCCTCAGCGGAGAGGTCATTGAGTGCGGGCTCGTGGACGAGTTGGCCCAACTTCTTCCGGGCGCGGGTGATGGCTTTGTCAGTGGATGCCTCGCCAATCTGCTCGCCGCGCTCGAATCTCCATGCGGCGTTTCCGATAAGCTGAATCATGAAGGGATAACCGCCGGTAGCATGCACTGCCTTTTCGAGAGCTGCCTCATCCCAGTTGCGTCCGGCTTGGGTTACCGGAACCGCAAGACCTTCTCTCACCTCACTGTCGGTGAGCCGCCCAAGGTCTACCCGGTTGGCTCGTCGCAGAAACGTAATCGGATTGCGCCCTCCGTCACTTGCGAGTAGAGGGCGAATTGAACTCGGGATGCCCGCGAGCACGACAGCCACGTCGAGATTCTCGCGAACGAGATGTTGGATCGCGGTGGCAAACTCGACGATTTCGTCGTGGTGAACGAAATGGAGCTCATCGACGGTAATGAGCACCCCGCTGCCCGATCGGTTGAACCGCTCCGTGTCGGAGAGTTTGTCGAGCACTGCGGTAAGCATCGCGCGCAGCGACGTCGACTGCCGGGACTGACTTTGTTCTTCGTGCTTTACACGCAAGAACCCAGGGCCCAGCTGCCACGAGGTCCGACCTGACTTGTCCTGCTGCAGGAAATCCGAAAGCTGATCTTTCAGGCTGCTGACGAACCCTTCAGTCGCTGTCTCGGAGAAGGTGAGCCACCCTGCATCGCGTGCCACGTCTTCCATTTCGTTGAGGAGGGCGGTCTTTCCGATACCTCGCGCACCGACGAGCAGGGAGATCCGTTCGTGCGCCCCAGGTCCTTCTTCCAGCGCAAGGCGGAAGTCGTCGAGGATCTCGTCGCGACCGACGAGCAACGGCGGACTTGTGCCGAGTGACGCGCGGAAAGGATTGGTAGGGACGTTCATGGCACAAACTGTACCCACGTTGTGTGGAGATGTGTGGTTTGTGTGGAGTTGTGTACTTTGTGTGGACTTGTGTATTTACCCCTTACACCGCGGTCGCGCCGAAGAGCGAGCCGACCGCGAACGTCACCGCGAGCGCCAACGAACCGCCGATAACGATGCGGGCGACGGATCGGCCCACCGGCGCGTCGCCAAGCTTCGCCGACAGCGCACCGGTCAGTGCCAGAGCCACCAGCGTGACCAAAAAGATGGACACGATGCGCGCAGCCTCCGGCGCGACCAGCGCGGTAATAAACGGCAGTGCCGCGCCGAGCAGGAATGCGAAGAACGAAGCGATGCCTGCCGTCCACGGGTTGACCTGATGCCGCTCGGCCATGCCCATGGCGCGCTCCGAGTCGCGTTGCGACGACACCGACACGTATTCGCCCAGCGCCATCGACACCGCGCCACCAACCACGGCGGCGAGACCCGACATCGCGATCGTCGTCTGATTCGCTGTCGCGCCAGCGACACCGACGACTACTGAGGCGGTGGAGACGATGCCGTCGTTCGCGCCGAGAACGGCGGCGCGAAGGCGGTTCAGGCGCTCGCCGGCGCCGGGTTCCACAGCGGCCCCGGCTGCAGGGCAGTCGTTGGAGCAAGAGTCGGGGCGGTTCAATGTGTCGGTCATGGAGGCCATCGTGACCGGAATGTTTTCCCTGCGCAAGCAAGTAAAGCCTGACCTTTCGCAGGTCAGGCTATACAAAGTTAGTTCAGGCTAAGCAACCACAAATCCGTTTGGCTAGTTGGAAGCCGGCGGATTGGACGGGCCGTCTTGGCCCGGGTTCTGCCACTGGGTCCAGTTCTGCTGCTGCGGCTGCTGGCCCTGCTGCGGGTTCTGTTGCTGCGGCTGCTGCGACTGGGGCTGCTGCGGCTGCGGTGCCCATGTATTCGGCTGGCCCTGCTGCGGCTGCTGCGGCTGCTGCGGAGCCTGCTGGCCCCAGGAGTTCTGCTGCTGGTTCTGCTGCTGCTTGTTCTGGGCAGCCGCGCGTGCGGAATTAAACTTCTGCTCCACGCCAGCGCGGCCGGTCTTGAACATCTGCAGGGAAACGAAAAGGGTGGCTAGGGAGATCAGCAGCCACAACCACCAGCCGGCGCCGGTGTGGAAGAAGCTCTCGCCGAGAATCTGGAAAAGCTTGACCACGACGGCCAGCAGCTGCAGGCCGGCGGCGACAAGGCCGAGGATGCCGGTGAGCTTGTCGTTGCGAACGAAGGCGAAGTACGTCGCCGCCGCCAGCAGCGCCAAGATGAGCAGACTGAACACGACGTAGTCGGCGCCGCCGAAATCGTAGCTGCCGCCGGTGTCGTAACGCCCGAAGGCGGACGCGGAAGCGGAGACCTTGCCCCACCAGTTCACGCCCATCTCTGCGGAACCAATGCCATAGTCCATCTTGGCCGAGATGACTTTCAGGAAGCTGGTCAAAAGCGTCAGCAGGAAGGCGCCGAGGTAGCACCAAACCGGCCAACCGATGGATTTCGCGGACTTCGGCGCACCGCCTGGCCGCTGGCCGCCCGGCTGACCGCCGGCCGGCTGCGCGGACCACGCCTGCTGCGCGTTCCACTGATTTTGCGGATTGTTTTGGGGCTGGTTGTTGCCCCACTGGTTCGGGGTGGACATGGGAATCCTTACAAGTTTCGACAAATACGAACGCTGTCAGCCTACTGGGGATTCCATGTCACCGCCGGGTGAGGGGACCGTCTAGCAGTCGAAGTACATCTCGAACTCCTGCGGCGTCGGACGCAGGCGCACCGGGGTGATTTCGTTGTCGTACTTCAACTTGATGTAGGTCTCGATCAGATCCTCCGTGAACACGTCACCTTCGGTGAGGAAGTAGTGGTCCTTCTCCAGCGCTGTCAGCGATGCCTCGAGCGAGGTCGGCGCCTGTGGGATGTCCTTGGCTTCCTCCGGCGGCAGTTCGTAGAGGTCCTTGTCCACCGGGGCGTGCGGCTCGATGCGGTTTTTGATGCCGTCGATGCCCGCCATGAGCATGGCCGCGAAGCCGAGGTAGGGGTTGCCCGACGGGTCCGGGGCGCGGAACTCGACTCGCTTGGCCTTCGGGTTCGCGCCGGTGATCGGGATGCGGATCGCGGCGGAGCGGTTGCGCTGGGAGTACACGAGGTTGATCGGGGCCTCGAAGCCCGGCACTAGGCGGTGGTACGAGTTCAGCGTCGGGTTGGTAAACGCCAGCACCGCGCCGGCGTGCTCCAGCAGGCCGCCGATGTACCAGCGGGCGATGTCGGACAGTCCGCCGTAGCCGGACTCGTCGTAAAACAGCGGCTCGCCGCCCTTCCACAGGGACATATGCGCGTGCATGCCGGAGCCGTTGTCGCCAGCCAGCGGCTTCGGCATAAATGTTGCGGTCTTGCCGAACTGGGTGGCGGTGTTTTTGATGATGTACTTGAAGTCCTGCAGGTCATCTGCCGCGTGGAGCAGGGTGTTGAAGCGGTAGTTGATCTCCTGCTGGCCGCCGTTGCCCACCTCGCGGTGGAAGCGCTCGATCTCGAAACCGGCGGCATCCAGGTTGCGCACCATCGCGTCGCGCGCCTCGACGGTCTTGTCGTGCGGCGGGACGGGGAAGTAGCCGCCCTTCCAGCGGTTCTTGTAGCCCAGGTTTGGGCCGCCGTCGACGTCGGTCTCGTTGCCGCGGTTCCACCAGCCTTCTTCCGCGTCGATCTCGAAGAAGGACTTGTGGCCGTCCACCTCGTAGCGGATGGAGTCGAACAGGTAGAACTCCGCCTCGGCGCCGATGGAGCAGGAGTCCGCGATGCCGGTGGACTGCAGGTACTCCTCGGCCTTCTTGGCCACGTTGCGCGGGTCGCGGGAGAACGGCTCGTGGGTGAACGGGTCGTTGACAAAGAACTTCACGTTCAGCGTCTTCGTGCCGCGGAACAGGTCGAGGCGGGCGGTGGCGAGGTCCGGCATGAGGGTCATGTCGGATTCTTCGATCGTCGTGAAGCCGCGAATCGACGAGCCGTCGAACGCGAGACCTTCTTCCATGACCTCCTCGTCGAACATCGACGCCGGGATGGAGAAGTGGTGTTCGATGCCGGGCACGTCGGTGAAGCGCACGTCAACGAATTCCACCCCCTCGTCGGCAATGAATTTCTTAACGTCTTCGATGTTGTCGAAGGCCACGGGTGGTACTCCTCGTCGATTGGCTGTCATAAGCAGTTACAAGTGTAGACCCGTCCACGGCTAGGCTCGTGAAGCATGGCTGCTAATCGACGACCTGACTGGCGAAACGGCCCTGAAATCCCGAATCAATTCACCGGGGAGGACAACCTGCCGTCGTATCCCGGCGAATTCCTCGGCATGCCGGAGAACGGCCCCGGCTCGCAGGCGTCGGTAATGCGCCGCATGGGTGGGGTGTTTATCGACTGGGCGATCTGCGCGGTCGCGGCATCGCTCATCGTGGCCAACACCGACGCCCTCGGCGACCGCTACACCCTGACCTACCTGCTGTGGATCGTGCTCGGCATCCTGTGCGGGTGGCTGTTCGCCCGCACCCCGGGCATGGCGGTGTTGGGCATGGGCGTGGCGCGTGTCGACGAAGAGGCGCCGGTCGGCTTCTGGCGCGCCGCGGTGCGCACCATCCTGACCGGGTTCGTGCTGCCGGCAGCGCTTGTCGACGCCGACGGCCGCGGCATGCACGACCGCGCCACCACCACGACCGTGATCCGTTCCTAGTCGTTAATCGGCATTTCTTTGCCTTCGAGTTCGTAGTCGAAGTCGATATAGCGGAAGAATGCCCACGTCGGGTCGGTGAGCATGCGGGCGACTGCAAGTCCGCCGCCGATGAAGATGACCACGAACGACACCTCGGTAAAGCGCGACAATGCGTTGGCGATGTCGCCGACGGCGAAGTTGTGCGCGGCCGCGTAGATCGTGGTGCCCGGGATCATCACCACGGAAGCGGGGATGGTCACCGTCACGCGCGGTATGTTCGCCCACGAGCCGATCAAGCCTCCCGCGAGCCCGATGAGCAGCGCCGCCACAAACGCCGCGATGAACGGCACCAACCCAGCGCCCATCATCACCAGCCGGGCAAGATTGGCCACCGCACCAAGGCCTGCGGCCATCAGCGCCATGCGTCGCGACGAATTAAACAGCAGCGCGAAGCAGCCCACACTGACAAAGCTGGCCGCGGCACCCGCGGCGAGGAACTCGAATGTCAACGGCACCGGTAGAGCAACCGCTTCGGGCGTATCCGAGATCATCGCGACCACTGAGACGGTCAGCATGATCACCACGATGACCTCAAGAGAGAAGAACAATCTGGGGATGCCGGAGGTGAAGTCGAAGCGGGCTAAATCCACAAACGAGCTAAACATCGGAAAGCCCGGAATGAGGAACAGCACCGCGGCGATAAAGCCTGGCGAGAGTTGCTCGCCCGACGGCATCAGTTCCGTGAGCATTAGGAAGGTCGTGGAGGCCACGAGGGCTGCCGCCATCGTCACACCGAGCATGTTGAAGTGGACGCGGTGCAGCTTCACGCGGGCGAGTTGGCCGAGCGCCGCGGCAACGAACACGAAGGCGGCTGCGAGGTAGCCGAACTGGTTGAGGACGGCGAAGCCGGCGCAGGCGAGGCCGGCTGCGATCGTCGATATGCCCAAGCCCCAGCGGGGAGTGGGGATCTGCACAATCTCGTCCAGCGCCGCGTTGACCTCGGCCGGGGTGCGGTAACTCTGCAGCATCGAGTGGCTTAAGGTCTCCAGCGCCTCAATGCGAGAGGCGTTGACGCCGGGTAGCGGGACGTCGGAGACCGCAGTGCGGAAGTCGCCGCGGTAGTGGAACGTGCAACTGATGGTGTTGAAACCGACGAGGACGTCGGCGCGGTCAAAACCGAGGGAGCGGGCGCAGCGTTTCACGGCCCGGATGACGCGGTAGCCGGCCGCACCGGAGGACAACAGTAAAACGCCGAGGCGAAGACACGCGTTCGCCCCGGCGGCAAGGTCCGGATTGGGCTGAGAATTGGTGTTCACAGCCTTTAAGTATAGGACGTGCTACTTACCGCCCTTGCGTTCCTGCATGCGGCGCATTTTGCGGTTCATGCCCGACATGTTTTGCGCCTGCTTTGGCAGCGGACCGCCCGGAAGGCCGGCCATCTGGCCCGGACGCTGGCGCGAATCCATTGCATCCAACTTCGCGGAGAGGTTGTACACCTCGTTCTTCTGGTAGTTCTTCGGCAGCTTCAACAGGTGCTTTTGCAGGTCGCGGTTGCGCACTTGGCCCTCGCCCTCGCCGGCGTAGACTTCGTAGATCGGCACACCGGCCAGCAGGCGGTCGACGCGCTTGTGCTCCTTGGCCATGAGCGACTTCAGGCGGTTCTGATCGCCCTCGCCGACGAGCACCACACCGGGGTTGCCCACGACGCGGTGGACGGTGTCCATGTGGGTATTCGCTTGCACGCCGGTCTTGGTCAGCCACACGATCCCCATCGTGTTGCGCATGTTCTCCAGCGTCCAACCGGCCGCGCCCGGGGTGTCGCCGACTTCGTCGTACATCGACTTCTCCAGGCGACGGGAGAAGATGAACATCGCGAGCACAGCGCCAGCGATCAGGCCCATGACAAGCCAGAACCACTTCCAGCCCCACCACATGCCGAGCAGGAAGAACAACAGGCCTCCGCCGAGCACGCAGGCGATCATGATCGGGATGAGCGCCTTATCGCGCTTGCGTTGGATGTCGAACGCCTGTTTGAGCTGCGAGCGCGTTGCCTTACCCTTGGCGCGCTTCGCGGCGCGCGTTTCCTTCTTCGCGGCCTTTGCCGTTGCCTTGTCCTGCGTCTTAGCCATGGCCCTAACTGTATGCCACGGCCAAGACACAGACCAAAGACGCCTACCGGGTCTCTACCGGGTGGTCCTGCGACGCGCCGTACTTCTGCAGCAGCGTCGACGCCTCCTGGGCGGTATCGCCCTGGGAGGTCTCCGCGAGGTGCTTCAGGTTCTCCGGCAGCTCGAGGCCGCGGTGCTTCATTGCCTCGACGTAGAGCTTGCCGGCACGGTACGACGAGCGCACCAGCGGGCCGGACATAACGGCGCCGAAGCCCATCTCGTATGCGGCGTCGCGGTACTCGATGAACTCTTCCGGCTTCACCCAGCGGTCGATCGGGTGGTAGGTCGGACCCGGGCGCAGGTACTGGGTGATGGTGATGATGTCGCAGCCGGCGTCCACCAAATCGCCCAGCGCTTCGAGGACTTCCTCACGGGTCTCGCCCATGCCAAGGATGAGGTTGGACTTGGTGATCAGACCGAAGTCGCGGGCCTGACGGATCACGTCCAGGGAGCGCTCGTACCGGAACGCCGGGCGGATGCGCTTGAAAATGCGCGGGACAGTCTCCACGTTGTGGGCGAAGACCTCCGGGCGGGCCTCGAATACCTGCTGGAGCAGATCCGGCTTGCCGGAGAAGTCCGGGGTGAGGTTTTCCACGCCGGTGTGCGGGTTCAGATCGTGGATCTTGCGCACGACCTCGGCGTAGAGCCAGGCGCCCTCGTCGTCTAGGTCGTCGCGGGTCACGCCGGTGATGGTGGAGTAGTTCAGCTTGAGGTTGCGGACCTCTTCCGCCACGCGGCGTGGCTCGTCGCGGTCCAGCGGATCCGGCTTGCCGGAGGCGATGTCGCAGAAGTCGCAGCGGCGCGAGCATCGCGAACCGCCGATGAGGAAGGTTGCCTCACGCGACTCCCAGCACTCGTGGATGTTCGGGCATCCGGCCTCCTGGCACACCGTGTGCAGGTCCGCGCCTTTGACCTTTTGCTTCATGTCCTCGTACTCGGGACCGGTCTTGACGGAGTTGCGGATCCAACGCGGTTTCTTCTCGATGGGTGTCTGCGAGTTGCGCGCCTCAACGCGCAGCAGCTTGCGGCCTTCTGGTGCTACAGTCACGCTTCCTACCGTACCTTCCGTGTCAAACCCTTCGACGGGTCCGGGCGGGTGGCAAACGTGTGGTCCGCCACCACCAATTCGCCCGCGAGCGCACGCTTCAATTCGTGCACGACGGGACCCGCCATCTCCCCGGGCGTGACGTCACGCCCGAGTTCCAGCGACAGGGTAGTCACATCCGCGTCGTCGATGCCGCAGGCGACAATGTGCTCGTAGTGGGAGAGCGTGTTGTCGCAGTTCAGGCTGAGTCCATGCATGGTCACTCCGCGGGTGATGCGGATACCCAACGCGGCGATTTTTCGCTCGCGTGTCGACGCCTCCGGAGACGCTGCTTTTGTCTCTGCCGGCACCCACACGCCCGAGCGGCCGTCGACACGCCCAGCGGTGGTGACGCCTGCGGCACGCACGGTCTGGATGAGCGCTTCTTCCAGGCGGCGCACATAATCGACGACATCCACCGGCTCGGCGAGTTTGATAATCGGATAGACCACGAGTTGGCCCTCGCCGTGCCACGTGATGCGCCCGCCGCGGTCCACCGTCACCACGGGGACCGGGTAGGACTCGTCCGGCATGTCCTCGGGCTGGGTGCGTTTGCCAGCGGTGAAGGTGGAGGGGTGCTCGAGCACCAAGATGGTGTCGCCGATCTTGTCCTTGGCGCGTTTCGCGGCGAGGTCGGCCTGCAGATCCCAAGCCTGTTGATAGTCCACGAGCCCCAGCTCGCGCACGTCGATGGGCGCAGCTGAGGCTCGGATGGATTGCTCGGCGGGGAAGAACGGGTCGCGAGGCGCAGTCATGCGCCTAACTCTAGTCCCGGTCGTAGTTGGGTCTTACACCCCGTTGGCGGAGGCGTACTCGTCGGCGGTGAGCAGCGGGCCGACCTCCTCGACCTCGACTTCAAAAAGCCAGCCCTCGCCGTACGGGTCGTTGTTGATGGCCTCGTACGCGCCGTCGATGTCCTCGTTGACGGCGGTGACGGTGCCGGTGACCGGGGAGTACAGGTCGGAGACCGACTTGGTGGACTCGATCTCGCCGCAGGTCTCGCCCGCGGTGACGGTGTCGCCGACCTGCGGCAGTTCCGCGAACACGACCTCGCCGAGGCGGTCAGCGGCGACGTGGGTGATGCCCACGCGCACGGTCTGACCTGCGGCGGTGTCGGGGGTGGCGTTGATCCACTCGTGGTCCTCGGAGTAGTAGAAGTCCTGCTTCAAAGCCATGGTTATGCGTCCTTCCGGGTGTAAAACGGGGTTGTTGCAATAGTAAACGGGTAGCGGCGTCCGCGGATGTCGATTTCAACTTCCGTGCCGGGCTCCGCGTGCGCCGGGTCCAGGTGCGCGAGCGCCACCGGGTGGCCGAGCGTCGGCGACGGCTGGCCGGAGGTGACCACGCCGATCTTGTCGTCCGAGCCCGCGAGGAACACCTCGGAGCCGGCACGTGCGGCGCGGCGCTGTTCGGAGACGAGCCCCGCGATGACCACGCTCGGCTCGCGCCCCGTGAGCGCTTGCTTGCCGACGAAATCCGCCTCCTTCTTCGCAAACGCCCTGCCCATCCCGGCCTCCACCGGGGTGATGTCTGCGGTGAGCTCCTGGCCGTACAACGGCATCGACGCCTCGAGGCGCAGCGAGTCGCGGGCAGCCAACCCGCAGGCGGTGCCGTGGTCGATCACGGCGTCCCACACATTCGCAGCGTCCTCGTTGGCGCAGAACAGTTCGAAGCCGTCCTCGCCGGTGTAGCCGGTGCGGGCGACAAACACGTCGACGTTGCCCTCGTCCGAGCGCAGCGTCATCCACTTGCCGGAGTAGTACTCGAGAGCGCTGGGGTCGTCGTCAAGCAATGGCTTCAGCACGTCCAACGCCTTCGGGCCCTGGACAGCGACGAGCGCGATGTTTTCGGAGTCATTGCGCAGCTCGACGTCGAAGTCGCCCTTGCGCGCCTCGAACGCGGCCCATACGGCGTTGGTATTGGCGGCGTTCGGCACGACCATGAAGTGGTCCTCGGCGAAGCGGTAGGTGATCAGGTCGTCGACGATGCCGCCGTTATCGTCCACGATCATCGAGTACTTCGCCTTGCCCACCTTGAGGATGGACATGTTGGAGATCAGCGCGTAGTCCAAAAACGCCGCGGCGTCCGGGCCCTTGACGTCGATTTCGCCCATGTGGGACAGGTCGAAGATGCCGGTGTCGTTGCGGACTGCGCGGTGCTCCTCCAGCTCGGAGGCGTACTTCAGCGGCATGGTCCAGCCGCCGAAGTCGGTAAACGACGCGTCGAGCGCTTCGTGCTTTGCATATAGGGGAGTCTGTGGCATGGGTGTGTCTCCTTAGGATTCGATGTCGAAGGCTTCCGGCGGCGGGCAAGCGCACTGGAGGTTGCGGTCGCCGAAGGCTTCGTCGATACGCCGCACCGGGGGGAAGTACTTGCGGTGCACCAGCGACGCGACCGGGTAGGCGGCCTTCTCGCGAGAGAACTCGTACGGCCACTCGGAGCGGATCACACTCTCGGCGGTGTACGGCGCGTTGTGGACAACAGACTTCTCGTACTCGATATCCCCGTCGATGATCTCCTGGATCTCCGCGCGGATGGCGCGCATCGCCTCGATGAAGCGGTCCAGCTCGGCCAAGTCCTCGGACTCGGTCGGCTCCACCATGAGCGTGCCTGCGACCGGGAACGCGAGGGTGGGGGCGTGGAAGCCGTAGTCGATCAGGCGCTTGGCCACATCGGCCGCGGTGACACCGGACTTGTCCGTCAGTTCACGCAGGTCCAGGATGCACTCGTGGCCGACGAGCCCGTCGTTGCCGGTGTAGAGCACCGGGAAGGAATCACCGAGTTCACGGGCGATGTAGTTCGCGTTGAGCACCGCATGCGCCGTGGCGCTGCGCAGCCCGTCCGCACCCGACATGGCGATGTAGGCCCACGAGATCGGCAGCACACCCGCGGATCCGTACAGCGTGGAAGCCACCGGCACGCCCGCCGCACCGTCGACCTCAGCCGCGGCCTGCTCCAGCGGCACGTCCGGGTTGGATGGCAGGAACGGGATGAGGTGCTCGGCCACACCGATCGGGCCGACACCTGGGCCACCGCCGCCGTGCGGGATGGTGAACGTCTTGTGCAGGTTCAGGTGGCTGACATCGCCGCCGAAATCGCCCGGGCGTGCGATGCCGGTCAGCGCGTTCATGTTGGCGCCGTCGATGTAGACCTGCCCGCCGGCCGCGTGCACCTTGTCGCACACCACGCGCACATCGGTCTCGTACACGCCGTGCGTGGACGGGTAGGTGAGCATGATCGCCGCGACGTGGCCCTCGTGCTTAGCCAGCTTCTCATCCAGATCAGCCAGGTCGATCGAACCGTCGTCGGCGGTCTTGACCACGACCACGCGCAGGTTCGCCAGTGTCGCCGACGCCGCGTTCGTGCCGTGCGCCGAGGCTGGGATAAGGCAAATGTCGCGCTCGGTGTCGCCGTTGGCCACGTGGTAGCGGCGGATTGCCAAGAGGCCGGCAAGCTCGCCGTTCGCGCCGGAGTTGGGCTGGACGGACACCTCGGCGTAGCCGGTGATTTCGACGAGCCAGGAGCGGATTTCGTCGATAAGCTCGCGCCAGCCTGCGGTGTATTCGTCCGGGGTGTAGGGGTGCACGTTGGCGAAGCCCGGCCAGGTGATCGCCTCCAAGCCGGCGGTGGGGTTGAGTTTCATCGTGCACGAACCCAGCGGGATCATTGTGCGGTCCAGCGCAAGGTCCTTATCGCCGAGTTCGCGAATGTAGCGCATCATCTGCGTCTCAGAGTGGATGCGGTTGAACGTCTCGTGCGTCAGGTACTCGGTGGTGCGCTTGAGTGCCTCCGGCAGGTGCGCCTCGCCCTCGGCCGGTTGCGCGCCGAAGCCCTGAAGCAGCGCCTGAACATCGGCGTCGGTGGTGTCCTCGCCGAACGAGACGCCCACGGTGGTCTCGTCGACCGCGCGAACGAGGTACCCCGCCTGCGCGAGTTTGTCGACGACCCCACGCGCCGCCTCAACCTCAACCGCGACAGTGTCGAAGAACTCGGCGTGCTTCACGCGCGCACCGGCCTTCTCCAGCGCGGCTGCGAAGTCTGCTGCGCGCTGGTGGATGTTTTGCGCGATCTCCTTGAGCCCGTCCGGGCCGTGGTAGACCGCGTACATCGACGCCGTGACGGCCAAAAGCGCCTGCGCGGTGCAGATGTTGGAGGTAGCGCGCTCGCGGCGGATGTGCTGCTCACGCGTCTGCAGCGCCAAGCGGTACGCCGGGTAGCCCTCCGCGTCCTTGGACACGCCCACCAGACGTCCCGGCATCTGGCGCTGTAGCTTCTGTCGCACCGCCATGTAGGCGGCGTGCGGGCCGCCGTAGAACAGCGGAACGCCCAAGCGCTGAGTGGTGCCGATCGCGATGTCTGCGCCGAACTCGCCCGGCGACTCCAGAAGCGTCAGCGCGAGGATGTCCGCGTCCACTGCGACGAGGCCGCCACGCTCGTGGATCGCCTCGATCACCGGGCGCGGGTCCGCGATGTCGCCTTCGGTGCCCGGGTAGGCGAACACCGCGCCGACCAGGTCCTCGCCGACGACACCCTCCGTGAGGTCGACCACCTCGACCTCCAGGTCGATCGCGCGGGCGCGCTCCGCGGCCACGTTGATCACCTGCGGGTGCAGGCGGGCATCCAGCAGCACGCGGCGGCCCTTCTTCACCACACGGGCCATCAGGCCCACGGCTTCGGCGGCGGCAGAGGCTTCGTCGAGAAGCGACGCGTTCGCGATGTCCAAACCGGTGAGATCCTGCACCATCGTCTGGAAATTCAGCAGGGCCTCAAGGCGGCCCTGCGAGATCTCCGCCTGGTACGGGGTGTATGCGGTGTACCAGCCCGCATCCTCCACCACGCCGCGGCGGATCACCGGCGGGGTGAGCGTCGAGTTGAAGCCCTGGCCGTAAAAAGCGCGCAGCACCTGGTTCTTGCCGGCGAGTTCGCGCAGGCGGTCCTGCGCTTCGTACTCCGAAAGCGCCACCGGCAAATCGAGCGGTTTGTCGGCCAGGATCCCGCCTGGCACCGCCGCCGCGATTAACGCGCCGATACTTTCGTAACCCAGCGCGTCCAGCAATACTTGCTGTTCGTCCTGGTTGGGGCCAACATGACGGGAGATGTAATCCAACTTCAACTCCTTATCCGGGGGGCGTTTCGACCACGGACAAGCATAGCGGTGGCGCACCCGGCACGGACCGAGTTATTAGAACTCGCTCACACCCGCTTCGCCGAACAGCCACGTCACCGCGATCGCGCCGGGATCCGGCACGTTCTTCGAGCTTTCGCCAAGGTAGGAGGCGCGGCCCTTCTTCGCCTGCATACCGCGTGTGGCCTTCGCGCCCTCGACGGCGGGGGTGAACACCGCCGCCAGCACTTCGTCGACCGTGCCGTGCTCGCTGAGGGCGTCGGCGGCCTTCGCGGCGGGGGCAAGCGCGTCGATCAGCGTGTTGTCGCCCTCCTTGGCGCCGCCGAGCTCGGTGATGGCATCCACGCCGCGGCGAAGACCGCCCGCGAGCGCGCCACCGAATGTGGCGCCGTCCGCCTCACGGGAATCCACCCCGTCCGCCTCGAACACGTCGGCCATCGCGCGGAAGAACGTGCCGAGCACCGCGCCCGAGGTGCCGCCGGCGCGCACGAGCATGCGGTGAGCGAAGTAGTTCAGCACGTCCGCGTCCGCCCCCTTGATCGGGGTGGTGATGTCGCCGAAGGCGGCCTCCATGTTCTGTCCGAAGTCGCCGTCGCCGGCCTCGCGATCAAGCGCGGTCAGGTCGTCGAAGGATTGCGAGAGCCTATCGACGAACGCGCTCAGCCACGCATTCTCCGCGCCCTCGTCCGGCTGCTTTTCGTCGTCCACCATCACCGCGTCCGCGTATTGCGGGTCGGCCACAATGCCGGGCCAGGCGGGGGCGGCGGTGTCGGCATCGATGAGTTCGGTCAGTTCGTCATCAAGTGCGGTGAGCGTGATGGAAACACCTGCCATGTTCAGCGACGTCACCAGCGTGCCGCGCATCCCACGGCGCACCGTCACGCCGCGCTGCTGCAACTGCTTGAGCGCCTCGCCGAACACGAGGTCGAGCTCCAGCTCGCTGGTGCCTCCCAGGCCGTTGACAAACAGCATCGCGTCAGTCAGCTCGACGCCTGCCTTGTTCAGCGACCCGAGGATGCCGCCGAGCAGCTCTTCGACGAGCGCGCTTGCCGACGTCTCCGTGTCCGTCAGATCCCGCCGTTCCACACCCGGCTCGCCGTGGATGCCTACGCCAACCTCGATTTGGTTGTCCTCCAAATCGAACGTCGCGCGGTCGTTAGTCGGGGAGTGGCCCGCCTGCAGCGCCACCGCCATGCTGCGCGAGCCGTCAGCGGCGCGCTGGGCGATGCGCGCCACCGTTTTCAGGTCGTCGCCGCGTGCTGCCGCTGCACCGGCGATCTTCTCGACGATCACCGTCGCCCCAGTGCCGCGCCGGCCCGGCGAATCGCCGCTGTCGATTTCGGTGGCGACGTCGTCGTCAACAAGCACCTGCTCCACATCTGCCTCGGCGTGGTTCGCCGCCACAGTGAAGTTCATGACGTCGCCGGTGTAGTTCTTCACCACATGCACCACGCCCTTGCCGCGGTCCGCCCACTTGGTGGCCGCGCCAATCTGCACCGCGTTCGGGGAGGTGAACACCAGGCCCGGGCAGGCAGCGTCGAGCATGCCTTCGCCGATGAACCCGGCGTGCATTGGCTCGTGGCCGGAGCCGCCGCCGGAGATGACGGCGACGCGCGGGGCGGGGGTGTCGTCGCTACGCGAAAGCCCCACGAACCCCTCGTCATGCCACTCGGCGCGTGGGTGGGCGGCGACGAGGCCGCCGAGTGCCTCGCGCATGAAACGGTCGGTGGTGTTGCGGAATGATTTGAAAGTCATACTGACAGTGTAAACGCAACAAAAACCCGGCACTGACGTTTTGTCAGTACCGGGTTTTGCTCGGTGGGGTTAGATGTCGAGGTCAGCCTCGAAGTCGCCCTGCTCGATGCGGTCCTTGATCGTGGTGACGAAACGGCCCGCGTCCGCACCGTCGATCAGCTGGTGATCGTAGGTGAACGGCAGGTAGCACATCTGGCGGATCGCGATGGAGTCGATGCCGTCCTCAGTCACGATGACCGGGCGCTTCTCAATCGCGGCCGTGCCCAGGATGCCGGCCTGCGGCGGGGTGAGCACCGGCGTATCAAGCAGCGCGCCCTCGGAACCGATGTTGGTCACCGTGAAGGTCGCACCCGTCAGGTCGTCCGGACGCAGCTTCTTGTCGCGTGCGCGGCCGGCCAGGTCGGTGATCGTCTTCGCGATGTCCGCGAGGTTCATGTCCTGTACCTGCTTGATCACCGGAACGAGCAGACCCATCGGGGTGTCGACAGCGATACCGATGTTGACGTCCTCGTGGTAGGTGATCTCCTTCGCGTCAGCGTCGTAGGACGCGTTCACGTTCGGGTGGGAGACAAGCGCCTCAGCCGCAGCCTTGATGAAGAAGGCCAGGTAGGTGATGTTGGCGCCGTGCTTCTCGACGAACGCCGGCTTGACCTTCTTGCGCAGCTCGGCGATGCGGGTGACATCGACTTCCTGCACGTGGGTGAGCTGCGCGGAGGTCTGCAGCGACTCGACCATCTTCGCGGCGGTGATCTCGCGGATGCGGTTCACACGCTGGGTGGTGCCGATAAGTTCCGCCTTCGCCGGATCCACGGACTTGGTGGACCAGTTTGCGCGCGGACCCTTCGGCTGCTCCGCCTGCTCCTTCGACGCAGACGAGGAAGCAGCGGATGCGGCTGCAGGGGCGCCGCCCTCTACTGCGGCGAGCACGTCCTGCTTGCGGATGCGGCCGCCAACACCGGTGCCCTCGATGGTGTTCAGGTCGACGCCGTGCTTGTCGGCGAGCTTGCGCACCAGCGGGGTGACGTACGGGACGTTGCCGCCGTTATCCACCTTTGCGGAAGCGTTCTTGGAGTCAGCCTTCTTCTCGGCCTTTTCCTCCTTCTTCGGCTCCGGCTTCTTCTCTTCCTGCTTCGGTGCCGGCTTCTCTTCCTCGGCCGGCTCCTCAGCCTCGGCTGCGGCGTCAGCGTCGCCGATGATCACGATGACATCGCCAACCTCGACGGTGTCGTCTTCCTCAGCCAGGATCTCCAGGATGGTGCCCTCGACCGGGGACGGGATTTCGGTGTCGACCTTGTCGGTGGAGACCTCGAGCAGCGGCTCGTCGACCTCGACACTGTCGCCGACTTCCTTCAGCCAGGTCGTGATGGTTCCCTCGGTGACGGACTCGCCGAGCTCCGGCATCTCAACCTTGGTGCCAGCGCCCGAGCTCTTCTTCGGTGCAGCCTTCTCTTCCTGCTTCGGTGCAGGCTCTTCCTCTGCGGCCGGCTCGTCGTCCTCGTCGTCATCGGATGCGGCGACAGCGTCAGCGTCGCCGACGCGAGCGATCACGTCGCCGACCTCAACCGTGTCGTCCTCCTCAGCGAGGATCTCGATCAGGGTGCCCGCAACCGGGGACGGGATCTCGGTGTCGACCTTGTCGGTGGAGACCTCGAGCAGCGGCTCGTCGACCTCGACCTCGTCGCCGACTTCCTTCAGCCAGGTGGTGATGGTGCCCTCGGTGACGGACTCGCCCAGTTCCGGCATCTCGACGTCGGTTGCGTCGCCGGAACCGGAGCCGGAGGACTTCTTCTCTTCCTTCTTCGGAGCCTCTTCCTTCTCCTCAGCCTTCTCGGCCTTGTCGGAGTCGTCGGAAGAAGCCGGTGCCTCGCCTTCGTCGCCAATGACCACAATGACATCGCCGACCTCGACGGTGTCATCCTCTTCAGCCTTGATCTCCAGGATCACGCCGGCAACGGGGGACGGGATTTCGGTGTCGACCTTGTCGGTGGAGACCTCGAGCAGAGGCTCGTCGACCTCGACAGTGTCACCGACTTCCTTCAGCCACGTGGTGATCGTGCCTTCGGTGACTGATTCGCCCAGCTCGGGCATCTCAACTGAGTGCGCCATGTTTTAAAGTCTCCTCATCGAAACGTTGGAAGCTATACGCAATAGAGCGTACCTGTTGCGAGCCACTCTCGTGGGCCAAGGGGTGACCTAAGTTTCTCGACCAGCCCCGTATGATGTGCAACGTGTTCAACCTGTTCGGCAAAGGCAAGAAATCCACGACGTTCAAACCGCCGCGGGCCCCGGGTGAAACTATCCGCCCTGACGACGCACAATACCTGCGCGAATGGGTAGCTGGCAGGGCGTTTGTGGAGGGCTTTGTTGAGCCCGAAACGATGGTCAACGAGATGTCGGTCGTGCTTGTCGACGAGCAGGGAAACTACACCCGACGTCGCATCGGCGGGCCGAAAGGCATCGACATCGTCGCTAACGACTTGGGTATCATGCTCTACGACGTCGAGGAGACAGGCTACCCCGACCGCATGCGCAAGAAGATGGAGCAGGAGCGCATCCTGCGCAAACGGGAAGAGCAGCGCGAACGCCGCGCCAAGTTCGACCGCGGCGAAAACCCGTACTCCTAGTCTGTAGGTGCGCCCCTACTTCGCTGCCACCTGCTGCAGCGTCTCGACGATGGTGCGCACCGGGGCACCGGTGGCGCGCTTCGGGGTGTAGCCCCAGGCACCGCCGCCGTTCCAAGCAGGCCCAGCGACATCGATGTGGGTCCACTCGACGTCTTCCGGGATGAAGCGGGACAGGTAGAGCCCGGCGAAGAGCATGCCGCCGGTTCGCGCGTTATGGGTGTTGCGGATGTCGGCGATGGGGGACTTGAGCTCATCTTCCTGCTCCTCGAGCAGCGGCATGGCCCAGGCCTGTTCGCCGACGCCGCGGCCGGCCTCGGCCACGAGGTCGCGCAGCTCGTCGGAACCCATCACGCCGGCGGTGCGGTTGCCCAGGGCGACCAGCTGCGCGCCGGTCAAGGTGGCGGTTTCAACGAGGTAGTCGGGGTTGTCCTCGCAGGCGCGGGCGATGGCGTCTGCAAGCACTAGGCGACCCTCCGCGTCGGTGTTGATCACCTCGGAGGTGATGCCGCCGTAGTGCGTGATCACATCGCCCGGGCGGGTAGCGGTGCCGGAGGGCATGTTCTCGGCCAGGGGCAGCCAGGCGTCGATACGCGCTGGCAGGTTGAGGCGCGCGGCGGCGGCGATGGCGCCGAGCTGCGCTGCGGAGCCGCCCATGTCGGAGATCATGTCCTCCATGCCGGAGCCTGGCTTGAGCGAGATGCCGCCGGTGTCGAAGGTGATGCCCTTGCCCACGAGCGCGACCTTCTTCGTCGCACCCTCGGGCGCCCAGGTGAGGTGGACCAGGCGCGGGCTTCTCGACGACCCGCGGCCGACCGTAAGAATGCCGCCGAAGCCCTGCTCCTCGAGTGCGTTTTCGTCGAGCACCTCGATGTCCAGGCCCGCGGTCTTAGCAACCTCGCCCATTACCGCGGCGTAGGTCTCGGGGTAGAGGAAGTTCGCCGGGGTGTTGACCAAGTCGCGGGCGAGATTGACGGACTCGGCGATCGCCACAGCCTGCTCGAACTCAGTTTCGTCGGCGCCGACCACGGTGACTTCGGTGGTTTGGGGCAGCTCGGCGTCGGTGTTGTCATCATCAAGCGTGGCGCCGGCAGACTTCAGGCCGTTGTAGACGTAGCCGCCGAGCAGCAGCCCCTCGACAACCGGGCGGACGCCGAACTCCGTGGAGATCGTGGCCTTGTCCAGGCCGTTGAGCGTGCGGGTGGCGTTGCCGACGGCGCGGCGTACGGCCTCGTCGTCGATGTCGGCGGCGTCGCCGAGGCCGAACGTGATGACGAGGGTGTCGTCGACAAGCACGCGCGTCACCTCACCCGTGGTGCCCTTCGCGCCGACAGCGACGAGCGCCTCCAGAAGACCTTGCGGTGCAAGTTGAGTCACCGGCACCTCGATTCCGTCCTCACCGGAAGCGACCGGCACCAACGCCGCAGCTCCGGCAGGGGCGGAACCGGTGACCGCGCGGACGGTCGTGCCGCGGGCGGGAAGCGAGACATCGAACGACATAAACAACACCTTTCTGGCGAAACGGACAGGATTGTCTACCGAGGGTACATAGACACCGAGTAACGTGGACCACATGGCTAACCTCGAATTTGCAATTACCCCGTCCGAAAACCCTGCGTCCGACGCGGAACGCGAGCAGATCCTGAAAGACCCCGCGTTCGGCCAGGAGTTCACCGACCACATGGTCTCCATCGAGTGGAACGAGGAGGACGGCTGGCACAATCCGCAGGTCCGCGCCTACGAGCCGATCTCGCTCGACCCGGCGTCCAACGTCTTCCACTACGGCCAGGCCATCTTCGAGGGGCTCAAGGCCTACCGCCACGCCGACGGCCGGATCACCGCGTTTCGCCCCGAGCAGAACGCGAAGCGCCTGAACAACTCCGCCAAGCGCATGGCGATGCCGGAGCTGCCGGAGGAACTGTTTTTGGAAGCGGTGCGCCAGATCGTGGCCATCGACGAAAAGTGGGTCCCCGAGGCGGGCGGCGAAGCTTCGCTGTACCTGCGCCCGTTCATGATCGGCACGGAAAAGACGCTGGGTGTGAAGCCATCGTCGAACTTTTCGTTCTACATCATCGCCTCCCCGGCCGGCGCATACTTCTCCGGTGGGGTGAAGCCGGTCAGCGTCTGGATCTCCGAGGACTACGTGCGCGCGGCCCCGGGCGGCACCGGCGACGCGAAGTTCGCCGGTAACTACGCCGCATCGCTCATCGCGCAGCAGGAAGCGGCGGCAAAGGGCTGCGACCAAGTTGTATTCCTCGACGCGTGCGAGCGCGAGTACATCGAGGAGATGGGCGGCATGAACCTCATGTTCGTCGAAGGCTCGGGCGAGACCGCGAAGATCATCACCCCCGAACTGACTGGCTCCCTGCTGCCGGGCATCACTCGCAAGTCGTTGCTGCAGGTGGTCAAGGACTTGGGCTACGAGGTGGAGGAGCGCAAGATCACTGTCGACGAATGGCGCACTGGCGCTGAAGACGGCACCATCTCCGAGACCATGGCGTGCGGCACCGCGGCCGTGATCACCCCGGTCGGCCGCGTGCTGAGCAAGCACGGCGAATTCACCATCAACGGCGGTGAGGCCGGCGAGATCACCATGGCGATGCGCGAGCGCCTGCGCGGCATCCAGACCGGTGACGTGGAGGACACCCACGGCTGGAACACCACGCTGATCGAGGCTTAGTTTCCCATCGCCTCGCCGACCAACTCGGCGGCGAGGTTCAACTGCGGCAACGCGGCCAGGGCACCAGCGCCCTGGCCCGTTTTCATATCCAGGGTGAGCACTGGTGTGAGCCCGAGCGCTTCGAGGCAGCCAGCATGCGCGGGTTCCTCGGTGAGCTGCGCCGCCAAGATCCATTCCTTCGTGCCGGGGGCCAGGCGCTCGGCGACGTATGCGGCCACAGCCGCGTAGGTGCTGTCGATGAGCAGAGGCGTGCGACGTGCCGCGGACTGGGCGATGATGCCGGTCAGACACGCCAAATCCGGGCCGGACAATTCCGCGCAGACACGCTCTGTGTCGTTGCGAAAGCCGCGGACCCGAAACATCGCGTCACGGATCGCGGCGACTTTCACCTTCCACACCTCGTCGTTGATTCCGGAGCCGCGCCCGATTGCGTTGACCGGCTCTGTGCGGGTGAACGTGCCGTACACGGCGGCGGCGACAGTCGTGTTCGCCACCCCGATGTCTCCCGGGATAATCAAGTCTGCGCCGGCGTCGATCTCACTGTCGGCGATCTCCGCGCCGGCGGCGAGGGCAGCGGCCCACACGTCCTGGCTGACCGCCGGCTCGGTGTCGATGGCGCCGGTGGGGGTGGCCAAGTAGTCGTCGATAAGCCTGATGCTCGCGCCCGACACGCGCGCAGCCGCGCTCGCCGGACCAGCACCGCGGCGCAGCTGCTCGGCCTGCGCCTCCGCAGCGTCAGATGTCCACGCGGACACCCCGCGCGCGGCGATGCCGTGGTTGCCGGCGACAACAATCGACCGGGCGCGAGTGAACGGCTGCGGCATGTCGCGGCCCTGCGCGGAAGCGACCCACGCGCCGAGCGCCCCCAGCCTGCCGAGTGCGACGCCGCTCGTGGCGCCAGCGAGCGCATCCGCCACCGCGCGGGCATGGGCGCGCTTCGGCGGCTCAACCGGGGGAAAACGCATGGCCTAGACCTTTTCTCCGAGCGCCACCTGCGGCTTCGGCGAGCGCCAGTTGCGCGGCTGGGTCGCGCGCGAGAACGCGTACATGCCCAGGCTGAAGCCGGTCTTGGCGTCTGGGAACTTCTGGCGCACGCGACGGTTGACGCGGAAACCGATGACGAAGCCTTCGATGAAGATCGTGAGGATGAACAGCAGCGTTGCAATGGAAAGGGCAGCAGCCAGACGCGGTAGCCACGTACCCAGGAACATCACGACGACCAGGATCAGCGCGACCGGCATGACGTAGTTGTTGAAGAAGCGCTGGGAATCCACCCAGTCGCGCACGAAGCGGCGCACCTCGCCCTTGTCGCGCTCCATGAGGTAGCGCTCGTCGCCGGAGTCCATCTTCGCCTGCAGTTCGCGGTTGCGAGCGCGGTTTTCGGCGCGGACCTCCTTCTTGTGCGCCTTCCACTCCTCCTTGGACATGGTCTTCTTCAGCTCTTTTTCACGCTGGCGCATCTGCGCGGGGCTGGCGGCGTTCGGGTCGCGCACCACGCCACGCTTGATCTCCTGGTCTAGACGCTTCGGAGTCGGACGGCCCTTCGGCGGGGTGTATCCCTTCGGGTACTGCTTCTCTGCGGGCTCGGCTACCGCGGGTGCATCGTCGCGGCCGGGGAGCTCAATTTTCGACGAGCCCGAGCCGCCCGCCTCTTCATTTTTCTGCCAGGGAAGTTTCACGCCATATAGGCTACAAGGCTGCCGCGACATTCCAATAACCAGTGGGAATACATTGCGCACCGGAGCTGTTACACCGGGCGTGATGGGTAGGCGCGTAGCATGGGCGCCACTCGAACGCGTAGCACGAAGGAGTACCCAATGACTGCACCTACTTCCGCAACCGGTGTGAACCTGACCGAGGCCGCGGCCGCCAAGGCGAAGGCGCTGCTGGACCAGGAGGGCCGTAACGACCTCTCCCTGCGTATCGCTGTCCAGCCGGGTGGCTGCGCTGGCCTGCGCTACCAGCTCTACTTCGACGACCGCGACCTAGACGGCGACAAGGCCGACGAGGTTGGCGGCGTGCGTCTCGTCGTGGACAAGATGAGCGTTCCGTACCTCATGGGCGCCACCATCGACTTTGCCGACACCATCGAGCAGCAGGGCTTCACCATCGACAACCCGAACGCTGGTTCCGCCTGCGCCTGCGGCGACAGCTTCAACTAAGCGCCGTTCGCTTAGCGACGATGAAAGCTCCGCACCATCAACGGTGCGGAGCTTTCTTCTTGCCTTGTTACCGGCAGCCATGCTCCTCGGCGAGCCACGCCAGCGCGTCTGCTTCACCGCCCTCGGTATCGGGACGGATGGGATCCTCCGCGAACGTTTCGCCGGTGCGGGCGCGATCCTTCGCGATGGTGAGCATCAGGTTGCTACCGTCTGGAAAGTCGTAAACCATGTTGGCCGAGGCATAGCCGGCCGTCGGTTCACCGAAGCTGCGCGAGTGCTCCAAGCCGCGGAACGACAACATCGTTGCCTCACCGGACGAGGCGGTGTATTCGTCCACAAGCACAGCGGTCGGCGCGTCCCATTTGCCACCCGCGGTTTCCAGGGCGGTCCCTCCGCCGTCGACCGCGTTACCGCTGACGTTGACCGGCATCGAGCTGCTCGCTGTAACAAATTCGAGCACCTCACCGTCCGGAAGTAGAGGTGAGAGCCCCGCGAGCATTGGGCCCATATCGCCACCGTAGTTACCGCGCAGGTCCACGATAACTCCGCAAACCCCATCGTCCCGGGCTTGGATCAGGCCGCTAGTGAGGGTGTCCGCGTAGGCCTGAACGTCGGCGTGGCGGTCCACTCTTGGCACCGTCGCAACCGCGACGCCGCCACTGACCGCCACGCCGACAGTCTTCGTTTCAGCAACCTCGTCATCGTCGCCAGTGGCTGGCGCGAACAGTTTGGAGTGCTTGCCTCCAGCAGCCTGCACGGCCTTGTTGAGTGCGGGACGGATGTCGTCGAGCGTTTCGGCGTTCTCCGCGGCTTCTCGAGCAGCGGTGCTGGCCTCCGCAAACTCCGCAGAGTCTGCGTAGATGCCCTGGCTGGCGAGATCGAGCACCGTAGAGGTGTAGCGCTTCGGGGTGTCCGTGCCAAAGAACCGAGCGGTGCCGGTGTACATGGCGGTGGCAGTGGGACCGTAGACATACAGGGCGGTAACCGCTGCGAGAGTGAGCGCGACCATTAGGCCGCCGACCGTGAGGAGAACTTTGCGTGCTGTTGACATGCATCTCATCCAACCCGCACACGGGTCGCGGCACCACACCCCTGGCGCTACATTTGAGGTAGTGCAGGCGCTACCTAGAGCTCGACCGGGTAGTCCTTGTGCTCGATCTGCGGGTCGATGCGGTGCTCGACGAAAATGCCGTGCCAGACCATGAAGGCCAGCACCGTCCACAGGCGGCGGGAGTGGTCGGAGACACCGTCGCGGTGCTCCTTGAGCATCTCCAGGACCTGGTCCTTGGCAAAGATGTCGTCGGTAAGCGACTCGCGGATCGTGTCCTGCGCCCAGCCGAAGAGCTCGTCGCCGGCGAGCCAGTGGCGCATCGGAACCGGGAAGCCCAGCTTCTTGCGGTGCAGCACGTGCGGCGGGACGATCTGCTCCATCGCCTTGCGTAGCGCGTACTTGGTGGTGCCATTCGCGATCTTTTGATCGAAGGGGATCGTCTGGGCGACCTCGAAGACCTCCTTGTCCAAGAACGGCACACGCAGCTCGAGCGAGTTCGCCATGTTCATCTTGTCGGCCTTGACCAGAATATCGCCGCGCATCCAGGTAAACAGGTCGAGGTTTTGCATGCGCGCCACCGGGTCCATGTCGGTGGATGCGGCGTAGATCGGCGCTGTGACCTCGCGGTGGTCCCACTCGCGCTTCGCCCACGGCAGCACACGCTGGAGCTGATCGAAGTTAAAGGAGCGGGCGTTGCCGTAGTAGCGGTCCTCCATCGGGGTCGTACCGCGCTCGAGTAGGCTCTTGCCCTTCATGCCATCCGGCAGGACGCGGCTCAACCGATTCAGACCCTTGTTCAGCGCGCTCGGCAGCTTCTCAAAGGGCGCGAGCGACAGCGGTTCTTTGTAAATGGTGTAGCCGCCAAACAGCTCGTCGGCACCCTCACCGGAGAGCACCACCTTCACATGTTTGCGGGCCTCTTGCGCGACGAAAAACAGTGGCACCAGCGATGGGTCTGCGACCGGGTCGTCGAGGTACCACATGATCTTCGGGATCGCGTCCGCGTACTCCTCGGGGGAGACGATCTTCACGATGTGCTCCACACCGATCGCCTCCGCCGACTCCGCAGCCACGTCGACCTCCGAGTACCCCTCGCGCTCGAAACCGGTGGTGAACGTCAAAAGATTCGGGTTGTGGCGCTTCGCCAGTGCGGCAATCGCGGTGGAATCGATGCCGCCGGAGAGAAAGGATCCGACGGTGACGTCGGCACGCATGTGCTTTTCCACGGAACCCTCCAGCGCGCGGGCGATCCTGTCGTAGAGGTCCTGCTCCTTGCCCTTCGGCACCGGCTGGGAATCGAAATGCGGCTCGAAGTAGCGGTCGGAGTGGACCTTGCCGCCCGGCTTGATGGTCACCGTGCAGCCGGACTCCACGCGGCGGATCTCCTCGTGCAAGCTTTCCGGCTCCGGCACGTACTGCAGATCCACATAGTGCTCAATTGCGCGGCGATCAAGGCCCAGGCCTAGACCGAGCTCGTCTGCCATCTCCAGAATCGACTTCTTCTCGGAGGCGAACACAGTGCCCTTGTCGGTGGTGGCGTAAAACAGCGGCTTGATACCGAACTGGTCGCGCGCGGCAAACATCGTCCTCGTCTCGGTGTCCCAGATGACGAAAGCGAACATGCCGCGAAGGTGCTCGACCACGTTCGCGCCCCAGTGGTGGTAGCCGACCACAATCGGCTCGCCGTCGCCCTCGGTGTTGAAGGCGTAGCCGGCGGCCTGGAGCTCTTCGCGCAGCTCGACGTAGTTGTAGATCTCGCCGTTAAAGGTCAGTGCGTAGCGTTCCGGATTGTCGGCCGGTCCCCAGCGCAGCGGCTGGTGGGAGTGCTCGATATCGATGATCGCCAACCGGTTAAAGCCGAACACGGCGTCGCCGTCGTTCCAGGTGCCCGCGGCATCCGGACCGCGGTGGTACATGCATTGCAGCGAGCGACCCACAGCGTCGGTGAATTCGGGGGCGTCGCCGCGGGCAGTCAGCAGGGCAAGAAGGCCGCACATTCTGTTTAAGAACCTCTCCTATATATAAGGTGCGCCGGCGCTCACGCGCGCGGCACCGTAACGTCCATCTCAACAATAGGGTTTTGGTCCGAAAACCCGTGAACCGCGCACGGTGCGGGGTGTCCATCTTTTGCCGTGCCCCATAAGGGGGCCAACTAATGGATGAAGAATTACGGGCTCCACACGTGCGACACTTGGGCCCACTCCGAAGTGGAACGTAATGCCCAGTAAGCGGGGCTGATTAAGGCGTCGGGGCGAAGGGCTGGGGTGCAGGGGGTCGTCGAGAAGCGTGAATGGCTCCGGGATTGAGTGGGGGAGAACTGTTTGAACTATTCTGGCCCCGTAGGAATGTTCTGCCATCGGCATGGGCATTCGATGGTTCTAGTGTGGACAGGAAGGCAAACACACGTGGAAAAGGAAGTTAAGCGCGGATTCGCCAAGAAGGCTGCCGTCGCCGGTTCGCTGCTCCTCGGAAGCTTTGCGCTGACGGGCTGCGACGTTGCACCCCCGGAGTCGGTCGCGCGCATCCTCGACATGGGCTGGCCGGACCCGGTCACCCCGGAAGGTACCCAGATGTACAACTTCTGGGTGTGGGTCTGGGTCGCGGCCTGGATCATCGGCATCATTATGTGGGGCCTGTTCCTCATGTCCATCGTGCGGTGGAACCACAAGGCCCGCACGAAGCAGGGTGCAGGCGAATTCCCGAAGCAGCTGCAGTACAACGTGCCGCTCGAGCTCGGCCTGACGATTCTCCCGATCATCATCGTGATGGTCCTGTTCTTCTTCACCGTCCAGGCCCAGACGCGCACCACGGCGCTGGATAAGGACCCGAAGGTTACCGTCGACGTCACCGGCTACCAGTGGAACTGGAAGTTCGGCTACGCCGAGGTGGCAGGCGACCTGACCGCCAACGGCCAGGACTACGACGGCTTGGACGCCGAGCGTCAGGCCATCGCCGAGAAGACTAAGACGGATCCGGAGGACATGCACAACGCGAACCCGATCCACGGCTCCTCGATGGGTGACCTGTCCTACCTCAACTTCAACGAGATCGAGACCGTCGGTTCCACCGAAGAGGTTCCGGTGCTCGTGCTGCCGACCGACACCCCGATCGCGTTCCGTCTGGCCTCCGGCGACGTGAACCACGCGTTCTGGGTTCCGGAGTTCCTGTTCAAGCGCGACGTCTACGCGCACCCGGAGAACAACCAGCAGCAGCGTGAGTTCCAGATCGAGCGTATTGAGGAAGAGGGCGCATTCGTCGGCCGCTGTGCCGAGATGTGCGGTACCTACCACGCGATGATGAACTTCGAGGTCCGTGCCGTGAGCCCGGAGAAGTTCGAGCAGTACATCGAGTACCGCCGCCAGAACCCGGAGGCCCCGAACTCTGAGGCGCTCAGCTCCATTGGTGAGGCACCGTACGCAACCTCCACCCGCCCGTTTGTTACCGAGCGCGACGGTTCGCGCGACGGCAACAACACCGTCGATCCGAACGCGACCGTTTAAGAAAGAGAGAACGTAGCCATGGGAACCGGTTCAAAAGTTTTCTACGCCATTGGCACATTCCTTGCCCTGATGGCAGTGTTCTACATCCTCGCAACGGCGTGGATCGGCGAGGACGCCTACCTCTTCGGCGTCGAGTGGATTGGCGCCGTGGGCCTCGTGCTCGCAGCGGTGTTCTCCTTCATGCTCGGCGGCTACCTCAACATCACTGAGGCCCGCCAGGACGTCCTCCCCGAGGACTGGGAGGAAGCCGAGATTGAAGACGGCGCTGGCGTGCTGGGCTTCTTCTCGCCGAGCTCGATCTGGCCGTTCACGATGGCTGCCGCGATCTGCTTCCTCGGCCTCGGCATCGCCTTCTGGCAGCTCTGGCTGATCGCCTTCGGCGCGATCATGCTGATCTGGGCTACCGCACAGCTCAACCTGCAGTACGGCATCCCCAAGGAAAAGCACTAAGTGACGAAACCCCGTGACCTTCCCGGGGTGCAGCCGAGAACGCCCCTTCCGGAACATCCCGGAGGGGGCGTTTTCGTGTGCAAATGGGCCGGGGGTCAATCGAAAGTTTAGGTCCGAAGCGGGGGACGGCTGGCGGTGTGAGTTCGGCCACATCCGGGAACTATTCTGACGCGGTGAGCGTCGCTTCAAACGCGCGGTTTCGGTGATTGAAATGACGACCGAAATCGGGCGGAGTTGTGAGACGACGCAATGACCTGCGTCGATAAGTGTCGGATGTGAGGGTGAAAAAGTTCCCGCAATTTCAAAAAAGTTTTTGCGTACACCTTTGTTTGTGAACTGCGCAGGTTGAGCGCGCGTTCACAGGGAAAAGGCGGGGGTGAGTGAGATGAATATCAGGGACAAATAGGGGATAATCGCATCCGTGACGACCGCAATTTCAAACCCAAATACGGCGAGCCCGCAGAATCGCCTTCCGGCGCTGAACCGGCCAAACATGGTCAGCGTCGGAACGATCGCGTTCCTCGCCCAAGAGCTCATGTTCTTCGCCGGCTTGTTCGCGATGTACTTTACGTCGCGCGCAAACGGCCTCGCCGCAGGTGACTGGAGCAATCAGACGGCCCACCTGAACGTCCTGTTCGGTGGCATCATCACCGTCGTCCTGATTGCTTCCTCGTTCACCTCTCAGTTCGGCGTGTTCGCTGCAGAACGAGGTGATGTCTTCGGCCTGCGCAAGTGGTTCACCGTGACCGTTGTGCTGGGCGTCATCTTCCTCGGCCTCGTGGCCTTCGAGTGGACCGAGATGGTTACGGCCGGCGTAACGCCGCAGTCCTCCGTCTTCGGCTCGGTGGTGTACATCATCACCGGCTTCCACATGGCGCACGTGACCGCGGGCATCATCGCGTTCATCATCGTTCTGATGCGAGTGTCCAAGTCGAAGTTCACCCCGGCGCAGGCAACTGCCGCCATGGTGGTTTCGTACTACTGGCACTTCGTCGACGCGATCTGGGTCGGCGTGTTCATCACCCTGTACCTCGTCCAGTAGCCCACACCCCGGGGAACCCCGGGTAGCAGATGTGTTCTGAAAACTCGTAAATAAGGAACAAAATGGAAAACTCACCAAACAAGAAGCGTCGCGCACGGAAGACGCAGCGCACCCTTGCTGGTGCCGCTGCGTTGACGCTGGGCTTGTCCGGCGCGGGTCTGCTCGCTTCTGCGCTGACCCCGAACGCTCAGGTGGCCACCGCACAGCGTGACGACCAGGCCCTCGTCCAAGAGGGCAAGGAGATTTACGACGTTGCCTGCATCACGTGCCACGGCGCGAACCTGCAGGGCGTCGCGGACCGCGGTCCGTCGCTGATTGGTACCGGCGAAGGCGCCGTGTACTTCCAGGTCAACTCCGGCCGTATGCCGATGATGTCCAACGACGCGCAGGCCGAGCGCAAGCGCCCGCGTTACACCGAGAACCAGGCCCTCGCACTCGCTGCGTACGTCGCAGCGAACGGTGGCGGCCCGGAGATCGTGTACAACGACAAGGGCGAAGTGGCCAAGGAAGAGCTCCGCGGCAAGAACTACGACGGTCAGATCCAGGCTGAGGACGTCGCCCGCGGTGGCGAACTGTTCCGCTTGAACTGCGCGTCCTGCCACAACTTCACCGGCCGCGGCGGCTCGCTGTCCTCCGGTAAGTATGCGCCTCACCTTGATCCTGCCAATGAGCAGGAGATCTACCAGGCCATGCTGACCGGCCCGCAGAACATGCCGAAGTTCTCCGACCGCCAGCTCTCCGCCGACGAGAAGAAGGACATCATCGCCTTCATCAAGTCGACGAAGGAAACCCCGTCGCCGAGTGGCTGGTCCCTCGGTGGCCTCGGCCCGGTTTCTGAAGGTATGGCGATGTGGATGATCGGTATTTCCCTGGTCGCCGCCGTTGCTATGTGGATTGGATCCCGTTCATGAGTGAAGTGAAGAAGAATTACACGACTGAAGAGCTAGACCGCATGAACAATGCGGAGCTCGCCGCACTTGGCACGGAGCTTGACGACGTCACCGTCGCCTACCGCAAGGAGCGCTTCCCGGTCGAGGGCGATCCCCGCGAGAAGTCCGCAGAGCGCGGCATCAAGATCTGGCTGACCCTGGCCGTTCTGTCTGCAATCGCGTTCCTCGGCGTTTACCTGTTCTGGCCGTGGCACCCGAAGTTCCACGGCGACGAGGGCCTGTTTGTTTACACCCTTTACACCCCGCTGCTGGGCCTGACCGCCGCGTTGGCGTTCTGCTCCCTCGGCGTGTCCATCGTCCAGTACGTCAAGAAGTTCGTGCCGGAAGAGATCGCGGTGCAGCGTCGCCACGACGGCCGCTCCAGCGAGCTTGACCGCCGCACGACCACCGCGCTGCTGAACGACGCGTGGGAGACTTCGACGCTTGGTCGTCGCAAAGCCCTGAAGGGTCTGCTCGGCACCGCCGGCGTGCTCACCGGCCTCATGGTCATTGCGCCGCTGGGCGGCATGATCAAGAACCCGTGGAAGGTCCGTCACGAGCTGGACTACCACGGTGACGGCACCCTGTGGACCCACGGCTGGACCATCCAGGACAAGGGCGTGAAGGTCTACCTGGGCCGCGACACCGGCGCGATCGCCGAGCTGCACAAGGGGGAGGCCGGCTCGCACTACAGCACCGCTGGCGTGTCCCGCCTGGTGCGTATGCGTCCCGAGGACCTCGCAGCCGCCGCCATGGAGACTGTCTTCCCGCTTTACCCGGAGGACGTCAACGACGGCGCGGAGTACGACCCGAAGCGCGACGTGTACGAGAACCACATGCACTCGATCCACGGCCCGCGTAACTCGGTCATGCTCATCCGCCTGCGCTCGCAGGACGCCAAGCGCGTCGTCGAGCGTGAAGGTCAGGAAGATTTCCACTACGGCGATTACTACGCCTACTCCAAGATTTGCACGCACATCGGTTGCCCGACCTCGCTGTACGAGGCTCAGACCAACCGCATCCTGTGCCCGTGCCACCAGTCGCAGTTCGATGCCCTGCAGTACGGCAAGCCGATCTTCGGTCCGGCCGCCCGTGCTCTGCCGCAGCTTCCTGTGACGGTTGACGAAGACGGTTACCTCATCGCCAACGGGAACTTCATTGAGCCCGTCGGCCCGGCATTCTGGGAGCGTCAGTCCTAATGAGTACGAAACTTGCACAAGCCGCGGACAACGCGGATTCCCGCTACACGATCGCGGGCGTGCTGCGCCCGCAGCTCAACAAGGTCTTCCCGACCCACTGGTCGTTCATGCTCGGTGAGATGGCGCTGTACAGCTTCATCATCCTGCTGCTGACCGGTGTCTACTTGGCCTTGTTCTTTGACCCGTCGATCACCAAGGTGATTTACGACGGCGCCTACTTGCCGCTCAACGGTGTGGAGATGTCTCGCGCTTACGCAACCGCGCTTGATATTTCCTTCGACGTGCGCGGCGGCCTCTTCGTTCGTCAGATGCACCACTGGGCTGCACTGATGTTCATGATGGCCATGTTCGCGCACATGATGCGCATCTTCTTCACCGGCGCGTTCCGTCGCCCGCGTGAGGCGAACTGGCTCATCGGTGTCACCCTGGTGCTGCTCGGCATGATCGAGGGCTTTATGGGTTACTCCCTGCCGGACGACCTGCTCTCCGGCGTCGGTCTGCGCATTATGTCCGCGATCATCCTGGGTCTGCCGATCATCGGTACCTGGCTGCACTGGGCGATCTTCGGCGGCGACTTCCCGTCGGATCTCATGCTGGATCGTTTCTACATCCTGCACGTGCTGATCCTGCCGGGCATCATCCTCGCGCTGATCGCAGCTCACCTGCTGCTCGTCTGGTTCCAGAAGCACACCCAGTTCCCGGGCCCGGGCCGCACCGAGAACAACGTTGTCGGTGTTCGCATCATGCCGGTGTTCGCTACCGAGGCAATCGGCTACATGATGTTCGTGTTCGCAGTGCTCGCTGCGATGGCTGGTCTGACCACCATCAACGGCATCTGGAACATTGGCCCGTACAACCCGTCGCAGGTCTCTGCTGGTTCCCAGCCGGACATCTACATGCTTTGGACCGACGGTGCGGCGCGTGTCATGCCGGCGTGGGAGCTCTACATCGGCAACTACACCATCCCGGGCGCCTTCTGGGTTGCCCTGCTGTGTGGCCTGCTGGTCGTTCTGCTGTTTACCTACCCGTTCATCGAGAAGAAGATCACTGGCGACGACGCGCACCACAACCTGCTGCAGCGTCCGCGTGACGTTCCGGTGCGCACCGGTATCGGCGTCATGGGCCTTGTCTTCTTCCTACTGCTGACCATCTCGGGTGGTAACGACCACGTGGCGCACTTCTTCCAGATTTCGCTGAACGCGATGACGTGGTTTGGCCGCATCGGCCTCATCGTTCTGCCGCCGCTGGCGTTCTTCATCACCTACCGTCTCTGCATTGGCCTGCAGCGCTCCGACCGTGAGGTGCTGGAGCACGGCATCGAGACCGGTGTGATCAAGCGCCTGCCGAACGGTGCGTTCGTCGAGATTCACCAGCCGCTCGGCCCGGTGGACGCAGACGGCCACCCGGAGCCGCTCGAGTACGCGGGTGCCCGTGTGCCGAAGCAGATGAACCAGCTCGGTTTCGCAGACTCCGAGACCATCGGCAAGTTCTCGCCGGCAGAGCTCGGTGTCACCGAGCGTGTCCGCGACGCAGAGGAGCAGAAGCACCACGAGGCCGTCGAGACGCTGCGCGCGCTCGAGGCCACGAAGGACCGCTCCGACCGCGACGCCACGCACGACAACGCTGAGTAAATAGCGGTCGCGAACGCCCTTTCCCGGACGCCGGGAAAGGGCGTTTTGCTTTGTAACAAACTGGTTACCAAGGCGGTGTGTGGAAGGTCACAGAGAGTAACCCTTTGGGGCTGCCTCTAGTTTTACGTCCCGGTGCGATCGTTTGCGCTGGTCGACAAAGGCCCAGGTAGCGATGTGTAAACGGCGGCATATGTCGTGGAGCACGCGTGTGTCGTCGTCAAGGAAATGGCCACTGATTCAACAACGATTTGTTGATAACGGATTTGTAACGGCGTGTTGGTTGGACACCTTCGTTGCCGTTTCGTAACCTGTTCGAGACATTGCGACAACAGCCGTTGGAAGCATGGATCGAAAACAACATATGAGCCGTAACCCAGACGCGGAGATCGCACAGCGCGTTCGAGGCCGATAGGGGACCGGGGAACCGCAGCGGAGGCCTTCCTCCCGTGGGGCGTGTGGCCGATTCGGCCAAGGGCTAATTCTCAACACCCCGCCCGACAGCTAACCCGGTTGGCGAAGAGAAGATATGGAGAAACCTAAAGTGGCAAAGCACCGTCGCCAGACCAACACCGCAGCACGCGCTGCAGCGGCAACCACCGCTCTCGCAGCTGGCGCTGCGCTCATCGCGCCGGCCGCCGCCTCCGCAGCAGAGGTCCGCGTCCCCAACACCCCGATCGCAGTTCAGGTCCCGGGTATCGAGACCGTTCCGGGCATCGCAGCCATCCCGGGCATCGACGCGTGGGTCCCGTCCCTCAAGGGTGCTTCTGCGGACGGCGATGTCCGCGCAGCGATCGCACGCGTTAAGGCGCTGCCGGGCGTGAACAACGTCCCGGGCTTCAATGACTTCATCGCGAACGTCGAGAAGCAGGTTCTGCCGGCTCAGGCAGCGACCAGCTACTCCGCACCGGCCGCTGCGCCGAAGCCGAAGCCGGCTCCGAAGCCGCAGCCGTCTTTCGGCGAGCGCGTCGTGTCCATCGCGCAGTCCAAGATCGGCTCCCCGTACGTCTACGGCGCAGCTGGCCCGAATGCCTTCGACTGCTCCGGCTTCACCTCCTGGGTTTACGCGCAGGCCGGCAAGTCCATCCCGCGTACCTCTCAGTCCCAGGCGTACTCCGGCCAGCAGGTTTCGCTGTCCAACATCCAGCCGGGCGACATCGTCGTGTACTACGGCGGCGCATCCCACGTCGCGATCTACGCCGGCAACGGCCAGATCATCGACGCGCTGAACTCCGGTATCCCGGTGGGTTACCGCGATCTGCACATGATGCCGATCCACTCCGTGGTCCGCTTCTAAGCGCATCCACATCGTGCCCCGGTTCCGCCTCGCGCGGGTCGGGGCGTTTCGCATTTCGGAGCACTTAGGTCACGCCAGTCACACCTGTTACGACCTGGAGGGAAGCATGGGCATATTGCTTGGCGACGACCCCTCCACCCGCTATAGTTTTCTTGTTCTCACACCTAGCGCGAAGAGGTTTTGACCGTGGGTAAGCATTCGAAAACATCCCGACGTTCCCACTCTGGGAAGTGGGCCGCAGCTGTCGCTGCCGGCGCCGTCCTGTCCAGCGGTATTGTCCCGGCGCACGCCGATGACATCGATGCGCTGATCGACGAGATGGAAGAAATCTCCCACGAGGCCACCGCGAAGGCCGAGGAGATCAAGGGCCTGGAGGACAAGATCGCCGCCTCCGAGAGCAAGGTCGACGACGCGAGCAAACGTGCCGCTGATGCGAAACGCGAACTCGCTGATATCCAGACGGTCAGCGATGCGAAACGGAAAAACGTCGGGGATATTGCGCAGTCTCGCTACCGCATACCGAAGTCCGAGGCGATTTTGACCACGCTCGACTCCGGCAACCCGCAGGAAGCGATTGACCGTTCGGCGTACCTCGGTGCGCTGACCCGGAAGTCGCAACAGGCTCTGAGCGATCTCGAAAACGCCAACCGTGCAGCTGCCGAGAAGTCGAACTCCGCCAACATTGCCGTGGCCGAGGCCCACCACGTGCGCAATGAACTGCAGAACCAGCGCAAGAAGCTGGAGCGTGAGCGCGAGGACCTGGACCGCAAGGTCGAAGACATCGAAGCGCGTGTCGACGCCCTGAGTGAAGAGGACCGCCAGCGCTGGATCACTAAGGACAACCCCGTCAGCGGCGCAGATCTGCCGGGCGTGGACTCCGGCGTTGTGGCCGCGGCGATGGCGCAACTGGGCAAGCCGTACGGCTGGGGTTCGGCTGGCCCGGATGCATTTGACTGTTCCGGCCTGATGGTGTGGGCCTACGCGCAGAACGGCATCGGCATTCCGCGCACCTCCCAGGCACAGTTGGCCGGTGGCACCCCGGTGTCGCTGGACGCGCTGCAGCCGGGCGACATCATCGGCTATTACCCGGGCGTAACGCACGTGGGCATGTACATCGGCGATGGCATGGTGGTGCATTCCTCGGACTACGGCATCCCGGTCCAGGTGGTGCCGGCGAACTCGATGCCGATCCAGGGGGCCGTGCGCTACTAGCGAAGACATGACCACCCTGCTGGTAACCAACGACTTCCCGCCGACTGTCGGCGGGATTCAGTCGTATTTACGGGACTTTGTCGACGAGGTCGTCCGCCGCGGAGGCGCAGGCACCATCGTGGTGCTCGCCTCCGTGCAAAACGCCGAAGTGGTACGGGCATGGGATGCGGCGCAGCCTTACGAGGTGATCCGGTACCCACGCAAGGTCATGCTGCCTACACCCGCACTGAAACGCGAAATGGTGCGCATCATCAAGGAACGCGGCATCGACACCGTGTGGTTTGGTGCGGCCGCACCGCTTGCCGTCATGGGCAAAGCAGCGAAGCAAGCCGGCGCGCGACGTGTTGTGGCCACCACCCACGGCCACGAGGTCGGCTGGGCGAAGTTGCCAGTCGCACGCGGGGTGCTGCGCCAGATCGGGCGCCACGCGGATGTGGTCACGTACATCTCGCGCTACACCATCGACCGGCTTCGCCCCGTGATCGGCGACGGACTCGAGTACGTCAATCTGCCCTCCGGCGTGGACACTGATTTCTTCGCACCCGCCACCGCGGCCGGGCGCGCCGCAACGCGCGAGTGGCTTGGCGTGGGTGACGCGCCGCTGGTGGTGTGCTCGTCGCGCCTGGTCGCGCGCAAGGGACAGGACGTGTTGATCGGTGCGCTGCCGGGGATTCGTCGATATGCGTCAGGTGCTCATTTAGTCATCGTGGGGGAGGGGCCGTACGAGGCGCGGTTGAGGCGCCTCGCCGCTGCGGTGCCCGGGGTGGCATTCACGGGCCGGGTGCCGCGCGAGACGTTGCGCGACATCGTCGCCGCCGCCGACGTGTTCGCCATGCCAGCGCGCACCCGCCTCGGCGGTTTGGACGTGGAGGGGCTCGGCATCGTCTACCTCGAGGCGCAGGCCTGCGGGGTGCCGGTCGTCGCCGGCCAGTCGGGCGGCGCACCGGAGACGGTGACAGATGGCACGGGCATCGTCGTCGACGGGCGCGACACCGCCGCCGTCGCCTCCGCTATCGTGCGGTTGCTTGACGACGACACCCTCCACGCCGGCAGAGCCCACGTCCAACAGGCGTTTTCCTGGGATGTCCTCGGCGACCGGCTGTACGGCGCGCTGACGGGTTAGTGCCCGCGCATGTGTGGGGCATAAGCTGTGCGCTTATGACAACGCAACGAGGAGTAGGGCCACTGACAGTCGGCTTCGACATCGGCGGCACCAACGCCCGCGCGTCGGTGGTGGCACCGGACGGGTCAATCCTCGACTCGGTGAGCACCCGCACCCCGCACGACGGCGACGGGCTGACCCGCACCATCGTGGAGATGGTCGGCGGGCTGCGTCGGAACTACGACATCGACGCCGTCGGCGTGGCCGTGGCGGGCTTCCTCGACCCCGAGTGCGAGATCGTGCGCTTCGCCCCGCACTTAGCGTGGCGGGACGACCAACCAGTGCGGCGCGACCTGCAAGACGCGCTCGGGTTGCCCGTGCGCCTCGAGCATGACGCGAACGCCGCGGCCTGGGGCGAGTACAGATTCGGGGCGGCGCGCGATGCCGAGACGTGGGTGTTTTTCGCCGTCGGCACCGGCATCGGCGCAACACTGATGAACAACGGCGAGATTTACCGCGGCGCGTTCGGCACCGCACCCGAGTTCGGCCACATCACCGTCGTGCCGGGCGGGCGCGTGTGCTCGTGCGGCAAGCAGGGATGTCTCGAACGCTACGCGTCCGGCACGTCCCTGGTCGATTGCGCCATCGAGATCGCGGGCAACGGTGGCTACAGGGGGTCGGAGCTGTACCGTGCGGTCGTCGAAAAGCGGGCGAGCGGCCACGACATCATGGCGGGCGCTCGCGACGGCGACGAGCTGGGGCTGGCGGCGTTGGACAGTTTCTCCGCGTGGCTCGGGCGCGGCCTGGCAATGGTGTCCGACATTCTCGACCCGTCGCTCATCGTGCTCGGCGGAGGCGTCAGCGAGGACGCGGACCTGTTTCTCGACGACGCTAAGGCATCGATGTCATCCAACATCGTCGGCGCCGGCTACCGCCCGCTGCCCGAGGTGGTCTGCGCGGAGCTGGGGGCTCAGGCGGGTATGATCGGTGTCGCTGATTTGGCCCGCCAGCTGCGATAAAGACGGAGAACTGATGCAAAACAAGTGGTATTCGCTGTTTAAGGCCATCTTGGGCCCGCCGCTTCTGGTCTGGAACCGCCCGCGCATCCACGGCGCGGACAACATCCCCGACGAGGGCGCCGCGATCCTGGTCTCCAACCACCAGGCGGTGATGGACTCGTTCTACCTGCCGTTGATGGTGCGCAGGCAGCTGACCTTCCCAGCGAAGAAGGAGTACTTCACCGGCACCGGCATCTCCGGGCGGATCCAGAAATTCTTCTTTTCCTCGGTGGGCCAGATCCCCGTCGACCGCAGTTCGAAGGACGCCGGCGACACACTCCAGGACGCCGCCGAGTCGGTGCTGGCGCGCGGCGACCTGTTCGGTATCTACCCGGAGGGCACCCGTTCGCCGGACGGCCGGGTGTATAAGGGGCGCACCGGCATGGCACGCATCGCTATGGCGACGGGCCAACCGGTGATCCTCGTCGGTATGATCGGCTCGGGCAAGGCCAACCCGATCGGCACGACGATCCCGCGCCCTGTGAAGGTGGAGATCAAGATCTCGAAACAGATCGACCCGCACGCGTGGGCGGCCGACAACGGCTACGACCCGGACTCGCGCGAGGTCATGCGCCCATTTACCGACTACTGCATGCGGCACCTCGCCGAGCTGGTCGGTGTCGACTATGTCGATGTCTACGCCTCAGACGTGAAGAAAACGCTCGCGGAAACCGGCGCATACCCCGCCGGCGCGGAGCCGAAGGAGTCGTCGCTGTGAATAAACCGCTGCTCATCCGTGTCGGCCTCGTGTGCCTTGTCGTCGCGGTCTACCTCGTCGCCTCGGAGCAAGGGTGGTACCCGAAACTCGCCGGTCCGCTCGCCGTGCTCGCCGTGGCCGCCGTGATGTTCTGGCCGCGCCGAGGCGCCGACAAGGGGCCGTCGAGACGCGAAATGCTCGAGGACATTCGGGCTGAGGAGCGTCAGTAGGGTGCGGTTCTTCTACGACACGGAGTTCATCGAGGACGGCCA
The DNA here is from genome assembly GCF_014490555.1 of Corynebacterium lujinxingii. Taxonomy (NCBI): domain Bacteria; kingdom Bacillati; phylum Actinomycetota; class Actinomycetes; order Mycobacteriales; family Corynebacteriaceae; genus Corynebacterium; species Corynebacterium lujinxingii. Next base: position 1,618,546 of record NZ_CP061032.1, on the reverse strand, counting down.
GACCATCGAACTGGTCTCCATCGGCATCGTCGACGAGGACGGGCACGAGTACTACGCCGTGTCCAACGAGTTCGACGCATCACGCGCGAACGCGTGGGTGCGCGCGCATGTGCTGTCGAAGCTGCCGGCGAAGACCCACCCGGCGTGGAAGCCGCTCGACCGGATCCGCACCGAGGTCTACGACTTCCTCACCTCCGGCGAGACAAAGCCGGAGCTGTGGGCCTGGGTCGGCGCCTACGACCATGTGGTGCTGGCCCAATTGTGGGGCGACATGTCCGGTCTGCCGAAATCCATGCCGCGGTACACGCGCGAGTTGAAGCAGTACTGGCAGATGGCGGGTAAGCCGCGGCTGCCGAAGATTCCGGACGGCAACCACGACGCGCTTGTCGACGCCCGCCACAACCTGAGGAAGTTCCGTGCCTGCCACGAGGCGCTTCCCTTGGGGCGGGACGGCGCTGTATCCAGATCGTGAGACGAAATAACCGTCTCGTGAGAAATTGCAGGTTAGAAACCCTGTACCGAACCAACAATCCGTGCTAAAACTGGAACGGTGAGTTGGACAATTGATATCCCCAAAGACGTACTGCCCGATCTGCCCCCGCTTCCGGGTGATATTAACGAGCAGTTTCAGGACGCGATCTCCCGCGACGCGAAGCAGCAACCTTCCTGGGACCCCACCCAAGCGCAGTACGTGCGCAAGATCCTCGAATCCGTGCCGCCAGTCGTGCTCGCACCCGAGGTCGAGGACCTCAAGCGTCACCTCGCCGATGTAGCAAACGGCAAGGCGTTCATGCTGCAGGGCGGCGACTGTGCCGAGACCTTCGAGTCCAACACCGAGCCGCACATCCGCGCCAACGTGCGCACCCTGCTGCAGATGGCAGCGGTGCTGACCTACGGAGCGTCAATGCCAGTGGTGAAGCTGGCGCGAATCGCCGGCCAGTACGCGAAGCCGCGTTCCTCCGACATGGACGGCAACGGCCTGCCGAACTACCGCGGCGACATCGTCAACGGCGTCGAGCCAACGGAAGAGTCGCGCCGCCACGACCCGGCCCGCATGGTCCGTGCGTACGCGAACTCGTCGGCTGCGATGAACCTCGTGCGCGCGCTGACCTCGTCCGGCACGGCGGATCTGCACAACATCAACAATTGGAACCGCGAGTTCGTCTCCAACTCGCCGGCGGGCGCGCGCTACGAGGCACTCGGCCGCGAGATCTCCCGGTCGCTCGCGTTCATGGACGCCTGCGGGGTGAGTGACAACAACCTGCGCACCTCCAACGTGTACGCCTCCCACGAGGCGCTGCTGGTGGACTACGAGCGCGCCATGCTGCGCCTGGCCACCGACTCGCAAGGCGAGACGAAGCTTTACGACCTGTCTGCCCACCAGCTCTGGATCGGCGAGCGCACCCGCGGTATCGACGACTTCCACGTCAACTTCGCGGCCCTGATCAACAACCCGATCGGCATCAAGCTGGGCCCGACAACGACGCCGGAGGAAGCCGTCGCCTACGCCGAGAAGCTGGACCCGAACCGCGAGCCGGGACGACTCACCATGGTCATCCGCATGGGGCAGGACAAGGTCCGCGATGTGCTGCCCGGCATTGTCAAGGCTGTCGAGGCGTCCGGCCACAAGGTGGTCTGGCAGTCCGACCCGATGCACGGCAACACGTTCACCTCGTCGAACGGGTACAAGACCCGCCACTTCGACAAGATCATCGACGAGGTGCAGGGCTTCTTCGAGGTGCACCGCGAACTTGGCACGCACCCTGGCGGCATCCACATCGAGTTGACTGGCGAGGACGTCACCGAGTGCCTCGGCGGCGCGCAAGACATTACCGACGTCGACCTGCCGGGCCGCTACGAGTCGGCGTGCGACCCGCGCCTGAACACCGAGCAGGCCCTCGAACTGTCGTTCTTGGTCGCGGAAATGCTGCGGTACTAAAAGTCGATATCGACTTTTATCGCGACCGCTGAAGTGTGACCTGGGGGTTTGCTCCGGCCGCCGCCCTAAAAGTCGATATCGACTTTTAGGCGGGGACGACAATCTCCGGGACCTCGCCGTACATCCCGGAGCCGAACCACCACGCGCCGAGGCCGACGGCGACGACCACGCCGATCGCCACCAGCGTGTACACCGCGACGCCAACCGGGGAGCGGTTCGACACCGGTTTCACCGCGCGGCGCGGCGGGGCAGGTGTCGGAGCCGGTGCGGGGGCCGGCGGGCGCGCAGGCCTAGCCGGGGAAGGCGCTGGCGCTGGCGTAGGCCCGGCTGCCGGCCACTGCCCGCGCGCCGGTGTTGCAGGTGGTCCGGCCGGGGCAGCCGGTGCGGCGGGAGAGACGCGCGTCGGGGCGTCGTCACCGGGGAAGAGTCGACGCTCGGCGGTCGACGAAGAAGAAGCGGCGGGAGCAGCCCCGCCTGCAGACGCTGCGCGCCCGAAGTTCGTCGGGTGGGCGGCGGCGCGCGTAGCCGCGGCGTTGCGCGGCACGGGCACGGTGTAGTCGGGCAGCCCCAGTTCGGCGGCGACGTCGTCGAGCGCGGCGAGGAACTCGGCGGCGTCGCGGAAGCGGTCTTCGGGCCGGCGTGCGGTTGCGGTGGCGACGAGTTCGTCGAAAAGCTTCGGTACACCTGCGATCAGCGACGACGGTGCCGGCACATCTGAGCGCAGCCGCGCGTAGGCGTGGGCGATGGGGGTCTCTCCGCTAAACGGCGTCCGGCCGGTGAGGAGCTCGAACAGCACGATGCCGGCGGAGTACACATCCGACGCTGCGGTCAGCGTACCGCCGTCGACCTGCTCGGGGGAAAGGTACGCTACCGTGCCCACGATCTGATCGGTGGACTGTGTGGTCTCGGCGGCTGCGCGCACGAGCCCGAAGTCGGAGAGTTTGACGCGGCTGGAGGCGTCGATAAGCACGTTGTCCGGCTTGATGTCGCGGTGAACCATGCCCTTGTCGTGCGCGACGGACAGCCCGGTGAGCATGCCCCGCATCACCTCGGCTGCGGCGTGCGGGGGCATCGGCCCGCGCTCGGCGAGAAGTTCGCGCAGCGTGCCGCCGGTGATCAGTTCCATAATCAGGAACACGTTTTCGCCCGCGGCGAAGTCGTACACGTTGACCAGGTTCGGGTGGCTCAGTTGCGCCATCGCCCGGGCTTCGCGGCGAAAGCGGTCGCGGAAGACGGGGTCGTGCACGTACTGGTCGTGCATCACTTTCGCCGCCACTTCGCGTCCCAGGCGCGAATCCACGCAGCGGTACACCGTGGCCATGCCGCCGCGCGCGATGGCGCGGTCCACGACGTAGCGTCCGTCGAGGGTTGTGCCTGGAGCGAGTGGTGCCATAGCTCCCAGGGTAGAATCGCCGACCGTGAGCGCACAAACGAATCTCGAGCAATTGCTTAGCGACGAAACCCTGCTGGCCCTGCCCGACGCCGCCGACATCCTCGGCGTGCCGGTGACCCGGGTGCACGACTTTGTCGGCGCCCGCAAACTCGTCATGTACGTCCGCGACGGCAAGAAGTTCATCCCGGCGCGCCTGCTTGGTGACGACGGGCTGAGCAAGTTCGTCTCCGGCGCGATCACGGTGCTCGCCGACGGCGGGTACAACGACGAGGAGATCTTGGCGTTCCTGTACACCGAAGACGACACGTTGCCGGGGCGTCCGATCGACGCACTGCACGGGCAGAAGGCCCGCGAGGTTATTCGTCGCGCGCAGGCGATGGCGTTTTAGCTGGATCCTCGAACACCGAAGTCACCGCTACCACTGCGGTTATGGCTGCGGCGGCGAGGAACCACATGTCGTACAGGCGGTGGTTGCCGCTGCCGGTAAACGCGAGCGCGACCACGACTGAGGCGCCGGTGGCGAGTTTGCCCACCCACGCGGGGGCGCGGAACGTGCCGGTGAGCGACAGGATTGATGCGTAGTACCACGGCAGTGTGACCGCGTTGGTGGCAAAGGCTGCGGCGTAGGCGGCGGTCGTGCCGGCGAGCAGGCGCGGCGCGTAGTCACTGTCACCCCCGTCGCGCTTCGGACGGAACCACCACCAGGCGGCGACCAGTCCGACGAGCATGAGGATGCTGAAGATGGGGCGGGTGGCGGCGAGTGCTTCGTTGTAGTGGAAGTCGTCGTCAAGCAACTGCACGAGCGGCGTGATCAGTTCGGCGGCGAGGGTGGGCCCGGCCAGCGGGTTGATCACCTTGGAGTTGCCGGTGATCTCGGCGAGCCAGCCCCAGGTCGAGCCACAGATCCACGTCACCGCCTGGATGACGGCGACGGTCACGGCAACAGCCCAGGTGCCCGTGACGAGAAGCGCGACGAACCGCTGCCTGGCACCCGTGCCACGCGCGCGGCGGGTGACCATGAGCCATACGACGAACGGCAACGCGAAGGCTGCGGTGGCTTTGAGCGATACCGCGCACGCGATGAGCACGATGCCGGGGGTGCACCACTCGCGCCGCAGGCACGAGTACAGGCCCAGGCACACAAGTCCCACCATGACTGCTTCGTTGTGCATGCCGCCGACGAGGTGGAGCAGCATCACCGGGTTGGCAACGCCGATCCAGGTCGCGAACGCGGGGTCGCCGCCGGCGTAGTGCGCGAGGCGCGGCACTGACCAAGCAATGAGCGCGAAGCCCGCCAGGGCGATGAGCCGGTAGGCGATGAGGCCAGCTGTGACATTGTCGCCGACGATGCTGGTCACCGCTTTACCGATGCCTAAGTGCAGTGGGCCGTATGGGGTGGTGGTGTTGCGCCAGTCGTGGGAGACCTCCCACAGGTACGGCCCGGGGTTGATCGCGGCACCTTGCGAGTACGGGTCGAAACCGTCGCGCAGCATCGCGCCCTGCATGAGGTACGAGTACACGTCGCGGGACATGATCGGCACGCTCAGCGCGAGTGGGGCGGCCCATGCCCACACTGCCTTTTTCGTGGTGGTCGCCGACGGCCGCGTGCGCCACAGCCATACCCACGCTGCCACGAGCAGGATCACGCCCGCAGTAAGGATCACGTCCATCACGCTGCGGCCGTGGCCGTAGGCCAAGAACTCCAGGTCCAGCTCGCGCAGCACGCCGCCGCGGTATCGCGTCGCGCCCGCCCCGAACGAGCCGATCGCGATAAGGACGGCCGCGAGGGCGCCGACGGGCAGCGGTTTGAGAAAACGTGCCATCACATGCGGCGGTCGGTGGCCTTGCGGGCCATCACGGTCAGGGCATGCTTCGCTTCGTCCGAGATCCCGGCGTGATCCAGATGAGCCAGGCCGGATGCGGTGAGGCTGGAAATGCGCGCTTCCACGGCGTCTTCTGCGCCGCTGCCACGGATCAAGGCTGCCAGGCGCGCGATCTCTTCCGGCTCAGTGGCGGTGCCGACGCCGGCACGCAGCTCGGCTGCCGCGTCGCGATCGAGCAACTCCAGCGCGGTGGCGAACAGCACGGTGCGCTTGCCCTCGCGCAGGTCGTCGCCTGCGGGCTTGCCGGTAATGGCGGGGTCGCCGAAGACGCCGAGGAGGTCGTCGCGAAGCTGGAACGCGATGCCGATGTCGCGGCCGTACCCGCGGAACGCGCTGATGGTCGCATCGTCCGCGCCAGCTACCGCCGCACCCAAGTGCAGTGGGCGCTCAATGGTGTAAGCGGCGGTTTTGAACCGGTTGACGCGGTCCGCCAGATCCACTGATTCACTGCCGCGGCCCTCCAAAGAGATGTCCAGCAGCTGTCCGCCGATGACTTCGGTGCGCATGCCCACCCACGGCTCGGCGGCGCGGGTGAGCGCTTCCAGTGACACGCCTGAGTAGCGCCACATGTCTTCTGCCCAGGCGAGCGCGAGATCGCCGAGCAAGATGGCGGTGTTGATGCCGTACGCGGTGGCGTCGCCAAGCATGTCTTGCTTGCGGTGCTGCGCCTCCACACTGCGGTGCACGGTGGGGTTGCCGCGCCGGGTGTCGGAGGCATCGATGATGTCGTCGTGGACCAGCGCGCACGCTTGAATCAGCTCGAGCGAGCTCATCGCGCGCAGGACCGCGTCAGGGTCCTCGCTGGTTGCAAGCCCGCCCGCGCCGACGAAGCCAGCCCACCCGTAGCGGGGGCGCACCCGCTTTCCACCGCCGAGCACGAAGGCGCGCAAATGGGCGACGGCCTCGGCGACGGGTTCGCCGATCGCGGAAATCGCCGGGCCGCGCTCGTCGAAAAATTGCGCAAGGTGCTTTTCGACGATCCCGGGCACCGCATCCAGGTCGCCAATCCCCAACTCGTGTCCGGCCACGCTGCTCCTCACGTCTGTTCCCGAAATGTATCCGCCAAGTACCCTAGTCAGCCGACGCATTCGCCGGTGATCCCGCCAGGTCGAGCGCGAGAATCGCGAAGGGGCGCGCGTCGCCCTCGTAGAGAAAACCGCGCGCGACATCAGTAAAGCCGAACTTCCGGTACAGCCCGAAGGCGTTGTTCGCCTCGCCGTCGACCTCAGGTGTGGACAGGATCGCCCACTTCGCCGTTGTGGTGTCGAGCAGCGCCTGCAGTAGCGCGGCACCGATGCCGTTTCCCTGGAAGCGGGGGTCGACATGGACTTCGGCGACTTCGAAATAGTCGCGGATCATGGCCTGGTCTTCATCAGTCAGCGCCCGCTGCTGGCGCAGCGCCTTAATGAGCTGCTTGTCCCACCAGCGCTCGCGCGCGCCGAGAAACCCGTAGGCCACACCGACGACCTGGTCGTCGAACACCGCCGCCACCGCGGCGAACCCGGGCCAGACGACTTCAGTGCGCCAGACCCGCAAACGCTGCGCGCGCATCGCGGGGGAGTAGCCCATCGCCTCGATATAGATATCGACGAGGCGCGGCGCGAGCAGCGAAAACTCGGCCTTGGTTAGGCGGCGGATCTCAACATGCACCCTTCCATCGAACCATCCCGCCTGCCCGGGTGGGGCGAAATGGTGGGAATCCGTCAACGTGTTCGAAAAGGTGTTCTAATTTTTGGGTTGTTTGTCGGGTGGGGCTTTTACGGTCGACGGCAACAACGGACACAGGCAATGAAAGGGGAAGTGTCATGGGCAGCGTAGTTTCAGCGACAACGGGTAGGGCGTACGGGGACTTTGCCGCGCCGCGCAAAGCTGACACGTTCCTCTTTGCGGCGGAGACGTTGCTTGCCGACGCGCACAAGGAGTTCTCCGCAGGGCATTACGACCTCGCGTTGGAAAACGCCTACCGTGCCGCGTTGCGTATCGCAGGTGCCCGCAACGCTCAGAGCGCAGTGCTGCGCAAACGCAAGCGCTTGCCGACGAATGCCTGGGACAAACTCGCGCTCACCGGCGACGACGGCGCGCGCTGGGCGCAGGAATTTTCTGCCTACTCCGCTCAGCGAGGCCGAGTCGCCTCCGGTATCGAGGACAACCCCTCGCCGGTTGTCGTGTCCGGTCTTATCGGCGCAGTGGAAGAGTTCTACCTCGAGACAACCGGGGGAGGCGGTGCACTGGCAGCGTAGATGGCTCCGGGAACAATGCCGGTACGATGTTCGTTGTACCTATATCAACGTTCATCTGAAGCTGGGATCTGGAGATTACGTACGTGGCTCTTTCTGAACAGGAAATGCGCGCACTGCGCGAGATCGAGCAATCGCTCCTCGCTGACGACCCGAAATTCGGCGCGTCCGTTGCACCCGCATCCGGCGGCGGTGCAACGCAGCCGACCGGGCGCCTCACGATGCGTAGCTTCGCGCTGATCGTCCTGGGGCTTGTGCTGCTCCTCGGCGGCGTGGCGCTGGCATCGATGAGCCTGTGGACCGTGCTGCTGAGCATCGTCGGCTTCGGTGTGATGCTCTACGGTGGCATCATGGCGCTGCGCACCCCGGCAAAGCCCGGCGGCGCGATGCAAAACGCGCAGTCTCGTGCGCGGACTCGTTCGCCGCGCAGCATGAGTATGGAAGAGAACTTCCGTCGCCGCTTTGAAGACCGGCAGTAGAGAGCTTCAGTGCATCGCCTCCCCGTTTGGAGAGGCGATTTTTTATGCCCCACTTCGCCCCACATGCCCCACTTTGTCCCACCAGGGCGCTGACGACCGCGTTTTTTCCAGTTTGCATCCCGTGTTGATGCCGGGGCTGTCGCGTCTCAACGTGTCTTATGGGGTGTTGTGTGACTGTTGTGGCGCCGTTTTATGGTGGGGAGTGGGTATTCTCCCCACGTTTTTCATCCCGGTTAACCTGCAGTTTCTTTAAAGTTTCGCGAATTGATACGCCGGAGTGTGGCGTTTGTGGGTGAAAGTGGGTTAAAGTGGGGCGCAGCGGAGCACCGTGGCACGCATCTTGACTACGTGCGTGGGACGGGGCGAAGCCGAGAAAACTGCACAAGCCGATTTCTGAAGGTGAAGGAAGGTAGGTCGCCGGATGTTTCTGGGAACCTACACTCCCAAGCTCGACGACAAAGGTCGCCTGACGCTGCCCGCGAAGTTCCGCGAGGACTTGGCGGACGGGCTGATGGTGACCAAGGGACAGGACCACTCGTTGGCGGTGTACCCGCGCGATGAGTTCGCTGCCCGCGCCCGCAAGGCCGCGGCGGCATCGCGGACCAACCCGAAGGCGCGCGCGTTTATCCGTAACCTGGCTGCCAGCGCGGATGAGCAGACGCTTGACGGTTCGGGCCGAATCACCCTGTCACCGGCACACCGGGAGTACGCAAACCTGTCCAAGGAATGCGTGGTCATCGGTTCGGTGGATTTTCTCGAGATCTGGGACCTCGAGTCCTGGAATAAGTATCAAGAAGAAACGGAAGCCGCGTTCTCCGCGGCGGACGACGACGACATTCTCTCCGGTCTGCTGTAGGACTGACTACCCCGCGGCAGGCAACCACTCGGAGAGTGTGTACGGACTCTGTCCGGGGCGTGAAGCGTTCTGGTGTACTTCCCCGACATCAGAACAGCCGCCCCGGGCAGGGCTCTACATACTCCCCGGTTACATGGCGGAACAACGACACAGAAACGCGAGGGGGTGAGCCCGGGATGGTGCACCGCACACACGCTGACGATCCCCACGGCCACGTCCCGGTGATGCGCGACCGCATGGCCGAGCTCCTCGCGCCCGCAGTTGAAGCGTTCGGCGCGAACGCGGTGCTTGTCGACGGCACCCTCGGTGCCGGCGGCCACACCGAGCACTTTCTCACCGTGTTCCCGCAAGCCCGAGTCATTGGCGTCGACCGCGACCCGAACGCGCTTGAGCAAGCCACCGAGCGCCTCGCGCCGTTCGGGGAGCGCTTCACCCCGGTACAAACCCGCTTCGACTACATCGGCGACGAGATTGCTGCGGGGGAGGGCGACACTTTCAATATCGTGCGCGAGCACGGCGTAGCAGGCGCACTGTTCGATCTGGGCGTGTCTTCGATGCAGCTCGACCAGGAGGAGCGCGGCTTTTCCTACCGCGGCGATGCACCGCTGGACATGCGCATGGACCCGACGACTGGAATTACCGCGGCGGAGGTGCTCAACACCTACTCCCACGGCGATCTTGCGCGGGTGCTGAAGTCCTATGGCGACGAGCGCTTTGCCGGCAAGATCGCTTCTGCAGTGATCAAAGAGCGCGAGCGTGAGCCTTTCGACCGTGCGGACCGGTTGGTCGAGCTGCTTTACAGCACCATCCCGGCCGCCACCCGCCGCACCGGTGGCCACCCCGCGAAGCGCACGTTTCAGGCGCTGCGTGTGGAGGTCAACCGCGAGCTTGAAGCGGTGCAGCGGGTCGTGCCGGTCATCGCGGACCTGCTCGGGGTTGGGGGCCGTGCGGTGTTCATGAGTTACCAATCGCTGGAGGACAAGATCGTCAAATCCGCATTCGCGGAGCTGACGTCGTCGAGGACTCCGGCCGGCCTCCCTATGGACCTGCCGGGAACGGCGCCTGAATTCACATTGATCACTCGCGGCGCAGAAAAGGCTCCCGACGCGGAGGTCGAACGCAACCCGCGTGCCGCGCCGGTTCGGGTGCGCGGCATCGAGAAACTTCCAACCAATTAAGACGATCCAAGGACGGACACCATGGCAGCACGAGATACACGGGGTGGCTCCCGCGCTACGACGCTGACGCGCGACGGCAGTGCCCGTACCAACCGAACGGCAAAACCACAGCGACGCCGCACGTGGCCTGGCGTGAAGCCACACGTGCCGCACTCCAAGGGTCGCGGCCGTTTGGGGTCGCAGCAGGTGGTCTCGGTCCGCGGCCGACGCGTAGGTACTGTTTCGGCGCCGTCGCGCTTTTCTGCGGTGTCTGTGATCGCGTTGCCACTTCTGGTTATCGGCATTGCCGTGGCCATGCTGCTGTCGGGTGTGGCCACGTCGCAGACGTTTACCATCCAGAATTTGCAATCCAAGGAGCGGGAGCTGGCCAACGAGGTCGAATCGCTCAACCGCGATTTGGAGGATCGCCGTTCGTCGGCAGCTATCGCGCAGCGCGCGGCGGAGGCCGGCATGGTCGTCGCGAATGAGCCCGGCGTGATGGAGGTTGTGGACGGCCGTGCCGAGGAGCGCCGCCCGTACAACCCGGAGGCGTCGTCGAAGATTGTGGACGTCAACGGCGATGCGCTGCGGTCGGGCCGCGCGAGTTCCGACGACCGCGCCACCCGCGAGCTCGCCGACGCGCTGACCCAGCGCCCGGGCGGCAACCCATTCGCCGCCCCCGACCAGCCGGCGCCGCAGGTAGCCAACCTCGCGCCGTATCAGCCGAACGTGCCCGCCGGGCAGTAACGGCCACGATGATGAAGGTTGCGCCGTCTCCGCAGTGTGGCGCAACCTTTTCTCGCCTTTTGGCGGGGCATGATGGATGAGACGTAGAACAGCGATACAGGTAGGTGAGGAGGCCACGTGACATCCACGGGCACATCCCGGAAGCGCCCGGGGCCGCGTAAGAACCAGCGCCACATCACCAACCACCGCGTGTTCGTGCTCACGCTCGTGTTCCTCGGTGTCGCCGTGTTGCTGATCGGCCGGTTGTTCTGGGTGCAGGTGGTCATTGGCGACGACCTACGGCAGGTCGCTAACCAGCAGCGCCAGCGCGAATACGTTGAACCGGCGCGCCGTGGCGAGATCCAGGACCGTGACGGAAGGCTGCTCGCCTACACCATGCAGGCGCGTTCGTTGACTGTCTCGCCGAAGCAGCTTCGCGACGAACTGCGCCAGCAGCAAGAACTGCAGATGCGTGTCGACGGCCTGAGCCAGGCCGACATCGACGCCCAGATCGACGCCCGCGTTGAAGACGTGCTGCGCACCATGGCCAACGAAATTCCGGGCATGATCGGCGGAGAAGATGCGCAGGCCACCCCGGCGCCGTCGGATAGTTCTGCGGAACCGACGCGCACCGTCGGCCACGTCAGCGCCAAGGAGATTCTGGACAAGCTGCATGCCGACTCCTCCTACGAAGTGCTCGTGCGCAACGTCGACCCGGATGTGGCGGCGGAGGTGGCCAAGGCGTTCCACGGCGTGGCGGCGGACCAGCAGGACATCCGCCAGTACCCGAACGGTTCGGTAGGCGAGAACATCGTGGGCAAGGTCTCCATGGACGGCCACGGCCAGTTCGGTCTGGAGGCCTCCAGTGATGCGACGCTGACCGGCATCGACGGCCGCTCGACCGAAGATGTCTCCGCCGGCGGGCAGTCCATCCCGGGCACGTTGCGCGATGTCGTGCCGGCCGTGGCGGGCTCGCGCATTGAGCTCACCGTGGATCTGGACCTGCAGACCTATGTGCAGCAGGTACTCGAGCAGGCGAAGTCTAATTCGCTGGCCAAGCAGGCCGAGGCGGTGGTTCTCGACGCGCACACGGGTGAGGTGCTCGCGATGGCGAACACGGACACGATCAACCCGAACGGCGACTTGGAAAAGCAGCTGCGCCAAGGCAAGGATTTTGAGAATAAGTCGATCTCGCACCCGTTTGAACCGGGCTCGGTGGCCAAGGTGATCGCAGCCGCCGCTGCAATCGACCAGGGCCTGACCGATCCGTACGAGGTGCATCAGGTGCCCGGCTCTATCGACATGGCGGGGGTGACGGTCAACGACGCGTGGCAGCACGACGTGTTGCCGTACACCACCGCCGGCATCTTCGGTAAGTCCTCCAACGTGGGTACGCTGCAGATCGCGCAGCGCCTCGGCGAGGAACGTTACTGGGATTACCTCAACCGTTTCGGCATCGGCGCGGCGACCGGCATCGAGTTGCCCAACGAATCGCCGGGTCTTCTGCCGGTGCTCGAGCAGTGGTCGGGCGGCACGTTTGCCAACCTGCCGATCGGACAGGGCATGAGCTGGACCACGCTACAGATGGCGAGCGTCTACCAGGCTCTGGCCAACGGTGGCGAGCGTATCCAGCCGCGCATCATCGAGCGCGTCGTCGGCCCGGACGATCAGGAGATCCCGCAGGACGAGCCGCAGCGCAACCGCGTGGTCAGCGAGGAAACCGCCCGCACGACGGTGGACATGTTCCGCTCCGCATTCCAGGACGACCCCAACGGCAACCAGTCCGGCACCGCCGCCGGCAACGGGCTGGAGGGCTACCAATTTTCCGGCAAGACGGGCACAGCCCAGAAGGTGAATCCGGAAACGGGCGCGTACTCGCAGAGCCAGTACTGGATCACGTTCGCGGGTATTGCCCCGGCGAACGATCCCCGTTTCGTCGTCGCGATTATGTTGGACGAGCCGCAGCGCGGTGTGCTCGAGGGCGGGGGCGGCGGCCAGTCGGCTGCGCCGGTGTTCCGCCAAATCGCCAGCTGGATGTTGGACAAGGAGAACATTCCGCCGAGCCCGCCGGCCAAGCCGTACGAATTGCAAGCCCCGTAAATGGAAGGAAACGCATTGTCTGCAGCGCCTACGCTTCAGCACCTCGCCGAGCTCGCGGGGGCACGCATCGTCAACGAGCCGTCTACCCCGACCCCGGTGACGTTTATCGGCCTTGACTCGCAAAACATCGAGCCGGGCGGGCTTTTCGCAGCGCTTCCCGGCACGCGTGTGCACGGCGCGAAGTTCGCGTTCGATTCTGCTGCCGGGGCGATTCTTACCGACGACGCCGGCCTGGCCATTATCGAGCAGACCTCCGACCGCCGCCCGGTGCTCGTCGTCGATGACGTGCGCGCAATTTTGGGCCACGTCGCCGCCGAGGTCTACGGGCACCCGTCCCGCGATTTCACGCTCCTCGGCGTCACCGGCACGTCGGGCAAAACCACCACGACGTACATGCTGGAGCGCGGTCTTTCCGCCGCTGGCTGCAAGGTGGGGCTGATCGGAACGACCGGCAGCAAGATCATGGGCCGCGACGTGGCCACGGAGTTGACCACCCCGGAGGCGCCGATGCTGCAGCGCCTGTTTGCGCAGATGCGCGACGAGGGGGTCACGCACGTGGTCATGGAGGTCTCCTCGCACGCGCTGATGCTGGGCCGCGTCACCGGCGCGGAGTTCGACGTCGCAGCCTTTACCAACCTCTCCCAGGATCACCTCGATTTCCACCCGACGATGGAGGACTATTTCGAGGCGAAAGCGCTGTTCTTCGACCCGGGAAGCGACCTGCGCGCCGGCCGCAGCGTCATCTGCGTCGACGACGAGTGGGGCCGCAGGATGGCGCAGCGCGCGGAGCACCCGGTCACCGTTGCCACACGCGGCGAGGAAGCGGATGTCACCGCGGAGCTGTTGCGTATCGACGACACCGGCACCCAGCACATCTGCCTGAACACCACCAACACGCAGCTGGAGTTCGACCTTCCGATGCCGGGCGCGTTTAACGTGGCCAACGCAGCGCTCGCCACGGCAGTCGCTGACGCAGCCGGCGTGGACGTGACCACGTTCGTGCAAGGTCTCGAACAGGCAGCGGTGCCGGGGCGCATGGAGCGTATCGACGAAGGCCAGGACTTCGTCGCCGTCGTCGACTACGCGCACAAGCCAGCCGCCATCGCCGCTGTGCTGGAAACGCTTAAAGGCCAGGTCGATGGCCGCATTGGTGTGGCAGTTGGCGCTGGCGGCGACCGCGACTCGTCGAAACGCCCGCTCATGGGCGCGGAAGCGGCGAAGGCGGCGGACTTCGTCGTGGTCACAGACGACAACCCGCGCACCGAGGATCCGGCGACGATCCGCGCGGCGGTGCTCGAGGGAGCCCGTGGCGCAGAAACGACGGCCGAGATCGTCGAGGCCGACTCGCGCGCGCAGGCCATCGATGTGCTCGTCGAGTGGGCAAAGCCGGGAGATGCCATCATCGTGGTGGGCAAAGGCCACGAGGTGGGTCAGATCATCGGTGACACTAAGCACCACTTCGACGATCGCGAGGAGATGCGGCGCGCGTTGCGCGAACACGCTGAGAAGGGGAAGGCATGATTGCACTTTCATTGCGGCAGATCGCGGAGATCACCGGCGGGCGTTTGAGCCCGGAGGCAGACCCGAACGCGCAAGTGACCGGGTTTGTGGAATTCGACTCGCGCAAGATCGGCCCCGGCGGGCTGTTTGTCGCGTTCCCGGGGGCGAAGGTGGACGGCCACGATTTTGTGAACAAGGCCGACGCGGCCGGTGCTGCGGCGTCGTTGACCACGCGTGAGGTGGGTAGGCCGGCGGTGGTCGTTGATAAGCGCCCGCCCAAAGAGGGCGACAATTCGGATTTGGCCGCAAACGATCCGGACGGCTCGGCCGCGGGCGTGGTCGACGGGATGTCGCGGCTCGCGCGCCACGTGGCCACGGAGCTCAGCGCCAATGAGGGCCTGCGAATCATCGGTATTACCGGCTCGGCGGGTAAGACCTCGACAAAGGACTTGATCGCCGCGGTGCTCAGCCGCGCCGGCGAAACGGTCGCGCCGCCGGGCTCGTTCAACAACGAGATCGGCCACCCGTATACGGTGCTGCGTTGCACTGAAGAGACGGACTTTTTGGTGGCGGAGATGTCCGCGCGCGGAATTGGCCACATTGCGCACCTCGCCACGATCGCCCCGCCGCACATCGGCGTGGTGCTCAACGTCGGTTCGGCGCACATCGGCGAGTTCGGCTCGCGCGAAAACATTGCGCAGGCGAAGGGCGAGTTGGTCGAGTCGCTGCCGGATGACGGCATTGCGGTGCTCAACGCCGACGACGATCTGGTTGCCGCGATGGCCTCGCGCACGACCGCGCGCGTGGTCACGTTTTCCGCGAACGGCAACCCTGCCGCCGACTACTACGCCACGGACGTGGTGCTCGACCCGGTCGCGCGGGCGTCGTTCACCATGCACACCCCGTCGGGCGAAACCCAGCCGGTGCGCCTCAACGTCTTCGGCGTACACCAGGTGGGAAACGCGCTCGCCGCAGCCGCTGTGGGCATCGAATCTGGCATGGACGCCACCACCGTTGCCGCCGCACTGTCGGAGGCGCACTCGGTGTCGGTCAACCGCATGGACGTCAACACCCGCGCCGACGGCGTAACCGTGATCAACGACGCCTACAACGCCAACCCGGAATCCATGCGCGCTGCGATCGCTGCCCTCGGCTACACGGCTGCTGCACGCCCGGGTGTGCGCTCCGTCGCCGTGCTCGGCGAGATGGGCGAGTTAGGCGCGGGCGCCGAAAACGAGCACGCGCTGCTTGCCGACGAACTCGCGCGCTACCGCGTCACCGACCTGATCACCGTGGGCGACAACCCCTCCATGGACGCGTTGGCCCAGCGCGCAGGCGACTTCGGGATCCGCACGAGCAGTGTCGCAGATGCCGACGCCGCCGCCGAGGCGGTTCGCCGGTTGCTCGCGCAGGCTCCGGCGGGGGAGGACAACTGGTACTCCCGCACCGACCGCGACGTGGTCCTGGTGAAAGCCTCGAACGCTGCCCGGCTGTGGGCGGTGGCAGAAGAGCTTCTGCAAGGGCATACCCTTAGGTAGCAAAACGATGAGCAACGACACAGCAGCGAGGTAGCACGAACATGGTTCAAGTCATCTGCGCCGGGATTATTAGTTTCCTGGTCTCGATTTTTGTGACCCCGCTGCTCATCAGGTACTTTCACCGCCGGGCGATGGGCCAGGAGATCCGCGAGGACGGCCCGAAGTCGCACGCCCGCAAGCGCGGCACCCCGACGATGGGCGGCATCGCGATCCTGCTCGCAATCGCACTCGGCTACCTTGGTGGCTCGCTCGCCGCGCTGGCAACGGGCCACAGCGCCTTTACTGCCTCCGGTCTTATCGTGCTGTTCCTCACGCTCGCGCTCGGCCTGGTCGGCTTTGCCGACGACGGCATCAAGCTGTTCATGCAACGCAACCTGGGCCTGAACAAAACGGCGAAGCTTATCGCGCAGTTTCTCATCGCGATCGTGTTCGGGCTGCTTATCTTGCGGTTCCCGGACGAGCACGGTCTCACCCCGGGCTCGCCGTTCTTGTCGTTCGTGCGCGACATCGACACCATCGACTTAAACCTCGGTGGCGGCGTGGCCGGCACACTGGTGTTCCTCGCGTTCATCTATATCTTGCTCGCTGCGTGGTCGAACGCGGTGAACCTCACCGACGGCCTCGACGGACTGGCCGCCGGCACCACTGCACTGGTCATGGCGGCCTATACGGCAATTACGTTCTGGCAGTTCCGCAACTCCTGCGATGCCGTCGCCACCGCCGGCTGCTACTCCGTGCGTGACCCACTAGATCTGGCGATTCTGGCTGCATCGGGCCTCGGCGCCTGCGTGGGCTTCCTGTGGTGGAACGCCGCCCCGGCGAAGATCTTCATGGGTGATACCGGTTCGCTCGCGCTCGGCGGTTTGGTCGCAGGCCTGTCCGTGGCGTCGCGCACTGAGTTGCTCATGATCATCATCGGCGCGCTGTTCGTCCTCGAGGCCGCCTCGGTGGTCATTCAGGTCGCGTCCTTTAAGACCACCGGCAAGCGCGTGTTCCGCATGGCGCCGTTTCACCACCACTTTGAAAACGGCGGCTGGCCCGAAACCGCAGTGGTGGTGCGCTTCTGGATCATCTCCGCCATGTCGGTCATGCTCGGCCTTGCAGCCTTTTACGGTGAGTGGCTCTCCCAGAATGGGGCGGGCCAGTGACGCTGCCCGACAACGTGCTTGTCGCCGGCGCCGGGGTCTCCGGCATCGGCGCCGGACTCCTGATCACGCGCGCAGGTGCAGGGTGCACGATTGTCGACGATAACCCCACCGGTCGCGCCAATGCCGAAGCGCAGGGGCTCGAGACTTGCACAAGTGATGAGGCACGCGCGCGTTTCGCGGACACCGGTCTGGTGGTCACTTCGCCCGGCTGGCGCCCCGACAACCCGTTTCTCACCGACGCCGCTGCAGCAGGCATCGAGGTGATCGGCGACGTCGAACTGTGCTACCGCCTCGACCAGGTCGGCGTGTTCGGCGCGCCGCGCACGTGGCTCGTCGTCACGGGCACCAACGGGAAAACCACCACGACGGGCATGCTCGCCCGCATGATGGAAGAAGCCAGCCGCGACACCGGGCGAACCGCCATCGCGTGCGGCAACATTGGCGTCGCCGTGGGCGAGGTGCTGCTTGCCGACGAGCGCGTCGACGTCCTCGTCGCCGAACTGTCCAGCTTCCAACTGCACTGGTCCTCTCAGCTCGTGCCTGACGCGGGTGTGCTGCTCAACCTGGCCGACGACCACATCGACTGGCACGGTTCCTTTGCCGAGTACGCGCGCTCCAAGGCGAAGGTGCTACAGGCCCCTGTCGCAGTCGCGGGTGTCGACGACACCGAGGTGCGCCGCATCGCCGCGGGCACCGGACGCGATGACATCATCGGTTTCACCCTGTCCGAGCCTGCCGACAACGAGGTTGGCGTGGTGGGCGATAGGATCGTCGCCAAGCTGCGCGGCGAGGTCGTCGATGTTGCAAGCGCGGACGGCATCGAACCGGCTGGCGCGGCGGGAGTCCTCGACGCGCTCGCCGCCTCTGCGGTGGCGCTGACGCAGGGGGCGACACCCGAACACATCCAGCGGGCGCTGGAAAGTTACCGCGTGGAGGGCCACCGTGGAGCCGTCGTGCACTCCGGCGGCGGGGTGGACTGGGTGGACAACTCCAAGGCCACCAACCCGCACGCGGCGGACTCGGCGCTCACCGGCGCCGGCACCGTCGTCTGGGTCGCCGGCGGACAGTTGAAGGGCGCTGCGGTGGACGCTGTGGTGAAAGCACACGCGGAGCAGTTCCGCGCGGTGGCGCTGCTCGGCGTGGACCGCGAACTCATCCGGGCATCGGTGGGGCAGGTGGTTCCGGATGTGCCGGTGTTCGTCACCGACGAGACCGACCCCGAGGCGGCGATGGACGCTGTCGTAGCCTGGGCCGTCACCCAGGCCCAACCCGGCGACACGGTGCTGTTGGCTCCGGCGGCCGCAAGTTTGGACATGTTTTCCGGCATGTCGGCGCGTGGCGACGCCTTCGCGGCCGCTGCAATGCGACACTGGGACCCAGACACCAAGTAAGCTCAACTTCACGTTGAGACTTTTCGAGTAGAAGGGCAGCTGCATGGCGGTGCAACAGGGGACGACGCGGCGCGCCCCGCGTCCAGCAGAACCGGCATCAAAAATTGCCACGGCGGTGCGCAAGACCGGGGAGTTCCTCGATTCGCGCCCGCTGGCCGACTACACGATGATCCGCAGCATCGTTCTGATCCTCGCCGGGCTTGGCGTGATCATGGTGATGTCGTCGTCAATGGCGATCTCCTTTGCCGCAAACGACAGTGTGTGGGCGCTCGCCGCGCGCCAGACCGTCATGGTCATCCTGGGCCTCGGCGCGTTCTGGTTTGCGCTGAAAACCCCGCCCGAGCGGCTGCGAAACTTTTCCGCGGGCCTCATGCTCGTCTCGGTCATTTTGCTCGTGGCCGTGCTCACCCCGCTCGGCACGGGGCGTGAAGAGGTCGGCTCCCAGTCCTGGCTGGTCCTCGGACCGCTGCGCCTGCAGCCTTCCGAGGTCGCCCGCGTTGCCATCGCAATGTGGGGCGCGAAGGTGCTCGAGCACAAGAACCCGCGTCGCCTGTTGCAGGCGAACAACGGCTTCCTCGCGTTTTTCATCGTCTCCACAATCTGTATTGCGCTGATCGCGGCGCAGGGCGACATGGGCATGGCGCTGTCATTTGCCGTCGTGGCCGGATTCATCCTCATTTTCGCCGGCGTGTCCATGAAGGCCGTGGGCTACCTCGCCGCCGGCGTGTTCGTCTCGCTGATCATCGCGTTCCTCTCCGGCGGCTTCCGCTCCGCGCGCTTCCACACCTACTTCGACGCGCTGCGCGGCGATTTCGAGGACACCCAGGGCACCGCGTTCCAATCGCACCAAGGCTTCCTGTCCCTGGCGGACGGCCACGTCTTCGGTGTTGGACTCGGTCAGTCCCGCGCGAAGTGGTTCTATCTGCCGGAGGCCCGCAACGACTTCATCTTCGCCGTCATCGGCGAGGAGCTCGGCCTCTGGGGCGGCGCACTGGTGATTTCCTTGTTCGCCCTGCTCGGCTTCTTCGGATTCCGCACCGCCCGACGCGCGCAGTCGCAGTACCAAACGCTCATGGCGGCGGCCTTGACCGCGGCGGTGGTCTTCCAGGCGTTCGTGAACATCGGCTACGTCGTCGGCTTGCTGCCGGTGACCGGCATCCAGCTGCCCATGCTGTCCGCCGGCGGCACCTCCGCGGTGATCACGCTCGGCGCGATGGGTGTGCTGGCGAACATTGCCCGCCACGAGCCGGACGCCATCTCCGCGATGCAGAATTACGGCCGCCCGGGTTTCGACCGCGCTTTGTTCATCCAGGAGCCGCGCGCCCTGCGCACCTCGCGCGCAGCTGTCGCACGCAACCACCGCCCGACCGCGCCGGTGCGCCAGGCCACGGGCAGCCCGCGCCGCGCCCGCAGATAGCAGGAGGGATCAATGTCTGAACTCAACGTTGTCGTCGCCGGCGGCGGCACCGCCGGCCATATCGAGCCCGCACTTGCCGTGGGCGAGGTGCTTCGCGACGACTACAACGCTAAAGTCGTCGCCCTCGGCACCGAACGCGGCCTCGAGACCACGATCGTGCCCGCGCGCGGCTTCGAGCTCGCGCTGATCGACCCGGTGCCGATCCCGCGCAACAAGCCGTGGAAGCTGGCCGCCGTGCCGCTGAAGCTGCGCCGCGCGGTGCGCCAGGCGAAGCAGACGATGAAATCGACCGGTGCGCAGGTGGTGCTGGGCACCGGCGGCTACGTCTCAGCGCCCGCGTACCTTGCAGCAAAGTCGTTGAAGTTGCCGTTTTTTGTCCTGGAGACCAACGCCCTGGCCGGTATGGCCAACAAACTCGGCGTGAAACTCGGTGGCGTGGGGCTCAACGCTGTGCCGAACTCCGGCATGGACGGCGATGTTGTCGGCATCCCAGTGCGCCCCGGCGTGGGCGTGGACCCGGACGGGGCGAAGCGCGAGCGCGGCTTGCGCATGTGGGGCCTCGACCCCGAAAAGAAGACTGTGCTTGTCACGGGCGGTTCCCAGGGTGCGGTGCGCATTAACGACGCCCTCGCTGGCGCGGTGGAGCGCATCACCGGGGCGGGGCACCAGGTGCTGCACGCCTACGGCCGCAAAAACGACGCGCCCGCCAAGCACGACGGGTACGCCGCGGTGGCCTACATCGACGACATGGAGGCCGCCTACGCCGTCGCCGATGTCGTGGTGTGCCGCTCCGGCGCCATGACAGTGGCCGAGAACTCCGCCGCCGGTCTGCCCGCGATCTACATCCCGCTGCCGCACGGCAACGGCGAGCAGGGCCTCAACTCCGCGCACCTCGTGGCCACCGGGGCCGCGTTGCGTATCGACGACGCCGAGCTGACCGCCGATGCGCTCGTCGACAAGCTTTTGCCGTTGCTCGGAAGCGAGACCAAACGCGCCGAGATGCGCCAAGCTATCGCTCAATCCGGCGCCGGAAACGTCGCCGAGGACCTCGCGCGCCGCATCGCGGACGCCGCTGGAAAGGACTGACTATGACCGATCTCTCACGCGTGCACCTCATCGGTATCGGCGGCTCCGGCATGTCTGGTGTCGCGCATATCCTGCTGGACCGCGGCGCGACCGTGACCGGCTCCGACGCGAAAGATTCGCGCCCGGTCCGCGCGCTGAAAGCCAAGGGCGCGAAGGTGGCGCTCGGCCACGACGAGGCGAATTTGGAACTCGCAGGCGAGTTGCCCACCGCCGTGGTGACCAGTTTTGCGGCCATCCCGCAGGACAATCCGGAGCTGGTGCGCGCCAAGCGTGAGGGGATCCCGCTGCTGCGCCGCTCGGACCTCCTCGCCGAGCTCATGGAAGGCCGCACGCAGCTGCTCCTCGCCGGCACCCACGGCAAAACGTCTACGACGTCGATGGCGGTCGTCGCACTGCAGGCGGCGGGGGAGGACCCGTCCTTTGCAATCGGGGGCCAGTTGAACCGCGCCGGCACCAACGCGCACCACGGCCACGGCGACGTGTTCGTGGCGGAGGCCGACGAGTCAGACGCCTCGCTGTTGCGCTACTCCCCGGACGTTGCGGTCATCACCAACATCGAGCCTGACCACCTCGACTTCTACGGCACGCGCGAGAAGTACTTCCGGGTCTTCGACGACTTCGCGGACCTGGCGAAGAACGTGGTGGTCTGCCTCGACGACGACAACGCCGCCGCCTGCGGTGAACGCGCGATCGAGCGCGGCCTGACCGTCTACGGCTACGGCACCGCGGAGGCCGCGAAACGCCACCCCGGCATCCCGGCCGCGGCCGTGGTCACCGACGAGCGCCAGGAAGGCGAGCACACCTACGTCAAGGCATGCCTGAACACGCCCGAAGTCACTGGCGAAGTCGAATACACCCTGGCCATCCCGGGCCGCCACATGGTGCTCAATTCGGCCGCTGCGCTGCTGTCCGGCGTGCTCGTTGGCGCGGCCCCGGAGAAGCTCGCGCAGGGCTTAAGCGAGTTCACGGGCGTGCGACGCCGGTTCGAGTACAAGGGCAACGTGGGCAAGACACGCGTGTACGACGACTATGCGCACCACCCGACGGAAGTGGCCGCCGTGCTTACCGCCGCCCGCGAGAAGGTCGAGGCGGAGGGCAACGGCGCGCGCGTCGTGGTGTGCTTCCAGCCGCACCTGTACTCGCGCACCCAGGAGTTTTCCTCTGAGTTCGCCGAGGCGCTCTCGCTTGCGGACGCCTGCGTGCTGCTGGACATCTTCGGCGCCCGCGAAACCCCAGTGGAGGGCGTGACCTCGCGCATCATCAGCGACGAGATGACCATCCCGGTGCGCCTCGAGCCGGACTTCTCCACGGCACCCGCCACCGTGGCGTCGGTGACGCAGCCGGGCGACATCGTGCTCACCATGGGCGCGGGCAGCGTGACATTGCTTGCCGACGAAATCCTCACCGCCCTGGCAGGCGCCTAATGCAACGCCCGCCTGCCGCCGCGACCTCCGCCATGGTCGCGTTGTTTGCCGCCCTGTGCGCGACGATCCCGTTCACCCCGCTGATGAGCGTGGACGACATCGCCGTCGAGGGCGCGGTTAACCTGCCGGAAGAAGAGGTGCGCGACCTCGCCGGCATTTCCACCGGCACCCCGCTGGGCAAGGTCGACGCCCGCGGGGCAGCGCACAGCATCGCGTCGAACCCGTGGGTTGATTCGGCCACCGTCTCGCGCGACTGGCCCAACGGCATCGACGTGGCGATCACGGAGCACGAACCGGTCGCCTGGGTCGACATTGACGGCCAACCGCACCTCATCGACCGCGAGGGCAATGACTTCA
Source organism: Corynebacterium lujinxingii (assembly GCF_014490555.1). Classification (NCBI taxonomy): domain Bacteria; kingdom Bacillati; phylum Actinomycetota; class Actinomycetes; order Mycobacteriales; family Corynebacteriaceae; genus Corynebacterium; species Corynebacterium lujinxingii. The sequence goes on along the minus strand of NZ_CP061032.1, from coordinate 1,595,915 downwards.
TTGTCGCGCCCCCGCCGCCGGGTGCGGTCGAGATCCGCACGGACGGCGAATTTGCTGACGCGGTGCAGGTGGCGTCGTCGATAAGCGATGTCGCCCGCCCGCGGGTCCGCGCGATTGAGGCGGACGGTGAGTATGGCTACAAGCTTTTGCTTGACGACGACCGCGTGGTGCGCTGGGGAGCACCCGTGGACAACTCCAATAAGGCGCTCGCACTCGAGACCGTGCTGCAGATGGAGGGCCGCGAGTTCAATATTTCCAACCCCGAGTTGGTGACGTCGCGTTAAAAACCCAGGTCACAACCCTAAAGTACAGGTTGAGGGTTGTGACACGCCGGGCTGGAACACAAAAATCGGCTCGCTTTCAAACATGATGGGACGCAACTGCACACCCGAGTTTTGAAAGGCGAGATCCACGCTATGACTTCTCCCGCCAACTACCTCGCCATGATCCGCGTCGTCGGTGTCGGCGGGGGCGGCGTCAACGCTGTTAACCGAATGATCGAGGAGGGGCTGAAGGGCGTCGAGTTCGTCGCCATCAACACCGACTCGCAGGCGCTGCTGTTCACCGACGCCGACACCAAGCTCGACATCGGACGCGAGGCCACCCGCGGCCTCGGCGCCGGTGCGAACCCGGAGGTTGGACGCACCTCCGCCGAGGATCACAAGCAGGAGATCGAGGAGTCCCTCAAGGGCTCCGACATGGTGTTCGTGACCGCCGGCGAGGGCGGCGGCACCGGCACCGGCGCCGCCCCGGTCGTCGCGGGCATCGCGAAGAAGATGGGCGCGCTGACCATCGGCGTTGTCACCCGCCCGTTCACCTTCGAGGGCAAGCGCCGCACCCGCCAGGCGCTCGAGGGCATCGAGAACCTCAAGGAAGTTTGCGACACCGTCATCGTCATCCCGAACGACCGCCTCCTGCAGCTCGGCGATGCCGAGCTGTCAATGATGGAAGCGTTCCGCGCGGCCGACGAGGTGCTCTACAACGGTGTCCAGGGCATCACGAACCTGATCACCATTCCGGGCATGATCAACGTCGACTTCGCTGACGTGCGCTCCGTCATGGCCGACGCTGGCTCCGCCTTGATGGGCGTCGGCTCGGCCCGCGGCGAGAACCGCGTCATGACCGCCACTGAGCAGGCAATCAACTCGCCGCTGCTCGAGACCACGATGGAAGGCGCCAAGGGCGTGCTCATCTCCGTCGCCGGCGGCTCGGACCTGGGCCTGATGGAGGTTAATAACGCCGCCTCCATCGTGGAGGAGAAGGCCGACGAGGACGCCAACATCATCTTCGGCACCATCATCGACGACAACCTTGGCGACGAAGTCCGAGTGACCATCATCGCCACCGGCTTCGACGAGAAGGCCAACGCCCGCCCGGCCGAGAACAACGGCTCCACCGCAGTCGCTGCCGAGCAACAGTCGGCCGTTGAACAGCGTCAGGAGACCGCTCCGCAGCAGCCGCAGCAGCCGCAGCAGCAGGAGACCTACCAGGCGCGCCACCGCTACGAGCCGAGCCGCGGCCTGTTCACCGACCGCGAGGAGTCTTCCCGACCGCGCCGCGACGACGACTTCGGCGGCGGGTTCGACAGCGGCTTTGACGACGTGGACGTGCCCGACTTCATGCGCTAGTTAGACTGACGGGCATGCCTGATCTTTCCAGCCGCCCCGTCCGCATGGTGTTCACCTCCCGTGCGGGCGGGGTTTCGCATTCCCCGTACGACTCGTTCAACTTGGGGACACACGTCGGCGACGACGCGACCGACGTCGCTGCCAACCGTGAACGCCTCGCGGGCATTCTCGGCCTGCCGCCCGAACGCTTCGTGTGGATGGAGCAACTGCACACCAACACTGTCACCGTCGTCGACGGGCCCGCCGAGGGGCCGATCGAGGCGACCGACGCGATTGTGACCCGCGAAAAAGATCTCGCCCTGTGCGTGCTCGTCGCCGACTGCACCCCGGTGCTGCTATCCGACCACACCGCGGGTGTGATCGCCGCAGCCCACGCAGGCCGCATGGGGGCGCGCAACGGGATCGTGCGCCGCACCGTGGAGCAGATGGTTGCACTCGGTGCCGCGCCGGAGCGCATCCAGGTGCTGCTCGGTCCGGCCGCGGCGGGGGAGTCCTATGAGGTCCCGGAAGCCATGGCCGGAGACGTCGACAAGCACTTGCCCGGCTCGCGCACGAAAACGGCGAAGGGTACCCCGGGCCTGGACATCCGCGCAGGTCTGGTGCGTCAGCTGATGAGCCTTGGCGTGACCCACATCGACGCCGACCCCCGCGATACCATCACCGATCACGATTTCTTCTCCCACCGCCGCGACGGCGTCACCGGACGCCAAGCCGGCGTGATTTGGATGCCACATGCATAACCTCGACACCGTTACCCAGCAGATCCGCGACGCCGAGCGCAAAGCCGGCCGCACTGAAGGCAGCGTGAAACTGCTGCCCGTGACCAAGTTCCACCCCGTGGAGCGCATCATCGAACTCGCCGACGCAGGCATCGACCTCGTCGGCGAAAACCGCGAGCAGGAAGCCCGCGCCAAGGCCGAAGCGCTCGACGGCCGCTGTGGCATCGCCATGATCGGCCAGATCCAGTCCAAGAAAGCCAACGCCGTGGCGCGCTGGGCGGCCGAAGTGCACTCGCTCGACTCGGTGAAACTCACGCGCGGCCTCGACCGCGGCATGGCGCTCGCCCTCGAGCGCGGCGACCGCACCACTGACACCTTGCCGTGTCTGATCCAGCTTTCCGACGACGGCGACACCGCCCGCGGCGGCGCCACCTACGACGACGTGCCCGCCATCATCGAAGCGATCGGCGAATCCGAGCACCTGCGCCTCGACGGCTTCATGGTCGTGCCGCCCCTCGACGCCGACCCTGAAGCAGTGTTTATCCGCGCGCGCTCGCTTGTCGACGACACCTCCAACGCCCTCGGCCGCACCCTCATCTTGTCGGCCGGTATGAGCGGGGACTTCGAGACAGCAATCGCGTGCGGTTCCGATCTCGTGCGTGTCGGAACTGCGCTGCTCGGACCCCGCCCCGTAGGCTGACCATCACCGCAAATACACCCCAAGGAGCCCTAACTTATGTCCTTTTTCGGCAGCGCCAAAGAGTTCTTCGGCCTCGGCCCGATCGAGAACAACGAAGACGACGCGTACTTCGAGGATTCCCGTTACCCGGAGTCCGGCTCCAGCGCCTACGACCGCGCTGAGCGCCCGAGCCGCATCGAGCGCCCGGAGCGTGTCGAGCGCCGCGAGGTGCCGTCGTCACGCCCGAGCTACCGCGCCACTCCGCGCATCGTGAACGCCGCGCCGCGCACCTACAACGACGCCAAGGAAATCGGCGAGCCGTTCCGCGACGGCGACGCCGTAGTCATGGACCTCACCGACCTGGACACCGCCGACGCGAAGCGCATCGTCGACTTCGCCGCAGGCCTGTGCTTCGCGCTGCGTGGCAGCATGCACAACCTGTCCCGCGGCGAGGAGACCACCAAGCGCCTGTTCGCCATCGTCCCGGAGCACGCCAACACGGACAAGGAAGCGCTCAAGCGGTCTGCCGGCCTGAGGTAGGCAACCTGTAGGGTGTGAACGCGTGGCACTTTTCGGAGCAATTCTTTACGCCGTCATCGGCATCTACTCGCTGATCGTTGTTATTCGCATCATCATCGAGATGATTCAGGCGTTTTCGAAGCGGTTCGACCCGCCGCACTGGTTCATCATGGTGGCGGAACCCCTGTTCAAGCTCACCGACCCGCCAGTATTCGGGCTGCGCAAGCTCATCCCGCCGCTGCGCCTGAATGGGGGAGTGGGCCTAGACGTGAGCGTCATCGTGCTCTTCCTCGCCCTTTCGCTGCTGCAGATGATCGTCCGCGCGACGATGATCGTCCCCGCCTTGAACTAGCTTGTGCGACACACGGGCGAAACAGTTACAATTCACCATACAAAACGAGTGTGTTCCCGTAACGTGGGACGCACTCGTGGCCCGCAGACGCGGGTGCGCTACAACGATGAAGGGAACGCAAATGCCGTTGACGCCAGCTGACGTGCACAATGTCGCTTTCAGCAAACCTCCGATTGGCAAGCGGGGCTACAACGAGGACGAGGTCGACCAGTTCCTCGACCTCGTTGAGGACGCGCTTGCTCAGCTCCAGGACGAAAACGACGAGCTCCGCGCTCGCGTCGAGGAGCAGGGTGCTGGCGTCGCTGCACCGGCGGCTTCTTCCTCCTCTTCTACCGACGAGGCTGCGATCCGTCGCGAGGTCGAGCAGAAGGTCCGCGCCGACTACGAGGCGCAGCTGCGTTCCGCGAAGGAAGCCAAGGAGAAGGCTGAGGCTGAGGCGAAGTCCGCGAAGGACGATGCCGCCAAGGCCCGCAAGCAGGCTGAAGAGGCTCGTGCGCAGGCTGACAAGCGTCCGGCCGAGGGCGTGTCCAAGCCGGTCAACGCAGTCTCCCAGCCGGCTGAGCCGTCCCAGGATTCCCACCTGCAGGCCGCCAAGGTGCTCGGTCTCGCGCAGGAGATGGCCGACCGTCTCACCAGCGACGCACAGGCAGAGGCGACCTCTATGCTTGCCGACGCCCGCAGCGCCGCCGAGCGCGAAGTCGCCGAAGCTGAGGCGAAGTCGAAGAAGCAGCTGCAGGACGCGCAGTCGCGTTCCCAGTCCCAGCTGCAGGAGGCCGAGTCCCGCGCCAAGCAGCTGGTTGCCGACGCCCAGAAGAAGGCGGAGGAGACCACCAACGAGGCGAACTCCCGCGCCGAGGCTCAGATCCGCCAGGCGGAGGAGCAGGCCAACAAGCTCAAGGCCGACGCCGAGCGCAAGCACACCGAGATCATGAACACGGTGAAGCAGCAGCAGACCGCGCTGGAAAACCGCATCGCGGAGCTGCGCACCTTCGAACGCGAGTACCGCACTCGCCTGAAGACGCTGCTCGAGTCCCAGCTTGAGGAACTCGAGTCGCGCTCCACGACTGCACCGAACGAGAAGTAGCAGTCACCGCCCGGAAGTGTATGCTTCCGGGCATACCGCTTTGATCCGGCCATCACCGGGGAGCGTTTCCGGAAGAACGGCATTTGCTTACTAGACCCGGACGTTAACCAGGGAAGACGTCACTTCCTTCACCACAAACGAAGTGGGGGCTTTGCCCCAAGCAGGGTGGTACCGCGCACCACATGCGTCCCTGCATCGAGTGTGTGGAGGAGTCCTTATGGTTGGCAACGTCTACCCCAAGGTCGACATGACCGGAGGCAGCGACAAGTTCCCTGATATGGAGCGTGTCGTCCTCGATTACTGGAACAGCGACGACACGTTCCAGGCGTCGCTCGAGCATCGCGAAGGCGCCGAAGAATACGTGTTCAATGACGGCCCGCCGTTTGCCAACGGCCTGCCGCACTACGGGCACCTGTTGACCGGCTACGTGAAGGACATCGTGCCGCGTTACCGCACGATGACCGGCTACTACGTTCCGCGCGTGTTCGGTTGGGACTGCCACGGTCTGCCAGCCGAGCTTGAGGCGGAAAAGCAGCTCGGCATCACCGATAAGGCCCAGATCGAGGATATGGGTCTGGAGAAGTTCAACGAGTACTGCGCCAAGTCCGTCATGCACTACGCGGGCGAGTGGGAAGACTACGTCACCCGCCAGGCTCGCTGGGTGGATTTTGAAAACGGCTACAAGACCATGGATCCCGAGTACATGGAATCAGTCATGTGGGCGTTCAAGGAGCTCTACGACAAGGGCTTGATCTACCAGGGCTTCCGCGTACTCCCGTACTCCTGGGCCGAGCACACCCCGCTGTCGAACCAGGAGACGCGTCTCGACGACTCCTACCGCGACCGCCAGGATCCGACCGTTACCGTCACGATGCCGTTCACCGGCGCTCGTGCAGGTTTCGCGGCAGAGAAAACCTGGGCGGAGCACCCCGAGCTGCACGACGCCGCCGCGATCGCATGGACCACGACTCCGTGGACATTGCCGTCCAACCTGGCGCTCGCCGTGCATCCGGATGTTGAGTACTCGCTGGTGAAGCCGGGGGCTGATGGGGTCGTCGACAAGCAATTGCTCCTCGCGACGAACCTCCTCGGCGCCTACGCCAAGGAACTCGGCGAGTACGAGGTTGTTGCGACGTTTACCGGTGCGGAGCTGGAGGGCCTCGAGTACGAGCCGGTATTCGACTACTTCCGCGACCAGGAAAACGCGTTCATGATCCTGAATGCGGATTACGTGACCACCGAAGACGGCACCGGTGTCGTCCACCAGGCGCCCGCCTTCGGTGAGGACGATATGCTCACCTGTCAGGAGTACGGCATCGGCTTAGTCATCCCGGTCGACGCCGACGGCAAGTTCACCTCGCTCGTGCCCGAGTACGAGGGCAAGCTGGTGTTCGATGCCAACCGTGACATCATCCGCGACCTGCGCGCCAAGGGCCGCGTCGTGCGCGACCAAACCATCGTGCACTCCTACCCGCACTCGTGGCGCTCGGGCGAGCCGCTGATCTACATGGCGCTGCCGGCGTGGTTTGTGAAGGTCACCGACATCCGCGACCGCATGGTCGAGCTCAACCAGGAGATCGACTGGATCCCGTCGCACATCCGCGACGGTCAGTTTGGCAAGTGGCTCGAGGGCGCGCGCGATTGGAACATCTCGCGCACCCGCTACTGGGGCTCGCCTGTGCCGGCCTGGGTATCGGACAACCCGGAGTACCCGCGTGTCGACGTCTACGGCTCCCTCGAAGAACTCGAGCGCGACTTCGGTCGCCGTCCTGAGTCGCTGCACCGCCCGCACATCGACGACTTGGTTCGACCGAACCCGGACGACCCAACCGGCAAGTCGATGATGCGTCGCGTGCCCGACGTGCTGGACTGCTGGTTCGAGTCCGGCTCCATGCCGTTCGCGCAGTACCACTACCCGTTTGAAAACCGCGAGGAGTTTGAGACCCGCCAGCCGGCTGACTTCATCGTCGAGTACTCGGGGCAGTCTCGCGGCTGGTTCTACGTTCAGCACGTGCTTTCCACCGCGCTGTTCGACCGCGTGGCCTACAAGAAGGTCGTCGCCCACGGCATTGTGCTCGGCTCCGACGGTCAGAAGATGTCGAAATCCAAGGGCAACTACCCGAACGTGATGGAGGTCTTCGACCGCGATGGCTCCGACGCCATGCGCTGGTTCCTCATGTCCTCGCCAATTTTGCGCGGTGGCAACTTGATCGTCACCGAGCAGGGCATCCGCGAGGGCGTGCGCCAGGCTCTGCTGCCGCTGTGGAACGCGTACACGTTCCTGCAGTTGTACTCGTCTGAGGAAGCACAGTGGTCCGTCGATTCCGACAACGTGCTCGATCGCTACATCTTGGCGAAGACGCATGACCTGGTTGAGTCCGTCGGCCAGGCGCTCGACGACACCCGCATTGCAGACGCCTGCGACGAGATCCGCCGCTTCGCGGACACCTTGACCAACTGGTACGTGCGCCGCTCCCGTGACCGCTTCTGGGAGGGCCAGGAGGCGCACCCGGAGGCATTCAACACCCTGTACACCGTGCTTGAGGTGGTCACCCGCACCGTCGCACCGCTGCTGCCGTACATCTCCGAGGTGATCTGGCGTGGTCTCACCGGCGGCCGTTCCGCGCACTTGGCGGACTTCCCGAAGGCCGCCGACCTGCCCGCGGACGCCGACCTGGTGGCCGCCATGGACGCGACGCGTGCGGTGTGCTCGGCGGCGTCGTCGGTACGCAAGGCGAACAAGCTGCGCAACCGCCTGCCGCTGCCGAAGCTCACCGTGGCCCTGCCGAATGCGGATCTGCTCGAGCCGTTCCGCTCGACCATCCGTGACGAAGTCAACGTGAAGGACGTCGAGCTGACCTCGGATGTGGATTCAGCCGGCTCGTTCGAGGTCGTCGTCAACGCCAAGGTTGCTGGTCCGACGCTGGGCAAGGACGTCCAGCGCGCGATCCAGAACGTCAAGGCTGGCAACTACGAGCGTCGCGGCGACGACGTTGTCGTCGACGGCGATATCGTGCTCACCCCGGAGCTCTACACCGAGCGCCTCGTCGCCGAGAACCCGGAGAGCACCGCGCGTGTCGACGCCGACAGCACCGTCGGACTCGTCGTCCTCGACACCACAGTCACCGAGGAGCTCGAGGCTGAAGGCTGGGCCGCCGACGTGATCCGTGGCCTGCAGGACGCCCGCAAGCGCGAGGGCTTCGAGGTCTCCGACCGCATCGCAGTCGTGCTCGCGGTGCCGGGGGACAAGGAAGAGTGGGCTCGTCGTCACGCTGAGCACATCGCCGCCGAAACCTTGGCCACCTCCTTCGACGTCGTCACCAAGCCGGTCGAGGGTCACGACATCATCGATGGTGTGACCGCAAGCCTGCGCAAGAACTAATCGTTCGCACTATGCCGCTGCATAGTTCGCTATGCAGCGGCATAGCTTTGCCTTCGGCCGCGCGGTTCCGACTTGGGTTGTCTGGACTATGCAGCGGCATAGTATTCGAACGATATTGCGTGTGTTGATGTCCAATATAGTGGACATCGCAGGTAAAACCCTTGACATGTTTCGTTTGCGTTTTATACTCGAACAAAACATCGAACTCACCGAGGGGGAATTATGGCGGTATTGACGGCGGAGCATCCAGTCGACGAGCTGGTGCGCGACATTAAGGATTTACAGATGTTTTCCACCCGCTACCGCGCACAATTTCTCGACGCGGTGGGGCGTTTCGACGAAGCGCAGATGGCGGAAGCCTATGGGGAAAGTTCGACCACAAAATGGCTGGTCCGAGAACTGAACTTGGCTGGTTCGACGGCGTTTGAATACGTGCGGATGGGTCGCGGCTTGCGCCAGTTTCGCCAGCTCTTTTCGGCCTTCGAAGACGGGGACCTAGCCTATTCGACGGTGCGGTTTCTCCTGCGCTTTATGACGTTGGAAAACGAAGGCGACCTTGTCGCCCTGGCGAAGTCGATGTGTTTCTCCGAGCTGCAGCAAACCCTCGCAGGAGCGGGTGATGTCGGCCGTGAGCCTGACGATCCCTACGTCCGCACGCGCACCAGGGACGACGGCATGGTCGAGTTTCATGCTCTGCTGCCTGCGGTCACCGGGCAGGAGACGCTAGCTGCGCTGAAACTCGCGCAATTGTGCAACTACGGCATTCCGGATGATGCTGGGGATCTTGATCAGGACGACATCGACCGGCTTCTGGGCGAGGCGCTTGCCGACGAAGAAACCTGCCCGGCCGAACAGATCGCAGCGCCTGACACGAAGCTTTCTGTGGAGAAAATCCTCGGCATGACGTCGCGCTTCGGGCCACCGACGAAAGACGAGTTGTATCCCGCGTTTTTGGCGATGGTGAATATTGTGCGCTCCCAGCCGTTGGACTCGTTGCGCTGCCCGGGGGCGCAGGTCAACATCATGGTCACCGAGGATGGGCGGGCCTGGATGCCGGAGAACCCGTCGGCGCCGTCGGAGACGGTGAAGGGGTATGTGGCGAATGCAGTCGCCCGCCTGCACGTGCTGGACCGCAAGGGGTTGACGCTCAATGTGGGGCGCAAACAGCGGTTTGCCACAGACGGTCAGATCCAGGCACTGCTGGCTGTCTGGGGATATCAATGTGCGATGCCCGGATGCACCCACGAACGGTTCATTCAGATCCACCACATCGAGGAGTGGGAACACGGCGGAGCCACTGATCTGGCAAACCTGATTCCGCTGTGCTCGAGTTGCCACTCGAAAATCAATCACGGCACCGCGTACGTCGAGGCCGCGGGCTCGGACTTGTACTTCAAGTTCAGTGACGGTTCCCAGTACATTTCTCGAAACCGCTCTCTGCCGGTGCGAACTGCGAACTTCACCGGCCCAATGCGTCCGAGTATCCGCGTGGAGGGCGATTCGTTCTCCGATGACATCGTCGCGGACGTGAATTGGAGCTAGGCGGGTGCACTCGTGCACAGTGAGGGTATGAACCGCTGGGTGCTGCACATCGACATGGACGCTTTTTATGCGTCCTGTGAGCAGCTGACCAGGCCCACTCTCAAGGGGCGTCCGGTACTGGTGGCAGGGGTGACCGGCCGCGGAGTGGTGGCGGGGGCGAGCTATGAGGCCCGCAAGTACGGGGCCCGTTCCGCAATGCCAACGCACCGGGCGGCCCGGCTGGTGGGTCCGAAAGCGATTCTGGTTGCGCCGCGCCGTCCGGTGTATACGACAGCGTCGCGGAGAGTGTTCGAAGTCATCGGCAGGCACGTAGACGTGGTGGAGCAACTTTCCATCGATGAGGCGTTCATGGAGCCCGCTGAATTGGTCGGCGCTTCAGCAGATGAGGTGCGAAACTGGGCGAACCAGTTGCGCGCGGCGATCAAAGAAGAGACGGGGTTGCCGAGCTCGATTGGGGCGGGCCCGGGAAAGCAGTACGCGAAGATCGGCTCCGGGCGTGCCAAGCCGGACGGGGTGTTTGTTATCCCGCACGATGACCAACTTGAGATCTTGCATCCGATGCCGGTCAACGAGCTGTGGGGCGTGGGCCCGGTGACGGAGGCGAAGCTGTCGCAGGCTGGCATCGAGACGATTGGCGACCTGGCGGCGCTGAGCGAAAAAGAGCTTGACATCGCCATCGGCGGCGCGGTGGGCAAGCAATTGTGGTGGTTAGCCCGCGGGGTGGATGAGCGTCCGGTGGCGCCACGGGCGGTAGCGAAACAGATCTCGTCGGAACACACGTACCCCAACGATCTGACGCAGCCGCCGGAAGTGGACGCGGCGCTTGAGCGGGCGGCGGCGGAGTCGCACCGGCGTTTGTTGAAGGACGGCCGGGGTGCCCGGACCGTGACGGTGAAGTTGCGGATGGCGGATTTCCGCATCGAGTCTCGCTCGGCGACGCTGCCGTACGCCACAGATGACGCGGAGACGCTCCTGGCCACGGCGTTCCGGCTGGTGCGCTACCCGGACGAGGTCGGGCCGATCCGGCTGGTGGGCGTGTCGTATTCGGGCCTGGAGGACGCGTTGCAGGACGTGTTGTTTCCGGAGTTAGACCAGGAGATCGTCAAACCTGCGCCGGTGACCACCGATTATGAAACCGGGGTGAGCGACCACGCGGTGCCGGCCGGGTTCGAGATGGTCACGGAGAACACCGATGCGCCGGGCACGTGGCGGGCGACGCAGGACGTCTACCACCCGGAGTTCGGCCACGGCTGGGTCCAGGGGGCGGGAAAAGGTTGGGTGACGGTTCGGTTTGAAACTCGCTCGACGGGCCCGGGCCGGATCAAGAGTTTGCGTAGCGACGACCCCGCGCTCACGCCGGCCGACCCCGTCGATTCACTGGCGTGGGAGGACTGGTTGTCACAGCAATGATCGCGGATCGACGCCGGTAGACAACGCGGTGAGCAACGCGATGCGCGCCTGGCCAGCGCTGAGGTAGCCAGCGGGCAGGGCCCCGAGGTCGCCGAGGGTGGAGCCGCCGCCGGCGCCGCCGTAGGCGAACGAGACCTCGCCATAGGGCACCGACGTGGCGACGACGACGGGAACGCCGCGGCGCAGCATCGCGGCGAGCGCCTCACCCATCGCTTCGGAGACGTTGCCCGCGCCGAGCGCTTCGACGACCACCCCGTCGGGCGATTGCGTGGCGACGACACGCGCAAGGGCCCCATCGTCGCCTGGCCAGGCCCGCAGGATCGGCACGTTCAGCCCCGCCAACGGCGCAGCGGGCACCGGCATGGGACGCCGTAACGGCACAGGGACGCGGAACGCGTCGACGTCGGCGGTGTCCATCTTGCGCAAGCCCCGGGCAGGCAAGGTGTGGCCGCCGAAGTGCACGAACACACCCTCGCCGTGGCGGGTGCCGGCCGCCTCGATCGCGCCACGCAGGTTGGCGGGCCCGTCGGGATGCGCGTGGTCGGCGGGTCGCATTGCGCCGGTGAGGACGACGGGGCGGGGGTCGCGGTGGACCAGGTCGAGGGCGAGTGCGGTCTCGGCCATGGAGTCGGTGCCGTGGGTGATGACGATGCCGGCGAGGTGGTCGTCGTCAAGCAAAGTGCTCGTGAGCGAGCGAATGTGGTCCAGCTCGGCAAGTCCCAGCGACGAAGAGTCGAGGCTTGCGATATCGGTGGTGCGCACATCACGGGTGGTGCCGCTGCGGGCGACGAGATCGGCGGCGCTGAGGGTGGGCACGAGCGCGCCGGTGGCGTCGGCGGTGGAGGCGATGGTGCCCCCGGTTGAGACAACGAAGACGGTCATGCGCACCAGAGTGCCAGAAATGACGCATGGTGCAGTAACGTTGAGCGGGTCAATCAAGGTACGCAAGGAGAACACGTGAAAGCACAGCGATTTGCCGCGGCGCTTGCAGCGGCGGGCCTCGCACTGGGCCTGACCGCCTGCTCCGACGACGCCGCCGAGAACACCGACGAGTCGACCGCACCCGCCGAGCAGGCGAGCGCAACTGAGGCCGCGCCGGCGGCTGAGATGCCGACGGCGGACGAGCTCAACGCCGTCCTGCAGCGCGCTGCTGATCCGAACCTGCCGGCCGCGGAGCGCGCCAACACCGTCCAGGGCGGCGAGACGACGCCGGAGTTGTTCGACCTGATGTCGCAGTCCCAGCAGGAGTCCGGCGCGAACTTCCAGGTGGTCAACCCGGTGCTGCCGGGTTACACGGCCAACTCGGTGCTGGCGACGGTGAACTTCACCCGCCCTGACGCGGAGTCGCAGCTGGCTGAGGACGTGGAGTTCGTCTACGAGGACGGCAACTGGAAGATCTCCCAGTCTTGGGCGTGCTTCCTGGTCAGCAATACGCTGCCGCCGGAGCAGGTGCCGGAGATGTGCAACAGTGGTGCCCCGGCAGCCCCGGCCGAGCAAGCCCCGGCCGAGCAAGCCCCGGCCGAGCAGCCGCCGGCAGCGCCCGCGCTCTAATCGCCGTATTTCACAGCCCGCGTGACGTCTTGGATCACGCGGGTTGTTTGCTGCCCGCCGGAATACACCAGGCGGGTTGTCGCCTCGACTTCACCGGCGACCGGCAGCGGGCGAGCGAGATCGACGGTGAGGTGGCCCTCCGAGGTGGTGGAGGAGGATTCGACGTCGATTTCTTGCCCGTCGTCGAGGGTGAGCGACTGCTCGGTGGGGCGCTCCTCGACGTCGACTGCCAGATCGACGGTCTGGTCCGCTATGGACTCGACCGTGTAGGTAGTGGTGCGCACGGTGGAGTTGTCGCCGGCGACGCGGTTTTCCACCTTCCACACCCCGCCGGTGCCGATCGGCTCGGTGGGAAAGACCACGTTCTGGGTGACCAGGGCGAGCAAGGCCGGCTCGACCGTTTGCAGGCCGCGCTCTGGGGCCTCCGGCGGGGCGAGCAACTTTAAGGTGGAGAGGTTGCCGGAGTCGTCGCCACGCCAGCTCATGCGGAAACCCTCGGCGGCGGCGACATCCTGGCCGATGTCCAGGTTGGAGTGCTTGCCGGAACCGACGGTGAAGTCGATTCGTCGGGAGGCTTCTGCCTCGCTATCTTCGGGGGCGGGGGCCTCAGAAACAGCAATGTCGAGCGGCAGGGTGGTGATGTTGACGTCGCCGCCGCTCACGTCGTCGCCGACCTGCTGCGCGGTGCCAGACGACACGGCAATGGTGGTGGACCACGGCTCGTCGGCAATGTCGGCATAGGACAGCACGCGGGCGTCGTCGCCGGTTTCGACGACGGTGATTGCGGGCTCGTCGACAGGGAACGCGGGGATGCCGGCGACGGGATCGCCCTCGCTGGAGCACGCGGCGAGCGTGAGCGTGAGACCTACGGTTACGGCGGTGGAGGTAAAGCGGGACATCTTTAAGAACGTACCGCACGAAGACGCTAAGGTGGTTCGGCGATGGAGAAGGCAAGCAAACCCCGCTCGACACCCCGCTACCTCGGTGCCGTGGTCGCGGTCATGCTCGCTGTTGCGGCGCTGGACCAGGTGGTCAAGGCCGTCATGGTTTCCTGGCTCGAGCCGGGCGTGCCGCAGCCGGTGATCGGGGACTGGTTCCGCTTCTACCTGTTGTTCAACCCCGGCGCAGCGTTTTCCATGGGGCAGGACTCCACCTGGCTGTTTACCACCATCCAGCTCGTGTTTGTCCTCGGCGCGCTGTGGTTCGGCCCGCGCATGTCCACCCGGTGGGAGGCGCTCGGGCTGGCGCTTGTCGCCGGCGGCGCGCTGGGCAACCTGTGCGACCGCTTGTTCCGCCCGCCGGGCTTCTGGTTTGGGCACGTGGTGGATTACATCTCCGTGGGCGGTTTCGCGGTGTTCAATTTGGCGGATGCGGCGATTACGGTCGGTGTGGTGATCTTCGTCGTCGCCACGTTAATCGCCGAGCGGAAGGAGGCTGGACATGACGGGTAAATTCCGTGCGCTGCCGGTGCCGGAAGGGCTCGAGGGCATGCGTGTCGACGCCGCCATGTCGAAGCTCTTCGGCGTCTCCCGCTCCGTCGCCGCTGAAATCGCGGCCGCGGGCGACGTGCTTGTCGACGGCTCCGCGCCGCAAAAATCCGACCGTGTCCGCGCCGGCGCGATACTGGAGGTCACCCTCCCGGAGCCGAAGCAGGCGCCCCAGCCGGTCACCGAGCTGGTCGAGGGCCTGGAGATCCTGTACCGCGACGCCGACATCATCGCGGTGAACAAGCCCGTCGGTGTCGCCGCCCACCCCACACTCGGCTGGGAGGGGCCGGACGTGGTCGGTGGCCTGCAGGCAATGGGCGTTACGCTTCCCGACGCCGGCCCGCCGGAGCGCAAAGGCATCGTGCAGCGTCTCGACGTCGGCACGTCCGGCGTGATGATCGTCGCCGCAAGCGTGCCCGCGTACTCGGCGCTGAAGCGCGCGTTCAAGGGGCGCACCGTGGACAAGACCTACCACGCGCTGGTGCAGGGGCTGCCGGACCCGATCGTCGGTACGATCGATGCCCCCATCGGACGCCACCCGTCCGCGGGCTGGAAGTTCGCCGTCACCCAGGACGGCCGCCCGAGCGTGACCCACTACGAGGTCGCAGAAGCTTTTCGACGAGCCAGCCTGCTCAAAATCCACCTCGAAACCGGCCGCACCCACCAGATCCGGGTGCACATGTCCTCGATCGGGCATCCTTGCGTGGGCGATCCCATGTACGGCTCCGACCCGAACTTGGCGCGCGAACTCGGGCTGAAGCGGCAGTGGCTGCACGCCACCAGCCTGGGGTTCGTGCACCCGCGCACCGGCGAATACATGGAGGTCACCTCCGACTACCCGGAGGATCTCCGTGCGGCGCTGGATACTATTCGCTAGCGCTGCGCTGCTGCTGTTCTGGGGCGTGGGGCTGGCCAACCCTCCCGTGCCGCCGGTGCTGCAGGGCGACACGCTCGGCCCGGAAGACGGGGAGCGCGAGTACCTCGTGCGTGCGGAGGTATCGGTGGCGGCCGCGGAGGAGCCTGCATTTGCACTTGTGACGTTCCGCGAACCGTTGCCCGCGCGAGAGGCCGCCGATGCAGTGTCTGCGGCGCGCCGGGCGAGTGCCGTCCTCGCCGGGGCGCTGAATCCAGTGGGGGAGCCACCAGCGGGCGAGTCTCGCGACGCAATTTTTGCGCTGGCAACCGACGAGCCGATCGACGCCGTGGTGGTCTACGGCAGCGGCGAGGAGCTGCGTCAGGTGGCTCGTCGCCCGGAGGTTTGGGCTGTGGAGGCGCTGCCTTCCGACGCTGTGTGGGGCGCATTTACGCTCACCCGGAACGCGTTGGGTGGACGTGTATAGTTTTGCGGAGTTGCACGCCTTTGACGCGAGGAGAACTCTTGGCTTCCCAAACCTCACACTCCACCGGCCGACGCCGTCTCGCGCGCGCGAGTTTGGCAATCGTGACCTCTTCGGCGCTGCTGTTGAGCGCCTGCGGTTTCGGTGGTGGCGGCGAGGACGACGCCGCGGATGGCGGCCTGCAGCCCGGCGACTACACCGTCGCATCGGCTGAAGGTGTCACCGACAGCGTTGTCGTCACCGGCAAGATTGAGCCGGTGCGCCAGATCAACATCACCTCCGCGGTGCAATCCGAGGTGAAAAACGTTGCCGTGAAGGCCGGCGACCGCGTCAAGGCGGAGCAGTTCCTCGTCGCGATGGACACCGAACAGCTCGAGCGCCAGCTCGAAGTGCAGCAAAAACAGCAGGCGAATGCCCAGGCCGACGCGCAGGCGCAGGCTGAGCAGGCGCAGGCTCAGCTCGATGCCCTTCGCGCCAGCATCAACAACGGCACCCACCCGGGCATCCGTGCCGCCCAGGCACAGGTTGATCAGGCGCAGGCTGCATACAACGCCGTAGCGGGCGGTGCCGGCCCGCGCTTGGTCAACCGGGGGCTTGCCGCTGCGGAGCAGGTCGCCGGGAAGCTTTCCTCGCACGGTAACGCGACGGCGAAGCCGGGCGCGCCGAAGCCGCAGGCACCTGCGCCGATACCCGCACCCGCGCCAGGTGCGCCGGCACCGGGGTCGCAGGAAGCCGCAGTGGAGCAGTTGCTCGGCGGCGGTGGCGGTGGTGCCCCGGCCGCGAGCAAGGAAGAGGCGTACGCGGCGTTGCAGAACGCTCAGGCGGAACTCGAGGCTGCCCGCGCACAGGCGGCGCAGGAGCGCGACCAGCTCAAGGCGCAGGCCGAGGCGGCCTGGCGGCAGGCGGAGACGGCGCAGCTTGGCGACGGCGACGGCACCCTCGAATACCAAGTCCAGGAGGGCACCGTGTATTCGCCGATCGCCGGTTTGATCACCGATGTAGCCGTCCACGAGGGCGACATTCCGCAGGGCAAGCTGCTTACCGTCGCAGACGATTCCCGTTTGGTCATCCGCGCCGAAGTCCGCGAGTCCGACGTGCCGAACATTTCCACTGGCGACCGCGTGGAGTTCACCTCCACCGCCACCGGCAAAAAGAAGTACAAGGGCAAGGTCACCCGCATTGCCCCGGCCGCGAACGAGGACGGCGCGCCGTCGATGCCGGGGATGCAGGCAGGAGGAGGCGGTGGCTCGCAGGGCTCGTCCGAGGTGACGTTCCCGGTCGAGATCGAGATCACCGGCAACAAGGAGGGCCTGCTGCTCGGCGGCAGCGCCCGCGCCGAGATCGTCACCGCCGAGGCGAAGGACGCGCTCAACGTCCCGCTCGACGCTGTCTACGAGGACGGGGACGCGAAGAAGGTGCTTGTTTTGGCCACCGACGGCGACGAAGCGACCTCAGGCAAGGTTGAGGAGCGCACCGTGAAAACGGGTGCCTCCAACGACGTCGACATCGCCGTGACAGGCGGCGACCTGAAGGCCGGCGACATCGTGGTCAACTGGCCCGACGAGTACCGCGAGCGAATTGGCGAGACCGTGTCCATCAACGATCCGGGCTTCTCCGCGGACAAGGTGCGCGAAGCGCGCGATTCGGACGGCAAGAAGGAGCAGTAATTGTTCCGTAAACCGAAGCACTCGCGTGACGGCGACACCTTCGACGACGCCCCTGACACCACCGACCCGTTCTTCCTCGAGGAAGAGGACGCGGAGGAAGAAGAGGTAGAAGAAGCACCGGCGCCGGCTCCGGTCGTCGATACGCAACCGCGCATGGACAACACGGGCCGTCTCATCGACATGCGGCGGGTGGTGAAGACATACAACGTCGGAGAACCCAGCGAGCTGACCGTGCTGCACGGGGTGGATTTCTACGCCGACCAGCACGAGTTCGTGTCCATTGTCGGCCCGTCCGGCTGCGGCAAGTCCACGCTGATGAACCTGATCGGCATGCTCGACCGGCCCACTGAGGGCGCATACGCGTTCAACGGAGAACCCGTCTACGCCAAAGAAGACAAGGAATTGGCGCAGTACCGCAGCCGCAACATCGGGTTCATCTTCCAAAACTTCAATCTCATCGGTCGCATCGACGCGCTGCAGAACGTGGCCATGCCGATGATGTACGCCGGCGTGCCCCGCAAGGAACGCGAGGAGCGCGCAGCGGAGCTGCTCGACAGGATGGGCATGGGCGATCGCCTGCACCACAACCCCAACGAGCTCTCCGGCGGCCAGAAGCAGCGCGTAGCCATTGCGCGCAGCTTGGCTAACGATCCGGACTTGTTGCTTGCCGACGAGCCAACCGGCGCCCTCGACTCCAAAACCGGGCGCATGGTGATGGACCTGTTCCACGAACTCAACCAGGATTTGGGCAAGGCGATCGTGTTCATTACCCACAACCCGGACCTCGCTGAGGAGACCTCGCGTGTGGTGGAGATGATGGACGGCCAGATCGCCGGTGTGCGCCGGCCGGACGGGGTGAAATAGGTGAATATCCGCGAATCGCTGCGCCTTGCGCTGTCGAGCCTGAACGCCAACAAACTGCGTTCGCTGCTCACGCTGCTCGGCATCATCATCGGCATCATGGCCGTGATCATCATCATGACGCTCGGCCGCGCGCTGGAAAACGACGTGATGGGCGGGCTGGAGGACGCCGGCACCACCACCTACCCGGTGATGGTGCACGAGCGGCCCGAAGACGGCGAGGAGAATTCCGACGACCCGTTCGCTGGGTTCAACCTCGCCCCGCCGACGGACGAGAACAACGCAGTCACCTTCGACGAACTCGACGAGCTGCAGGCCTCGTTCGGCGACCGCGTCCGGGGTGTGGACTTGGACATGTCGGGCGACGGCGAAGCGCAGTTGGACGATGAGACCGCCAGCGTGTCGGTGTACCCGTCGCTGGCGAGCTCGCTAGACATGCGTGGCCTCGACGTGCAGTTCGGCCGCGGGTTCGACCAGGACATCATCGACAGCCGCCGCCCCGTCGCGGTGGTTTCGCCGGAACTTGTCGAGGCGCTGTTTAACAACGACGCTTCGCAGGCCCTCGGCTCGCGCGTCGACTTGAATGTCGACGGCACACCGGCCGTGTTCACCATCATCGGTGTGCTCGACCGCTCCGACAGTGAGCCGGCGTTCGGCCAGTCGTCGTTCGCGGACGTGTACATTCCCGCCACCGCCGCGGACCGGGTGGGGTTGGAGACCAACTGGGTGGCGTCGTTTAGCGTGCGCTCCTCGCCCGAGGAGGACCCAGAGGTGTTCCGCAACGACCTGCAGGCGTACCTCGACCGCATGTACGCAGGTAACGAGGATTACGAGGCGGAAGTCTTCGACATTTCCGCGAGCCTGGAGGGCTTGACGACGATCTTCCGCACCCTGTCGACCGTGCTCTCGGCCATCGGCGGCATCTCGTTGCTCGTTGGCGGCATCGGCGTGATGAACATCATGCTCATCACCGTCACCGAGCGCACCCGCGAAATCGGTGTGCGCAAGGCGCTGGGCGCGACGCACAACGATATTCGCGTGCAGTTCATCGTCGAGGCGATGTTGGTCTGCCTCATCGGCGGCGTCATCGGCGTGATTCTGGGCGGCATTGTCGGCCTGATCGCGTCGTCGGCGGTGCTCGAGATGACGTGGCCGCCGGTAAGCGCGGTGGTCTTCTCACTGTTGTTCTCGTTGGCCACCGGTGTGTTCTTCGGCGCGTATCCAGCGTCGAAGGCGGCGAAGATGCAGCCTATCGACGCATTGCGCTACGAGTAATTTTCCGCGTCGGCGGGCAGTCTATGATGACCCGCATGGCGAAAAATTCCTCCTTTGTGCACCTGCATAACCACACCGAATTTTCCATGCTGGACGGCATGGCGAAGGTGGACATGCTCGCCGAGGAGGTTTCGCGTCAGGGCATGCCCGCGGTGGGCATGACCGACCACGGCAACATGTTCGGCTCGAACGCGTTCTACCGCCGCATGGTCGACGCCGGGGTGAAACCGATCATTGGCATCGAGGCGTACATGGCGCCCGAGTCGCGCTTTAACAAGAAGCGCGTGTTGTGGGGCACGCCGGATCAAAAGCGTGACGACGTCTCCGCGTCCGGCGCGTACCTCCACCAGACCATGCTCGCAGAGAATGCCACGGGGCTGCGCAACCTGTTCAAGTTGTCGTCGTTAGCTTCCTACGAAGGCCAGCTGGGCAAGTGGCCGCGCATGGACGCGGAACTCATCGCCGAGCACGCTGACGGCATCATTGCCACCACCGGCTGCCCGTCCGGCGACGTGCAGACGCGTCTGCGGCTTGGGCAGTACGACGAGGCGCTCGAGGCAGCGGCGATGTGGCAGGACATCTACGGCAAGGACAACTACTTCCTGGAGTTGATGGACCACGGCCTGCACATCGAGCGTCGCGTGCGCGAGGACCTGCTACGCATCGGCGAAACGCTCGACCTGCCGCCACTGGTGACCAACGACTGTCACTACGTGCTCGAGTCCCAGGCGCCGGCGCACGAGGCGATGCTGTGTGTGCAAACGGGCAAGACGCTGCTGGACCCGGACCGCTTCAAGTTCGACGGCTCGGGCTACTACATCAAATCGGCCGAGCAGATGCGCGAGCTTTGGGATTCCACGGTGCCGGACGGCTGCGACAACACGCTGTGGATCGCGGAGCGCGTCGGCGACTACGGCGAGCTGTGGGAGGAGCACCCGCATGACCGTATGCCGATCGCGGACGTGCCCGAAGGCCACACCCCGACTACCTGGCTGCGCGAAGAGGTCCATCGCGGCCTGACGGAGCGGTTCAACGGGGGAGAGGTGCCCAACGAGTACCTCGAGCGTGCCTCTTACGAGATCGACGTCATCGACATGAAGGGCTACCCGTCCTACTTCCTCATCGTCGCGGAGCTGATCAAGCATGCCCGCGAGATCGGCATCCGTGTGGGGCCGGGCCGTGGCTCGGCGGCAGGTTCCCTCGTCGCGTACGCATTGACGATTACCAACATCGACCCGATGGAGCACGGCCTGCTTTTTGAGCGATTCTTGAACCCGGAGCGCCCGTCCGCACCGGATATTGATATCGACTTCGACGACCGCCGCCGCGGCGAGATGATCACCTACGCCGCCGAGCGTTGGGGCGAGGACAAGATCGCGCAGGTGATCACCTTCGGCACCGTGAAGACGAAGCAGGCGATTAAGGACTCGGCCAAGGTGAACTTCGGCCAGCCCGGCTTCCAAATGGCCGACCGCATCAACGGCGCACTGCCACCGGCGATTATGGCCAAGGACATCCCGCTGTCCGGTATCACCAACCCGGAGCACGAGCGCTACGCGGAGGCCACCGAGGTGCGCTCGCTTATCGAGACCGACCCGGACGTAGCAAAGATCTACGAAACCGCGCGCGGTCTCGAAGGCGTGGTGCGCCAGGCCGGCGTCCACGCGTGTGCGGTGATTATGGCGTCCGTCCCGCTGATGGAGCACATCCCGATGTGGAAGCGCCCCGCCGACGGCGCAATCATCACCGGCTGGGACTATCCGGCTTGCGAGGCCATCGGCCTGCTGAAGATGGACTTCCTCGGTCTGCGTAACCTCACCGTCCTCGGCGACGCGTTGGAGAACGTGCAGAAAAACCGCGACGAGACCATCGACCTGGAGGCGCTGGACACCGACAACCAGGCGGTCTACGAGTTACTATCGCGCGGCGACACCCTGGGCGTGTTCCAGCTCGACTCAGGCGGCATGCAGGAGCTGCTGAAGCGCATGAAGCCAACTGGCTTCAACGATATTGTCGCCTCCCTTGCCCTGTACCGCCCGGGCCCGATGGGTGTGAACGCCCACTGGGACTACGCCGACCGCAAGAACGGTCGCAAGCCGATTACGCCGATCCACCCGGAGCTAGAAGAGCCGCTCAAGGAGATTCTCGACGAAACCTACGGCCTGATTGTCTACCAAGAGCAGATCATGAACATCTCGCAGAAGGTGGCGAACTACACAGCCGGCCAAGCAGACGGCTTCCGCAAGGCCATGGGTAAGAAGAAGCCCGAGGTGCTGGCGAAGGAGTACGAGACCTTCTCAGCCGGCATGTTCGAAAACGGCTACTCCAAGGAGGCCGTCGATGCGTTGTGGGGCACGATCGAGCCGTTCGCGTCCTACGCGTTTAACAAGTCCCACGCCGCCGGCTACGCCTTGGTGTCCTACTGGACCGCGTACATGAAGGCGAACTACACCGCCGAGTACATGGCGGCGCTGCTGACGTCTGTGGGCGACAAGAAGGACAAATCCGCCATTTACCTGTCCGACTGCCGCCACCTGGGCATCAGCGTGTTGCAGCCGGACATCAACGAGTCCGAAGAGAACTTCATGGCTGTTGGCGACGACATCCGCTACGGACTCGCCGCCGTGCGCAACGTCGGCGCGGAAGTGGTGGAATCCATCAAGGAGACCCGCAAGACGAAGGGCAATTTCACGAGCTTCTCGGACTACCTGGACAAGATCGACCTGCTGCCGTGCAATAAACGCATCACGGAATCGCTGATCAAGGCCGGCGCCTTCGACTCCCTCGAGCATCCACGCAAGGGGCTCATGCTCATCCAGGAAGACGCCGTGGACTCTGTCTTGGCGACGAAGAAAGCCGCCGACAAGGGCCAGTTCGACCTCTTCGCCGGCATCGGCGGTGACGAGGGCGGCGATAACAACGCTTTCGCGATCGAAGTGCCTGACGACGAATGGGACCGCAAGCATATGCTCGCCCTCGAGCGAGAAATGCTCGGCCTGTACGTCTCCGGCCACCCGCTCGACGGCTACGAGGAGGCCATCGACGCACAGACCGACACCCAGCTCACGACCATTTTGTCCGGCGAACTCCGCAACGGTGCTGAAGTGACCATCGGTGGTCTGATTTCGAACGTCGATAGGCGCTTCTCCAAAAAGGACGGCTCACCGTGGGCGATCGTCACCATTGAGGACCACCACGGCGCCCAGGTAGACGTGCTGCTGTTTAACAAGGTCTACGCCCTCGTCGCGCCACAGATCGTGGAGGACAACATCATCCTGGTGAAGGCACACGTGTCCATCCGCGACGAACGCATGAGCCTGTTCGGCGACGATGTGAAGGTCCCCGAACTCGGCCCCGGCAACGGTGCTGGACTGCCGCTTCGCCTCACCATGCGCACCGAGCAGTGCACTATCGACAACATTTCGAAGCTCAAGGGGGTGCTGTCCAACAACCCGGGCGATTCTGATGTGTACCTCAACCTGATCAACGGCGAGCACAGCCAGCTCATGATTCTTGGCGATCACTTGCGTGTGCACCGCAGTGCCAGCCTGATGGGCGACCTCAAAGCGGCGCTCGGTGCGGGGATTCTTGGTTAGCGACTATGCAGTGGCATAGTTCGAAGCGTCCGGCCCGGTCGGCTGGGATGTAGAGACTATGCAGTGGCATAGCGTACTGGCGCGGTGTGCGTCGTGGCGATTATGCAGACGCATACTGCGCGGACTTGTTTTGCAGTTGTGATGACTATGCAGCGGCATAGTTCGAAGCGCCCGGCCCGGTTGGCGGGGATGCAGTGACTATGCAGCGGCATAGTGTGTCGGCGTGGTGTACGTCGGGGCGACTATGCAGCGGCATAGCGCGAACGCAAAAGCCCGCTGCACCACATTGGTGCAGCGGGCTGAGCCGGTTAGAGCGTAATTCTTACTGGTTGAAGAACTTACGCAGGGCCTCACGGCCACCTGGGATCGAGTTGATGAACACGATCAGGCTGGAGATGCCGGCTGCGAGGGTCGTCACCACGATAGAGATCTTGGCGATCGCTTCGAGGATTTCCTGCTCGTTCTCTCGGGGCTGCAGCCACTTCGGGGCAGTCGAGGATGGAGCCGTCGAGGTTGCAGTGACACTGGTGGTGGTCTCGGTCGCCTTCGGTGCCGAAGTCACCGTCTCCTTTACAGTAACGGTGACGGTCGGCGCCGGCTCCTTGGCGGAGGTGGTCGTCGTCGGGGTGGTCGTCGCCGGGGTGGCGGTTGCCTTCGGCGTGGTGGTGGCCACAACGGAGGTGGTAGCCGAAGCCGAAGTGGAGGAAGTGGTCTCGGCAGCGATAGCTGCGGGACCCAGAGCGCCGGCAGCGACTGCGGTACCTGCCGTAGCGACCATCAGAGTGCGGAGCTTCATGTGTAAGCCTTCCTTGGGGAGTTGTTCGGGTTAGAACGGGAGCTGGAAGTTCGGGAGCTGAACCTGCGGCACGTGAACGTGCGGCAGACCCAGGCCGAAGTCGCGGTTCAGCGCGTCGATGATCTTGTTGATGCCGCGCGGGTCGGACAGGACGATCAGGCTGGTGGTCAGCACAGCGCCGAGGGTACCGGAGATAGCGGCAATGAGGTGGCCCTGGGAAGAACCGGAGGAGCCGCCCTGCTGCTTCTGCGGAGCCGGCTTGGTGGTCGGGGTCGGCTCGGCCGGCTTTTCGACCTCGACGGTCTTCTCGACGGTCTTTTCCGTGGTCTTCTCGGTCACAGTCGCGGTCGTGGTCGGCTCGGACGGCTGAGCGGTCGTGGTCGTCGCAGTCGTGGTCTCCGGAGCGGAGGTGGTGGCCTCCTGAGCGTGAGCCGGGGAGACTGCCAGGGTCAGCGCGGTCGCGGCGGCGACCGTAGCGGCGGTGATGCGCTTCATACTTTAAAAACTCCTCATGGAAAGTTCGGGGGTTCGTCGCTGTCGGCAATGGGCCGGACAGAGCACTCGGATGAACCTAGCAGGTTCGTGGTTAAAAATGTAGTGAAGTTGGACACTTATATCCACGTCACAGCTGTCACTTTTTAACGACGTTCCAGAAGGCTGTTCAGAATGTGACCTATCCCACCGAGAATGCCGATGCAGGCAGCCACCGCGGCCAGTGCGATCGCGATAACGCCGCCCTTGCTTAGCGACGACTGCGCCGAGTCGGTTTCCGGCGCCGCGGGTTCAGCAGGCGGCTCGATGAGCGAATCGACCTGGAACACTGTGGTGGTGCCGGACACCTCGTTGCCGACGAGCAAAAGGTTTTCCCCGTTGGGGGAGTCCTTCGCCGGTACGAAGGTGAGGCCCTCGGCGCCGAGGTCGCCGGCTTGGTTGAGGCCGGTGGTGAGGGCGTCGTCGTCAAGCGCTTCCATGTTCACGGAGAAATCGCGGTTGTTGATGTACGCCTGGTAGGTGGCGTTTGCGGGATCGGTGATGTCGTAGACCATCACGCCGCCGATGCGCTCGAAGCCGATGAAGGCGTAGGTGCGGCCGTTGATCTCGCCGACGGTGATGCCTTCCGGTTCGGGGCCCTTGTCGTCGGAACGCGACTCGAACTCGTTTTCCGTGTGGTTGGTGTTGAAGTGCTCTGGGAGCAGCTTCGCGGTGATCTTCTCGAAGTCGGCGCCGGAGTCGAAGACGCGCTTGCCGTCGGCGGTGAAGATGGAGAAGCTGCGCCCGCCGTAGGTGTAGAGGTCGTCGTAGCAGTTCTTGTCTTCGTTGAGGCCGAACGCGGTGGTGATCTTCAGCCGGCCGGCGTTTTCGTCGGACTGGAAGTCCTCGATTTCGGAGGCGGTCATGCCGGCGTAGCCCTCGCAAATCGGCGGGAGCTTCTTGCTGCCGAGTTTCTTGATGCGCTCCTCCTCGGAGTACGCCTCCCAGTCGCGGGCGTCGCCTTCGTTGGCGAGGACGAGGTAGGTGGTGCCGTCGACGTCGTAGGCAGCGATGGAGTCCGGCTGCAGGATGCCCTTGACCGGCGCGGTGCGGATGTCGATTGTGCCGTCCTTGTCGGAGGTATCCATCGGCACCTCGCGTCGGTCGGTGTAGCCCAGCGGCCAGACGTCTTCAACAGTGGCGGTAGCGATGTCGACGACTGCGATCGCGTTGTTTTCCTGCAGCGTGACGTAGGCCTTGCCGCCGGAAACGGCGATGTATTCCGGCTCGAGGTTTTGCGCCTCGGTGGTGGAGTCGCCGACCTGGCCGTAGATGTGCACGCCCTTGTCTGCCAGGGTGCCCTCGAAGGCGCGGAAGTCGGCGGTGCGCACATCGGACTGCGTGGCGGCGGCGACGGCGGAGGGGAGCTTGATTACGGAGACAGAGCCCTCCGGGTCGAAGGAGTAGTCCTCAGCCGGCTCGCCTTCGTTGGCGACGAGCGCGTACGCCCCGTCCGGGGTCACCGTCACCATGTCGGGCAGCGCGCCGACCTCGACGCGGCCAAGCACCTCGCCCGGGTTGGCGGCGTCGAAGAAGATGACGGAGCCGTTGTCCGTCTTGTTTTCCGGCTCGACGGTGGCCACAGCGAGGCCGTCTGGGCGCACCGACACCGAGTTAATGGTGGTGTTCTCGCCGCCGGAGACCTCGCCGATCTTCTTCGGCGCGGTCGGGTCGGCCGCGTCGAGGATGTCGATGCGGCCGCTGTTCGCGTTGACGGTGAGAATGCGCTTGGTTGCCGGGTGGAACGCCACGATCTCGGCGGCGGACTCGTTGAACACGCCCGTGCCGTAGGAGCCGATCACGGAGATGTCGGCGGTGGCGTCCGTGGCACGGTCGTGCACGGGCGTATCGACGACTGCGGCGTGGGCCACCGAAGTCAGCGCCAGGCTGGTGGCGCATACGGCGGCCAAGCCTGCGCGGGACATGCGGTTCATAAGAGGCCTTTCGGTTAAGGAGGGCGGTTTGAATCATGCTTACAGCCTGAATATTTGCGCAGAGTTACATCGGAATGAACAGGTAATGAACGCGCGCGTAGACTGATCGACCATGGGTTCATCCGAGCAGTTCCGAGAAGTCCACGCCGCCGACATCCAGTACGCGCAGGGGCGGATTTCTTCTGTGATTACCCCCTCGCCGCTGCAGTACTGCCCGCGACTGTCGCAGCAGTACGGGGTGGACGTGTTTCTCAAGCGTGAGGACCTGCAGGATGTGCGCTCCTACAAGATCCGCGGCGCCTACTTCGGTATCTCGCAACTTACCGCCGAGGAGCGCGAGGCCGGTGTGGTGGCGGCATCGGCCGGCAACCACGCCCAAGGCGTGGCGTACGCGTGCCGTGCGCTGGGGATCCAGGGCAAGATTTTCGTGCCCAAGCCGACGCCGAAGCAGAAGCGCGACCGTATCAGGGTCCACGGTGGCGATGCGATCGAGCTCGTCGTCACGGGCAACACGTTCGACGAGGCCGCGCAGGCCGCCCGGGAGGACGCTGAGGCGCGCGGAGCGAAGGTGATCGAGCCGTTCAACTCGCGCAACACGGTGATGGGGCAGGGCACCGTTGCAGCCGAGATCGTTGCGCAACTGTCCAGCCTGGGCAAGCAGGCCGACACCATCCTGGTGCCGGTCGGCGGCGGTGGGCTGATGGCCGGGGTGCTTTCGTATGTGGCGGACATGTCGCCGGCGACTCGGGTGGTGGGTGTTGAGCCGGCGGGGGCGTCGTCGTTACGCGCGGCGATCGACGCGGGTGAGCCGGTGACGCTGGAAACGATCGACCCTTTTGTCGACGGCGCCGCGGTCAAGCGCGTCGGCGAGGTGCCGTGGCAGGTGTTCCAGGCGCACACGGACCGCGCGCAGGTGCTCACTGCGGACGAAGGTGCGGTGTGCACTGAGATGCTCGCGCTGTACCAGAACGAGGGCATCATCGCGGAGCCGGCGGGCGCGCTGTCGGTGGCGGGGCTTGCGCAGGCGGAGCCGGGTTCGACCGTGGTGTGCATCATCTCAGGCGGTAATAACGATGTGCTGCGCTACGCCGAGGTCATGGAGCGCTCGCTTGTGCACCGCGGCCTGCGGCATTACTTTTTGGTCAACTTCCCGCAAGAGCCGGGGCAGCTGCGCAGTTTTCTGTCGGACATCCTGGGCGCTGAGGACGACATCGTGCTGTTCGAGTACCTGAAGAAGAACAACCGCGAGACGGGAGCGGCGCTTGCCGGCATCGAGCTGGCGCGCGCCGAAGACATCACGCCGCTGCTCGAGCGGATGGAAGCTTCGCCGATTGCTTGCCGACGACTCGAGCCCGGCACCCCCGAGTACGACTTCATCGTTGCAGGGTAAATGGTTACCGAGTACACGCGCCCGGTGGAAGGCGAGACAGCCACCCACGAAATTGAGATCAAGCGCTCCCGGTTCATCACCTGGATCGCGCGCGCAACCTCCGAGGAGGAAGCCCGCGCGGTCATCCACGCTGCGCGCGAAGAGTTCCCGGACGCGCGGCACCACTGTTCGGCGTTTATCGTGCACGTCGACGACGCGCAGCCGATCGAGCGCTCTTCCGACGACGGCGAGCCGTCCGGCACGGCGGGCAAACCGATGCTTGAGGTGCTCAAAGGCTCGGGTATGTACGACATCGTCGCTGTGGTGATCCGCTACTTCGGCGGCATCAAGCTGGGCACCGGCGGGCTGGTCAGCGCGTACACGAACGCGGTGTCGGAGGCGCTGCCTGCGGTGCAGACGGCCACCCGCGCGATGCGCGAGCAGGTCACGGTGGATCTGCCGCACGCGGAGGCCGGGCGCATCGAGGCGGAGCTTCGCAACGCCGGCGTGGACGTGGTCGACGTGGCCTACGGCGCGGCCGCGACGTACACGCTCGCGTTCGTGCCGGGGCAGCGCGAGCGTATCGACGACCTGTTGGCCGCCGCCACCCAAGGCCGCGCCGAAACGAAAACGCTCGGACCGCGGTGGGTCGAACTGTAGGCGGCAGGCTAGAATTGCGTGCCATGACCATGCAGCCGCGCCCCCATAATCCGATCGAGCAGCGAAAAGCAGCCGTGCGCAAGTACTCGCGCGACGCGGCGTTGTGGGCCGGCGGCGGTGTCGCCGGAGGCATCGCGCTGGGCCTGTTGATGGGCTCCTGGACCATCTTTATCCTCGGCCTCGTCGTTGCCGTTGCCGGCGGGCTGGTGAATTGGAACAAGGTCCAAAAGATCGTCAACCACCGCGACAACTACTAAATTGACCCAACCCACCGGAAAGGCAGTTCGCATCGACGCGTGGCTATGGGCCGTGCGCATCTTCAAAACGCGCAGCCTAGCGGCCGAGGCGGTGCGCGCCGGCCACGTGAGGATCGACGGCAAGGCCGTCAAACCCGCAGCCCAAATCGTGCCGGGCGAGACGGTACGGGTGTGGAAGGACCACCGCGAGTACATCCTCGAGGTCACCGCGACGGTGCAAAAGCGCGTCGGCGCCCCGGTGGCGCGGACCTGCTACATCGACAAGTCCCCGCCGCCACCGCCGCGCGAGTTGTTCGCCGCGCCGCCGGTGCGCGACCGCGGTGCGGGCCGGCCGACGAAGAAGGAGCGGCGGGAGATTGACCGGCTGATGGGGCGCCGTCGCTAAGCGGAGCCCCGCAACTTGGACAGGCGGCTGGTGAGGCGCTTGCGGCGCAGAACCGGACGGTTGCCGGCATCCCAGGTCTTGTCGATGTGCTCGGTGCCGAAGCGGTTGAGCAACAAATCGTCGATAATGCGCACCTGCCCCGGCACGAACGGGTAGTTCAGCGAATTCGACACTGCCTCGATGTCGGCGGGGTTGGTGAGCTCCGCGACGTCGGAAACCATCTCGATGCCGTGTGCGCGCAACAGTTCGGTGAGGAAGCGGTAATCGCCGGCGCGCGAGAGAGGGAACTGGCTGCCGAGCAGCACAGTGAGGATGCCCGGCAGGGTGTCGGGGGAGATCTCCGCGTCGACGTCGGTGTTGACCTTCTCGCGCGGGTCGGCGAGTGTGGAGATCTGGTCGAACTGCTGGTCAGCGAGCTCGATCAGCCCCGCGGCCAGGGTGAAGGCGCGGTCGACCTGCGGATCCAGGTTGTCGGTGGCGCGCTTGTAGCGGATGTCGTGCTCGAACTCGGCCCACGCGTGCTGCAGTACCGTGCGGATCTGCACCTCGAAAACCTGTCCGGCAAACTCCTCCAGGCCTTCCGAGTGCTCCTCGACCCGCACGACGAGGTGGTGGGAGCCGTAGCCGAACCCGCCCGCGATGCGTGTCTCTTCCGCCTTGTCCACGCTGCGCAGCACCTCGAATTGGTCGGCGAGCAGGCGCTGCACCGCCGGGATCTCAGTGGAGTGCAGCACGGTGATGCGCGCGCCGACAATGTCTTTGATGTCGTGCCACGGGTCGGGGTAGAGCAGTTCGCCGTCGTCACGCGTTTTGCGCGCCTTTTCCTTCAGCGAGGTCCAGGATTTCACGCGCGCGTCCACACGGTCGAAGTTGATGCCGGCATCGCGCATGAGCTCGTGGAGGACGTGGCGGAAGGTGGTGGCCGCGTCCTCGTGCTCGTTGACCCAAGCGAAATACGTCGAGCCGAGACGCGCGATGGTGTCGTCGGCTTCTTTGTTGCGCTTGCTGCGGTGTCTGGATGTGCTCATAACGGCCGGTGAGTTTACCCGCGCTGTACCAGTAGCGCAGTAGGCAGGTCTGCAAGCAGTTCTCGGACCGTTGTCACACCGTAAAACACATGCCCGGTGAGCTGGTCCGTCCACGTCCCGTCCAATTTGATGGTGGTGTCGCCCCAGCCGCCGCGGCGCTCGAGGGAAATCGGCAGCCGGGTAGCCACCGCGATAACGTTCGTGCGTTCCATGCCGATGAGGTGCCGGGCCGCTTCACCACAGGCCAATACTGGCCGGTAGCCGCGGAAGTACTCGGGGTGATCGCGTCGCAACGTAAGCGCTTCCCGGACGATGCGGTGCTTGGCACGATCCGCGGCTTGCTCGTGCGGTCCGTAGTCCACGAATCGCCGGTTGTCTGGGTCCACGAGCGAGAAGTCGAAGCCCTCCTGGCCCTGGTACACGTCAGGAATACCGGGGCCGACGAGGTGCAGCAACTTGCGTCCCAGCGATACCTGCTCGCCTGCGCGGTTGAGGCGCAGCGCGAAGGCTGCTACTTGGTCGCTGCCGACTACTTTCGCGACCCACTCAGTGATGTGCGCCTCGTATTCGGCATTGTTGTCGGTCCAGCTCGTGTGCCGGTCTGCCTCGCGCACGGCCTTCAGGGCGTAAGCCTGCATGCGCTCGAGGAAGTCCTTCTCGTCACCGCGCGGCCATGCGCCGAGGATGTTCTGCAGGAGAAAATGGCCAGCGGCCTCGTCTGGCGGCGGAGTTTCCGCGAAAACGTCGCCGGCGAGGCATAGGTACTCGTCGGGCAGCTCGCTAATCCCGATAATGCGGGCGCGGGTGTCTTCGGAGCGTTTCGTGTCGTGGGTGGTCAACGTGGTCATCGCGCGCGGCCAGTAGCGCTCGCGCTCCGCCTGCAGCAGGTGGAATTCGGCCGGGGAGACCCCGAAGCGTTCCGGCGCACCGCCGACTTCCTGCAGCGCGACGAGTCTGTGTAGCCGGTAGAACAGCGTGTCCTCCACGCCTTTGGCCATCACTGCGCCGCTGACCTGGGCAAAGCGGGTGGCTGCCTCGTCATTGTTCGCCAGCGCTGCGGTGATCGTGTCAAGTGCTGGGCATCGGTGCGGCTCGCGCATCGCAATGTCCGCCACGATGGTGGCGGTCACCCGGGAAAGCGACGGGTAGTCGGCGCGGTAAACGGGCAGGTGCGACAACAGCTGGATAAGGGTGTCGGTGACGTCCTCGCCACCGATCACGCGGGCAAGCCGGCGGATCTCCGGTGCGAGCTCGCTTTGCGCCATTCGGCGTTTCATCGCCGCCGCACTGGATTCGGCTTCAGGGAGCACGGTCGCGGCTGCCGGGTCCACGAACACGCCGTCGAATTCACGCAATGCGTCGTAGCCTGTGGTCCCGTCGACGGGCAGCTGCGCATCGAGTGGTTCGTCCGGGGCGAGGATTTTCTCCACGATGAGCCACCTGTCGGGCCCGATCATCTTCCGCAGCGCTTTGAGGTAGGAGAGCGGGGCCGCCAACCCGTCGGGGTGGTCGACGCGGACGCCGTCGATGAGGTTGTCGTCGAGAAGCACTCGCAGCCCCTGATGCGTCCGTTCGAACACATCCGGGTCCTCCTGCCGCAGGCCAGCGAGCCCGTTGATGGAGAAAAACCGGCGGTAGGACACGTCTCCCTCGCGCCAATACGTCAACGCGTAGGCCTGCTTTTCGTGCGCGGATTGGGCGGTGGGGTAGGTGCCGGGAGCAAGCGGGAATATGCGGTCGTGGTAGCGCAGCACCCGCTCGCCGTCGGATGTGCTGTCGATACGCAGCGCGGCCGTGTCGTCGGGGGAGCCGAGCACCGGAAGATTGATCTTGCCCGCAGACCAATCGATGTCGAAGAAGTGCGCGTACTCGGAGTCTCGGCCGTGCTTGAGCACGTCCCACCACCACCGGTTGAGGTGCGGACTTTCCACGCCGAGGTGGTTGGGCACGATATCCACGATGAGCCCCATGCCAGCCTCGTGGGTGGTTTGTGCGAGCTCGCGCAGCCCATCGATGCCTCCGAGCGCCGGGTTGACCTGGTTCGGGTCTGTGATGTCGTAGTTGTGGCTCGATGTGGGCGGTGCGGTAAAAATCGGTGACAAATAGAGGTGCGATACCCCCAGATCGCGTAGATACGGCACCTGCTCAGCGGCCTCAGCAAACCCAAACCGGCGACCGGCCGGGTCCGCGTCGGGGCCGCGCAGCTGCAGGCGGTACGTGGAAGTGATCGGTCGGCGCATGGGGCCAACACTAGTGGTGCATGAGCGGAAAACCCACGGAATACGTCAGAATGCTGGCGCGTGGGGCAAGCGCCCGCACGTCCGCAATGGGTGCGTCGAAGACAAAAAGATCGCGGTCGTTGCGTGTCACGTACATCAGCTCATTGCGAGGTTTAAGCACCGACTCGAAGTGGCGGTGCAGCACCGTAAACGTTTTCGGGTGCGCGAGCCATGACGCAGCGGGAGCCCCGTGTCCGTCCACCTCGTAGCCGCGCAGCGGGGAATGCCCGAGTGCGGCGGACGGACAGCGCACCAAAAACTCAACGCCGGTATCCACAAGCGCGCGCCGGGTGAGACGGTCCGCGGATTCGTTCCACAATTGGCGGGCGCTGGGTGCGGCTTCGCCGACCTGCTGGTGTGTCAGGGCCAATCCATCGGCGCCTGCGAAGACGCACACCAGTCCCGGGGACAGGTTGATAAACGCGGTTGACGTGCTGTACCCCGGCGTGAGCCAGGTGCGTGACGACGACTCCATCCGGGCCAGCCGGGGTTCAGCGAGTTGGGCAGTGGGGCGGGTTTCTACGACATGCATGCTCTTTAGACGCACGCAACCCGCCGCCGGTTCCATGGGAACTACAAATTAATTGATCCCGAGCGTTTCCAGCAGTTTGTGCGCCGGCCAAATCTGGATGTCTTGACCCTTATCCTGCAGTTCGCGGGCGCGTTTCTCCTTCGAGGTCATGTTCGCCCACTCGCCGACAACCAGAATGGTTGTCTTCTTGGTCACGTTCTTGCCCACCTGGGCGCCCTGCTTGGCAATTGCCTGCCACAGCTCGCCCTTGTCGTGGGGTTCGAACTCGCCGGTGAGCGTGACGTGCTCGCCGTAGAGGGGGGAGTTCGGGTCGGCATCGGCCGCCGGCTCCGGGACGGTGTCGGGGGTGGCAACCGACTGCCACGGCGCGGGCTTGCGCTCCTTTTTCACCGGTCCGGCCTGGTTCGAGCCGCGAGGCTCGGCTGTGGCAGCCACGGCGGCAGCCACGCCGCCCTGGGCAACCTGCTCAGACTGCAGGGCTCGGCCGGCGCCGGAGCGGTCGCGCAGCACCGGGGTGACGCGGGCGTCGTCGATCGAGCCGAGAGTGAAGCCGGCATCATGGACGAAGCCCATCAGGCTGCCGGTGTAGCCGGCGCCGCGGGCCAGAGCCACTATCACACCGGCGCAGGCGGCGGCGTCCTCGCATGCGTCGTGGTGGTTGTCCAAGGACAGCCCGAAGTGCTCCACCAGGGTGGGCAACTTGTGGTTTTTCACGTCCAGCTTCGTCGCGCGCGCCTGGGCGAGCGTGCAGGCGAACAGCATCTTCGGGACCGCAGTGCCGGTCGCACGGCACGCGTCGCGCAGCGCGGAGGCGTCGAACTGAGCGTTGTGGGCCACCAACGGCAAGTCGCCGACGAACTCGGTCATCTGCGCGATGCGCTCGTCCACACCCGGCGCGCCGGCGACGTCCTCGGCGGTAATGCCGTGGATGGCCACGTTGCCCGGGTCGAACTCGGCCAAGTCCTTCGGGGGTGTGCACAGCCAAGAGGCGCGGTCGACTTCCTCGCCGTCGATGATTTTGACCAGGCCGATCTGGCAGATGGAGCCCCAACGGCTGTTCGCGGTCTCCACGTCGAATCCGACGAACGAGAAGCCGGGGATGCCAGCGCCGCCGGCGACTGCGGCGGTATCGGGGGCGTTGCCGTGCTTGGCGTCGTCGAGAATCGAGCGCAATCGCGCCGCACCCTCGGTATCGCCGGGGACGAAGGATATGGTCACCGGGTCGGCCGCGGTGGTGAGCGTGACGTGGCTCGGCGACCACGCGTCACCGTCGGTAACGTCCACGCCGGTGATGTCGGCGATCGGGACGACCCGGGTGGCGGACGAGCCGCGCAGGGATGCAAACAGTGGGGTGGGAGTGACGGTGAGCTCGTCGTTGGTGACGGTCAGCGTCGCGCCGTGGGCGGAAATCATTTAGTCGTTGCCTTCCTTTCGGCCCTCACCTGCGGGCGGTTGTGTGCGGCGCAGCACGACAGTGGAGCGCTGGCCGACAGTAACAGTCGCGCCGGGTTGCACGGCATCGGCCTGATCGCGGTAGCCGAGCGGCTCAGTTGTGTCGACGACAAATTCCCATTCGCTGCCAAATTCTTCGCCGGGGACGGTGAAGTCGATGTCTTCGAAGTGCGCGTTGAACATGAGCAAAAACGAATCGTCCACCACGCGCCGGCCGCGAGCATCCGGCTCGGCGATGGCCTCGCCGTCCAAGTGGACCATGAGCGCCCGGCCGAACGGGGCGTTCCAATCGTCCTGCGTCATCAACGTGCACTCGGGCGTGAGCCAGGCGATCTCGTGGTTGTCGTCGCCAAGCGCACCGCCCGCGGGGAAACGACGCCGGCGGAACACGGGGTGTTCGCGGCGCAGCTCGATGAGCCGCCGGGTGAAATCGTGCAGGTCGGTGGCCTCATCAAGGCGCGACCAGTCCATCCAGGCGATCTCGTTGTCCTGGCAGTAGACGTTGTTGTTGCCGCCCTGAGTGCGCGCGATCTCGTCGCCGTGATTAAGCATCGGCGTGCCTTGCGACAGCATCAGCGTGGTCAGGAAATTCCGGCGCTGGCGGGCGCGCAGTTCGAGCACCTCCGGGTCGTCCGTGGGGCCTTCGACACCGCAGTTCCAGGAGCGGTTGTGGCTTTCGCCGTCCCTGTTGTCCTCGCCGTTGTCCTCGTTGTGCTTTTCGTTGTAGGACACTAAGTCGTTGAGCGTGAAGCCGTCGTGGGCGGTGATGAAGTTAATCGACGCGGTGGGGCGGCGGCCGTTGTGCTGGTACAGATCCGACGACCCGGTCAGCCGGGACGCGAACTCGCCGAGGGTGGAATCCTCGCCGCGCCAGAAATCGCGAATGGTGTCGCGGTACTTGCCGTTCCACTCGCTCCACAGGGCGGGGAAGTTGCCCACCTGGTAGCCGCCCTCGCCGACGTCCCACGGCTCGGCGATGAGCTTGACCTGGCTGACCACCGGGTCCTGCTGCACCAAGTCGAAGAAGGTGGCTAGGCGGTCCACGTCAGAAAATTCTCGTGCCAGGGTGGAGGCCAAGTCGAAGCGGAAGCCGTCGACGTGCATCTCGGTGACCCAGTAGCGCAGCGAATCCATGATGAGTTGCAGCGAGTGCGGATAGCGCACGTTAAGCGAGTTTCCGGTGCCGGTGTAGTCCATGTAGAGGAACCGGTTGTCGTCGACAAGCCTGTAGTACGCCTCGTTGTCGATGCCGCGGAACGCGATGGTCGGGCCCATGTGGTTGCCTTCGGCGGTGTGGTTGTACACCACATCCAGGATCACCTCGATGCCGGCCTCGTGGTAGGTGCGCACCATCTGCTTGAACTCGGCAACCGCATCGCCGGGGGCGTCGGAGGAGGCGTAGCTGTGCTCCGGGGCGAAAAAGCCGAACGTGTTGTAGCCCCAGTAGTTACGCAGCCCCAGGTCGCGCAGGCGGTCGTCTTGGAGGAACTGGTGCACCGGCAGCAGCTCAATCGACGTCACGCCCAAGTCTGTGAGGTAATCCACCATCACCGGGTGCGCCATGCCCGCGTACGTGCCGCGCAGCTGCTCCGGGATGTCCGGATGCGCCTGCGTCATGCCTTTGACGTGGCATTCGTAGATCACCGTTTCGTCGTCCGGGATCTTCGGCGTGCGGTCGTCGCCCCAGTCGAAAAACGGATTGATCACCACCGACAGCATCGTGTGGCCGAGCGAGTCCTCCTCGTTGCGGCCCGTGCCGGGGTCCTCGGCGTGCACGTCGTAGGAAAATAGTGAGGAGTGCTGGTCGAACGCGCCGTCGAAGGCGCGTGCGTACGGGTCGACGAGCAGCTTGTTCGGGTCGCAGCGCTTGCCATTGTCCGGGTCCCACGGACCGTGTACCCGGTAGCCGTAGCGCTGCCCGGGGTGCACTCCCGGCAGGTAGGCGTGCCAGACGTGGTTGTCCACCTCGTCGAGCGGCACGCGGGTTTCCTGGCCGGAGTCGTCGATAAGGCAGAGCTCCACTTTCTCGGCGACGCCGGAAAACAGCGCGAAGTTGGTGCCGGCGCCGTCGAACGTCGAGCCCAGCGGGTAGGCGGAGCCGGGCCACACGATGGTCTCACTCATGGCGCCAGAGCTTAGTGCACCGCCACGACACCGCCCGGGCTACGAGTGTCGTGCCAGGCCGTCGAGCAGGTAGCCCACCGCTTGTTCGTGCAGCGCGGCCGCGTCGTCGTCTGTGGGCTGGTCGCCGTGCGTCGCCTCAGCCAGTTGGGCGCCTGCTTGGTGCACGGCGGCGTCGCCGAGCGTGAGGTGCAAAATCCCCAACGCGGCTGCGCGCACATCGCTTGACGACGACCCCGCGTACGCCCCAACCGCTTCCACAAACGTCTCCGCCAGCACCGCGCGCACCTCCGCGTCCGGCTGGCTCATCGCCGCGACCAGCACTTCTGCACCGTCGCGTACGCCAAGCACCGCGTCGCGCAGTTGGCGGCTTAAATCGGCGGGGTGGGGCAGTGGGTCGTCGATAAGCGGTTGCACGATGGCGAGCCCCATCGCCGCGATCAACTCTTGCTTGTTGGCGATGTGCCAGTACAACGCGGCGGGCGCGACGGATAGTGACGAGGCGACGCGGCGCATGGACACATCGGCCAGGCCGTAGCCGGCGAGGATTTCCAGCGCGGCTTTCGTGATGCGCTCGCGGGACAGTTGCATGAGATACCACCCTAGATCCAACGGCGGGTGCGCACATCTACGAAAGCTCACAGGAACCATTCAGAGCAATCGCACCATGGTCGCACCAGTAGACAAGAATGACATTGGTACTGTTTCTCAAGAACCCCGTCGCGGTACCTTATGCCGCAGCAGACGGCTGCCCGGATTCAGCAATCGGCCGGGCGCAACCAAGGAAGGTAGTGAACACAATGAAGACGCAGACTACGACTGGCATGGCTGCCTTTATGGCGGCAGCGGTGCTCGTGCTTCCGCTTTCAGCGTGCGGTTCCTCCGACGAGGGCGAGTCTGGCGGCCTGTCCACCGCCGCCGAGGCAGCGCCTGCCGACACTGAAGTCGACGCGACCGCATCCGAGAAGTCCGACAACAAGGGCGATAAGGAAAACAAGGACGACGCCGACAAGAAGAAGGACGACAAGGCGGACAAGGAAAAGGACAAGAAGTCCTCCTCCAAGAAGCCGGAGCAGCAGGGCGGCGGCAACGAGGGCGAGGGGGCCCCGACGCTGGCGAACCCGTTTGAAAATGGCATGCCGGAAAACACCAACAAGCCGATCGAAGGCGGTGAAGAGGGCAGCGAAGAGGATGCCCGCCAGATGGAGGAGACCGGTCGCGCGGTGCTCAACCCAGAGTCCTTCGCTGGCTGGACCCGCACCATTTTGGACAACTCCTGCAAGGCTGTCGCCGACCCGATGATGGAAGAGCTCGAGCGCCAGGGCCTGACCCTGGAGCAGGTCGAGGAAGCCGGCCGCGTTGCGGAGCAGCAAGGCCAGGCGCTCGAGATTCCGCGTTCCGAGGTCAGCATTTCCGACGTGCGCGTCGACGGCAACCGTGCGTCCGCCAACCTGACCGCGAAGAACGACAGCGGCGAAGAGACCCACGTCATGATCTTCGAGAAGGAAGACGGACGCTGGAAGCTCTGTAACTAGTGATTGGTTCTGGCGCAGGGCTGCTCGCGCTCGCCCTGCTGCTCGGCATCGGCGCAGGATTCGCCTGGGGCGCGCTGCGTCCCGCCTACGTGGGTGAGGTCTCCGACGGTGGTGCCGTGATCGATCAGGCCGCAAGCCCCGCGAACGTGCAGTTCACGGGGTTTGCGTGGTTTGTGATCCTAGCCGCCCTGCTCGGGCTGGTCGTCGGCATCGTCGCCTGGCGTGCCGTGGGGCGGAAGCGCTTCCGCGGCGGTGTGTGGTGGATGGTGTGGGCGATGGTCGTAGCTGCGCTCGGTTCCATCGCGGTTTATTTGTTCGGCAACTGGTTCGCGCTGCGGCTTACCCCCGTACCCGACCACGACGCGCTGTCGGACGGCGCGCAGTTCTCGCTCGTGCCGCCGATCGCCCCGGGTGCCGCCTGGGCAGTCGCGCCGTTAGTGGCCGGGCTGGTGTACTGGTTTGCCAACCTGGCCGCCTACACCCGCGAGCGCGATGAGATCTCGGAAGTGGCTACACTGTCGGCGTAATTGACCCGGAGAGGTAGGAGGTTCACACGTTGGCAGGTGCCGGAAACTCGATATTTGTCATCTTGCTGTTCCTCCTGACCGGGATGCTCGTCGGCGGCGTGTGGTCGACCTACCAGAACGGCTCCAAGACAGCCACCGCTGTACTCGCCGTATTGGCGGTGGTGGCCGCACTGTTCGCCCTGCTGATGATGCTGGAGGTGATGTGAGGTGGCCTTTTCCCGCCGGCCATTAACCCGCCAAGAGGTCGATTCGCTGACGAATGTGTGGCGCGCCCGCGGCCTGATCCCGGTGCTCGTCGCCGTCGCAGCGGCCTTTGCCGCGTGGGCGCTTTTGCTTCCGGTGGTGCCCACCGCCGTGATCGATGCGGGCCAGCCCGCATCGCTGGCGGGGTTGTCTACCGGTGTGTTCATGCTCGCCACAGTGCTGACTCAGGTGTGCATGCCGTTGGCGCTACGTAAGTTGGGCTACCGGCTGGTCATGGCGGTGTCCTCGCTGCTGCTCGGTATCCCGGCGCTGGGCTACATGATCGGCATGGACGCGATGCCGCTACTGACCATCAGTGCGATCCGCGGCATCGGCTTCGGCGCCCTGTCTGTGGCGGAGGCCGCCATCATCGCCGAGCTTGTTCCGCTGCGTCTGCTCGGTAGCGCTACCGGCATCTTCGGCGCCGTCGTCGGTTTGGCGCAGATGGTGGCGCTGCCGTCGGGGCTCGCGCTTGTCGACGTCATCGGTTACAACGCCGTCTACGCAATCGCCGCCGCCATTGGCGGTGTCTCGCTGGTGGCCTGCATGGCAATCCCCACCATCCCGCCGCCGGAGGCTGAGCCGGAGACGGCGAACATGGTGCACGTGCCCATGTGGCACCTCGTGGTCGTGCCTGCACTGGCCTTGATGTTTGTCACCACCGCGTACGGCGCCATCACCAACTTCCTGCCGGTGTCTATGCGCGAACTCGACCCCGTCACCGGCGCCGCGCTCGGCGGGCTGATGCTGGGTGTGATGAATTTCGCCTCCATGATTTCGCGCTACATCGCTGGCAAGATCATGGACCGCCGCGGCGAGCCCGGCACCGTGCTCATCCCGTGCCAGGTCATTTGCGCGATCGGTGTGGCCATGATGGCGGGCATCCTCGCGCTGGAAATGCCGGCGTGGACGATGCTCATCGCGGCGCTGTTCTACGGAGCCGGCTTCGGAGCGGTGCAAAACGAGGCGCTGACGATGATGTTCTACCGCCTGCCGCGTTCGAAGACGTCCGAGGCGTCCGCGGTGTGGAACATCGCCTTTGACGGCGGCACCGGGTTGGGCTCGACGTTTTACGGCATGCTCATCGCTTCGATGGCGTTCGCGCCGATGTTTGGCATCGCCGCCAGCGTGATCGCGATCGGGCTTATCGTCACCCTGCTGGACCGCCAGCTGGGTCGCCACCGCGTGGTGGAGGTCAACAACCTCGCGGTGCGGCTGAAGTCCGTGCAAGCTCCGCGCCGCTACCCGCGTAAGTAAGCTACGCAACCATGACGGATACGCCTGTACGCCCCACAGTTGCGGTGCTCGAGCACTCCGCCGGGGTAGAGCCCCTTGTCGCAGCACTGTCCGCCGCAGGGGCGGACGCGTTTTCGACCACCGACCCCAACCAGGCCGCTGCGGCCAGCGGTCTCGTGCTGCCGGGCGGTGCGGATTTCGATCATGCTGTTGCGGGTCTTAAGCGCTTCAAGGGGGAGCGCATCGTCGGCCAGCGCCTCGCCGGCGGCCGCCCGTTGCTCGCGGTGGGCACCGGCATGCACGTGCTGTTCGACCGCGCAGTTCGCGGCCGGCGTGAGACAGCCGGTCTGGGGGAGTGGCCCGGCGACGTCGTCGAGATCGACTTTGCTCCGGGCGACTACGCAGTCGAGCCCGCAGCGGGATCGAGGCTGTTCGCCGATGCGGACACGTTCGCCTTCGACGGTCCCCTCGCGGTGCAGGCGTTTCCGCTCGCGGAGGACGACTTCATCGCATACCCCAAACTCACCTGGGCCGACGTTAACGGCCAGCGCGTGCTCGCCGCTGTGGAAAACGGTCCGCTGTCGGCGGTGGCCTTCAACCCGGCCGACTCCGGTGAGGCTGGCCTCAAGGTGCTGCGCAACTGGATTACGCAACTGCCGGAGCCCACCCATGCGTGATCTGGCCGGCTACCTCGAGGCCGCGAAGCGTGCGGTTGATGCGGGGCGTGAGGTGTTCGTGGACAAGCTAGGTGCCGCGCCCGCCCTGCACAAAGGCCCAGGTGACTTCGCCACCGAGGCTGACCTCGCCATCGAGCAGATCCTGCGCGAACAACTGACGGCAGCCACCGGCATCGCCGTGTACGGCGAGGAGCAAGGCGGCGCCTTCGACCCGGCTGCGTGCTGGGTGGTCGACCCGATCGACGGCACCTCGAATTACTCGTCGGGCAACCCGAATTGCGCCATTTTGTGCACGCTCATGCTCGACGGTGCGCCTGTGGTGGCCATTACCGACGCGCCGTTGCTGGACATGCGGCTCACCGCCATCGACGGTGGGCAAGTGATGCTTAACGACGACCCCCTGCCTCCGGTCAACGCCGACACCGCCGCAGCTGCCCAGGTGGGCATCGGCTCGCTCGCGTCTGCGGACCGGCAACGGTTCCCGGCGTCGTTCCGCCTTGACCTCGCGGGGGTGTTAACGGAATCGCACCTGCGCCCGCGGATTAGCGGCTCGGTCGGTGTGGACCTCGCGTTTATGGCGCAGGGGATCTACCAGGCAGCGGTGAGTTTCTCGCCGCACATCTGGGACAACGCCGCGGGTGTGCTGTTCGCGCGGTGCGCCGGGGCAACCGTGAGCGGTCTCGACGGGGCGGCGTGGACCCCGCAGACCAGCGGTGTGGTTGTTGGCACCGGCCGGGCGCACCGTACGGTGATGGACGCAATTGGCAAGTCAACCCGAGGAGGCACGGCAGATGAAGCGTAACCGGACCGGCGCGTTACTGACCGCCATCGCGGGGGCGGCGATGTGGGCGTTTTCTCGCATGTCGTGGATCTCCGCCGAGTACAACGACGACCTTTCCGGAACCGGCCAGGCCTTTATTACCGGTGCGGAGTGGTCCACCGAGATCACCGCGGTGGCGGTGCTACTCATCGCGGGCGGGGTTGCGGCGTTCGCGCTGCGCAAGGTTGGCAGGCGCGTCGTCGGCGCGATCTGTGCGTTGGCCGCCGCGGGCGCAGCTGTGCCGGCCGGCCTGCTGCTTGCGCGTGGCGCCGACCACGAGCGCATCCAGGCCATCCTGACCGCGGGTGCGGAGGAGGCGGCGACGGACACGTCGTCGTCGACAATCGCGAACTGGGCGGAGATTACTGGTGCCGATGTCGCAGCGTTAGGGCCGGTGCTCACCCTGCTCGGCTGCGTGCTGGGTCTCGTGGGTGGTGTGTACCTCGCGCTCAAGCCCGGCGACGACGCGCCGCGCCAGCACAAGTACGAAAAGGAAGCGGTGCGCAAGGAAACGATCCGTAGCGACCTGAAAGAGGAGCCGGATTCAGGCCGCGTGATGTGGGACGCGCTGGACGCGGACATCGACCCGACGGCTGAGGGGGATTTCCAGTCCCCGCGACCCACCAGCTAGCCTTAACAGGCGAACGCCGATTCCCCGGGAGGTAAGGCATGCCGGCACCGAGCGCAATGTCTGACGTTGTCGCTGGTGTGCTCCGCGATGTTGAAAAACGCGAGGCGTCCGTCTCTTTCAAAGAGATCAAGGCGCGCTCGCGCGATATGCCGCCCACCCGCGACGCTAAGGCCGCGCTGCTGCGCCACGGTTGTGGCGTGATCGTGGAGATCAAACGAAACTCGCCGGTGTTCGGCCCCACCGGGGTGAACCAGGAGAGGCTCGAGGCCGTGGCCCAAGACATCGAGCGCGGCGGCGCGCACCTCATTGCCTGCCAGACTGAGCGATTGCGTTTCGACGGGTCACTCGCCGACATGGCCCAAGCCCGCGCCGCCGTTGAGCTGCCCATGGTGTGCCGCGACGTGATCGTGGACCCGTACCAGATTCACGAGGCCCGCTGCTACGGCGCTGACGTGCTGCCGCTGCAGGTGGGTATCCTCGAGCAGGCGCGCCTGGAGGCGTTGTTGGACCGGGCGGAGTCGCTCGGCATGGTTGCGGTAGCGGAGGTGCGCAGCCCCGCCGAGGCGGACCGTGCGCTGCTTGCGGGGGTGAGCGTGGTGGCGGTGAACTCCTGGACCTTCGACACCAACGACCTCAACCGCCACGCGTTTGCGGAGATCGCGCCGGGGCTTCCTACCGAGGTGATCAAGATCAGCCTGGGTGGTGTGACCACTCCGCGCGACCTTATCGACGCCGCCGCCTGCGGGGCCGATGCCGTACTCGCGGCCGAAGCGGTGATGGCAGCCGATGATGTGTACGCCGCCACACGCTCGCTGGCGGCGGCGGGCCAGCATCCAGCCTGCCCTTCGCGGCGCTGAGCTGGCACACTGTGTGTCGTGCAAGAAACGATTTTGGCGAACATCCCGTCCCCGCCGCAGGGCGTGTGGTACCTCGGACCGATCCCGATCAGGGCGTACGCGCTGTGCATCATGGCCGGCATCGTCGTGGCGCTGATGATCTCGTTGCGTCGCTACAAGGCGCGTGGCGGCAACCCCGACACGGTGTGGGACGCCGCGATTGTGGTCATCCCGGCCGGCATCGTCGGCGGGCGTCTCTACCATGTGATCACCGACCACGATAAGTACTTCGGGGAGGGCAAGAACCCGTGGAAGGCGTTCGACGTCACCGCTGGTGGTCTTGGCATCATCGGTGCGGTCGCGCTCGGTGCCCTCGCCGTGTGGGCGCTCATGCGGCACAAGGGCCTGCCGATCGCGCCGCTTGCCGACGCCATCGCACCCACCGTCATCCTCGCCCAAGGCATCGGCCGATTAGGAAACTACTTCAACCAGGAGCTCTACGGTGCCGAAACCGATGTTCCGTGGGCGCTGGATATCTACTACCGCGTCAACGAGGCCGGCCAGTACGCCCCGCTGACCGGACGCTCCACCGGCGAGGTCATCGCGAGCGTGCACCCGACGTTCCTCTACGAACTCATTTGGAACGTCGCCGTCTTCTTCTTCCTCATCTGGATCGACCGACGCAGGCGCCTGGGCCACGGCAGCGTGTTTTGGCTCTACGTCGCCGGCTACACCCTGGGCCGGTTCTTTATCGAGCTGATGCGTAGCGACGAAGCCACGCTGATCCTCGGCCTGCGCGTGAACACCTGGGTCACTGCGATCCTGTTCATCGTCGCCGTCGTGATCTTTTTGCGCCTGCCGAAGGACCGCGAAACCCCGCAGGAGGTGGACCCGGAATACAACGCTTCGCCCACGGCAGATTCACAGGATCGGGAGTACCGTGGGAATCTGAATGACACGACGGAGACCTACGAAGGTGAGGTTGGAACACGTGGATAGGAAAACAAAGATCGTCTGCACCCTCGGCCCGGCTGTGGCCAGCAAGGAGGCGATCCTGGGGCTGGTGCGCGACGGCATGGACGTCGCGCGTCTGAACTTCTCGCACGGCGACTACCCGGACCACGAGAAGAACTACCAGTGGGTGCGCGAGGCCACAGACGAGACCGGCCACGCAGTCGGCATCCTGGCCGACCTGCAGGGCCCGAAGATCCGCCTCGGCCGCTTCGAAGGCGACGGCAAGACCTACTGGGAGACCGGCGAGACCGTCCGCATTACCGTCGACGACATCGAGGGCACCCACGACCGCGTGTCCACCACCTACAAGCAGCTGGCAGCGGACGCGAAGCCGGGGGACCGTTTGCTTGTCGACGACGGCAAGGTCGGCCTCGTCTGCACCGAGGTCGACGGCAACGACGTGGTCTGCAAGGTCACCGAGGGCGGCCCGGTGTCAAACAACAAGGGCGTCTCGCTGCCCGGCATGGACATCTCCGTCCCGGCGCTGAGCGAGAAGGACAAGGAAGACCTGCGTTTCGCCCTCAAGCTCGGCGTGGACATCATTGCGCTGTCGTTTGTCCGCTCCCCGGCGGATGTGGAGCAGGTCCACGAAATCATGGATGAGGTCGGCAGGCGTGTGCCGGTCGTAGCAAAGCTGGAAAAGCCAGAGGCCGTCGACGCGCTCGAATCGATCGTGCTGGCGTTCGACGCCGTCATGGTTGCGCGCGGCGACTTGGGCGTGGAGATCCCGCTCGAGCAGGTGCCGGCGGTGCAGAAGCGCGTGATCCAGATTGCGCGTGAGAATGCGAAGCCGGTGATCGTCGCTACGCAAATGCTCGACTCCATGATCGAGAACTCGCGCCCGACGCGCGCGGAGGCCTCCGACGTGGCCAACGCGGTGCTCGACGGCGCGGACGCCGTGATGCTCTCCGGCGAGACGTCGGTCGGCGTAGATCCGCACAACGTGGTGCGCACCATGAGCCGCAT
This sequence comes from Corynebacterium lujinxingii, assembly GCF_014490555.1. NCBI lineage: Bacteria > Bacillati > Actinomycetota > Actinomycetes > Mycobacteriales > Corynebacteriaceae > Corynebacterium > Corynebacterium lujinxingii. The sequence goes on along the minus strand of NZ_CP061032.1, from coordinate 1,550,997 downwards.
CGTGCGCTCGGCGGAGCAGATGGGCAGCGTGCCGCCGCTGAACCACATCCCGCGCACGAAGCGTGGCGTGGTGTCGTACTCCGCCAACGACATTGCGCAGCGCCTCAACGCTCGCGCGATTGTCACGTTCACCACCTCCGGCGACACGGCCCGCCGCGTGGCGCGTCTCCATCCGGACCTGCCGCTGCTCGTGTTCACCCCGGTGCAGCAGGTGCGCTCGCAACTCGCGATGACGTGGGGCGCGGAGACATTTCTTTGCGACGAGGTGCATAACACCGACGACATGATCAAGGTCGTCGATAAGCAACTGCTCGCGATGGAGCAGTACGAAGAAAACGACACCATGGTGATGGTCGCCGGAACCCCGCCGGGCATCGCGGGTACGACGAACACGATTCACGTGCACCAACTCGGGGAGAGCACGCGTCGCGCGTAAATGGTTACGCTGGTGGGCATGCCTGAAACTGGAATCCAAGTCCGCGACGCCCACCTGCACAACCTCCGCAACGTGGATGTGGACATCCCGCGCGGCACGCTCGTCGCGGTGACGGGTGTGTCCGGCTCGGGTAAGTCGTCGCTCGCCTTCGGCACCATCCACGGCGAAGGACAGCGCCGCTACCTCGAATCGGTGGCGCCGTTCGCCCGCCGCCTCATCGGCTCCGCGGTGGACCCCCAGGTCGGCTCGGTCGAGGGGCTGCCGCCGACCGTGGCGCTGGAACAGTCCACCTCCGGCGGCGGGGCGCGCTCCACCGTGGGCACCGTCTCGGCGCTGTCCAACAGTATCCGTCTGCTGTACTCGCGCTCCGGCGACAACCCGAAGGGGCTGTACTCCGACTCGTTCTCCCCAAACACGCCCGAGGGCATGTGTCCGACCTGCCAGGGCACCGGTGTGGTGCACGAGCCGACCGAAGCATCGATGGTGCCGGATCCGTCGCTATCAATCGAAGACGGCGCGATTCAGGCCTGGCCGGGTGCGTGGGCCGGAAAGAACTTCCACGACATCCTGGCCACGCTGGGCTACGACCTCGACTCGCCCTGGCAGGATCTGCCGAAGAAGGACCGCGACTGGATCCTGTTTACCGACGAGCGCCCCGTGGTCACCGTCAAGCCCCTGCGCGGCGAGGACCAGATTCAGCGCAACTACAAGGGCACGTGGCGCTCCGTGGAGTCGTACCTGACCAAGACACTCGCGGAGACGAACTCCGACACCCTGCGCAAACGCGTGCTGTCCTACATGGAGTCGCGCGTGTGCGAGACCTGCCACGGCCGTCGTCTCAACCCGGAGGCGCTCAAGGTCACCTACGCTGGCATGCCGATCGACGAACTCGGTGCGCTACCGCTGGATAAGGTCTACGACGTGCTCGCAGACCAGGAACCCTCCGAGGGCTCGGCCGAGGACCTGCTGCTCAAGCAGATCCTGCCGGCGCTGCAGTCGGCGCTCGACCTCGGCCTTGCGCACTTGAGCCTCGACCGTCCGGCCCCGACGTTGTCGGCCGGCGAGCTGCAGCGCATCCGCCTGTCGGCTCAGCTGCGTTCTGGCCTGTTCGGCGTGGCGTACGTGCTCGACGAGCCGTCGGCCGGCCTGCACCCGTCGGAACGCGGTGCCGTGCTGGATATCTGCCGCCGCTTCATCGACGCGGGAAACTCTGTTCTGCTTGTCGAGCACGACATGGAACTCGTCGCCCAGACCGACTGGCTCGTCGACGTCGGCCCACTCGCCGGCGAGCGTGGCGGCGAGGTTGTCTACTCCGGTCCCACCAGCGAGTACACCGGCGACGCACCCACTGCACAAGCGTTGGCGAACCGGGCGCCGTCGCTTAACGACGACCCCCGCACCGCCAGCGGCGAACTAACCTTGTCTGGTGTTTCAGCGCGTTCCATCGACGGCATGGATGTCTCGTTTGGGCTGGGGCAATTCACCGCAGTGGCCGGCGTGTCCGGCTCCGGCAAGTCCACGCTGGTCAGCACGGTGCTCGCCGGGGTGCTGCGCGACGCCGCGTCTTCCGTTGTTGATGAGGACGATGAGGTGGCGCAGGACGGCGAGTGGGTCGTCGATAAGCAAGAAGGCTTCGACGCTGTGAGCCGTGTCGTGCAGATCACCCAAAAGCCCATCGGGCGCACGCCGCGCTCGACGCTCGCCACGTACACCGGGTTGTTCGACGGCGTGCGCAAACTCTTCGCCAACACTGACGAGGCGAAACGTCGCAATTGGACCGTGTCGCGCTTTTCCTACAACGTGAAGCAAGGGCAGTGCCCGACCTGCGGTGGTGCTGGAAAGATCGAGGTGGAGCTGGTGTTCCTACCTGGGTCGTACACCACCTGCCCCGACTGCGGCGGCGCGCGCTACAACGACGAGACCCTCGAGGTGACCTGGGAGGGTCTCACCATCGCGGAGGTGCTGGACCTGACTGTCGACGAAGCCGCGGACGTGTTCGCCAGAGTGCCCAAGATTCTGCGCGCCGTGGAAACCCTGCAGGCGGTGGGGCTGGGTTACCTGCGTCTCGGTCAGGGCGCGCCGGAACTCTCCGGCGGCGAGGCGCAGCGCATCAAGCTGGCCACGGAGTTGCAGCGCTCCCGCAACTCGCGCCGGGGCCACACGGTGTACCTACTGGACGAGCCGACCACCGGCCTGCACCCCGCAGACATTGCACTTTTGGTGCAAGAACTCAACAGCCTGGTCGACGCGGGTCAGACCGTGATCGTGGTCGAGCACGATGTCTCCGTGATCGCGCAAGCGGACCGCGTGATTGAGATGGGCCCGGGCGCCGGCGCCGAGGGTGGGCAGATCGTCGCCACCGGCACCCCGGCGGAGCTGGCCAAGTGCGACACCGCGACCGGGAAGGTGCTCGCCGAGCGTTCGGCATAGGTCGCTGTGGGTTGTATTGACTATGCAGTGGCATAGTCGCGGTGGGCCGTTCGCTATATTTCGCGGATGTGGGTGACTAAACGAAATGTGCAAAAGTTGACAATGGGTACGGTCGTTCAGTTTTAAAACTGCAGGTCAGAAGTTTATAAGCATTGTTGCATGTAAATTCGTACAAACTCGAGCTGGCGAGAGGGCCCGCTCACTATGCAGCGGCATAGTTTTTGGGCTCGGCCGGTCCGTGTCACTGGAGATCGGTTCAGCGTCGTTGACTATGCGGCTGCATAGTCAAGCGGGGTGGGTTCGCTATGCGGCGGTATAGTCTTGCAGGCCGATTTCACTATGCGACGGCATAGTCCCCGTGGGTCCCGGCCAAGTTCCGCGTCGGCGGCGGTGCTAGTCGTCGAACTCGATGCCCTCTTCTTCGACCGTGAAGCCACCCCACCACCAGTCGCGCCACTCGTTGAAATCAGGGTGTGCCGGGGGCGTGATTACGGCGTCGCTGACGTGCAGGTCGCGAACCGGGCTGATGCCGTGCAGGGAGTTGAGGAACCACAGTGGGCGTTCGGCAGCGAGCTCGGGCGTGATACGGCACTGCTTCACGCGGGTACCTAGCCGTTCGGCCCGCGAAACAACCTGGTGCAGGGTGATGCTCGGCAGCCACACACCGTCGGGCAGACACAGGGTGTCGCCGTCCCACATCACGAGCGCGCCGGTGGTGGTCTCCAGCATGGCGCCATGCTTATCGACGATTACCGTGTCGTCCGTGCCCTCAACCTGGTACCGCGAACGGTATGCGTGAAACGCGGCGAAGTCGGGGCCTTTCACCTCGGGCTGGGTGCGCGGGTCCGGGGCAGGCGCATATGTCAGTGAAGTGGTGGGGCGAGGGGGAGGGGCGGGCCGGACGTCGAGAAGCAAAAGCCCTTGCGACAACGCGATGCGGGGAAAGAGTTCGCCGGTGCTGAGCAGCGGAAGCATCGTTTCGACGAACCCGTCGGGCAGCGGTCCAGCAGACCGGGCGAAACGCTCGAGGTGCAGGTCGAGACCGTTGGTGCGGCCGTTCAAATGGCGCCAGGAGTCGGCCACATCGAGGGGGCTGTCGGGGACGTCGCACTCGACGAAGTCGCCGCGCCAGACATAGCTACGCATCCCATGCTCCCAGCACGGATTGTGCTTTGAGGTTGCGCTCGGCAAGTTCGGACTCGGGGTCGGAGGCCAGCACGATCGCCCCGCCCGCGCCCACCGTCACGGTGTCACCTGCGCGTACGGCGGTGCGGATCACCACCGACAGATCGGCCTGACCGTCGAAGCCGAAGTAGCCCAGCGCGCCGGAGTAAACGCCGCGTGGGGAAGTCTCTAAGCGGTCGATGATCTCGCAGGTGCGCAGTTTCGGCGCACCGGTCATGGAGCCAGGCGGGAACGTCGCGCGCACGGCGTCGACGGCGGTGCACCCTTCGCGCAGGCGGCCGGTGATGGTGGAAACCAACTGGTGCACCGTCGCGTACGACTCCACCTGCATCAGCCCGGGCACGCGCACGGTGCCGGGGTCGCAGACGCGGGCAAGGTCGTTGCGCAAGAGGTCGACGATCATGAGGTTTTCGGCGCGGGTTTTGTCGTCGTTAAGCAAGTCGGGATCTTGGTCGGCCGCGATGGTGCCCTTGATCGGTTTGGCCTCCACGTCGCGGCCGCGCACGGTGAGGAAGCGTTCGGGCGAGGCGCTGGCGACCTCGACGCCGTCGAAGATGAGGTGCGCGGCGTACGGCGCGGGGTTGTGTTCGCGCAGGTTGGAGTAGATATCGCCGGTCGCTTCGGCGGTGTAGGTGTCGGTTAAGCACACCTCGTAACTCTCGCCCGCGCGCAGCAGATCCTGGGCCTCTTCGATGCTGGCGAGGTAGTCGGGGTTGCTCCAAGAGCCGTTGCTTACCGACGAACCCCCGTCCGCCGCCACCCCCTGCAGCGCCCGCTCGAGCCGGTCGAGGAGGTCGTCCGCGCCGTCGCCAGAAAGCGCGCACAGGTGGGCGGTTTCGTCCTCGTGGTCGTAGACGATAAACGACTGCGGGCGCACGAAGTAGGCGTCCGGGTACGGTGAACGGTGGCGCAGCGTGATCGGCAGCGTTAGCTCCGTGCACTCGTAGCCGAGGTAGCCGATCACGCCGCCGGTAAACGGCAGGTCGGGGGCGTCGAACACGGGCACGGCCAGTTCGCGGTCGAGGGTGGTGAGGATATCGGGGTCGTCGTCAAGCGAATAGCGGATGGAGCGCGACAGGGCGCCTGCGGTGTCGCCGAGGATGGAGTAGCGCCCGCGGGCGTCGGCGGAATCGAGGAAGAATGCGTCGTGGCCGTCGCGCTTGATCGCGTTGAACACGCGTTGGCAGTCGAGCGCGCCCGGGACTTCGCGGTGAAGCACGCGCCAGCCGCCGAGGAAGTTGCGCATGATCGCTGCGCCGTGCTGGGTGAGCACCGACTCGGGGTGGAATTGCACACCCCAGTGATCGAGCCCATCGACCTTGAGCGCCTGGATGACGCCGTCCTCGCTGCGGGCGTGCACCGTGATGCCGGGGACTTCTTCGACGTGCAGCGAGTGGTAGCGCACCACCTCGAAATCCTGCGGGAGGCCCGCGAAGATGCCCTCGCCGGAGTGGGTGAGGGTGGAGACGAACCCGTGGCGCGGCTCGGGGGAGCGGGTCACCGCCGCACCGGCGAGCATGGCCAAGCCCTGGTGGCCGAGGCACACGCCGAGCAACGGAACGTCCGCGTCGGCGGCTGCCTCAATGACGCGCCGGGATGCGCCGAAATCCTCATCGCTTTCGGGGGTGCCGGGGCCGGGGGAGATGACGACGTGGCTGAACTCGCCGCCGCGCACGCGGTCCGGCAGGTCGCAAGCCTCGCCAGCAGGCACGACGAGGGGCTCGCGCCCGGCGGCTTCGGCGATCAGGTGGGCGAGGTTGAACGTGTATGAGTCGTAGTTGTCTATGAGTAGGATCATTCTGCCGGAATCGTATAGCGTTGCACGGCATGGATACCACCATCCGCCCAGCGGGCCCCGACGACGCCGCTGCGATCGCCGACATGCACTACCGCTCCCGCAAGCAAGCCTTCCAAGGCCACATTGCCGACGAGATCCTCGACGACCTTGAGAAACTCGAGCGCGACTGGGACGCGTTTTTCCGTGCACCCGACGGGCGCGTCGCGGTGGCGGAACTGGACGGCGAAATCGTAGGCCTCGCCTACGGTATCCCCGGCGAGCGCACCGAGCTGCGAAACCTCTACCTGCTTGAGAGCGTTTCCGGCTCCGGGGTGGCGCAGCGTCTCCTCGACGGTGTGATCCACCCGGGGGAGTCCGCATTTTTGTGGGTCGCGGACTTTAACGACCGCGCTCAGGCCTTCTACACCAAGCTCGGTTTCACCTTCGACGGCGAGACGAAAAGGCACCAGGGCGACGACATCGTGGTGAGCCGGATGGTGCGCGGTTAGTCGATTGGAGTCGGGGCGATGTTCCAGACTTCTTCGGCGTAGTCGCGGATTGTGCGATCGGAGGAGAACCGGCCGGATTCGCAGATGTTGATCCAGCACCTGCGCGCCCAGTCGTCCGGGTCGGCGTAGTAGTCGGCGGCCATTGTGTCGCGGGCGTCGCGGTAGGCGGCGAAGTCGCCGAGGACGTAGAAGACGTCGCGTTCGCCGTAGCCGTTGTCGTCGAGAAGCGAAGCTCGCAGGTCGTGGAAGGCGCCGGTGCCACGGTCGTCCAAGGTGCCGTCGACGAACGCGTCGAGCGCGCGCATGAGCCCCGGCGTCTGTTCGGCGACCTGGCGCGGGTTGTAGTGCGCCTTCAGCTCCGGCAGTTCCTCTTCGCGGGCGCCGAAGATGTAGGCGTTGTCCTCGCCGACGGCGTCGACGATCTCCACGTTCGCGCCGTCCATGGTGCCAAGCGTCAGTGCACCGTTCATCATGAACTTCATGTTGGACGTGCCCGAAGCCTCCTTGCCGGCGGTGGAGATCTGCTCTGAGACGTCGGTGGCCGGGATGATGTGCTCGGCCGGCGAGACGTTGTAGTTCTCCACGAACACCACGTGGATGTATTCGGAGGCGACCGGGTCGTTGTTCACCAGCTCCCCGATGGTGTTGATGAGTTTGATGATGCCTTTCGCCGCGACGTAGCCCGGTGCCGCCTTCGCGCCGAAGATGAACGTGCGCTTCGGGATGTCACGCTCGCCGTCTTTGGTGATGCGGAAGTACAAGTCGAGGATGTACAGCGCGTTCATCAGCTGGCGCTTGTACTCGTGCAGGCGCTTGATTTGGGTGTCGAAGATGGAGTCCGGGTCAATCTCGGCGCCCTGGCGCTCGTTGATCCACTCGGCGAAGTCCCGCTTGTTCGCCGCCTTGATCTCGCGCAACTCGCGTAGAACCTCCGGGTCGTCGGCGAAGTGGCGCAGGTCCTGAAGTTTGGCCAAGTCGGTCACCCAGTCGTCGGAACCCGCGAGGCGGTCGAGCAGTGCGGACAGGCGCGGGTTGCACATCCGCAGCCAGCGGCGCGGAGTGACACCGTTGGTTTTGTTGTTGAAGCGCTGCGGGTACAGCCCGTGCCAGAAACCTAAGGTGTCGCGTTTGATGATCTCCGTGTGCAACGCGGCCACGCCGTTGACGGAGTAGGAGGCGTAGCAGGCGATCCACGCCATGTGCACACGCCCGTCGTGGACCGGGGAGTAGTAGTGGGCGGTCTCCGCGTCGACGCCACGGGCCTCCATGTCCAGGCGGTAGCGGCGATCGATCTCCTCCACGATCTCCCAGATGCGCCAGAACAGCTGCTTGAAAATCGACTCCTCCCACGTCTCCAGCGCCTCCTGCAGCACCGTGTGGTTGGTGTAGGCGAAGGTGCGGGTGGTGACCTCCCAGGCGTCGTCCCAGCCGAGGCCGTGGTCGTCCATAAGCAAACGCATCAGCTCGGGGATGCCCAGCACCGGGTGGGTGTCGTTCAACTGAATCGAGTTGTATTCGTGGAAATGGCGCAGGTCGTTGCCGTGGGCGGCGATGTAGTCGTCGATAAGCTCCTGCAGCGACGCGGAGCAGAAGAAGTATTGCTGGCGCACGCGAAGGAGCTTGCCGGCGTAGGTGGTGTCGTTCGGGTAGAGCACGCGCGTGATGTCGTGGACGGCCTCGCGCTCCAGAATGGCGTCGGCAAAGCGCTGGGAGTTGAACGCGTCGTAGTCGAACTCGTCGATTGGCGAGGCGTCCCACAGACGCAGCGTGCCCACGTTGGTCGTGCCGTAGCCGGTGATCGGCATGTCGTAGGGGATCGCGCGGACATCCATGTCGTCGAAGTGCACGATGCGCTGATCCGAGCCACGGCGGATAATGAAGGGGTAGAACGATTCTTTCCAGCGGTCCGGGTGCTCGCGCTGGAAGCCGTCCTCGAACTCCTGGCGGAACAGGCCGTAGCGGTACAGCAGGCCGTAGCCGGTCAGCGGGTAATCCTGCGTGGCGGCGGAGTCGAGGAAGCAGGCGGCCAGGCGGCCGAGACCACCGTTGCCCAAGGCGGCGTCATGTTCGGCCTCGAGGACATCCGTTAGGTTGTGGCCCAATTCTTCCGTGGCGGCCTGCGCCTTATCGACGAGGCCCAGGTTGGTCAGGTTATTCAGCAGCGCGCGACCCTGGAGGAACTCCGCGGAGAAGTACGCGGCGCGACGGTGGTTCTTGTACGCATTGCGGGTTCTATCCCAGTCGTCCGCGATCTGCTCCATGACCGCAGCTGATAGGCCCGTCCAGAACTTCTTCACGGTGGAGTTGTTCGGGGCCTTACCGGAGAAGCCTCGGACGTGGCCTGCGATGGTCTGCTCGAATGCGGGTGCCTGGTTGGGGGAGGTCATGGCGCCCAAGCGTACCGGCAGCTAGCGGGCGAGGTAGGTCAATGCGGCCACGGCTGCGGAGCGCGTCGCGGCGTCGATGGTGGGCTCGTACTCCGGCAGGAAGTTCGCCATGTGGTTCACCGGCACGTCCTCGGCCACCCGGTCCTCCTCCACGGCGCGGTCCCACACGTCGCGCGGGGTGCAGCCGATGAGCCAGAAGAAATACGGCGCGCCGAACGCCTGGCCGATGATGGGGAAGTCCTCCGAGACCGTCTTCGGGTCGGAGGTGGTGGACTCCGGGCCAAAGATTGCGTCAAAGTTCTCGCGCACGGCGGAGTAGATGGCGGCGTCGTTATCCAGCAGCTCGCCGTGGGCGAAGTACCCGATGGTCGCCTTGCCGGACGCGCCCGAGGCTGCGACCTCGGCGTGGACGACGCGCTCGATGGCGGCGTAGACGCGGGCCTTGACCTTGTCGCTGTAAAAGCGACAGTTGAGCACCAGCTCGGCCTCGTTCGGGATGATGTTGATCGCCTTGCCGGCGCTCATGGAACCGACGGTGACCACGGCGAAATCTGCCGGGTTCACCTCGCGGCCGACGATCGCCTGCAAGCGCGCGATGATCATCGCAGCCGTAAACGTCGGATCCACTGAATTGTGCGGCATCGAGCCGTGCGCGCCGCGACCAGGGATGTGCACGCGAATGGAGTCGCAGGCGGCGAACTGCGGGCCCGGCTTGGACATCACCTCCCCGGCGCGGCCCGACATGACGTGCAGGCCGAGTACCACATCCGGCGTGGGCACCTTGTCGGCGAGCCCGTTGTCCGCCATGTCCTGCGCGCCGGCGGCGATCTCCTCGCCCGGCTGGAACAGTGCGATAAATGTGCCGGACCACTTGTCGCGGGTGTTGTCCAGGACGCTGCACAGGCCGAGCAGTGCTGCAGTGTGGATGTCGTGTCCGCAGGCGTGCATCGTGCCCACGGTGTCGCCGTCGGCGGTGGTGACCACCTTGCGAGACGCGAACGGCGCGCCGGTGCGCTCGGTGACGGGAAGGCCGTCGAAATCGGCGCGGTAGAGCACTGTCGGGCCCGCGCCGTTTTCGAACACCGCGCAGATGCCGTACTTGCCGATCGGGGCGACGATCTCGCAGTCGAACGCCTCCAGCTCGCGCACAATGAGCTGGTAGGTCTCCTCTTCGTGCATGGAGAGCTCCGGGTTGGCGTGCATGTGTTCGTACAGCCGACGCAGCCACGATGCATCCAGTTCGAAAGACGCGAGGATGTCGGCGATGTTGCTCATAATCGGTGTTCTACCTCTCCAAGTTCGGGTTGTAGCGCAGCAGGTTCGGCGCGGGGACGCACTCCTCCGCGATACGGATATGGGGCGCAATTGCGCCCTGGTCACGCAGATCGCGCAGCGTGGCCGTGACGCGGTCGCGCACGTCGAACGGGGATAGCGTGTTGACGTAAATCTGCGTGCCGCCCTCGAAACCGGCGACGGTGGAGATGCGCCACTTGACGTTGATGCGCCACGGCATGGGCACATCCAAGTCCACAGGCTTGTAGTGCCACTCTTCGTTGCTGGCCACCTGGGTGCCGGTGGCGGCGTGGGCGGCGTGCAACAGGTCGGACACCCCGCGGGTTTCCGCCGCCGAGTGCAGCCACGGCTCACAGGCAGCGGACTTCGAGTACACCGTCATCGTGGGGTAGCGGTGACCCACACCGGCGACGAGGATCGCGTGGTCGGTTTCCGCGATGACCAAGTTGCGGTAGATGGCATGGTTGACACCCCAGTCGTTGTACAAGTTCAAGTTCTGGCGCAGTTTCGCGGTCTCGGTCTCGGCGTTGACGCCGCGCTCGTCGATAGCAACCAACTGCTTGTGCAGGTGCTCGAACGACGCGCCTGCGGGGGCCAGCCAGTTTTGGAACACCACCACGTAGCGGGCGTAGGAGTTCTGCTCCACCAGGTCGCGCAAGGAATCGACCGTGAACGCGATAAAACGGTAGTGCTCCTCCGGCGTGAGCGATCCCGAGCCCGCTAGCTGGTCTGTGGTTTCCGCGCCATCCGCGTAGTGGCGCCGCGCGATGATCACGTCGTGGCCGCCGCCGAAGTACGACGGGGCGAGTTGCAGCAGGCCATCCTCGCTGATGTCAGGGTCCTGCCCGGAGGCGGCGAGGCGGGTGCGCACGATGTCGAGGACGTGGGCGCGGCCGGCGTCGTCGGCAAGATAGCGCTCCATGTGTTCGCGGCGCGCGGTCGGCATGGTGTAGCCGTAGTTTTCGCGCCAGTAGTCGTAGGAGACGATCTCGAACAGGTTGGGCACGCGCCGAAACTCCGCCTGAGTGGTGTCCAGGTCTTCCGGCATCACGTCGCGCAGGATCTCGAAGCCGGTGCCGGTGGCCACGAGCCTCGACTTCTCCGGTGGCGTGCGCAGTTTGCGCGCCTCGCAGAAGTTGCAGGTGTCGGTGCGCGCGCCGGGCGCGAGCGGGGCGGGGGTGTCCGCGCGATGGCTCAACGGCCGGTTGCCGCGGCCCGGAACGGTCCACACCTCGGTCCCGGAGAAAGGGTTGATCTGCTTGAGCGTCCCGTCGGCCATGGTGCGCAGCGCAACGTGGTACGAGTGCACCGGGTTGACTGCAGCGTTAAACATGCCCGTCACCCTACCGTCTAGCCTGGTGGCCATGTCTGTGATTCAGTTCGACGTTCTCGTCCCGCCCGCCCAAGCACCCGAAGTACGCGACGCATTCCAGCGCGCCCTCGACATCCTCGTGCGTCGCGAGATGCTCACGTCCGGCGCGGTGGCGATGGAGCAGGTGCGTATCGACGACACCACCCACGCCCAGCTCGCCGAAACTTACGAGCGCGACCGCGGCGAGCCTGCCGACGACGCCGAAGTACACCGCTTACGCGTGGAAGCCGAAGGAGCGGACAGCGTTAACCGCCTCGCGATGGGGCTGTCGCGCATCCTCACGCCAAAGGCGGATTTGCCGCGCGACCCGGTGGCACTCGAAGACCAAGACCGGTTTGAAACGCCGTCGATCTACCCCTGGACGGTCGAGGTGTTGAGATAGGCCACGGCGATCTCCGCGCCGGCCTGGACTAACTGCTCGCGCACGTCGTCGACTTCGGGCAGGGTGACGGCGATGGTGCCCTCGGCCGGTTGTTCGTCGAAACGCCCGGCGGCAACTGCAAACACCGCGCCGGCGTCGCTGGCTAGCTCGCCGACGACCGAGGCGACCTTGCCGGTGCCGGTCTGACCGTCGAAGCGCCCCTCGCCGGTAATCACGAGCGCGGCACCGTCGACCTGTTCAGTCAGCCCGTTCGAGTCCGCCACCACGCGCGCGCCGGGCACGATGTGCACGTGTTCGTCATTGCCGTGGAGCATGGTGGACAGCCACATTAGGCCGATGCCCACCCCGCCAGCGGCGCCGAGGCCGGGCGTTTGCGGGTCGATTTCGGCGACCTCGCACAGGCGGGCCAGGCCGCGGTCGAGGAGCTCGATGTCCTCGCGGGTCGCGCCCTTCTGCGGGCCGAACACATGCGCCGCGCCATCGTGGCCGGTCGCCGGGGCGGTGGTGTCGGTGAGCAGCACCCACTCGAGGGCGCCGGCGGGCACGTTGACCTTTGCTGTATCGAAACCCGCGAGGCGCTCGAGCGAGCCGCCGCCTGGCTTCAACTGGTAGCCGGCCTCGTCCAACGGATTGACGCCGAGCGCCACCAAGATGCCGGTACCGCCGTCGACCGTTGCGGTGCCGCCAAGACCCAGCACGATGCGCTTCGCGCCGCGGGTCTCCGCGTCGGCGATCAGCACGCCGGTGCCATAGGTGTCGCCGGTCAGCGGCGCCGGGTTGTCCTCCACTGCGGGCAGGCCCGAGGCTGCTGCGACGTCGATGTAGGCGGTTTCGGTCGCGGCGTGGAAGGTGTATTCGGCTTCGGTGAGGCGGCCGTCGGCGGTGGTCGTCGGCAAGCAAACGCGCTCGCCCTCGAAGAGAGCTGAAGTGCCTTCGCCGCCGTCGGCCATGGGGGCCAGAATGATCTGGGCGTCGCGGATGACGCTGCTCACGCCCTCGGCGAGCCACTCGGCTGCCTCGTCGGCAGACGCGGTGGACTTGAATGAATCCGGGGCGATGACGATCTTCGGCGACGGTGCCGGGTCAAACGAGGAAGACATGCGGGCAAGTCTAACGGCGCAGGGCCAATGTTCCGCGGGTGGCCGGTGCGTGATGTAACATCTTTTTGTTAGTAAAACTGCACACCTATAGATATCGGAGGATGGGCGCATGAGCACGATCGACCAGGAAGTTGCTGGCTACTACGACAAGGTCCTGAAGCGCAACGCAGGCGAACCGGAGTTCCACCAGGCTGTCGCCGAGGTGCTCGAGTCGCTCAAGATCGTGCTGCAAAAGGACCCGCACTACGCCGACTACGGGCTCATCGAGCGGCTGTGCGAACCCGAACGCCAGATCATTTTCCGCGTGCCCTGGATCGATGACGACAACAACGTGCGCGTCAACCGTGGCTTCCGCGTGCAGTTCAACTCTGCACTTGGTCCCTACAAAGGCGGCCTGCGCTTCCACCCGAGCGTGAACCTGGGCATCATCAAGTTCCTGGGCTTCGAGCAGATCTTTAAGAACTCGCTGACCGGCCTACCCATCGGCGGCGGCAAGGGCGGCTCCGACTTCGACCCCAAGGGCCGCTCCGAAGCCGAAATCATGCGCTTCTGTCAGTCCTTCATGACGGAACTGTGGCGCTACATCGGCGAATACCGCGACGTGCCCGCCGGCGACATCGGCGTCGGCGGCCGCGAGGTGGGCTACATGTTCGGCCAGTACCGCCGCCTGGTGAACCAGCACGAATCCGGCGTCCTCACCGGCAAGGGCTTGACCTGGGGCGGCTCGCTCGTGCGCAAGGAAGCCACCGGCTACGGCACGGTGTACTTCACCGACGAGATGATGCGCGCCAACGGCGACTCCCTCGACGGCGCCAAGGTGATCGTCTCGGGATCCGGCAACGTGGCCACCTACGCCATGCAGAAGGCCCAGGAACTCGGTGCGACCGTGGTGGGCTTCTCCGACTCCTCCGGGTGGGTGGAAACCCCGAACGGGGTGGACATTGAGCTGCTGCGTGACGTCAAGGAAAACCGCCGCGGCCGCGTGTCCGAGTACGTGGAGGAGACCACCGGTGCGACATTCCACAAGGACGGCTCCATCTGGGACCTTTCGGCGGATGTCGCCCTGCCGTGCGCAACCCAGAACGAACTGAACGGTGACCACGCGAAGGCGCTCGTCGACAATGGCGTGAAGTACGTCGCGGAAGGCGCGAACATGCCGTCCACCCACGAGGCGATCGAGCTCTTCCGCGCGAAGAAGATCTGCTTCGGCCCCGGCAAGGCGGCGAACGCTGGCGGCGTGGCCACCTCCGCGCTGGAGATGCAGCAGAACGCTTCGCGAGACTCGTGGTCGTTCGACTACACCGACAACCGACTGCGCGGCATCATGTCCAACATCTTCAACATAGCCGCTAACACCGCCGAGGAATACGACCGTGCGGGCGACTACATAATCGGCGCCAACATCGCCGGATTTAAAAAGGTTGCCGACGCGATGCTCGCGCAGGGCGTGATCTAGGTTTTTTCCAGTACGCTGTGCAACCATGTACCGCGTTTTCGAAGCCCTGGATGAATTAGTGCAGACGCTGGAGCAGGCATACGGCGTGCCGATGACCTCCAACTGCATGGTGCCCCGCAACGAGATGCTCGCGCTTCTCGACGACCTGCGCAACGCCCTGCCCGTCGACCTCGACGACGCGCAGGACGTGCTGGACAAGCAAGACGAGATCCTGCGCGGCGCTCAAGACCGCGCCGACGTGCTCGTCGGCGATGCGGAGGAGGATGCCCGCCGCATCGTCTCCGATGCGCACTCCGAGTCCGAGACCATGCTCAACGACGCGCAGGCGCACGCCACCCAGCTGGTCTCCGACGCCGAAGAGGAGTCGCGACTGATGGTCACCCGCGCCCGCGACGTGGCCGAGACCACCGTGAACAACGCCCAGCGTGAGGCGGACCACCTCGTGGATTCGGGCAATCAGGAATACCAGCGCTCTGTGGACCAGGGCCTGGCCGAGCAGAAGCGCCTCATTTCCGAATCCGAGGTCATGCGCCGCGCTGACGAGGAAGCCCACCGCTTGGTCGAGGAAGCACACGGGGAATCCTCCCGCCTGCGCACCGAGTGCGACGACTACGTCGACTCGAAGCTCGCCGAGTTTGAAGAGACGCTCACAGGCGTTTTGCGCACCGTCTCCTCCGACCGCTCCGCACTTCGTCGAGGCGCCGGCGTGTCCGGCGGCGGACGCGGAGACTACTACGGTCGCAGCCGCCGTAGTGAAAGCGACGAGTACTAGCGGGGGAGCCGTTTCGTTGTAGTCTGTGGGGGCTATGGCTAACAATCCCTTCGAATTCGATGTCTCCGGTGTTTTAAACGGCGATGGCCTGCCGGAGACTGTCACGCACACGGGGCCGTCCCCGTCGCGGATAGGCCCGGAAATGATCGCTATCCCGGCCGGCCGGGAGGTCGAGGTGGAAGCCACGCTGACCCCGCTCGGCTCGGGTGTGATGGTCGATGCGACCCTCACCGCCCAGCTCGAAGGCCAGTGCGTGCGCTGCCTGAAAGAACTCACCCCAACTGAGACGCTGCGAATCTCCGAGGTCTACGCCGCCGACGACGACTTCATCACCGGCGATGCCGAGGAGGAAGAGGACCAGGGCTCTGGTGACGAGATCGGCTGCGTCGAGGGCGACACTGTCAATCTCGAGCAGGCTTTTGTCAACGAGGCCGGGCTGACTCTCCCGTTCAACCCGACCTGCCAACCCGAGTGTGAAGGCGACACCGACGTACCCACACCTGACGGCATTTCCGGCGAAGAAAACAACCTCGTCGACCCGCGGTGGGCGGATCTGGAGAAGTTTCTGTGAGCCGGTCGCGACGAAAGCCGGAGGACGCGGACAAGGCGTGGGAGGAAGCGTTCTCGGCGGTCGACCACACGCCGCTGCTGTCAAAGCTGGGCGTTGAGGTCTCCCGCGACAATTTGAAGCTGGCGTTGACACACCGGTCCTTTGCTAACGAGCACAACCACCTGCCGAACAACGAGCGTCTCGAGTTCGTCGGCGACGCCATCCTGGGGCTCATTGTCGCTGCGAAGCTTTTCGAGCTCTACCCGTCGCGGCCTGAGTCCGACCTGTCGCCGATGCGCGCCTCCATCGTGTCGCGCTACGGGCTGGCTGACATCGCCCGTGAGATCGGACTGGGCGAACACGTGCTCATCGGAAAGGGCGAGGAACACACCGGCGGCCGCGAAAAGGAGTCCATCCTGGCGGACACCACCGAGGCGGTCCTTGGTGCGATCTACCTCGAGCACGGCTTCGAAACCGCACGTGGCGTGATCCTGCGGCTGTTCGACGAGAAGATGCGCCACGCCACCGTGAGCGCGAAGAACAAGGATTGGAAGACCGCCTTGCAGGTGCGACTGGCGGAGCTGAAGCTTCCTGTGGCGGAGTACCGCTCCGAGGCGACCGGCCCGGACCACGACCAGACGTTCCACTCCGAAGCGCTGGTCGACGGCGTTCCGCGTGGCACCGGCATCGGGCCGAACAAGAAGCTCGCCGAACAGGAGGCTGCGCAAAAGGCTTTGGCGTACCTGCGCGACCACGCCGCGGAGGCCACGCTGGGCCATGCCTGAACTTCCTGAAGTTGAGGTGGTTCGTCGCGGCCTTGACCGCCACGTCGTCGGGCGCACGTTTCGGGGCGTCGAAGTGTTGCACCCCCGCGCCGCCCGCGGTAATGATGTCGACCTCGAGCAGGTCCTGCCCGGCCGCACCATTGTGGGGACCGGCCGCAGAGGCAAGTATCTCTGGCTTTTACTTGACGACGACGCCGCGTTGCTCGTTCACTTGCGGATGAGCGGCCAGATGCTCGTCGGCAAGCACGGCTCCGTGCAGTCGCCGCACGTGCGGATTCGGGCGGACCTGGGGGAGGTGGAACAGTGCTTCGTCGACCAGCGCACCTTCGGGTTCTGGCAGTATACGCAAGTGGTTGGCGGTGTGCCGGCGCCGGCGGGGCACATCGCGCCCGACCCGTTCGAGCCAGACTTCGATCTGCGTGAGACCGCGCGGTTGATACGGCGGAAGAACTCCGCGCTGAAAACGGTGTTGCTCAACCAGGAAGTGGTCAGCGGCATTGGCTCCATTTACGCCGACGAAGCGATGTGGGCGGCCCGGCTCAAACCTTGGCGCACGGCCCGAACGATGAGGCAGCGCGACGCGGAAGCGGTACTCGACGCCTCCCGTGACGTGATGGCCCGCTCGCTGGAACAGGGCGGCACCAGCTTCGATGCGCTGTATGTCAACGTCAACGGTGCGTCCGGGTACTTTTCTCGCTCGCTCAACGCCTACGGACAGGCTGGCGAACCGTGCTCGCGCTGCGGGACGCTTATCGCTCGCACCGTGGTCAATGGCCGCTCGAGCTACTACTGCCCGGTTTGCCAAGTGCTCTAGGTTGGAAACCATGGTTGATCAGCAGGCGTTCAAAGATGCGATGTCGCAGCTCGCTGCCGCAGTCGCGATTGTGACAACAGGAACCGCCGAAGCCCCGCACGGCACGACAGTGAGCGCGTTCATGTCGTTGTCCCTCGATCCGCCGATGGTGCTCGTGTCGTTGGATAAGAGATCGTCGTTACTGGCGCAACTGGGGGTTGGTGCGCCGATAGGCATTAACGTGCTTTCCACCGAGCAAGACACACTCGCGCGCCGCTTTGCCAGCAAAGGCATCGACCGGTTTGCAGGGGTGGAATGGGCGATTGTCGACGACGCGCCACAACTCGACGGCGACCACACCTGGGTGGCAGGCACGGTCGGGCGCATAATTGAGGCGGGGGATCATTTTCTCGTCCTGGTTGATGTGCACTCAGCCGACGTCAACACCAATTGCCCGCTGCTGTACTGGCAACGAGAATTCGGCACCCACGGCATGATCCAACCCGGCAACGTGTGCACCGAAACAATTGAGGGGTAGAGCTACGTTCCGTCGTTGTGTGATTTGGGCAACCTAGGGATAAGCTCCCCGCCATGGAAACCGCCACCACATTCGTTGAAGACTCGCTCAACGGCCTGATCTGGAACATTGTCCCCGTGTTCCTCATCGGCGCAGGCGTGTACTTCGGCCTGCGCACTCTGTTCGTTCAAATCCGCATGTTCCCGGACATGCTCAAAGCGGTCACAGAGACCCCGAAGGGCAAAGACAGGGACGGGCGCGACTTGGACGAAGAATACGGCGGGCTCTCCGCCTTCAAGGCCTTCACCATTTCCGCGGCGTCGCGAGTGGGCACCGGCAACATCGCCGGTGTCGCACTTGCTATCTCCATCGGCGGGCCGGGAGCGGTGTTCTGGATGTGGATGCTTGCCTTACTCGGCGGCGCTACCGCGTTCGTGGAATCGACGCTGGCGCAGCTGTGGAAGACCAAGGACTCGGACGGCAACTACCACGGCGGGCCGGCGTACTACATGACCCGCGGCCTCGGCTGGAAGCCGCTTGCCGTGCTGTTCTCCGCGTTCCTCGCCATCACTTACGGCTTTGTCTACAACGCTATCCAGACCAACTCCATCGCCGAGTCTGTCGGTGGGTCCCTCGGCACGGACTCGTTTGCGGTGAAGGCCGCAGTGGCTGGGGCGATCGCCATCCTGACCGCGCTGGTGATCTTTGGTGGCGTGACCCGCATCGCCTCCTGGACACAGATCATCGTGCCGTTTATGGCGGGCGCATACATTCTGATGGGCGTTGCGGTGCTTGTGATCAACTGGCGCGAAATCCCCGGCATGGTTGAAGTCATCGTCGGCCACGCTCTCGGCGTGAAGCAGGTGGCTGGCGCTGGCGTGTGGGTGGCGTTCACCCAGGGCATGCGCCGCGGTCTGTTCTCTAACGAGGCCGGAATGGGCTCGGCCCCGAACGCGGCGGCCACCGCGACCGTTTCCCACCCGGTCAAGCAAGGCCTCGTGCAGACCCTCGGCGTGTACTTCGACACCTTGCTCGTTTGTTCCATCACCGCGTTCGTGGTGCTGCTCGGCCCGGCTGTAACCTACGGCCGCGACGATATCCAGGGCGCCTCCCTGACGCAGTCCGCGCTGGCTGATTCCATCGGCGCGTGGGGTGCGCACGCCATCACCTTCATCCTGTTCTTCCTGGCGTTTTCCTCCGTGATTGGCAACTACTACCTCGCGCAGGCGAATCTGGAGTACCTCACCGACTCCAAGACCGCCCTGACCGTTTTCCGCATCGTGGTCATCGGCTTCGTCATATTCGGTGCGTTCGGCTCCGTACCGCTCGTGTGGGCGCTCGGCGACACCATGGCCGGCCTCCTCGCCATCTTCAACATCATCGCTATCGTCCCGCTCTGCGGCGTGGCGCTAAAACTGCTGAAAAACTACAACCAGCAGCGTCGCCGCGGCCAAGACCCCGTATTCCACCGCGACATGCTGCCGGAGATTCAGAACGTTGAGTACTGGGACGGCTCCGACCCGGTCACGCGACGCAGCATCGAAGACCGCATCTAGCCACTACGATTGGGCAGCATGGCTGATGCACGCATGACTGCACACGTCCACGGCAACGTTCAGGGAGTCGGGTTCCGGTGGTGGACCCGCTCCCGCGCCCTCGAGTTGGGCCTTGCTGGATACGCGAAAAACCTTGCGGACGGCCGGGTCGAGGTTGTCGCAGAGGGGGAGCGAGGGGTCGTCGAGAAGCTAGAGACGCTTTTGCGGGAAAGTCCGTCTTCTGAGAGGCGGCCGGGAAGCGTCGACCACGTGCAGGCACAATACGGCCCGGCAAAGGGGACCCAAGGTTTCGAAGAGCGGTAAATCACCGCCGGGTAACATTGCGTCAATGCACCTCAAATCGCTGACGCTCAAGGGATTCAAGTCCTTCGCGTCGGCGACGACGATGAAATTCGAGCCCGGCATCTGTGCCGTCGTCGGGCCGAACGGCTCCGGAAAGTCAAACGTTGTCGACGCGCTGGCCTGGGTGATGGGCGAGCAGGGCGCGAAGAACCTGCGTGGTGGGAAGATGGAGGACGTCATCTTCGCCGGTGCGGGTGGCCGCAAGCCGCTGGGGCGCGCCGAGGTGACGCTCACGTTTGACAACACCGACAAGCGTCTACCGATCGACTACACCGAGGTGGCGATCACACGCCGGATGTTCCGCGACGGTGCCAGCGAGTACGAGATCAACGGCTCGAAGGCGCGCCTGATGGACATCCAAGAGCTGCTGTCGGATTCCGGCATCGGCCGCGAAATGCACATCATCGTCGGGCAGGGGAAACTCTCCGAGATCCTGGACTCGCGGCCAGAAGAACGTCGTGCGTTCATCGAGGAAGCGGCTGGCGTGCTCAAGCACCGCCGCCGTAAAGAAAAGGCGCAGCGCAAACTCACGAGCATGCAGGCGAACCTGGATCGCCTCACTGACCTGACGGACGAACTGGGTAAGCAACTTAAGCCCCTGGCGCGCCAGGCTGAGGCGGCGAAGCGCGGCGCTGCGGTCCAGGCCGATTTGCGCGACGCGAAGCTCAAACTCGCCGGCGACCAGGTGGTCCGGCTGCGCGCCAAGCTTTCCGACGCCGCCCGCGCCGCCGAGCTACTCGAAGAGCAGGTGGAGACCGTCACCGCCCAACTCGAGGAATACACCGAGGCGCAGGAAGCGATTGAGGCTCGCCAGCAGGAGGTGCAGCCGAAGGCAGCGGAGGCGCAGCAAGTGTGGTTCGCGCTGTCCACCCTGGCGGAGCGTGCAAGCGCAACTGAGCGAATCGCGTCGGAGCGGTCACGCAGCCAGAACACCGACGTTGCCTACGCGGGCCAGGACCCGGAGGACCTCGAGGCGCGTGCGCGGCTTGCCGACGAGCGCTACGCCGAAGCAGTCGAAGCAGCCGAAGAAGCCGCGGAGCAACTGGAAACTGTGCGTGAAGAGGTCGCGGAACGTCAGGCCGCCTTCGACGAAGCGGAGCGCGAGCACATGGCGCAGCTGCGTGCCATCGCCGACCGTCGCGAGGGGGTTGTGCGCTTGCTCGCGCAGGAGGAGTCCCATGCGCAGGCTGTCGAGGCCGCCGAGGAAGAAATTCGCCGCTTCGACGAAACGCTGCAGGAAACCCGTGAACGCTCGCGCCAAGCTGACGCCGAGGTGGCCGTGGTGGAGGAGCGCATCGCAGGCTTCGAGGCGGAGCGGGCACCTCTCGACGCCGCGTTCGCCCGCGCGCACACCGAATCCGATGCAGCGGAGAAGCGCCTCGAGCAGCTGCGCGCGGAGCAGCGCGAGCACGAACGCAAAGTTGCGACGTTGGAGTCGCGGATTACTACGTTGTCCGAGCAAGCCCCTAAGGCGGACGCGGCCGACGTGCTTGACGGATTTGCGCCGCTGGCAGGGCTGGTCACCGCGGAGGCTGGGCTTGAAACCGCGCTGGCGGCGGCACTAGGCGACTATGCGGAGGCGCTGGCCGGCGCTGTGTCATTGGAGACAGTGGCGAAGTTGGGGGAGGCGAGCCGGACGGTGGTCGTCGATACGCGAGGCGGCTCCGCGTGGCGGCTGGACACTGACGTTGAGGTGGATTGGCTGCTCGATCATGTGACGCTAAGCGATGCGGTGGTCGGGCCGGTGACGCGTCTGCTGGCGGATACGGTTGTGGCACCCGACGTCGCTAGCGCACGTTCGCTGGTTGAGCAGGATCCGCGGCTGCGTGCGGTGACCCGGGATGGGGTGCTCGTCGGCGAAGGCTGGGTGGCCGCCGGATCAGGGCAGGCGAGCACAGTTGAGGTCACCGCCCGCATCGAGGCGGCCCGCGCGGAGCTGGAAATCGCGAAACATCACCTCAGCGAGTTAGCCGGCACGTTCGAAGGCGCGAAGGTGGCAGCGGAGGAGGCACGGGTGAACGCGGCGTCAGCACGCGCGTCCCTGCGTGAGCACGACACCGAACTCGAGTCGTGGCGCCGCGATCGCGCGCGGCTGGTGAAGCAGGCGGAGGCGAACAAGTCAGAACACGAACGCGCCGCACAGCGGGCGAACGAGGCGGATGCGCGCCTCGCCCAACGTCGTGCTGATTTAGAGGAAACCCGCGACCGTCTCACCCGCGTGGACACAGATGTTTCGGCATCGCCGGAGGAACCATCCTCGGCAGAGCGCGACGCCGCGAGAAATGCGTTGAACCAGGTGAAATCCATGGAAATGGAGGCAGTGCTCGCCGCCCGTACAGCACAGCAGAAGGCCGAAGCGGAATCGGGCAAGGGGGATGCGCTCCGTCGCCAGGCTGAGCAGGAGCGGCAGGCGAAGGCGCGGCATGACGCCGCAATGGCGCGGCGTAGGGCGGAGGCGGAGCTGGCTGGGGTCGTCGAGAAGCATGCGCGCGACCTGTCGGCCCGGATCGAGGACGCGTTGGTGCGGGCGACAGCGGAGCGCGACGAATTGAATGCGCAGTCGGCAAGCCTGCAATCCCAGCTGCAGCAGGCGCGTCAGCAGGTCAACGCCACGCGCCAGCGGTTGTCCCGCCTGACGGACAACGCACATGCTTCTGACATTGCGCGTTCGCAGGCGCAGGTGCGTATCGACGAAGCCGAGGCCAACATCACGGCTTCACTCGGCATCGCCGTAGCGGACTTGCTTGAGGGCTACACCCCGGGCGACGACTTCGACCGTGAGGCGGAGGAGAAGCGACTCAAGCGGGCGGAGAAGGATCTGCGCGCTCTGGGCAAGGTCAACCCGTTGGCGCTTGAGGAATTTAAGGCGCTGGAGGAGCGGTACTCGTTCTTGTCCACGCAGCTCGACGACGTGATCCAGGCGCGCAAAGACCTCACAGGCGTGATCGAGGACGTCGACGCGCAGATCCTGCAACTGTTCACCGACGCATGGGCGGACGTGGAAGCAGAGTTTCCGCGGGTGTTCCACACGTTGTTCCCGGGCGGCGAGGCGCGGCTGGTGCTCACGGAGCCCGACGACATGTTGGCCACTGGCATTGAGATCGAGGCGCGTCCGCCGGGGAAGCGGGTGAAGCGGTTGTCGCTTCTGTCGGGCGGTGAGAAGTCGCTGACTGCGCTGGCGTTCCTCGTCGCGATTTTCCGCGCACGGCCGAGTCCGTTCTACGTGCTCGACGAGGTCGAAGCGGCGCTTGACGACGTCAACCTGCGCAGGCTGATCGCGCTACTCGAGGAGCTGCGTCAAGATTCGCAGCTGATCGTGATCACGCACCAGAAGCCGACGATGGACGTGGCGAATGTGCTTTATGGCGTGACTATGCGCGGTGACGGTGTGACTCGGGTGCTGTCGCAGCGCATGCAGCCTGCTGGTGTGGCACCCGCGGTGTAACATCATTCGAAAGTAGGAGAAAGGATGGATATGTCTATATCGCGTGGCTTCGCTGCTGCGAGTGTTCTTGCGCTGGCTCTCTTCACTGGCGGATGCTCCACCTCGGCGGATTTGAGCGGCACCTACACCAAGGTTGAATCAGCTGGTGAGGAGAAATTGACCAGCACACTAACCATCGACGGTAGCGACTGCACGTTCCACCACGTTGCCGAGCCCGGGGATGTTGAAGACAACGAGGTGTGCACCGTCGACGGCGATAACCTCGTTTTCACTAAGGATGGCGCAGAAACAAGACTGCCGGTCATTGAAACTGACGGGGGAGATTTGCAGATCGGACTCGGGGATGGGGAGCTTTACCAAAAGAGCCACTAAGGGCTTCCTGGAGCCCGTCCCCGCGTGATGTCGGTAGTGCTGGCACACTGGAACGCATGAACACCACTGTCCTATGGATTGTCATTGCGGTCATCGTCATCGCGCTGATCATCGCCGGCATCATCGTCGCCGGTAAGAAGCGCAAAGACGCGAAGACCATCTCGTTTGAAAAGCCGGAGGAGCCCAAGGAGCTCACGCAGCAGGAGAAATCCGGCAATTACCAGGCCAAAGGTGGCTTCAACTTCGCTCCGGCGGATGCGCAGGAGAAGCAGCCGGAACCGATCCGTCGCGAGCAGCCTAAACCGAAAGCCGAACCGAAGGCGGCCGCAGCGCCCATCCCGCCGGCTGAGGATGAGCAGCCGGAGACGGTCGTTGAGCGGGCCATTGCGCGTGACGACGAGCCCGTGCTTGACGACGGCACCACGTCGCCGACTCCGGAACCGACCCCGGAGCCCACGGTCGAGCCCAAGGCAGAGCCGGTCGAGCCCGAGCCCGCAGCCGAGCCCAAGCCTGTGGAGAGCGAACCGGTAGAGCCAGTCGTCGAAAAGCCTGATGCGGCCGACAAGGCTGAGACGGAGGAAGCCGCCGCAGCAGCTGCCGCCGCGCAGGAGCGCGCAGATGAGGCACTGCAGGACGGTGCTGAGGTGTCCGACGACGCGGTTGTCGTGGAGGCGCCCGCTGACGAGCCGCTGGACGACATCGCCCCAGCTGCCGGCCGCATGGGCAAGCTGCGTGGCCGTCTGTCCCGCTCCCAGAACGCGATCGGGCAGGGCCTGCTCGGCATCCTGACCGCCGGTGACCTGGATGAGGACGCCTGGGAGGAGATCGAGGACACGCTGATCATGGCGGACCTCGGCGCCGAGCTGACGATGAAGGTCACCGACAACCTCCGCGAGAAAATCGCCGAGCGTGGTGTGGAAACCGAGGATCAGGCTCGCGCGATGCTGCGTGAGACGCTGATTGAGGCAGCCCGCCCTGAACTGGATCGCTCGATCAAGGCGATGCCGAACGACGGTAAGCCGGCCGTGATTCTGGTCGTCGGTGTCAACGGCACCGGTAAGACGACCACTACCGGCAAGCTCGCCCGCGTGCTGGTGTCCATGGGCCACTCGGTGGTGCTTGGCGCTGCTGATACGTTCCGTGCCGCGGCTGCGGACCAGTTGGAGACCTGGGGTCGCCGCGTTGGCGCCTCCACCGTGCGCGGTAAAGAGGGGGCGGACCCTGCATCCGTTGCGTTCGACGCGGTCGCGACCGGTGTGGATGAGGGGGCGGATGTGGTGCTCGTCGATACGGCGGGCCGCCTGCACACGTCCACCGGGCTGATGGACCAGTTGGGCAAGGTCAAGCGTGTGGTGGAGAAGAAGAGCAATGTTGACGAGGTGCTGCTCGTCCTCGACGCCACCGTCGGCCAGAACGGTATCGCCCAGGCACGTGTGTTCCGCGAGGTCGTCGACATCACCGGCGTCGTGCTGACCAAACTGGACGGCACCGCGAAGGGCGGCATTGTCTTCCAGGTCCAGGAGGAGCTCGGCGTGCCGGTTAAGCTAGTCGGCCTCGGCGAGGGCGCGGATGATCTCGCGCCGTTCGAAGTGGAGAGTTTCGTCGACGCACTGCTCGGTTAGCGGTTGCTTGACGACGACTCCGCGCCCCGGTGATGTGCCCATCGCCCGGGGCGCGCGCTAGTCTTGTGGGGATTATTTTCCGCTAGCAGCAAAGGGAGCGTGCACACCGTGTTCGAGTCACTGTCCGATCGCCTCCAATCAGCCCTGGGTGGACTGCGGGGCAAGGGCAAGCTCACCGAGGAGGACATCAACGCCACCGCGCGCGAGATCCGTATCGCGTTGCTTGAGGCGGACGTGTCGCTGCCGGTTGTGCGTGCGTTTATCAAGCGAGTGAAGGAGCGCGCGCTCGGCGCCGATGTCTCCGCGGCGCTGAATCCGGCGCAGCAGGTGATCAAGATTGTCGACGAGGAACTCACCGGCATCCTCGGTGGCGAGACCCGCCGGCTGAACCTGGCGAAGAACCCGCCGACCGTGATCATGCTCGCCGGTCTCCAGGGTGCGGGTAAGACGACCCTGGCCGGCAAGTTGGCGAACCACTTGGCGAAGCAGGGGCACACCCCGATGCTGGTCGCATGTGACTTGCAGCGCCCGGGCGCGGTGCAGCAGCTCCAGATTGTCGGCGAGCGCGCAGGCGTGCCCACTTTCGCGCCGGATCCGGGCACGTCCATCGACTCCTACGAGCACGAGATGGGCAGCTCGCACGGTGACCCGGTCGCCGTGGCGCAGCAGGGCATCGACTACGCCAAGCAGAATAAGAACGACGTGGTCATCATCGATACGGCGGGCCGCCTCGGTATCGACGAGACGCTGATGACCCAGGCGCGCAACATCCGCGACGCGGTTAACCCGGACGAGGTCCTCTTCGTTATCGATGCAATGATCGGCCAGGACGCGGTGAAGACCGCGGAGGCCTTCGCCGAGGGCGTCGACTTCACCGGCGTCGCCCTGACCAAGCTCGACGGCGACGCCCGTGGCGGCGCCGCGCTGTCGATTCGTGAGGTTACCGGCAAGCCGATCCTGTTTGCCTCCACCGGCGAGAAGCTCGACGATTTTGATGTCTTCCACCCGGACCGCATGGCCAGCCGCATCCTCGGCATGGGCGATCTGCTCTCGCTTATCGAGCAGGCCGAGCAGACCTACAACGAGCAGGACGCCGAGGCGGCCGCGAACAAGCTCGCTTCCGGTGAGCTGACGCTGGAGGACTTCCTCGACCAGTTGCTCATGATCCGTCGCATGGGTCCGATTGGCAATCTGCTCAAGATGATGCCGGGCGGCAAGCAGATGAACCAGATGGCGGACATGGTCGACGAGAAGCAGCTCGACCGCATCCAGGCCATCATTCGCGGTATGACGCCGGCGGAGCGCCAGGATCCGAAGATCCTGAATGCGTCACGCCGCAAGCGCATTGCCAACGGTTCGGGTGTGAAGGTTTCCGATGTCAACCAGCTGGTGGAACGCTTCTTCGAGGCGAAGAAGATGATGGGCCAGATGGCCAGCCAGTTCGGTATGCCGGGGATGCCGGGCATGGGCCGCAGCGCCACGAAGAAAAAGCCGAAAGGCCGCAAGGGCAAGAACGGCAAGCGCAAGCCAGCCAAGCGCGGTGGCGGCGGTATGCCGGGCATGCCGAAGATGCCGGGTATGCCGGGCATGGGCGGCGGCATGCCGGACCCGAAGGAGCTGCAGAAGCTTCAGGAGCAGCTGCCGGCCGGCATGCAGGGAATGGATTTGAACAACCTCGACTTCAACGAGGCGATGAAGAGGATGCAGAAGGGGAAGTTCTTCTAAGCGTCCGCGGGGGCGGAGTCCTCGATAGCGGGGGCTTCACCGGGGGCTTCGGGCGACTCGGCGGCGGGGGTGTCGTCGATAAGCCCGAGCTCGGTGAAGATGGGCTCGAGGTGCTCCCACAGTAGGGGGGTGAGCGTCGCGGCGTACGCGTTCGAGATGTGGTTCTGGTCGCGGTAGATGTAGACGTTTCCGATCTGTGGCGGGCACGTACCGTCGATGCAGTACCAGTCGGCGGTGTCGATTTCCCATTGGCGGTTTGTTCCGTCGAGGAAGAAGGATGCGGGATCCTCCGGCGCGTAGGCCATGGACGCGTCCATGGAGCATTCCGCCTCGGAGTAGCCGGCGACGATGCACAGGTTCGGGTCCATCGGGTTGCCGTCGATGGTGAACATCCACGGGTTGTCACGCAAGCCGACGAACGGGATGTCGAGCTCCGCGAGGTGGTTCCACAAGTCGGTGTAGGCGGCGGGCACGTAGTCGGCCGAGGCGACGCCGTCGCCGGCGCGGCCCGCGGGTCTAGTGGAGGTGGACACGATCATGTCGGGATCCAGGTCCACAATCCTGGCCAGGGCGTGCTCGCCCCACTCGGCGCACGTGTCGGAGACAATGTCCTGGTTCGACGGGTTTTCTGGGCCGCCGACGACGAGTGGGCACTCCTGGCGCACGAAGGAGACGACCTTGAAGTGGTGCTCGCGCCCCAGGATTTCGAGTGGGATGACAAACGGTTCGATGTGGGATCCGCCGACCATGACGATGGTGGTCTCCGCCTCGAGGTCGCCGTAGACGCAGTCTTCCGGCGGCATGTAGTCGGCCTCGTGCGGTTTGAACACCATGCAGCCGGTTTCACCGATGACGGGGAACATGCCGGCGATCAGGTTCGGATCCGGCTTGGGCTCGACCTGCGGGACGTCGGCGCCCGCCAGTGCCATCGCGCCCGGGTAGGTTGTCGGGTCGAGCGGTTTGTCGGCGGAATCGACACGGTTGTTCCAGAACGGCTGGACCGCCAGCGACACGCCAAACAACGCCACGGTGACCATACCGCCGATTGCGCGGAACATGCCGGGCCAGGTGCGTAGCGACGACCGCGCGTCCGCCACCGGCGTATCCGTCGCAAGCGGGCGGCGGCGGTGCTGGCGAAGCGGGTCTTCAACGAGCATGTGGGTGATGTGCGCGAGCGCGAGCGAGACGAGGATGACCAGCGCGCCGAGCCAGGCCGGCGGGGTGTCGTAGCCGCCCAGCGAGGTGACGATGATCAGTAGCGGCCAGTGCCACAGGTACAGCGAGTAGGCGATCTTGCCCAGCCACGTCATCGGTGCAGACGAGAGCACGGTAGAGACCGCGTTGTTGTTGCCGGAGAGCACCACAAGGGCAGCACCGGTCAGCGGCAGCAGCGTCAGCGGGCCAGGGAATGCCAGCGAAGTGGGGATGACGATGCCGGTGATGGTGATCATTGCCACGCCGAGCAGTGCGGTGAACCAGGCGGTGGCCTGCGGCAGGAAGCGTTCGGCAGGGACGAACGCGAGCAGGGCACCGAGGGAGAGCTCCCATGCGCGGGAGAAGGTGGAGTAGTAGTTCTCGCCCGTGCCGACGAACCCGAAGCGGGCGGACCATGCGAACGACGTGATGGTGATCACGGCGAGCACCCCGATGGCGACGCGCCTGGTGATCTTCGGGTCCGCCTTGAGCTTCGAGACCACGAAGGCGATGAGCGTGCCCATGAGGATGCCGAAGATGTAGAACTGGCCCTGCACGGACATCGACCACAGGTGCTGCAGTGGGGACGTGTCCTGGCTAGCTGCCGCGTAGTCGGCGTTCTGCGCGATCAGCTCCCAGTTTTGGTAGTACAGCATCGACGCAGTCACTTGGCGGGCGAGCTCGTCGCTCATCAGCTCCGGGGTCAGCGCGAGGACCAGCAACACCACGCTGACGACGACGAGCGCGAGCGCCGGCACGAGCCTGCGCATCGTGCGCCACAGCGGCCACCACGGATTCAGGTTCGGGTTCGGCCGCAGGGCGTAGCGCAATTGACCGCCGAGGAAGAAGTAACCGGAGAGCAGGAGGAACACGTCCACGCCGCCGGAGACGCGTCCGACGAAGACGTGGAAGAGGACGACGAGTGCGATGGCGTATCCGCGGAGCCCGTCCAGGTCCACCCGGTATGCGCTGGAGCCCTTCTTTTGTTGCGCCCCCTGACCTGACATCGTGTCCAACCTCGCCAACTACATCTATTTCTTTTGACCGCGACCCGCGTCGCAAAACCGTAAAGACCATACCGCCTGGAATGGCTTGAGCCGAAACGCAAAACGCGGGTGCGGGTTTGGTTTCCCGCGGTTGTACCCCGTAAAGTGTCACAGGTTGTCCGGCAATTGTGTTGCCAGGCACGACAAGTCCATAACTGCGTACGCGCCGGATCCGTCTTGCTCTTGCTCTGTCAAGGCAGGTCGCCCGGCCAGGCACGCGCAGGGTAAATAAGAAGGGTTGAACCGGCTCGTCGATAAGCGACGAGTGTCTGCACTGCCCAGTGACCTAAAAGGAAGTACACCATGGCTGTAAAGATCAAGCTGCAGCGCGTCGGTAAGATCCGCAACGCGCAGTACCGTGTTGTCATCGCTGATGCCCGCACCCGCCGCGACGGTGCCGTCATCGAGAACATCGGCATCTACCACCCGAAGGAAGAGCCGTCGCTCATCCGCATCGATTCCGAGCGCGCTCAGTACTGGCTGGGTGTCGGTGCGCAGCCGACCGAGCCGGTGCTCGCACTGCTGAAGGTGACCGGCGACTGGCAGAAGCACAAGGGCCTCGACGGCGCTGAGGGTACCCTCAAGACCGCTGAGGAGAAGCCGTCCAAGCTCGACCTGTTCAACCAGGCGCTCGAGGAGGCCAAGAACGGTCCGACCGCCGAGGCCATCACCGAGAAGCGCAAGAAGGCTAAGGAAGACGCCGAGGCCAAGGCTGCCGCTGAGGCCGCTGCCGCTGAAGAGGCTGAGGCTGCCGAGTCTGCCGAGGGCGAGTCCGCTGAGGCTGAGTCTGAGGAGACCTCCGCCGAGTAAGCGCCCTTCGCTTAGCGACGACACCCCGCACCGCATCTCGCGGCGCGGGGTTTTGTCATGTGAGCGGACAGGCCCCAGCCTGCTACCGTTTCTCCCCATGGAGCTCAACATCGGCCGCGTGGTCAAGTCCCACGGTGTGAAAGGTGAAGTTGCCGTCGAGTTGCTGGCGGACGAATCGGAGGAGCACATTGTTGTCGGCGCTGTGCTCACCGGCCGCCAAGCGGGCAAGGAACAGCACTTGACTGTGAAGACGGTGCGCCCGCACCAGAAGCGGCTGCTGGTCAGCTTCGAGGAGATCCCAGACCGCACTGCCGCGGACAGTTTGCGCGGGATGAAGTTTGTCACCGCACCGCTGGAGCGCGACGAGGATTCTGACGAGTACTACAACCACGAACTCATCGGCTTGCTGGTGCGCCACGACGGCGCCGAGGTCGGCAAGGTCACCGGCGTGATGGATGCGCCGAACCGGAAGATCCTGGAGATCGACTACCGGGGCAAGGAAGTGCTCGTGCCGTTCGTGATGGACTTTGTCCCGGATCTTGATCTGGACGAGGGGTATCTCACTATCACCCCGCCGGAGGGGCTGCTTGATGTCTAGCCCGAAGCTGCGCTTAGACGTCGTCACCATTTTCCCGGAGTACCTTGATCCGCTGCGCCACGCGCTGCTGGGCAAGGCGATCGAGCAGGGCATCCTGGCTGTGGGCGTGCACGATTTGCGCGACTGGGCGGCTGGAAATCACAAGTCGGTCGACGCGCCGCCGCTCGGGGGAGGTCCGGGCATGGTGATGAAGCCGGAGGTGTGGGGGCCGGCGTTGGACGACATCGCCCAGGGGCGCGCAGGCGCGGAGCTCGACAGCGCGGAGGCGCACCGCAACGACCGATTGCGCCACGACGACGTCGCCCAGGTCGCACCACGTCCGTACGAAGCTCAGGACGAGGACCGCGACAAGCCGCTGTTGCTGGTTCCCACGCCGGCGGGAACACCGTTTACTCAGCGAGACGCCCAGGCGTGGTCGCGCGAGGAGCACATCGTGTTTGCCTGCGGGCGCTACGAGGGGATCGACCAGCGCGTGTTCGAGGACGCGGAGAAGAAGTACCGGGTGCGTGAGGTCTCTATCGGCGACTACGTGCTCATCGGCGGCGAGGTCGCGGTGCTGGTGATCGCCGAGGCGGTCACGCGGCTTATCCCCGGCGTGCTGGGCAACACCGAAAGCCACGAGGAGGACAGTTTCTCCGACGGGCTGCTCGAGGGGCCGAGTTACACGAAGCCCCGGGTGTGGCGCGGCCTTGAGGCCCCGGCGGTGCTCACCTCCGGCGACCACAAAAAGGTCGAGGCATGGCGCCGGGAGCAGTCGCTGAAGCGGACCCGGGCGGTCCGACCGGATCTGCTCGAGCGAGCGGCGCTTAGCGACGACGACCGGTTCATGCTCGATGCGCGCGAGGTGGAAACGAGGGTGGATGTGGGGGACAAGCGTGTCGTCGCCAAGCAAGTGCGGCGCGCGTTGAAGAAGGCCGGTTACCGCGCGGACCGTATCGAGCGGGACGGTGCAACGCTCACGGTTCGTGGCAGGACGGCGCTGGCGTTAGACGAGGCGACGCGGGTTGTCGCAAACGCCGTCGGCGCCTATGAAGGCGGCGACACCCTAGGGAATTTCGCGCGACTAGAATCGCCGGAATGACATCAATCGCAGCCACCGTCGCGAACGAACTCAATATCCGGGACAACCAGGTCGAGCAGGCGCTCAAACTGCTCGCCGAAGGCAACACCGTCCCGTTCATCGCCCGTTACCGCAAGGAGGTGACGGGCGGCCTCGACGACGCGCAGCTGCGCCACATTGAGGAGCGCAACACCTACCTCGTTGAACTCGCCGAGCGCAAGCAAGCCGTGCTGGAAAGCATTGAGGAGCAGGGCAAACTTACCGACGATCTGAAGCGCGAGATCCTCGCCGCCGACACCAAGGCGCGCGTGGAGGACCTCTACCTGCCGTACAAGAAGCGCCGCAAGACAAAGGCGGACATCGCGCGCGAGGCTGGGCTGGAAGATCTCACGCAGCTGCTTATCGACGACCCCGCCGCCGCCCCCGAAACTCTCGCCGAGCGATTCACCTCTGAGGGCTTCCCGGACGCGAAGGCGGCGCTCGACGGGGCGCGTGCGATTTTGGTGGACCGCTTCGCCACCGACGCCGACTTGGTCGGTGCCGTGCGCGACCGGGTGTTTGAGCAAGGCACCATGCGTGCCGGTGTTGTGGAGGGCAAGGAGCAAGAGGGTGCGAAATTCGCCGACTACTTCGAGTTTGCCGAGTCCTTCGACAAACTGCCCAGCCACCGTATTCTGGCGCTGTTTCGCGGGGAGAACGAGGGCGTGCTCACGCTCGACCTCGATGCGGGCGACGAGGCCGTCTACGAAGGCATGATCGCCGAGCGATTCGATCTACCCGTGAAGGATTCGGCCTGGTTGGCCAAGGCGGTGCAGTGGGGGTGGCGCACGAAGCTGCAGGTGTCAGCGAACCTGGATACACGTATGCGTCTGAAGGAGAAGGCGGAGGCCGGCGCGCTCGAGGTGTTCAAGACGAACCTGCGCGACGTGCTGCTCGCAGCCCCCGCAGGCCAGCGCTCCACGCTCGCGCTCGATCCGGGCTACCGCAACGGAGTCAAGTGCGCGGTTGTCGATGGCACCGGCAAGGTGCTGGCCACCACCATCGTCTACCCGCACCAGCCGCAAAACCGGTGGGACGCCTCGCGGGCCGAACTCGCGTCGCTTGCCGCTCAGCACGGGGTGGAATTGATCGCTGTGGGCAACGGCACGGCGTCGCGCGAGTCGGAGAAGCTCGCCGGCGAGGTCGCGGACCTCATCGCCCAGGCTGGGGGCAAACGCCCGACGCCGGTGGTGGTGTCCGAGTCCGGTGCGTCGGTGTACTCCGCAAGCCCGATCGCGGCCGAGGAGTTTCCGGATATGGACGTCTCGCTGCGCTCTGCGGTGTCGATTGCGCGCCGCCTCCAGGACCCGCTTGCGGAGCTGGTCAAGGTGGACCCGAAATCCATCGGTGTCGGCCAGTACCAGCACGACGTGAACCAGACCGCGCTCGCGCAGACGCTCGATGCTGTGGTGGAAGATGCGGTGAACTCCGTCGGTGTGGACGTCAACACCGCTTCGGCGCCGTTGCTGGAGCGAGTCGCTGGGCTTTCCGGCACGGTGGCGAAGAACATCGTGGCTTACCGCGATGAGCACGGCAGCTTCACCACTCGCAAGGAGTTGGGCAAGGTGCCGCGTTTGGGCCCGAAGGCGTTCGAGCAGGCCGCGGGCTTCCTGCGCATCCAAGGTGGGAAGAACCCGCTCGACGGCTCCGCGGTGCACCCAGAGGCGTACCCGGTGGTCGAACGCGTCGCGCAGTCCACTGGCTTGAGCACCGAGCAGCTCATCGGCAACACGGCGGTGCTGACCAAGCTGACACCCGCCGACTTCGCCGACGACACGTTCGGCGTGCCCACGGTGACCGACATCCTGGCCGAGTTGGACAAGCCGGGCCGCGACCCGCGTCCGGAGTTCAAAACCGCCGAGTTCAAAGAAGGTGTCAACGAGGTCAAGGACCTCAAACCCGGCATGATTCTCGAGGGCACGGTGACCAACGTCGCCGCCTTCGGCGCATTCGTGGACGTGGGCGTGCACCAGGACGGCCTCGTGCACGTGTCCGCCATGAGCCACAAGTTCGTCTCCGACCCCCACGAGGTGGTCCGTTCCGGCGAGGTGGTCAAGGTCAAGGTGATGGACGTCGATGTCGCGCGCAACCGCATCGGGTTGAGTTTGAGGCTTGACGACGAACCCGGCCAGCCCAACTCACCCAAGCAGCGTGGCGGGCAGAACCGGAAGCAACACCAGAAGCGGGGTGGTGGCCGTGGCGGGGATCGTCGTCAAGCGTCAGGCTCGATGGCGGATGCGTTGAAGCGTGCGGGATTTGGGAAGTGACCGGGCAGTATGTAAAATGCTGCAGGTTGTTGTAACCGACACGAACCGGCCGAGCGCCCCAAAAGGGGAAGAGCCGCCAGGG
Source organism: Corynebacterium lujinxingii (assembly GCF_014490555.1). Taxonomy (NCBI): domain Bacteria; kingdom Bacillati; phylum Actinomycetota; class Actinomycetes; order Mycobacteriales; family Corynebacteriaceae; genus Corynebacterium; species Corynebacterium lujinxingii. The sequence goes on along the minus strand of NZ_CP061032.1, from coordinate 1,517,095 downwards.
TCCTCTGTCCGAAACGAAAAGGATTGCTTTCATGAGCAACGGCATCATTGATCTGGTCGACGCAGGCCAGCTCCGCGACGATATCCCGGATTTCCGCCCGGGCGATACCCTCGACGTGCACGTCAAAGTTATCGAGGGTTCCGTCACCCGTACCCAGGTGTTCACCGGCTTCGTCGTTCGTCGCCAGGGCGGCGGCATCCGCGAGACCTTCACCGTCCGCAAGGTTTCCTTCGGTATTGGCGTTGAGCGTACCTTCCCGGTGCACTCCCCGAATATCGAGAAGATCGAGGTCGTCCGCAAGGGTGACGTCCGTCGCGCGAAGCTGTACTACATGCGCGACCTGCGCGGCAAGGCTGCCCGCATCAAGGAGCGCCGCTAGTTTCTAGCCGGCATCGCGTGCCCCGTCCGAGTTCGCTCGGGCGGGGCACGTTGCGTTCTCGGAAGTGTCGGCCCGCGGTGCTAACGTATGCCGGGTGACCAACACGAACGTGCCCGCGAACGGGCAGCCGCAGAACCCCAAGCCGCACAACCCCTACACCACCGGGGATGAGGCCTACGAGGTGGCGCCGGTGGAAGACAAGCAGGCGGAGAAGAAAGACCTGCCCTGGTACATCGAGATTCCGGTGGTGGTGGCGCTCACGCTCGTCATCATGTTCGTGCTGCAGACCTTCATCGGCCGGCTTTACGTCATCCCGTCCGCGTCGATGGAACCGACCTTGCACGGCGAGGACGGCTCGGGCGACCGCATTTTTGTGGAGAAGGTCAGTTACTACTTCTCTGACCCGGAGCCGGGCGATGTCATCGTGTTTGCCGGTACTGATTCGTGGAACACAGGTTTTTCCTCGAACCGTTCCTCCAACCCGGTGATCCGCGGCATGCAGGAGGTCGGCTCCTGGGTCGGCCTCGTGCCCAAGGATGAGAACACGCTGGTCAAACGCATCATTGCTACCGGCGGCCAGACGGTGTCTTGCCAGGAGGGTGACCCTGCGGTGATGGTGGACGGCGAGCCGATCGACCAGTCGTACACGCTGCAGCCCAATTTCTACCCGGTGGATCCCTCGAACGGCTCCGACGCCTGCGGCGGGCCGTACTTCGGTCCGGTGACGGTGCCGGAGGGCAACTACTTCATGATGGGCGACAACCGCACCAATTCGCTGGATTCGCGCTACCACCTGGGGGATCAGTACCAGGGCACGATTCCGGAGGAGAATATCCGCGGCAAGGTGCAGTCGGTGGTCTTCCCGCTCAGCCGCATCCAGGGTGTGTCTGACCCGGACATCCAGCAGTAGGGCAGTGCGCCGACTCAAACAGCTGCGCACCTACGAAGTCGCGCTGGAAAAGGCGGGACTGGGTCCCGTCGCGGGTATCGACGAGGCCGGGCGCGGCGCCTGTTTCGGTCCCGTCACCATCGCGGCGTGCGTCCTGCCGCCGGAGCCGATCGCCGCGCTGGACGGGCTGACCGATTCCAAGAAACTCAGCGCCAAAAAGCGTGAGGTGCTTTACGACGACATCCGCACCGCTGCGATCGCCTACGACGTCATCCACGTCCCGGCGGCGGTGATCGACCGCCGGGGCATCCAACACGCCAACCTCGATGGCGCCCGCAGGGCCGTCGCTGGTTTGGGCGTGGATCCGGGGTACGTGCTTGTCGACGCGTTTCGGGTGCCGGGGCTGCGCGCGCCGCAACTGCCGATTGTCGGCGGCGACTACACGGCGCGCTGTATCGCGGCCGCCAGTGTGCTGGCGAAGGTGAGCCGGGACCGGTTGGTCACCGAGATGGCTTCCGAGTATCCGGTCTACGGCCTGGAAGGCCACAAGGGCTATTCCACGAAGGTGCACATGGACGCGGTGCGCCGCCACGGGGCAAGTAGGGAACACCGTTATAGTTATTCGAACGTCAGGGATGCTGACAGGTTCCACACTGAGTTAAGGGGTCGTGCATGAGCGCCGAGGATCTTGACAATTACGAGGCAGAAGTCGAACTCTCCCTGTACCGCGAGTACCGCGACGTGGCCAGCCAGTTCTCCTACGTCGTGGAGACCGACCGCCGCTTCTACCTGGCCAACGCGGTGAAACTCATCCCGCACACCGACGGCGGCGACGTCTACTACGAGGTGTTGATGTCGGACGCGTGGGTGTGGGACATGTACCGTGCGGTGCGCTTCGTGCGCTACGTGCGCGTGATCACGTACAAGGACGTCAACATCGAAGAGTTGGACAAACCTGAGTTGACCTTCCCCGAGTAGGGAACCAAAGGCGTACTTTCCCCGTCTAAATAGGCACCAACACTTTGGTCCGAATAATGACAGGGGGAGTACATGCACACGGATTACGCAGCCCAGCACGAGCTGGGCCTTGCGGGGGAACGCGCCGCGGTGAAGTGGTATCTCGAGGAGGGGTACACGCTGTTAGGCCAGCGCCAGCGGATGATCTCGGGGGAGATCGATGCGGTGGTTGAAGGCTGCGACGGCACGATTGTGTTCGTCGAGGTGAAGTCGCGTCGCGGTGGCGGATTCGGCGCCGCGGAGGCGGTTACGGCGAAGAAGTTTCAGACGATGCGACGCTGCGCCGCGCAGTGGCTGGAGAAGCATCCGGAGTTGGGGTACCGGGAGATCCGCTTCGATGTCGTGGAGTGCGTCATCGATGGCGAAGACTGCATCATCCGGCGTTTTCCGGGGGTGGAAGATGCCGCTTGCTAGCACGATCAGCGCCACGGTCGAAGGCATTACGGCGCGGCTAGTCACCGTGGAAGCCAACGTCGGCCCGGGCCTTCCAGGCATGCACATGGTGGGCCTTGGCGACGCCGCCGTGAAGGAGTCGCGCGAGCGCATCCGCACCGCGATCTCGAATTCTCAGCTGCCGTGGCCGCGCACGAAAATTATGGTGTCGCTATCGCCAGCGCACCTGCCGAAGGCCGGTTCACACTTTGATCTGCCGATAGCCGCGGCGGTGCTCGGCAGCCTCGACCCGCGCGTGCAGTGCAGGCTCGAGCGCACGATGTTGCTCGGCGAGTTAGCGCTCGATGGCACGCTTCGTCGCGTCGACGGGGTGCTGCCGATGCTCATCGCGATGCTTCACGACGACTCCAGCACCCGCCCCACCACCGTCGTCGTGCCGCGTGAAAATGCCGCGGAGGCGTCGCTGCTGGGCGCGCGCAACATCCTGGTGGCCGATTCGCTTGCGCAGGTCTGGGCGTGGCTTGCCGGCGAAACACAGTTGGAGCAAGTCGGCGAGCCGCAGGTGTGTGAGCGGGCGGCGGGGCCGGACTTCGCCGACATCGCCGGCATGTCCGCCGAGCGTGAAGCGTTGGAAGTTGCGGCCGCGGGTGGGCACCACGTGATGATGATCGGCCCGCCGGGGTCAGGTAAGTCGATGCTGGCGGAGCGTCTGCCGTCGATCCTTCCGCCGCTGACCATCGAGGAGATGGTGGAGGTTACCGCACTGCACTCGGCGGCGGGGATCTCAAGCGGGGGGATCGTGTCCAACCGCCCGTTCATCGCGCCACACCCGTCGTTGACCAAGGCGTCGCTCATCGGCGGCGGATCCGGGGTGCCTCGCCCCGGTGTGGTCAGCCAGGCGCACCACGGTGTGCTGTTTCTGGACGAGGCCTCGGAGATTTCCGCGCAAGTGCTTGACGCGCTCCGGATCCCGCTGGAAAAACGCGAGGTACGCCTGACCCGGTCACGCCGCGAGGTGATCTACCCGGCGGATGCGCAGATCGTGCTGGCCGCCAACCCGTGCGCCTGCCAGCGCATCAACGGCAACTGCACCTGCCGGGTAGTGGACCGGGCGAATCATCTGCGCAATGTTTCCGGGCCGCTGCTCGACCGGCTGGACGTGTTCATCCACACCTCTGCGGATTCGACAGTGGTCAACCCATTTGAAGCGGAGCCGTCGCACGTGATCGCCGAGCGCGTCGCAGATGCGCGCCAGCGTGCGCACCGGCGGTGGGCGAGCGCGGGGGTGAACGAAACTGTCAACGCGCGAGTTGCGCCGCCGCTGATCCGGCGCGAGTTCCCGGCGGACGAGGCGGCGATGGCGTATATGTCTTCGCTGCTGCGCACCGGCGGCATCACCCAGCGCGGTGTGGACCGGAGTCTCAAAGTGGCGTGGACGCTCGCCGATCTTGAGGGCGTCGAGCGCCCCGACATCGATCACGTGGCGCGGGCGGTTGACATGCGCACCGCCCCCGAGGAGATGGCGGCATGACCAAGCCACCAAGTTCACCGGAATCTTGGGCGTACCTTTCGCGCGTGGTGGAGGGGCCGTCCATCCACCTGCAGCATCTGCTGTCGCAGGGCAAGACTGCCGACCAGATCGCTCACGGAGTGCGCACGCGCGCAAGTTGGCTCGGCTCGTTAGGGCCGCAGACGCAGCACCGCTACACCTGGGACCAGCCCGCCCAAGACCTCGAGCGCGCCAAAGCCGCCGGGTACAAGTTGGTCACCTCCGATTCACCGGAGTGGCCCGGTGAGCGCATCAAGCAGGTGTTCCACTGTGACTATCCAGAGTCGGGCAGAAAGCTCGACCTCGACCAGGACGCGGTCGCACCGCACGCGCTGTGGGTGAAAGGCAACGCGAACCTGGCGACGCTGCTTGCGCAGTCAGTGGGCATCGTCGGCACGCGAACCGCGACGGCGTACGGACGCGGCGCAACGGAAAACCTGGTCCAGGGTTTGGCAAAGCACCAGTACACAATCGTCTCCGGCGGGGCGCTCGGCATCGACACGGCAGCGCACCGGGCTGCGCTCGACTGCGGCGCGCCCACGGTAGTCGTCGCGGCGTGCGGGCCCGGATATTACTACCCGCTGAGCAACGAGATGTTGTTCGAGCGGGTGTGCGCTTCAGGCGGGGCGATCATCACAGAGTACCCGCCTGGGACCACGCCGGATCGGCACCGCTTTCTCACCCGCAATCGGCTCGTCGCCGGCCTGACCCAGGGCACCGTGCTGGTCGAGGCGGCCTTCCGCTCCGGGGCGTTAAACACGTTGAAGTGGGTGAACACCTTCAACGGCAAGGCGATGGCGGTGCCGGGGCCGATCACGGCGACCGAGTCGCTCGGCACCAATCTCGCGATTCAGAAGGAACAGGCGACGATGGTGCTCAACGCGGATCAGATCCACGAGATGATCAGCACACCGGGCACGATCGACGAGGCGTTGCAGCAGGAACTCAACTTCCCGAAAACACTCGTGCAGCAACTCAGCCACAACGAGCTGCGCATCTACGACGCCCTGCCGCGCGCCGGGGAGGGCGCGCGGCTCGCCGAGGATATCGCCGCCGATGCCGGCCTCACGATCGGACTGACGGTGCACATCCTGATGGATTTGGCGAAGCGGGGTGTGGTCCAGCGTGAGCGAAAGGTGTGGTCGCGCACTGAGTAACGAGTAAACTGCCGTGACATGAGTCAACCTGTGGGGCAGATCCGGGCGGCAGTCGACGATTTCGCTGACTACGCCGCGCTCGTGCTCGGGCGATCCCCGAACACGGTGAAAGGTTACGTCTCCGACTTGGGCACACTGACCGGGTACGCGGACACCTTCGACGCGTTCACCCTGCCCACCCTGCGCGCCTGGCTTGCCGACGCCTTGCGCGCCGGGCGCAGTCGCGCCACCCTGGCCCGTCGCACCGCCGCCGCGCGCGCGTTTTCCACGTGGGCGTACCGGCAGGGCTACATCGAGCAGGATGTCGCGGCTCGGCTTAAGGCCCCGAAGGTGAACCGTCCGCTGCCGAACGTGGTGCGCGCTGAGCGCGCCACCGAACTCGTCGAGGCGGACACCGCCGACGACGCCCACCCGGCCGAGCACCTACGGGACCGGGCCATGCTGGAATTGCTCTACGCCACCGGCATGCGCGTCGGCGAGCTCACCGGCTTAAACATCGCAGATGTCGATCTCGGCCGCGGGCTCGCGCGCGTGACCGGTAAGGGCAACAAGCAGCGCGTCGTGCCGTTCGGCAGCGAAGCCACAATCGCGCTCAGCGAGTGGCTCGAGTTCGGCAGGGCTGAGATTGCGAAGGTCGACGACGCGATGTTCGTCGGCACGCGGGGCGGACGCATCGACCAACGTCAGGTGCGCCGCGTGGTCGAACGCGCCGGGCAGCGCGCGGGTGTGGCCGACATCAGCCCGCACACCCTGCGCCACACCGCCGCGACCCACATGCTCGAAGGGGGCGCGGACCTGCGCGTCGTGCAGGAAATGCTGGGGCACTCGAGCCTGCAGACCACCCAGATCTACACCCACGTCTCCGCGCAGCGGCTCAAGAACGTCTACGACCGGGCGCATCCACGGGCTTAAGCCGGATCCGCGGCGGCTCGAGCAGTGTGAGCGGGTCGATGTATTTGTCCGGCCCAGTCAGCGCGCCCCAGTGCAGGCCGTCGTGCTCGCCCGCAAAGCGTGTCGACGAGCGCGCCAGCACCCCAATCGTCTCACCCTCGCGCACGCTCGTTCCCACCGGGAGATTCGTGCGCACCGGCTGGTAGGTGGTGCGGATCCCGCCGGCGTGCTCGACGGTCACCACCGGTGCGCCCGCGACCGAGCCAGCGAAGGCAATCACACCGTCGCCGGCGGCCACCACCGGGGCACCGATGCGCAATGGCAGGTCAACACCCCGATGGCCGGGCTTCCAATTCTGTTCCGGGATCGAAGCGGGCCGGGCGACCTCTTGCGGGTGCGGTGTGCCGGCTGCCGGGTCCACCCAGGCCCAGGCGGGCCGCGGAGCACATAGGATCAAGGTGGTGAGGATGGCCAAGGCGGGGCGTGGTGTCGTCGTCAAGCGCATGCTCTCAATGGAGCACACCGGCAGGCGTCGGTGGAAGAGGCGGCGGAAAATCTGTGGACAACCCGGGCATGTTGAGCCACGAGTTATCCACAACGGTGCAGATGAGTTGGGTTTTCTGCACATGAGCGGGTAAGGTTGCCGGGGCAGTTTGTGCGAGTGTGCACCGACTGACTACGCGCGCCGGATAATGCCTGCTCAGCGACGGTCCCTCTCACAGGGTGCGGGGCAGACACGGTGCCAGGGTGTGGGATAAAAACCCGCACGTGAGACCTTATAAGTAACCGAACTACATTCTCCGAAGGAGACTTTCCCATGGCAGTTGTAACCATGCGTGAACTCCTCGACGCCGGTGTCCACTTCGGTCACCAGACGCGTCGCTGGAACCCGAAGATGCGTCGCTTCATCTTCACGGAGCGCAACGGCATCTACATCATCGATCTTCAGCAGACGCTGACCTACATCGATGAGGCATTTGAGTTTGTCAAGGAGACCGTCGCACACGGCGGCACCATCCTGTTCGTTGGCACCAAGAAGCAGGCGCAGGAGCCGATCCAGGAAGAGGCGCAGCGCGTCGGCATGCCGTACGTGACGCACCGCTGGCTGGGCGGCATGCTCACCAACTTCCAGACCGTGTCCAAGCGCATCGGCCGCATGAAGGAACTCCAGGCGATGGACGCAGCCGAAGACGGCTACGCAGGTCGCGGCAAGAAGGAAGTCCTCATGCTCACCCGCGAGCGCGTCAAGCTCGAGCGCGTGCTCGGCGGTATCGCCGACATGACCAAGGCTCCGTCCGCGCTTTGGATCGTGGACACCAACAAGGAGCACATCGCCGTCAACGAGGCGCAGAAGCTGCGCATCCCGGTCGTGGCTGTCCTGGACACCAACTGCGACCCGGACGTTGTCGACTTCCCGATCCCGGGCAACGACGACGCCATCGGCGCCGTCAAGCTGCTCACCCACATCGTGGGCGAGGCAGTCGTCGCTGGTAAGCAGCAGCGCGAAGAGCGCCAGCTCGCTGCCGCACGCGACGCCGCCGGCGACACCGACGCGAAGCGTCAGGCTGAGGCTGCTGAGGCTGCCGCACAGGCCGCGTCTTCCGACGAGGTTTCCGCAGCCGACGCTGCGAAGGCCGCTGCCGCCGCCGAGACCGCTGCTCCGCAGGAGGTCGCGGAGGTCCAGCAGCCGCACGCTGTCCGCGCTGCTGAGCAGGCCAAGCAGGACGACAAGTCCGAAACCCAGGCGTAAGCCGACTGGCTTCGGCCAGCATTGAAACGCACACCCCGCGTTCCGCTCACGTCCGCCGGTTCCCGGCCGGGACGCGGCGGGCGCGGGGTGCGCGCATATACACGTGGCAAGTCATGCCGCCGGCACGCTCGTCGGCTACGCTTGAAACGGTTTGAAACCTTAACGCAACATTTTCACGAGGAGGATCGCCCAATATGGCGAACTACACTGCTGCTGACGTCAAGAAGCTCCGCGAGATCACCGGCTCCGGCATGCTCGACTGCAAGAAGGCGCTCGAGGAGACCGACGGCGACTTCGACAAGGCCGTCGAGAACCTCCGCATCAAGGGTGCGAAGGACGTGGGCAAGCGCGCAGAGCGCAACGCGCTCGAGGGCCTCGTTGCTGTTTCCGGCAACACCATCGTGGAGATCAACTCCGAGACCGACTTCGTGGCCAAGAACCAGGAGTTCAAGGACCTCGCAGCCGAGATCGCAAACGCTGCTGCGGCAGTGAAGGCGAACTCGCAGGAGGAGCTGGCCAAGGCTGATGTGAACGGCGAGACCGCCCACGACGTTCTGGAGCGCCTCTCCGCCAAGATCGGCGAAAAGCTCGAGCTGCGTCGCGCCGCCACCATCGAGGGCGACCAGGTGGCGAAGTACCTGCACCAGAAGGCTGCGGACCTGCCGCCGGCCGTCGGTGTGCTCGTCGCTTACACGGGCGACAACGCGGAGGCTGCACACCAGGTCGCTTTGCAGATCGCTGCGATGAAGGCCCGCTACCTCAACCAGGAGTCCGTGCCGGCTGACGTCGTCGAGAAGGAGCGTGCGGTCCAGGAAGAGATCACCCGCAACGAGGGAAAGCCGGAGGCTGCCATCGCCAAGATCGTCGAGGGCCGCATGGGCGGCTTCTTCAAGGACGTAGTCCTGCTCGACCAGCCGTCCCTGGCTGACTCCAAGAAGACCGTGAAGCAGTTCGCTGAGGAAAGCGGCATCGAGATCACCGATTTCGTGCGTTACGAGGTCGGCCAGGCGTAAGCCATCTCGCACCGCAACCCCGTGTTGCCTGCCCGCGTGAGCGTGGGCGGCGGCGCGGGGTTTCGTCGTTACGCCCAGCGTTTCTAAACTCCGACGGAGGCGTGGCTAAGATCGTCTCCGAACAACCCGCATTTGGCCATCCGCGCAAAGGAGCGTTTTACGGTGACTGACCTCAACCCCAACCGCACAGGTTTCAAGCGAGTCATGCTGAAGCTGGGGGGTGAGATGTTCGGCGGCGGCAAGGTCGGCATCGATCCCGATGTCGTCGAGTCTGTCGCCCGCCAGATCGCGGATGTTGCCCGCGGCGGCACCGAGGTGGCAGTTGTCATCGGCGGCGGCAACTTTTTCCGCGGAGCCCAGCTGCAGCAGCGCGGCATGGACCGTGCGCGGTCGGACTACATGGGCATGCTCGGTACGGTGATGAACTGCCTCGCGCTGCAGGACTTCCTCCAGCAGATGGGCGTAGATTGCCGCGTGCAGACCGCCATCAACATGGCGCAGATCTCCGAGCCGTACCTGCCGCTGCGTGCGGTGCGCCACCTGGAGAAGGGCCGCGTGGTCATCTTCGGCGCCGGCATGGGCATGCCGTACTTTTCCACCGACACCACCGCAGCCCAGCGCGCGCTGGAGATCGGCTGCGAGGTGCTTCTCATGGCCAAGGGTGTCGACGGCGTCTACGACTCCGATCCGCGCGAGAACCCGGACGCGAAGCTGTATTCGGAGATTTCTCCGCGGGAAGTCATCGAGCACGGCCTGAAGGTCGCCGACGCCACCGCGTTCAGCCTGTGCATGGACAACAACATGCCGATTCTGGTGTTCAACCTGCTGCAGGAAGGCAACATCGCGCGCGCCGTCTCCGGTGAGCAGGTGGGCACGCTAGTCGCGTAGCCGCTTTTCGACGACCTCCGCCACCGCCAACAACTCCGGACCGGTGAGCGTGAGGCTTCCCAGGTGCACCCCGCCGATTGCGATCGCCGGGGTGCCAATCATATTGAACAGCGAGCACCACGGCGACCAGGCGGTCTGCGCGTGGAACGACTCCTCTGGGTGCAGCGCGGGGAAGTAGCCGATCCTCGGCGGGTCGGTGGCGAGCGTGGGGGAGAGCACTGCGTCGACGTCCCACTGGGCCGCCAGCATTGCGGGCAGTGCGCGACGGTGGGCTGCGGCGGCTTCGATGCGTGCCCGCGTGAGCCGGTGGGACTGCTCGACCAGCCACGTGATGTAGTCGCTATCTAACGGATCCGTGTTTCGGAAACTCGCGGTGATGGTGGTGGAAAAGTGCGCGTACGTCTCGCGTGACTCTTGGTACGGTTTCAAAGCCACCGTGTCAAAATCGAGGGCTCCTGCGAGCTTGTCGACAAGAGCACCGCGCCGATCGTCCACATCTGGATCAGCGAAAATCCCCTCGGTGAGCACACCGATGCGCACCGGCCGCCGCTTGGGCCGCGACCAGCCGCACAGCGTGTACTGGTCGGTCACCGCGCGGGTGAGAAATCCGTTCGCGGAAAGCCCCTGGCTTGCCGGCTTAAATCCCACGACTTCGCAGGCCGCGGCTGGTACCCGGATGGAGCCGCCGGCATCCGTGCCGTGTGCTGCGCGCACGGTGCCGTCGGCAACAACGACGGCTGCGCCCGTGGATGATCCACCGGGTGTGCATCCGGGGTAGGCGGGTGATTCCAATACTGGTACGCCGGGGCGTTCCGCGTAGCAGGTGGCGCCGAGCTCGGAGGTCAGTGTCTTCGCCGGGATCTCCGCGCCGCGGGCCAGGAGGTCGAGGACGAAGGGGTCGGTGGTCGTCGCTACGTATGCGCGCTGCGGGTTGCCGTGGGTGGTTTCCACGCCCGCGATGTCGGTGCCGTCTTTGACCGGGATCGCCCAGCCGGCGAGGCTTCCGGTGCGTGGATACGGCCGCGTCTCGCGTGGCGGAAGCGAAGTGAACGCGGGGTGCAGCATGGCGCCAGTGTAGGCGTCGGATGCGCTGGTAGGTTAGTAGGGACGCCGAATCAAGAAAAGGTAGGGATTTACCCATGATTGATGATGTTTTGCTTGACGCCGAAGAGCGCATGACCTCTTCCGTCGACCACGCACGAGAGGACCTGTCCACCATCCGCACCGGCCGCGCCAACCCGGCAATGTTTAACGGTGTGATGGCGGACTTCTACGGTGTGCCGACCCCGATTACCCAGATGGCGACCGTCTCCGTGCCGGAACCGCGCATGCTGATGATCAAGCCCTACGACATGTCCACCATGGGCGAAATTGAAAACGCCATCCGCAACTCGGATCTGGGCGTCAACCCGACCGACGATGGTCAGGTCATCCGCGTCTCCGTCCCGCAGCTCACCGAGGAGCGCCGCCGCGACCTGGTCAAGCAAGCCAAGCAGAAGGGTGAGGACGGCAAGATCGCCATCCGCAACATCCGCCGCCAGGGCATGGAAGCACTGAAGAAGATCCAGAAGGACGGCGACGCCGGCGAGGACGAGGTCACCTCCGCAGAAAAGGCGCTGGACAAAACCACGCAGGGCTTCGTCGCCCAGATTGACGAGATCGTGCAGCGCAAGGAAGACGAGCTGCTGGAGGTCTAGCGTGCTCATTAAAGACCACGAGGAGCACGAGGAACGCGCGACCCCGAGCCGGTGGCCGGTGCACGCGCCGAAGCCGAAAAATAGTGCGGGCCGCGACCTGCGTGCCGCGATCACCACTGGTGTGGTCCTCGGTGCGCTTGTCATCGCCGCAGTGTGGATCGGCCCGCCGGCTTGGTACCCGCTCGTCGCCGCCTCTGTGGCGCTGGCGATGTGGGAAGTGATGACCCGGCTGCGTGAAGCCGGCTACCAGCAGCCGCGCACGCTGTTGATCATCCTCGGTCAGGCGATGCTGTGGCTGTCGGTGCCGTACGAGACCACAGGGTTGGTCGCGGGGTTTGCGTTCACCGTGCTGGTGGTCATGTTCTGGGGAATGTTCCACCAGGGCAGGGACACCCGTCCCGAAAACTATTTGCGCGATACTGCGGTGAGCCTGTTCGTGCTCGCGTGGATCCCGCTGTTTGGTACTTTCGCCGCGATGATCTCCATGATCAGCGAGGGCGGGGTAGACGGCTCCGCGTTCATCGTCGCCTTCATGCTGTGCGTGGTTGCGAACGACGTCGGCGGGTACGCGGCGGGCGTCATGTTTGGCTCGCACCCGATGGCCCCGGCGGTGAGCCCGAATAAGTCCTGGGAGGGCTTCGCTGGCTCGCTTGTCGCGGGCATTATCACCGGCATCCTCGTGGTCACGTTCCTCATTCACGGTCCGTGGTGGATGGGCATCGTCCTCGGCATTGCGCTGGTGATCTGCGCGACGATGGGCGATCTGGTAGAAAGCCAATTCAAGCGCGAACTGGGCATCAAGGACATGTCGAATCTATTGCCCGGCCACGGCGGGATCATGGACCGCCTTGACGGGATGCTGCCGGCTGCAGCTGCCACGTATATCCTGCTCACCACCATTGCGTTGATGAACCCGGCGTAGTCGCGCTGTAGATTCGAAATCCACCGCACGACGTGCAAAGATGGGGCGCACTATGAGCGATTTCCCCCAAATCCAACTTCTCACGCCGAAGCGCGGCATGCCCCCGAAGCACTTCGCTGACCTGTCGAAGCAGGAGCGTATCGACGCCCTCAAGGACCTCGGCCTGCCTAAGTTCCGCGCCGACCAGATCGCGCGCCATTACTACGGCAAGTTCGAAGCCGATCCGTTGACGATGACGGACCTGCCGGAGACGCAGCGCCAGACTGTGAAAGACGCGCTCTTTCCAACGCTGCTGCACCCGGTCCGCACATGGGAGACCGACGAGGGCGACACCACAAAGACCTTGTGGCGCCTGCACGACGGCATCCTGCTCGAGTCCGTGTTGATGCGCTATCCGGGCCGGGCGACCCTGTGTATCTCTTCGCAGGCAGGCTGCGGTATGGCTTGCCCGTTCTGCGCGACGGGCCAGGGCGGGCTTGACCGCAACCTTTCTGTTGCGGAGATCGTCGACCAGGTCCGCGCCGCAGCCGCCATGATGGCCGCGGAAGGATCCCGCCTGTCCAACATCGTGTTCATGGGCATGGGCGAGCCGCTAGCGAACTACAAGCGCGTCGTCGAGGCGGTGCGTCAGATCACGCAGCCGTCGCCGGACGGGTTCGGCATCTCGCAGCGCAACGTCACCGTCTCCACAGTGGGGCTTGCGCCCCAGATCCGCATGCTTGCCGACGAAGACCTGTCCTGCACCCTCGCCGTGAGCCTGCACACCCCGGACGACGAGCTTCGCGACGAATTGGTGCCGGTGAACAACCGCTTCGCCGTCTCAGAGGTGCTCGACGCTGCGCGTTACTACGCCGACAAGACGGGCCGGCGTGTGTCCATCGAGTACGCGTTGATCCGCGACATGAACGACCAGGACTTCCGCGCCGACATGCTGGGGAAGAAACTCCACCAAGCGCTCGGTTCGCGCGTGCACGTTAACGTGATCCCGCTGAACCCGACGCCGGGCTCGAAGTGGGACGCCTCGCCGAAGGAGCGCCAGGACGAGTTCGTGCGCCGTGTCGCCGCCCAGGGTGTGCCGTGCACCGTTCGCGACACGAAGGGTCAGGAGATCGCCGCGGCGTGCGGGCAGCTCGCAGCGGAGGAGAAGACGGGGTAGCGAAAACCCGCCGTGCCGGGGTGGCGCGGCGGGTTTTCGTCGATGAGCGAGTGCTAGATGCGCTCGTGCTTTCCGCCGGTGGACTCGACCTCGATAACCTCGACGGTCTCGCGGGTGGTCGCCGGGCGCTCGACAGCGGTCCGCTCGGTGCGTGCCGGTCGCAGGTGAGCGACGCGACCCGGCTCGATGTTCAGGGCGCGCAGCTGGCTGTCGGTGAGGTTTTCGTACACATCACCGGACAGGGTGGCCTGGTTGTAGATCCAATCCGGTTCCTGGTGGCCAGCCGGCTTGTTGTGGGAGGTGACGGTGCGCACCTGGTTGAGCTTCGGCTTGGTGGCAAACAGGATCAGGCCGAGCGCGATGAGCACAGCGAGGGCGATGAGCCAAATGGTCTCGACGTGGCCCTCGTGATTGCCGAAGTTGTAGGCGATGAGGAAGGCAACGGAGATCCAGCCTGCGGTCTGGATTGCGCCGTCGCTCAGCCCGCTCCAGCCGAAACGGGCAGACGGGACGTCTGCCTCAGAGACACCGTTGTACACCTGGGGTGCGTTTTCCTTTGCGTGGGCCACTGCAACGCTCCTTATCAGCACTGGAACGATCGCGGGTGCGATCGCCGGAAATGATGAAACTATCGCTGCCTATCATCGCACACCCCAGCCGGAGACGGCGACAATAACCCCCAAGGGGTTCAAACTTTCGCACCACATTTTGATGATTAGGGCTACTATAATGCCGAAACGGGTGGGGTCATGGCACTATGGACGCGTGCGAAACGTATTGATCTTGGGCTCGACCGGTTCCATCGGCACTCAGGCCGTGGAAGTGATCCGGGAAAACCGCGACAAATTTAACGTCGTCGGCATAGCCACCGGCGGCAACAAGCCTGAGCGTGCCATCGAGCAGGCGAGGGAGTTCGGCCTGCACGCCGACCAGGTTGCGGTGCGCAATATCGAAGGTGCCAAGATCGTGTCCAAGGAGATTGGCGGATTCGTCATCACCGGCGACAACTGTGCTGCGGGCTTGGTGGAGTCCCAGCCCGCGGACGTCGTCGTGAATGCACTCGTGGGAGCTGCGGGGCTGCCGGCCACGATGGCCGCTTTGAAGCGTGGCGCGACGCTGGCGCTTGCAAATAAGGAATCGCTTGTCGCCGGCGGCCGACTGGTGCTCGATGCCGCGAAGCCGGGCCAGATTGTCCCGGTGGATTCAGAGCACTCCGCGATGGCGCAATGTCTGCGCTCGGGCAACCGCGATGAGGTGGCCCGCTTGGTGCTCACCGCCTCCGGCGGCCCGTTCCGTGGGATGAAGCGCGACGACTTGCTCGGTGTTACGCCGGAGCAGGCGGTCGCTCACCCGACGTGGTCGATGGGTGCGATGAATTCGATCAACTCCGCCACGATGGTGAATAAAGGGCTGGAACTCATCGAGGCCTCCCTGTTGTTCGGCATCGACCCGGACGACATCGACGTGACCATCCACCCGCAGTCGGTGATCCACTCCATGGTCACGTTCACCGACGGAGCAACAATCGCGCAGGCGTCGCCGCCGTCGATGAAGCTGCCGATCTCGCTTGCGCTGAACTGGCCGCGCCGCGTGCCCAAGGCCCAGGAGTCGCTCGATTTCACGCAGGCGTTTGAGTGGGGCTTCGAGCCGCTTGACGACGATGTCTTCCCGGCCGTCCGCCTCGCCCGCCAGGCGGCACGTCTCGGTGACCCGTTCCCGGCGATTTACAACGCAGCCAACGAGGGCGCTGTCGAGGCGTTCTTCGCGGGACGAATCAAGTTCCCGCAAATTGTGGACATCATCGGCGAAGTACTTGACGCGGCGGGTGAGTTCGCCGAAGCTCCCAAGGATGTGTCTGACGTCATGCGGATTGAGGCTCGGTCCCGCGAGCGTGTCAACGCCGCCATCGCGCGTATTGAAAAGCGCTAGCCGGGCCGGCTCCTTCAACCTCGGGGGAGATGTGTGATGGGCGCGCTCGGCATTGTCGTCTTCGCGCTCGCGATCACGGCGTCGATTGCTCTGCACGAGGCGGGGCACATGTTCACGGCGCGCGCCTTTGGCATGAAGGTTCGTCGCTACTTCATCGGCTTCGGTCCTACCGTATGGTCCACCACGCGTGGCGGCACTGAATACGGCCTTGCGGCGCTTCCATTCGGCGGGTTCTGCGACATCGCCGGCATGACTGCAATGGACCCGGTCACCGCGGAGGAGGCTCCGCACGCGATGGTGAACAAGCCAGCCTGGCAGCGCATCGCGGTGCTCGCCGGCGGCATTGTGATGAACATCCTCGTCGGCGTTGTGGTCATATACTTCGTCGCGGTTTTCTCCGGGATTCCGAACCCGCAGGCGGACTTCACCCCCAGGGTAGAAAAGACCGTCTGTGTTGCCGACCAGGTGGACGAGAATACCTTGGCGGATTGCACCGGGCCCGGCCCTGCCGGCGAGGCTGGCGTGCGCGCCGGCGACAAGATACTCGCTGTCGACGGCCAAGCGTTGGAGACGTTCGCCGACCTGCGTGATTACGTTGCTGCGCGCCCGGGGGAGACGGTGACGCTGGACGTGGAGCGCGACGGGTCGTCGCAAAGCATCGCAGTGCCCTTGGGGGATGTCGAGCGCATCAACCCTGCCACTGGCGAGCGCGTCCACGCAGGTGCTGTGGGCATTATGGCTGCCCCGGTAGAAGACGCGGTGAAGCAGTTCGGACCGGTTGAGGCTGTGCCCGCGACGGCGCACTTCACCGGACAGCTGCTTGGCGCGACGGTGGACGGGCTGATCTCGTTCCCGGGCAAGATCCCGGGGGTGGTCGCATCGATTTTCGGCGGTGAACGCGACATCGAGGGGCCTGTCAGCGTGATCGGCGCGTCGCGCACCGGCGGCGAGCTCGCGGAGCAAAACCAGTGGGCCGTGTTCTGGATGATGCTGGCCAGCCTGAACTTCTTCCTGGCGCTGTTTAACCTCGTGCCCTTGCCGCCGCTCGACGGCGGTCACATCGCGGTGGTGCTCTATGAAAAGATCCGCGACTTTATCCGACAGCTGCGCGGGCTTGGGCCGGGTGCTCCCGCGAATTACGAGAAGTTGATGCCGCTGACCTACTTCATGGCCGCGCTGCTGCTCGTCGTCGGCGTGCTCGTGATGGCAGCGGACGTGGTCAACCCCATCCGAATATTTGGCTAGCGGTGCTAGAGTTAGCCACCATGAATACCCCCATCGGATTAGGCATGCCAGAAGGCCCAGCACCCACCTTGGCCGAACGTCGAAAGACCCGCCAGCTGATGGTGGGCGACGTCGGTGTCGGCTCGGATTACCCGATTTCCGTGCAGTCGATGACCACCACGAAGACGCACGACATCAACGCCACCCTGCAGCAGATTGCGCAGCTCGCCACCGCGGGCTGCGACATCGTGCGTGTTGCGTGCCCGAAGACCGTCGACGCTGAAGCGTTGCCGGCGATTGCGGCGAAATCTCCCATTCCGGTGATCGCGGATATCCACTTCCAGCCGAAGTACATCTTCGCGGCGATCGACGCTGGATGCGCGGCTGTGCGCGTGAACCCCGGCAACATTAAGGAGTTCGACGGCCGCGTCAAGGAGGTCGCCAAGGCGGCAGGCGACGCAGGCATTCCGATCCGCATCGGCGTCAATGGCGGCTCGCTCGATCCGCGTCTTTTGGCCAAGTACGGCAAGGCAACGCCGGAGGCGCTCGTGGAATCCGCTATCTACGAGGCCGGACTGTTCGAGGAGCACGGCTACGGCGACATCGCTATCTCGGTGAAGCACTCCGACCCAGTGCTGATGGTGGAGGCCTACCGCCAGCTCGCCGAAAAGACGGACTACCCGCTGCACCTCGGAGTGACTGAGGCGGGCCCGAAGTTTATGGGAACGATCAAGTCGTCTGTTGCCTTCGGTGCGCTGCTCTCGGAGGGTATTGGCGACACTATCCGCGTATCGCTGTCCGCCGACCCGGTGGAGGAAATCAAGGTCGGAGATCAAATCCTGCAGTCCCTGAACCTTCGCCCGCGCAAGCTCGAGATCGTTTCCTGCCCGTCCTGCGGCCGCGCCCAGGTGGACGTGTACAAGCTGGCTGAGGAGGTCACTGCCGGCCTCGAAGGCATGGAGTTCCCGCTGCGCGTCGCCGTGATGGGCTGTGTTGTCAACGGCCCGGGCGAGGCACGCGACGCCGACCTCGGCGTGGCATCCGGCAATGGCAAGGGCCAGATCTTTGTCAAGGGCGAGGTAGTGGAGACGGTGCCGGAATCCAAGATCGTGGAAACACTCATCGAATACGCGAACCGCATCGCCGAGGAGGAAGGCCTCGAGGAAGTCGCCGGAGCCAAGGCCGAGGTCAAGGTCACTCGCTAACATGCGCCGCTTCGCCGCAGTGCTGTCCGGGGTGGTGCTGGTGTCGTCGATAAGCGCTTGCACCCCGCGCCCCAACGACGCCGAGCCCACCGCCAGCGCGTTTCTCGAGGCGCTCGAGCAGCGCGAGGTGGACGCGTCGCTTATCGACGACCCCACCTCCGCCACCGATTCCACCAACGCCACCTGGGACGGCCTGCAGGCGGAGAAGATGACCGCCACGCTCAAAGACGTCCACCAGGAAGACAACCTGGCTACGGCGACCTACGAGCTGGCGTGGCAGCTGCCGCGCGAGCGTGAGCTGACCTACGACGCACAAATGACGCTCACACAGTCGGGCGAGCAGTGGTCCGTGCGATGGCAACCGTCGGTGCTGCACCCCAGGCTTGGCGCGCATCAGCACCTGGAGTTGCGCTCGATCGCACCCGCGCAGGCGAGCGTGGTCTCCTCCGACGGGGTGGAGCTGCTCAAACCGGGCACTGCGTACCGCGTGCTCGTGGATACCGACCAGATGCGCACTGCTGGGGCTGCCGCGGCCGCGATCAGTGGTGCGCTGGCGAAAGCACATGAGACAGACCGCGCTGTGCCACTGCACGACGCCGAAGGGCTGTCGAAGGACATCTCTGAGGCCTCCGGGGTGTTCTCTGCCGCTGTGATCCCCGCTGGCGCCCGCGACGCGTTCGCGGAGGCACTTGGCGACGAGCCCGGCGTGCGCCTCAACGAAGAAGCCGCCATGGTCAACGCCCAGCCGAACTTCGCGCCCGACATCATGGCGCGTGTGGGCGAGTTGGTGCGCGACGATCTGACCGGCGATGCTGGCTGGAGCATCGACGTGGTCAACGAGAACGGCGCGTCGTACGAGGAGATCACACGCGAGGATCCGGCGCCGGCCCCCGCGATTCACATCAGCCTCGATCACCGCGTGCAGGAAGCCGCCGAAAAGGCGCTCGAACCCGTTGCGGGGCAGCAGGCCATGATTGTGGCCATCCGTCCCTCCACAGGCGGGATTCTCGCCGTGGCCCAAACGCCGGCGGCGGACGCAGACGGCAACTTGGCGACGATGGGCCAGTACCCGCCCGGCTCCACCTTCAAAATCGTCACTGCAGCCGCTGGCCTGGCACGTCAGGGGATGAACCCTGGCACACCCGTTCCGTGCCCGGGAACGATGAACCTGTTCGGTCGTACTGTGACCAACTACGCCGGCTTCGGACTCGGCACCGTGCCGCTAGAGACCGCCTTCGCGCGGTCGTGCAACACCACGTTCGCGGATATCTCCACCAACCTGGCCCCGGGCGAATTGAAGGACGTGGGCAAGCAATTCGGCCTCGGCGTAGACATGGAGATCCCCGGCGTGGAGACCATCACGGGCTCCATCCCAGATGGCGAAGAGCTGCTTGACCGCACTGAGGCCGGCTACGGTCAAGGCCTCGACCTGGCGAGCCCGTTCGGCATGGCGCTTGTCTCCGCCACCGCGGCACACGGCACGATGCCGGTGCCGTACCTGGTGAAGGGTGAAGAGACGAAACTGAGCGAGGAAATCGCACCGCTGCCGCCAGAGGCGATCGACCAACTGCGACAGATCATGGCTGCGGTGACCGCGCCCGGTGGTACTGCGAGCGCGTTTACGGCTGAAGGCGACATTCGCGGCAAGACCGGTGAGGCTGAGATCAACGGCGGCTCACACTCCTGGTTCACCGGCTACCGCGTTGACGACGACATCGCTTTCGCCACCCTCGTCGTCCTCGGTGGCGGTTCTGAGGCTGCGGTTGCGCTATCGAACACGATGCTGGCCAATCTTCCACTCGGGTAGGGGCGAAGGCCGGATTTGCGGGCGGTACTAGCATTGCCCGTATGAACCCACGAGGAATGTTGACACCAGGAAAACCCACCCCTGAGCGCAAGGTTCCGGCCAGCATCGAGCGACCGGAATACGCGTGGAAGGACGAGGTACAGGAAAACGTCGGCGAGCCCGTCGTCCAGAGTGCAGAGACCATCGAGGCGATGCGCGAGGCCAGCAAGATCGCGGCAAACGCGCTCGCACTCGCAGGTGCTGCAGTTGCGCCGGGCAAAACCACCGACGAGATTGACGGCATCGTCCACGATTACCTCGTCGAGCACGGCGCCTACCCGTCGACGCTCGGCTACCGTGGCTACCCGAAGTCGTCGTGCATCTCGCTGAACGAGATCGTCTGCCACGGCATCCCGGACACCACCGTGATCAAGGAAGGTGACATCGTCAATATCGATGTCACCGCCTACAAGAACGGTGTGCACGGAGACACCAACGCGACGTTCTTCGCGGGGGACGTCGCCCAGGAACACAAGGATCTTGTGAACCGCACCTACCAAGCCATGATGCGTGGCATCAAAGCCGCAAAGCCGGGACGCCAGATCAACGTCATTGGCCGCGTGATTGAGTCTTACGCCAAGCGCTTCGGCTACAACGTGGTCACCGACTTCACCGGCCACGGTGTGGGCACCACCTTCCACAACGGTCTTGTGGTGCTGCACTACGACTCGGACGCGTACACCGACATCCTCGAGCCGGGCATGACGCTTACCGTCGAGCCGATGATCAACCTGGGCGCGCTGCCATACCACGTGTGGAACGACGGCTGGACCGTGCAGAACAACGACGGCGAGTACACCGCACAGTTCGAGCACACTCTCGTGATCACCGACGATGGCAACGAGATCCTCACCATCCCGGACGCAGATGTCGCGGCCGGGCAGCACATGCTGGGGGAGTAGCCCTTAAAGAACGAAGGGGCGGGGCTGCACCGTGTGGTGCAGCCCCGCCCCTTCGCGCTTCTAGGCCGGTCTTAAACAGCAAGAAACCCCGTCGCCTAAGCGACGGGGTTTCAGCTTCTGCTCAAGCGCTATGGCTTAGCGGGAGAGCGGGTGCTCCAGCCAGCCGTTGTAGAAGGCGAAGTTGAAGCCAGCGATGACGAGGCCAACCAGGGCGCCGATGGCAGCGACGATGGAGCCATCAATCCAGTAGCGAGCCCACTGCGGGACATCCTCAGCGTTGGTGGTGTTGCCGAAGGCGTCGGTCGGGTAGAACGGATCCTGCTCATCATTGAAGTACTGGGAAGAACCCTTGCCATCGAACAGGCCCTTGGTGCCGTCGCTGACAACCTCGCCGAAGTCCTTATCGGTCTCCTTCTGCTTGCCGACGAAGACGACGGCCTTGTCGTTGGAGGTGGTCTCGGTGGTGCCTTCCTCAGCGGAGGCGATTGCGGTGCCGCCAGCAACGACGGTCAGAGCGGTTGCGGTAGCAACTGCAGCGGTGCGGAAGTTACGCATCGTTTTCCTTCTTTCGAAAGTGAGTTGGAGTTGGTTAGCGGAAATCCGCGAACTTAGAACTGGACGTCGCCGTGGACGATGAAGTTGTACAGCGGGCCAACGATAAGACCGACGAGCGCGGAGACAACGGTGAAGATGGTTGCGCCGTAGGCGAGCTTGGCGTATTGCGGCTGTGCGTCGAAGTTGTCCTTCTCGCCGAAGATTGCCCGACCGTCGGTGCCGCGCAGGTTGCCGTCCTCGTCGCGGAACTGGAGCCACTCGGAGTGGGTGATCTTCTCGGAGGAAGCCGGCTCGACGCCGTCCTTGCCGTCCTTGTCTTCGACCGGACGGGACGGTGCGACGTAGGTGTTCTCTGCCGCGGTGGTGTCCTCAGTGGTCTCTGCGGTTGCGACTGCGGTGGAGCCGAATGCCACAGCGACGGCGGTTGCGCCGGCGAGGGCTGCCTTACGGAAATTACGCATGAAACGAAATCCTTCTCTGATAGTTCTTGCACGACGTCCGGGTGGAATTCAAAGAAGTCCAGGGGCATTGAGCTCCTAGGACCGATAGCAAGCCTTGGGGGCTCGGTCCCGGTGTCTGCATCGACAATAGCCGAAGCCTTGTGGCCCCGTGCAAGTCCCCTCTGCAATTTCATGCAAAAACCATCCCAAAGTTGGGCAACCTCAATGTCGGCTGTGAAGTCTGCAAGGTTTCCGAACTAATCGACGTGGGCTTTTGGCAACTTTTGAGTCGAATGTTGTGCAAATGTGACTTGGCCCCCAAAAGAGGGGGTGAAGCAAAGGTTTAGACTTCTTTGAAGGTCAGGTCGAGGCCGAGGATCGCGTTTTCGGTAACTTCGGAAAGAGCCGGGTGGATCCAATATTGGCTACGTGGGAAGTCCCGCAGATCTAAGTCGTACGCCATCACGGTGATCATCTGGTGGATGAGAGTGGAGGCCTGCGGGCCCATGTAGTGCGCGCCAAGCAACTTGCCGGTGGAGCGGTCGGCGACCAGCTTCACAATGCCGGTGCTGTCCTCCAGGCCCCAGCCGTATGCCACGTCGCCGTAGTTTTGCACTTTCACGGTCACGTCGTGGCCGGCGTCGCTCGCCTGCTGCTCGGTCATGCCCACCGTGGCGATCTGCGGGTGGGTAAACACAGCCGATGGCACGTGGTCGTGCGGCATCGGCACCAGATCGTCCGTTTCGCCCCATGTGGCCAGCACGTTGTGGGTCACGGCGCGGGTCTCCGCGTTGGCGACGTGCTTGAGCATGTACGGCGAGGACAGGTCTCCAAGCGACCACACGCCGTCGGCGGTGGTGCGTCCGTACTCGTCGACCTTCACGTGCCCATCCGGTTGGATCTCCAGGCCGCCGGCCGCGACGTTTAGTGTGTCGCTGTTCGGAACGCGGCCCGTTGCAATGAGGAGGGCCTCGGAGGTGACAGCGGTGTCGTCGTCAAGCGTTAGCGTGACACCGTCGTCGCCCTGGGTCGCTGCTTTCACGGTGCGTCCGATGTGGGTGGTGTAGCGCTTGGCGGCGATGTCGTTGAAGGGCTCGCGCAGATCCTCATCGAGGGCGCGCAGGAGCGGGGAGCGGTTGATCACGGTGACCTCGGTGCCGAGAGCGTCAAAGACGTGCGCGAACTCCATTGCAATGAAGCCGCCGCCGACGATGGTCAGCGATTTGGGCTGCTCGTCGAGACGCATGATGTCCTCGTTGGTGTGGTACTCGATACCTTCAGCCCACTCAGGGATGAACGGGCGTGCGCCCGCGGCGAGGATGATCGTGTCCGCAGTGATCGTCTCCTCCTCGCCGGCGCGCCCGGTTTTCAGGGTCTTTGGTCCGACAAAGGACGCCTCCATGTCGTAGACGGTGACGTTCGGGCATCCGTTGCGTCGGTAGTCCTCGCCGCCTTTAGCGATCAAGTCGATGCGGTTGTCAAAGACGCGCTCACGGATCGCGGCCCAGTCCGCGCCGTTGTACTCCAAGTCCACGCCGAGTTTGCCGGCCTCCCGGGCTGCGAACGCGTGCTCGGCGGCGAGGACGTACATCTTGGTCGGGATGCAGCCGACGTTGAGGCACGTGCCGCCGAACGCGCCCTTCTCAACCAACGCGACGTTCTTGTCGTCGAAATCCGGGGTGAGGATCGAGTTGCCGGAACCGGCGCCCACGATAATCAGGTCAAAGTGGGTGGCATTGGTGGCCGAATCAGGCATAGTCGTCTCCTCTATATAAACGTATGGGTTGCGTCTCGACGTTACTGCGCGCGGTTGAGACCGTCTAGCCACGCGAACGTGGCCTTAAACGCGGCCTCCCGGGCGTGGCGCTCGGAGAGGAACACGTCGTGGCGGGCGCCGTCGATGACTTCGACGCGGGCGTCGTCGGCAAGCGTCGGCGCCCAGCGTTGGATTTGCTCGACGTCTAAGACAGTATCCGCGGTGTCGGCGGCGGGGGAGTACTTCTGGTTGAGGTACGAGTGCGACGAGCGCAGCGTCAGCGTTGGCACGCCGGTGTCGATCTTGCCCGCATGGATCGGTTCCTGCGCCTTGATCACAGCGCGGATCCAGCCGACGTACTTGCGGTGGCCGTCGAGCGGTTTCCATTTCGTGTTAAAGCTCCACTCGCCGTGCTCGGCGTCGTGGATCGACGTGCCGTACGTGCCCAGGCTGCCGCCGGGGAGCGGAAGTGACGGGAAGATCGCACCGACCGATTTGAGCACCGGCTTAAGCGGCTTGACCATCCACGACGGGAACTGCAGGTCCAGCCACGGGCTGTTGAGTTCGATGCCTTTGATTAACGCGTGGTCGTCCGGCGAATTGCGTCGCAGGTCGTCTGCCCACAGCGGGACAATCAGCCCGCCCGTGGAATGCGCGAGTACGACAACGGAACCGTGTTCGCGCGCCAGGATCCGCAGCGCGAGCGTGAGTTCTTCGAAGTAGCGGCGCATATCCAGCGTGAAATGCCAGCGCTGTCCCTTCTTGTGCGCGCGGCCGCAGCGGCGCAGATCGAGCGCGTAAAACGGGTAGCCGTGCTCGTGAAACTCGTCGGCCACGTGCGATTGGAAGAAGTAGTCCGACATGCCGTGGACCCACAGCACCGCGGGCAGGTTGCTTTGCGACGACCGCACGTCGCGCACCAGCACCGCCTCCGGGTGCTTCCCGGAATCCGGGTCCTTTGCTAATTGCAGCCGGGCCTGCTCGAAATTGTCCCCGAGCACGTCCGGTTTCCAGTCGAGAGAATGAACGGTTATTTCGTTTCGCTGAGTCATGTGACTGATGATACTGATGCGGGTTCGGTGTGTTCTGTGTCGTCGTCAAGCCTTATGCGATTTCGCGTACGCGTCGACGTATTATGGCGGTACCCCAAAATTGTCGAAACTCTCAAAGGATGACTACGCATGTCTGACAACGTTGGTAACAAGTACGCGGACGAGGTGGACATCCTGCACGTCGGCGCCGGCATTATGAGCGCCACCTTGTGTTCGATGCTGCATGAGCTGGAGCCCAGCTGGAGCCAGATGATCTTCGAGCGCCTCGACGGGCCAGCAGAAGAGTCCTCCTACCCGTTCAACAACGCCGGGACCGGTCACTCCGCCTTGTGCGAGCTGAACTACACGCCGGAGAAGAACGGGCGTATCGACGTCTCCAAGGCTATGGCGATCAACGAGAAGTTCCAGCTGTCGCGCCAATTCTGGTCGTACCAAGTGGAAAACGGTGTGATCAAGCAGCCACGCGCCTTCATTAACCCGGTTCCGCACGTCTCCTTCGCGCAGGGCGAGGATCAAATCGAGTACCTGCGTAAGCGCTACGACAAGCTCTCGGCAAACCACATGTTCCCGAACATGCAGTTCACGGACGACCGCGACGAGTTCGCCGACAAGCTGCCGCTGATGGCGCAGGGCCGCGACTTTGACGCGGAGCCGGTCGCTATCTCCTGGACCGACGCCGGCACTGACATCAACTACGGCTCGCTGACCAAGCAGTTTGTTGACGCGGCCAAAGCCAATGGCACGAAGGTCCGCTACGGCCACGAGGTTGTCAACCTGAAGCGCGAGGGTAACTTCTGGAAGGTTACCGTCAAAAACGTGCACACCGGTGACAAGCAGGTTGTTCGCGCCCGCTTCGTCTTCGTCGGTGCCGGCGGCTACGCCCTCGACCTGCTGCGTAAGGCGGGCGTTCCGGAGGTGCACGGCTACGCCGGCTTCCCGATCTCCGGCATGTGGCTCAAGACCACCAACCAGGAACTGGTGCAGCAGCACAAGGCCAAGGTCTACGGCAAGGCGAAGGTGGGTGCGCCGCCGATGTCGGTGCCGCACTTGGACTTGCGCGTCGTCGACGGCGAAGAGTCCCTGCTGTTCGGCCCGTACGGCGGCTGGAGCCCGAAGTTCCTGAAGGAAGGCTCCTACCTCGACCTGTTCAAGTCGATCCGTCCGGACAACATCCCGTCCTACCTCGGTGTCGCCGCCACCAACGTGGGCCTGGTGAAGTACCTGGTCCAAGAGGTCTTCCGCGACTTCGACGGCAAGGTGGACATGCTGCACGAGTACTACCCGGCGGCTGACGGCAAGGACTGGGACGTTGTCGTCGCCGGCCAGCGCGTGCAGGTGATCAAGCCGGCTGCGGCTCCGCGCTTTGGCACCCTGGAGTTCGGCACCGCCCTGGTCAACGACCAAAACGGCACCATCGCCGGCGTGCTCGGCGCATCCCCGGGCGCATCCATCACCCCGGCCGCCATGATCGAGCTGCTGGAGCGCTGCTTCGGCGAGCACATGATCGACTGGGCAGACAAGCTCCATGAGATGTTCCCGACGTACGGCAAGTCGCTCAAGCGCGACAAGGAAGCCTACGATGAGCAGTGGGCGTGGACCCAGAAGACGCTGGGTCTCGACGACTAACCTCGCCGACGCGCCCTACGTTCCGCAGAAGGTGACGTAGGGCAGCTGTCCTTCCGGCCGGGCCATCCATTCGGGCCCGGCCGTTTCGTTATACGGGTCACTTACCGCGGCGAGCAGCTCGTTGTATTGCTCGTACTCGCCACGCTGCTCGGCGGCGTCGATCGCCTCCTGCAGCATCTGGTTGCGAGGTATGAAAATCGGGCCGGGCTTACCGTTGATGCCGTGCTCTCGGTTGTAGGTGGTGATGTCGGCAGCCTGATTCAGCCCGTCGTGGTCGTCGCCGATCCAACGCGCCCACGCTTCATCCCAGGCCGGCTGGATTGTTGCCACGTACTCGTTGACTTTCTCCTGGCCGAGCAACGGGAAGACTGCCTCAGCCAGCCGCGCCATGTTCCACGCAATAATCGTCGGCTGGTTGCCAAACGCATAGCGGCCCATCCGGTCGATGGAGGAAAAAGACGCGTTGGCGTCGAAACGCTCGGTGAACGCGCAGGGGCCGTAGTCGATCGTCTCGCCGGAAAGCGCCGCGTTGTCGGTGTTCATCACTCCGTGGACGAAGCCGAGGCGCATCCAGTGGGCGACCAAGTCGAACTGGCGACGAGTGACTGTGTCCAGCATCTGGCGCGCGTCGTCGAACCCGGCCGCGCCCATCACGTTGCGCACGAGGTCCTCGGACTGGGTCGCGGCGTACTGCACAGTGCCAACGCGCAGGTGGCTTGTCGCCACCCGCACCTCGATGCCGCCCGGGACCGCTCCCTGCTGCCGGATGACCGTCCCACCGGTGGTGAGCACCGCCAGCGAGCGTGTCGTCGGCACGCCTATCGCGTCCATGAACGTGGACACGAGGTGTTCGCGCAGCATCGGGCCGATCGCGCCGACGCCGTCCGAACCAGGCCGCGAAAATGCGGTCGGGCCAGAGCCTTTCAGCTGAATTTCGAAGCCGTTGATGTCGCCGAGCAGGAGCGCGCGGCCGTCGCCAAGCAACGGAACGAACTGGCCGAACTGGTGTCCCGCGTAGGCCATGGCGTGGCCGCCTTCAGCGCCGGAAAGCCAGGCAAGCCCGTCGTCGCCTCGCAGCCAAGCGGGGTCGAGGCCGAGTTCGCGGGCGAGCGGCTCATTCAGTGCGACGAGCTGCGGGTTTTCAAAGCGTGTGCCCGTCTCTTCGTGCGCGAGCTCCGGTAGTGAGTCAGCGAGTGTGTGGTCGAGCTGGGGTCGTGTCATGGTGCCACCCTAGACTGTGACGGTATGAGTAACGGCCACATCACTCTTGTCGGCGGCGGTCCCGGGGGGTGGGACCTGCTTACCATCCGTGGACTTCGCGCGTTGGAGGCTGCGGATGTCATCCTTGCGGACCATTTGGGCCCGTCCGCGGAACTCGAGGATTTCTTGGACCTGTCCGGCAAGGAGGTAGTCGATGTAGCGAAGCTGCCCTACGCCAAGCAGGTCGCCCAGGAGCGCATCAACGAGATGTTGGTGTCGTACGCGCGCGACGGCAAGGATGTCGTGCGGCTGAAAGGTGGCGACCCATACGTGTTCGGCCGCGGCTTCGAGGAGTTGCAGGCTTGTGCGGCAGCCGGGCTCGAGTGTTCTGTGGTGCCGGGGGTGACCTCCGCGATTTCGGTGCCGGCGGCCGCTGGGGTGCCGGTGACCCAGCGCGGGGTCACGCACGCGTTCACGGTTGCCTCCGGCCACCTGCCTCCGGGGCACGAGAAGTCGCTCGTCGATTGGTCGGCGCTCGCGCGCACCGGCGGCACCATCGTCGTTGTGATGGGCGTGCGCAACGCCCGGGCGATCGCGGATGCGCTGCTGGAAGCCGGCCTCGACCCCGCAACCCCAGCTGCCGTGATCCAGGAAGGCGAGACCGATACGCAGCGGGTGTTCTTCGCCACCACGGCCACGCTTGCCGACGAGATGGAAACCCGCAACATCGCCGCCCCCGCCGTCTACGTCGTCGGAGAGGTGGCCGGCCTTGCGCACGCTGGATAGCCTCATTTGGGACATCGCTGATATCCAAGCAGGTGAGGCGGTGATCATCTGCAACGATCCCACGTTGGATCTCACCCGCGCAGCGCTGTCCTCCGGTGCGGAAGTGGTGTTTGCGGATCCTGACCACACCCGCTGTCAGGAAGCCCGTGCGCTCGGCGCAGAAGTTGTGGGCGACGTGCGTATCGACGACTACTTTTCCGGCGCATCCGGCACCGCCGTGGCAATCGGGGAGATGCCCAAGTCGCTCGCCCGGCTGGACTACCTGGCGCGCTCCATCGCGTCCGCCGGCTTTTCACAGGACCGGGTAGTCCTCGGCGCGAACAATAAGCACCTCTCCCGTGGAATGAACGCGGTGCTGGGGGAGTCGTTTCAGGATGTGGCCGCCTCTCTTGGCCGCGGAAAGTTCCGCTGCCTGGTTGCTTCCGGCGCGCGGGATGTGACCTACGAGCCTGTGCGCGGCGACGGGCTCGTAGCTATCGGTGGCGTGTTCTCCGGTGCGAAGCCGGACCGCGGCGGCGAACTGCTGCGATCTTGCCTGCCGGACGAGCCCGGCAGGCTGCTCGATTTAGGGTGCGGCAACGGATCCGTCACCCGGGGCATGAGCGCGGCAGCCACCGACTCGGACGCGGATGCTGTGCTCTCCGCCCGTGCCATCGGCATCGATGCGACGTGGGACGACGCTGGCTCCCGTTTTGCGGACGCGTCCTTCGACACCATCGCCCTGAACCCGCCGTTCCACGACGGCACCGCCGTCGACGCCACGCTTGTGCAGCACCTGCTTGATGCGGCGGTGCGCCTGCTTGCGCCCAGCGGGGCGCTGTACCTCGTGCACAACTCGCACCTGCGCTACCGCAGTGAGGTGGAGCGCCGCTTTGCCAAGGTGGAGCAGGTCACGCGGGATAAAACGTTTACGGTGCTGCGCGCTATTCCTTGAATTGTGGTACCGTTTTCCGGTACCAGTTAAAGGAGGCCGTTTTGTCTATCAGCGCATCTGAAGCGCGCCGGACGTTGTACCCGCTTATTGAACGAGTGAATAACGACCGCGATGCAGTCGAGATCGTTTCGCGAAACGGTAACGCAGTGTTGATGGCCGCAGAAGATTACGAGGCCTGGGTGGAGACCGCATACCTCTTTAAGTCGCGAGAAAATGCACGCCGGCTGACACGATCCTACGATGACGCGCTTAACGGCGCAGTGTCCGAACACGACGTTGATTTGGATGCATAGTGCGTCTGGTTTGGACAGACGATGCCTGGAGCGATTACCTCCATTGGCAGAGTAATGACCGGAAAACACTCAAACGTGTGAACCAACTGCTGAAAGATATGTTGCGAGATCCGTTTGAAGGAATAGGCAAGCCCGAGCCACTCAAATACGGTGCTGAAGGTGCGTGGTCAAGGAGGATCACGCAAGAGCACCGCCTGGTGTACATGGTTTCCGGGGGAGACCTGGTGATCCTGCAGGCTCGATACCACTACTAACCCAGCAGCGTGGGCAGCGCTGCTGCAGCGGTGTCCTCGATGACCACATCAGCTAGGTGCGACAGATCGGTGCGCATCGGGGTGACCTCGATGATCGGGATATCGCGGGCGTGCGCCATCAGCGGCAGACCGGCAGCGGGGTAGACCACGCCAGAGGTGCCCACGATCACCAACGCGTCCGCGGCGCGCATGCGTCGCTCGGCTTCCTTCCACTCGCCCTCGGGCAAAGCCTCGCCGAACCACACCACGCCCGGGCGCACCGAACCGCCGCAGACTGGACACGCCGGCGGGGTGATCTCCGCGACTGGTTCCTCCGGGAGTTCGATGGGGCTGGTGTAGGGCTCGTCGCAAAGCGAACAGCGGAACTCGAACAACGACCCGTGCAGGTGGACGACATCGTTGCTGCCGCCACGCTCGTGCAGGTTATCGATGTTTTGCGTGGTCACCGTCGTCTTCGGCGAGCGTGCAATGGCCACATGGCCGGCGTTCGGCTCCGCCTGCTGCGCCAGGCGGGCGCGCCAGAGGTACCACGCGAACATGGTGTCCGGGTCGTCGTGCCACGCGTCGATCGAAGCCATGTCCTGCGGGTCGACGTTCTCCCATAGGCCGGTCTGCGCGTCGCGGTACGTGGCGATCCCGCTGTCAGCACTCATACCGGCGCCGGTGAAAACTTCGATGTGGCTGGCGTCGTCGAGAAGCTCGCGTGCGTCGTCGATGGTGGTCATACGGGGCACCGTACCCTGCGTGTGAAAACTCGGCAGGCTACCCCCGGTGCGTGTCCGTTGTCACAAGGCGACTGCGCGTCGTAAACTGCGCTGCAACCGAAGCGAGACGGAAAGACGGCCGGCGATGGCGATCGAGTTCAGCATGATCCAGACCATCGGCTTTGCCGTCGTGCTGCTCGTCATCGGGCGTTGGCTGCGCAACAACGTCGCGTTCTTCGAGCGCTTCGCCATCCCCGCGCCCGTCATCGGCGGGTTCCTTTTCGCCCTGTTCAACCTGGTGTTCAAGCTCACCGGGTGGGTCGACATCACCTTCGACACCACCCTACAGGGCTTCTTCATGACCATGTTTTTCACCTCCGTCGGATTTGGCGCGAGCGTGGCCGTGCTGGGCAAAGCAGGAAAAATGGTGACACGGTTCCTGCTCGTCGCATCTGTGCTGGTGGTGCTACAAAACGTGCTCGCCGTGGTGCTTGCCCCGCTTGTGGATATTCCATCTTCGCTGGCCTTGATGACTGGCTCGGTGTCCATGACGGGCGGTCACGGCGTGTCTGGCGGCATGGCACCGCTCGTTGAGGCACAAGGCGTCGACCGTGCAGAAACCGTCGCGTACACCGCCGCCACGTTCGGTTTGCTCATGGGCTCGCTGATGGGCGGGCCGGTGGGCGACCGGTTGATCAAAAACAACCGCCTGCAGTCCACCGTGTCCAGCGAAGCTGGTGTCGACGACAGCCTAATCGCCCTCCGCCGCCGCGAACTGCGCAGCGATCAAGTTATGCAGGCGTTTATCGTCCTGCTCATCGCCATGTTCGTTGGCACCTACATCACCGACGGCATCAACTGGGTGATCAGCCAGTTCACGGACAAGGCGGCGTTTCCCAACTACCTCGGCGCGATGCTCGTCGGCATCCTGTTCCGCTACATCTCGGATACGCGCAACGAACGCCAGTACCACGAGTTCGTGCCCACCCAGGAGGTGGAGATCATCGGCAACGTGGCACTGGCGCTCTTCCTCGCCCAGGCGCTGATGACGATCAAACTGTGGGAACTGGCCGACCTCGCCGTGCCACTGCTCGTACTGCTGGCCGCGCAGACGCTGCTGATGTTCCTCTACGCCTACTTCATCACCTTCCGCGTGATGGGCCGCGACTACGACGCTGCCATTTTGTCCGCCGGACACTGCGGCTTCGGCATGGGCGCGACCCCGAACGGCGTGGCCAACATGGAATCGGTGGTGCAGAAGTACTCGCCGTCGAAACTCGCGTTTTTCGTGCTTCCGATCATCGGAGGAATGTTCATCGACTTCGTGAACATCCTGGTCGTCACCGTGTTCCTCAATGTGGTGTGATCGGTTAGATAAACGGCAGGACAATACACGCGGCGGCGATCGCGATGATGCTTGCGGCCACCCGCCACAGGTACCGCTTGCCCGGCGCGTGCGCGGTGTTGACCGCGATCTTTCCCGGGTTAGACGGCAACACCGCTGCGACCATCGGGTCGTTTGGGGCGTTGTACGTTCCCATACCGCCCGCGTAGCGCAGGTGGTGGTTGCGGGTTTCTTCCTCGGCGCCCGGCGCGATGCTGTCGTTGCTGCGGCTAATCCGAAGCGCCACTGCGACGACGTAGACCATAAACGCGACCCACATGACGATCTCCAGCCAGAAGGGGAGGTTCACATCCGGCACCACCATGGAGATGTTCAGTATGGCGAACAGGGCCGCGATCGCGAGGACGATTTTGGACATGACGGTGGCGGCCGCGTCGCAAAGCTTCTCGACGCGCTGGGTCGCCGTTTCCGAAACAGGCAGCGCGTCGGCGACGGGGACGTCGACCATTTGCCGGGCCAGCGCTCTCGGCGGGACGCACAGCGGCATGGCCAGCGACATGATGATGCCGATAACCAGCAGGGCTGTTGCGTTGATTAGCGTTTTCGGTTTGAACCCGTCCGCCTCACCGGCGGTGTTGATGTGCACCGGGACCGGGTCGGGAATCACATCCCAGCGCAGCAGGATGTACGCGAATGCGGCGGCATAGATGAGGGCGGCCGCAGCGTAACGGCGGTGGTTGGGGCGCATGAAGGGGAGGTTAGCAGCCCCAAAGGAAACGACGATATCGACTTTTACGGTCGAAACCGGGGCAAAACCCCAGGTCGCCTTTCTCCAGACTTGGTAAAAGACGATATCTACTTTTAGGCCTGTGGATAACGCGGGACAGCAAGGCGCGAAGTTATCCACAGATAACGTCCTGCTCTTTCGCAAACGACGTCGCTCTGCCATGTTTGACGCATGGATGTGGGGAGGCAGCGGGAGATCCTGGGGAAAGTGATCCCCCGCGAAGGAAAGACACACAGCAACGTCGTGATGTTGTCGTCGCGGCACGCGATGCACCGCACCGACTTTCGCGCGCTGGAGTTTTACGAGAAGCGGTGGGTGCAAGCGGTAGCGGGCGGCCAAGCGGCGAGGAAGGCGGCTCTTGCTGGCAGGTCAGCGGCGCGGGTGTTGGGGATGTGGGTGGTGACCACGGACCGGCACGAACCGGTCGAGCTACTGCTGCCAAACGGCAGGACCCCACCGAAAGGTCAGTGGCCAGCAAGAACCGTGTACCACCGCGCCAGGAACAGGGTAGCCACCATCAGGCACTTCGATACTTTGCGCGCCACCGACGAGGTGACTACCGCGTTCGAGATCGCGTTGCGGCACGGGTTCAGGGAGGGGCTGGTCGCGATGGATTGGCTGCTCAAACACCACACGGACCGAAAGACGGTGGTGGAAGAGATGGCCAAGCTCGGCCGCGTGAAAGGCATCGCGGTGCTGCGCAAGGTGATCAAATACGCGGTTGATAATTCGCGTTCGCCGTTCGAGTCGTACGCCCGGGCGATACTTATCGAGCATGTCGCCGACGACTGGATCGTCAACGGCATTTTCGCCGGCTACGAAGTGGACTTACGCCGCGGATGGCTCATCATCGAGATCGACGGTGACTACAAGTACGACGGGGTGACGTTCAAGAAAACCGACGAGACGCTTCGGCTCGAGCGCAGACGAGAGAAGCACCTGTTGAAGACGGGAGTGTTCGCTATCAGGCCGTCGCGGAGCGACCTGTTGCTCAGGGAGAAGGAGTTTATCGACGACGTCCGCACCTTCCTCGCGCAGCCGCGGATTGTCACACGCGCATTGTGAGCAGCGTGCCGTCGACGGCAACGTCGAACCCGGCAGCAGCCGCGATATCGGCGACATCGCCGATAGACGCAGCATCGTGCGGCGCCAGCGCGCGGGCCAGCTCGCCTTTATATTTCTTGTTGAAGTGGCTGATCACCTTGCCAGTTGCCGCCTGCTCCACACGCACGGTCCCCGCACCTGAGACCGGCCCGAGCTGCTGGTAGGCGCCGGAGCGCATGTCGACGACAAACCCGCACTCCGACAACACATCCGTGACTGCGGAGCCCCACCAGGCGCGCATCGTCTTGCCGTCCAGCTTCATGCCCGCGGACAGGCGGTAGCGGGGGATGAGGTTGCCAGCGCGCACCACACCGAACAGCGCAGACCCCACGGCAAGGCGGGACAGAGCATCAGCAGACAACGAGGCCACATCGAGCGAGTCGTACAGCACACCCGTGTAGCGCTCGATCGCCGGCATCACCGGTGCGGAGCGCAGCGTGAGGTTTTCCTCCGCCTCGGGCTGCTTGGAGGCGGGGGCATCGACAAGCGTGTGCGAGAGTTCGTCGAGAAGCGAAGCCCGGACGGGATCGAGCGACGGAAACGACAACGACATCGCCGCGTCGACACCGCCGGGCGCTTTGGTTTCGGAGGGTGGGAGCACGATCAGCATGCGCACAAAGCTACCGGGTAAACTGCCCCGCATGATTACTCGCCTGTCCACGCTGTTCCTGCGCACTCTGCGCGAAGATCCCGCCGATGCTGAAGTGCCGAGCCACAAACTGCTGGTCCGCGCCGGGTACGTGCGCCGCGCCGCGCCGGGCGTGTACTCGTGGCTGCCGCTGGGGCTGCGCGCGCTGCGCAAGGTCGAGGGCGTTGTGCGCGAGGAGATGGACGCGATGGGCGGCCAGGAGCTGCTGTTCCCGGCGCTGCTTCCCCGCGAGCCGTACGAGGCGACGAACCGCTGGAACGAATACGGCGACGAGCTGTTCCGCCTCAAAGACCGCAAGGGCGCGGACATGCTGCTCGGACCCACGCACGAGGAGATGTTCACCGCGGCCGTGAAGGACCTGTACTCCTCGTACAAGGATTTCCCGGTCACGCTGTACCAGATCCAGACGAAGTACCGCGACGAGGCGCGTCCGCGCGCGGGCATCCTGCGTGGGCGCGAGTTTGTGATGAAGGACTCCTACTCTTTCGACATGTCGGATGAGGGGCTCGACGAGTCCTACGCCAACCACCGCGCGGCCTACCAGCGCATCTTCGACCGCGTGGGCTTGCGTTACGAGATTTGTAAGGCCACCTCCGGTGCAATGGGCGGCTCCGCCTCCGAGGAGTTCCTCGCGTACTCCGACAACGGCGAGGACACCTTCGTGGTTTCCACCGCGGGCGATTACGCCGCCAACGTCGAGGCCGTGACCACGGTCGCGCCCGCCCCGCGTGCGATCGACGGCCTGCCGGAAGCGGTCGAGCACGACACGCCGTCGTCGGAGACCATCGATGCGCTCGTCGAGTGGGCGCAGGGGGCCGGGGTGCGTGTCGACGACCACCCCGCCCAGGCCGAAGACACCCTCAAATGCATGATGATCAAGGTCGACGACCCTCGCGCCGTGGACGAAAACGGCGAGCCGGTCGGCCCCCAGCTAGTTGGAGTGCTTATCCCGGGCGATCGCGAACTGGACGAAAAGCGCCTCGAGGCCTCGCTCGAGCCGGCCACCTTCGAGCTGGCGAGCGACGAAGATTTTGCCAAGAGCGACTTCCTGGTCAAGGGCTACGTCGGCCCCCGCGCACTGCAGGCCAACGGTGTGCGCCTGCTCGCCGACCCGCGCGTGGTGGAGGGCTCGTCGTGGATCACCGGCGCCGACGCGCCGCAGAAGCACGTCGTGGGCCTGGTCGCAGGCCGCGACTTCACGGTCGACGGGTTCGTCGAGGCCGCCGAGATCAAGGAGGGTGACCCGTCGCCGACTGGCAACGGCACCGTCAAACTCGCCCGCGGTATCGAGATGGGCCACATCTTCCAGTTGGGCCGCAAATACACCGAGGCCATGGACGTGCAGATTCTGGACGAAAACGGCAAGCGCGCCGTGCCGACGATGGGTTCTTACGGCATCGGCATTTCCCGCATGTTGGCCGTGGTCGCGGAGCAGCGCCACGACGACAAGGGGCTGGTCTGGCCTGTCGAGATCGCGCCGTACCAGGTGCACGTGGCGGTGGCCAACAAGGACGCCGCGGCGCTCGAGGCGGGCGACCGCATCGCCGCTGAACTCTCCGACGCGGGCCTCGAGGTGCTATTCGACGACCGCCCGAAGGTCTCCCCGGGCGTGAAGTTCAAAGACGCCGAACTGCTCGGCATGCCGTTTATTGTCATCCTGGGCCGCGCGTTCGCGGACGGCAACGTGGAGCTGCGCATCCGCGGCGGCGAGACACTTGAGGTCCCGGCCAACGAGATCGTGGTCAAGGTCCAGGAACTCGTGACTGAGCGTCTGGGCTAAGCCCGCTGGGCGTGGGCGGCGAGCAGAATCGCCGCCTCACGCCACTGCTTCGACTCTGCGTGCGCCGCGGCGTAGCGCCATTGTTTGACCAGGTCGTCTTGCATCGTTGTTACGAGCTCGGTGGCCTGGTCTGCTGTTTCCGGCTCGGCGTAACCGTCGGCGAAGGAGTAGCCGGCAGCGGGGACAAGCGCCTGCCCGTCCGCTCCGTCGAGCAGGCGGGTAAGCGCCGCGGTGCGTTCGTGCGACGCCTCGCGCAGCGCACCGATGCGCGCCCGCAGGTCGCCGTCGGCGTGCGCCAGTGCGATGCCGAGCCCGTAGTAGAGTGCGTTTTCGCGGGCGAGGAGGTCGGCGGCGGAGGCGGTGTCGTCGGCAAGCGGGCCCTCGATGCGGTCGAGATTGACGGGGGCGAGCGCGACAGCGTCGACGGCCTGCGCGACCACGAGGTCCACCGATTCCTCCGGCACCTTGTCCGCTGCGACGACGGTGCGTTCGAGCAGCGCGCCCGCATCTGCCGAGGGCAGATCTGTTTCGTCGAGTTCGACGTTGCACGACGACGGAGTCTCGCCGGCGGTGTCGGTGCCGCACAGGCGCAGTGCTTCGTCGACAAGCTGCACGCTGTGGAAGGTGCGCAACTCAGCCCAGTCGGCGTTGGCGGAGCCCTCGTCCGCCGTAGCCTGCTTTGCCAGCGACATGATTTCGCCGTTGGCGCGCGGTCCGACAACATCCATGACCGTGCAGCTGGTCAACAGCAGCGCGGCCGGCAGCACCATCAGTTTCTTCACCCGCTGCACGTTACACGCTAGGTTTGACGCATGGCATTTCCCACGAACGACGAACTTGAGCAGTTGATCAGCCCGGTAGTCGCGGCGTACGCGATGGACATTGAAAACATCCGCACCGTCAAGGCGGGCAAAAAGTCGCAGGTGGTCATCGCGCTCGATTCGGATACGCACCCGACGCTCGACGAGCTCGAAGAAGTGTCCAACGAGCTCTCCGCGCTTTTCGACGACACCGAGTCCCGCGGCGAAGTGAACTTCGGCGCCGGCTACACCCTGGAGCTGACCACTCCGGGTGTGGACATGCCGTTGACGGCCCCACGCCACTTCCGTCGCAACCGCGGGCGCTTGGTGAAGGTGGGGGACGAAGCGTGGCGCATGGGCCCACTCGACGATGCGGAGGAGAACGTGGCGCTGGTGCGTACCACGAAGAAGGGTGAAGAAATCCGTGTCGCACCGGTTTCGGAAATTGCTGGTGTGGTGGTAGAAATTGAGTTCAACGCGCCCCCGGCAGCAGAGGTTGAGTTGGCGGATCAGGCGTTTGCAGAGCTCGACGCCGCGAAAGCGGAACAGGAAGGAAACAAGTGAATATTGACTTGAACGCGCTGAAGAACATCGAGGCGCAGCAGGGTATCCCGATGGACGACCTGCTCAGCACCATCGCGAATGCGCTGCTGTATTCGTACCGCGAGTTCAAGGAGGTCCCCGCGACTGAGGGGGCCAAGGCGCGTGTGGACATCGACACCGACACCGGCGATGTCGCTGTGATCGTCAGCGAGCTAAACGACGACGGCGAGGTCGTCTCCGAGTACGACGACACCCCGGTGAATTTCTCCCGTATCGGTGCCGTCGCCGTGCGCGACGCGATCAAGGGCCGCCTGCGCCAGGCGGAGGCCGGTCGCGTCTACGGTGAATACGCCGGCCTGGAGGGCCAGATCGTCTCCGGCATCGTGCAGCGAGACGCGCACGCGGAATCCCGCGGTATCAGCATCGTGCAGCTCGGCACCGAGGCCGACCCGCAGGACGGCATCCTGCTGCCGGCCGAGAAGATTCCGGGCGAGGTGCTGCGCCACGGCGACCGCATCAAGGCTTATGTCGTCGGCGTGAACAAGGGCGACAAGCGCGTGCAGGTCAACCTGTCGCGCACCCACCCGGAGCTGGTGCGTGGCCTGTTCGCGCTCGAGGTGCCGGAGGTTGCCGACGGCTCCGTGGAGATCGTCAGCATCGCCCGCGAGGCCGGCCACCGCTCCAAGGTGGCTGTGCGCGCGACGGTCAAGGGCGTCAATGCCAAGGGCGCGTGCATCGGTCCGCGCGGCGCTCGCGTGTCCAACATTATGCAGCAGCTCGGCGGCGAAAAGATCGACATCATCGACTGGGATGTCGACCCGGCCAAGTACGTCGGTAACTCGCTGGCTCCCTCGAAGGTGGTGGACGTGACCGTGCTCGACCTCGAAGCACAGGCAGCGCGCGTCACCGTGCCGGATTACCAACTGTCGTTGGCCATTGGCAAGGAGGGTCAAAACGCCCGCCTGGCTGCGCGTCTGACGGGGTGGAAGATCGATATCCGCTCCGACGCGGACGCCGTGGACGACGAATAATTTCCGCCTTCTCAGGCAAATGACCACAAACCCGCAGGAAGTACAGTTTCTGCGGGTTTTGGCGTACAGTGTTCTCTGGCTTTGCGTCCGCACGTCAGGTGCGGCGGCCCGCCGCGCGCGGATCGTGCGTCGGTGTGAAGACGGGTTTATAGAGGTATGCGGAAAGGATGCGGATGAGCGGATCGCGCAAGCACCCCATTCGCACACGCACCTGTATTGCCACCCGCCAGACGCACCCCGACGTCGAACTGTTGCGCGTGGTCGCCGACCCGGACGTGCCGGGAAGGATCCTCGCCGATCCGGGCAGAACACTACCTGGGCGGGGAGCATGGATCACCCCGTCGTTGGACGCAGTCGAGCTGGCGGAACAACGTCGCGCCTTCGGGCGGGCGCTCCGTCTGTCTACGCAAGTGGACCTAGGTCATGTACGTACGTACCTCGCTTCGTCGCAACGTAAGGGCGGCGGGGCAAACGACCCAGACGATAAAGGAAAGACCGAACACTGATGAGTACGCAACCATGAAGCAGCATCAGCGATGAAAGTCACTGACCACGTCTAGGGGCCGGTAGCCGAAGGGCACCTGGCTCCTAGCATCAACGACAAGGAGACATGTGTCCGGAAAGCTACGCGTACACGAGTTGGCTAAACAGCTCGGCGTAACAAGTAAGGAATTGCTCGCCACGCTGAAAGAGCAGGGCGAGTTTGTGAAGACGGCGTCCTCGACGATCGAGCCGCCCGTCGTAAAGAAAATGAAGGCGCACTACGCCGAAAAGAACGGCGGCGCGTCCGAGAAGGACGAGAAGAAGGACGCGCCGGCTCCGAAGAAGCCGCCGCTGAAGAAGCCGGGTCAGAACCGTGCAAAGTCGGCGGCGCCGAAGCCTGCCGGAGCCAAGCCGGCCCAGGCGAAGCCGGTGCCGTCCGCGCCGAAGGACCCGGCCACTAAGCCGGCCGGCGGCGAGCCGACCCCAAAGCCGGGTGCGGCCAAGCCTGCTGCTCCGAAGCCGGGTGCGGCCAAGCCTGCTGCTCC
Source organism: Corynebacterium lujinxingii (assembly GCF_014490555.1). Taxonomy (NCBI): domain Bacteria; kingdom Bacillati; phylum Actinomycetota; class Actinomycetes; order Mycobacteriales; family Corynebacteriaceae; genus Corynebacterium; species Corynebacterium lujinxingii. The sequence goes on along the minus strand of NZ_CP061032.1, from coordinate 1,477,621 downwards.
GAAGCCGGGCGCCGCGAAGCCTGGCGCTCCCAAGCCTGGTGCACCGAAGCCTGCAGCTCCGAAGCCTGGTGCACCGAAGCCTGGTGCACCGAAGCCTGCAGCTCCGAAGCCGGGGGCGGCGAAGGGTGATGGTCCGAAGCCGGGCGCGATGCCGCGTCCGATGCCCAAGCCGGGCGGCCGCCCGCGCGTGGCCAACAACCCGTTCTCGTCCAACTCCGGCGGTGGCCAGCGTCCGCCTCGTCCGGGCGGGGGTCGTCCGGGTGGCGGCCGCAGCGGTCAGGGCCAGGGTGGCCCGCGTCCGGGCGGCGCTCGCCAGGGCGGCGGTTCCCGTCCGTCCCCGGCGGATATGCCGGCAGGTCCGTCGCCGACACAGATGCCGTCCAAGGCAGCCGCACCGGGTGGTCGCGGCCGTGGCGGCGGTGGACGTGGTCGCGGTGGCGGCCCGGGTGGTCCGCGTTTCGGCGGTCCGGGCGGCGGTTTCCGCGGCCGCGGCGGACGCCGCGGCGGTACCGCAGGTGCATTCGGCCGTCCGGGTGGTGCGCCCGGCAAGCGTCGCAAGTCCAAGGGCCAGAAGAGGGCTGAATACGAGGAGATGCACAAGCCGAACGTCATCGGTGGCGTTCGACTGCCTGACGGCGGCGGCAAGACCGTGCGCCTGCGTCAGGGTGCGACCCTGTCCGACCTTGCAGAGAAGATCAACACCGATGCATCCTCGCTGGTGCAGGCGCTGTTCAACCTCGGCGAGATGGTGACCGCTACGCAGTCTGTGTCCGAGGAGACGCTGCAGCTGCTCGGCGCGGAGATCAACTACGAGGTTGAGATCGTCTCGCCCGAGGACGAGGATCGCGAGCTGCTCGAGTCCTTCGACCTGCAGTTCGGCGAGGATGAGGGCGGCGAAGAGGCGCTCGAGCAGCGCCCGCCAGTGGTGTCCGTCATGGGCCACGTCGACCACGGTAAGACCCGTCTGTTGGACTCGATCCGCAAGGCGAACGTGGGCCGCGGCGAGGCCGGCGGCATTACCCAGGGCATCGGCGCGTACCAGACCGAGGTCACCCTCGAGGACGAGCCACGCAAGATCACGTTCCTGGATACCCCGGGCCACGAGGCGTTCACCGCCATGCGTGCCCGTGGTGCGAAGTCGACCGACCTGGCCATCCTTGTGGTGGCAGCGGACGACGGCGTAATGCCGCAGACCGTCGAGGCGATCAACCACGCGAAGGCGGCCGATCTGCCGATCGTGGTTGCCGTGAACAAGGTGGATAAGCCGGAGGCTCAGCCGGACAAGATCCGGGGCCAGCTCACCGAGTACGGGCTCGTGCCGGAGGAGTACGGCGGCGACACCATGTTCGTCGACATCTCCGCGAAGCAGGGCCAGGGTATCGACGACCTCCTCGAGGCCGTCCTGCTCACCGCCGATGCAGCGCTCGAGCTCACGGCAAACCCGGACATGGACGCACAGGGTGTGGCAATCGAGTCCCACCTGGACCGCGGCCGCGGCCCGGTGTCCACCGTGATCGTGCAGCGCGGCACGCTGCGTGTCGGCGACTCCATCGTCGTCGGCGGCAACTTCGGCCGCGTGCGCCGCATGGTCGACGAGTGGGGCAATGACGTGGAAGAGGCGGGCCCGTCCCGTCCGGTCCAGGTCCAGGGCCTCAACGGTGTCCCGGGCCCGGGCGACAACCTGCTCGTGGTCGAGGACGACCGCGTGGCGCGCCAGATTGCGGCGCAGCGTGACGCGCGTATGCGCGCGGCGATGCAGGCCCGCAGCAAGAAGCGCGTGTCCCTGGAGAACCTGGATCAGGCGCTCAAGGAGCGCAGCCAGCTTAACCTCATCCTCAAGGGCGACAACGCCGGTTCGGTGGAGGCCCTGGAGGATGCGCTGCTCAAGATCGAGATCGACGACGAGGTGCAGGTCAACATCATCGACCGCGGTGTCGGTGCTGTGACCCAGACCAATGTCACCCTGGCGGCGGCGTCGGACGCGATCATCATCGGCTTCAACGTGCGTGCAGACGGCAAGGCCACCGAGGAGGCCAACGCCGAGGGCGTCGAGATCCGCTACTACTCGGTCATCTACCAGGCGATCGAGGACGTGGAGAACGCGCTCAAGGGCATGCTCAAGCCGATCTACGAGGAGCGCGACCTGGGCGAGGCGGAGATCCGCCAGATCTTCAAGGCCTCCGCTGTCGGCCTCATCGCCGGCTGCATGGTCACCGAGGGCAAGGTCAAGCGCGGCGCGAAGCTGCGCCTGGTCCGCGATGGCAACGTCATCACGCCGGACGCGACGATCGAGTCGCTGCGCCGTGAGAAGGACGACGTCAACGAGGTGGCCAAGGGCTACGAGTGCGGCATGGTGCTGTCCTACCCGGATATCCAGGTGGGCGACATCATCCAGACCTACGAGATGGTCGAGGTGCCGCGCGACTAGTCGTCGCAAAGCAACTGCTTGACGACGAAACCCCCGCTCCGCGCGAACACGCGCAGGGCGGGGGTTACACTATCCGGAAGTTTCTCAAGAAGGAGTGACATGGCTGACAACCCACGTGCCCAGCGTCTGGCGAAGCAGATCCAGACGATCGTCGCTTCCGCAATCGAGCGGGAGATTAAAGACCGCAGGCTGGAACTGGTCACTGTGACCGACGCGCGCGTCACCGGAGACCTCCACGACGCGACGATTTACTACACCGTCCGCGGTGTCGAAATTGACGACGAGCCCGATTACGAGCAGGCCGCCGAAGCGCTCAACCGGGCGCGCGGGCAGATCCGCAAGATCGTCGGCGACCAGCTTTCGGTGCGGTTCACGCCGACCATCTCGTTTGAGCGCGACACGGTGCCGGAGTCCTCTGCACACATGGAGGAGCTACTCAACCGCGCCCGCGCCCGCGACGAGGAGCTGGCGCGGCTGCGCGCCAACGCCACTCCGGCCGGCGATGCGGACCCGTACAAGCGCTCCGGTGAAGGGGAGTAGTGGAAGTCTCACTGTTTCCGAAGTACACCCAGCAGTTCGCTGCGGTGGCAGACCGGATCCGCTCTGCTGCGCGGGTCCATGTGATCGCCCACGTCAAACCCGACGCCGACGCCATCGGCTCGGCGTGCGCGTTGTCGAAAGGGCTGGACCAACTCGGTGTGGGCAACAACGTCTACATCGGCCAGTCGGTGCCGCATTCTGACAACATGCGCACCATCCCGGGCGTGGACGACATCATCTACGGCGGCGAGCTGCCCGACGGTGGTGTGGTGGTGACGGTGGACTGCGCGTCCGCCGACCGCACCGGGACGTACCTGCCAGCTATCTCGGCGGACCCGGAGCGGGTGATCGTGATCGACCACCACAACACCAACCCCGGCTTCGGCGGGCGAAACCTCATCGTCGAGTCTGAATCCACCACCGTGATGGTGCGCGAACTGCTTGCCCATCTGGGCGTGACGCTTGACGACGACATCGCCTACTGCCTGTACGCGGGGCTGGTCACCGATACCGGCAACTTCCGGTGGGGCACACCGCGCATGCATGTGCTCGCCGCCGAGTTGATGGAGTTCGGGTTAAACACCCGCCAGATCGCGCTGGATCTTATGGACACGATGAGCGCGAGCGACCTGCAGCAGATGGGCTCAGTCCTGGCAGAGACGCAGATCATGCCGGCGAAGGGCCTCAACGTTGCGGTGCTGACCGTTCCGGTGGGGCTGCTCACCCGCATGAGCCAGACCGCGGTGGAAGCGATCATCGACTACGCCCGCGCGCTTGAAGGCACCGACGTCGGCGTCGTGCTCAAAGAGCAGGAGAAGGGGAACTGGGCGGTGTCGCTTCGTTCGACCATCGTCGACGTCTCCGCGGTGGCGGCGTCGCTCGGCGGCGGCGGGCACACCGCGGCTGCGGGCTATACGGGACTGGGCACCCGCGAGGATGTCGTCCGCGACCTGCTCGCTGCCCTGCCGGATGTGTCGCAGCGATGACGGGGGCCGTATCTTCGCGGACCCCGTCCGCGCGCGACATTTTGCTGCTCGCGCTGCCGGCGCTCGGGGTGCTTGCTGCCAACCCGCTGTATCTGTTGTTGGATACGGCGGTCGTCGGCAGGCTCGGCACCGCTGAGCTGGCGGCGTTGGCGGCCGGTGCTGCCATCCAGTCGACGGTGACCACGCAGCTGACATTCTTGTCCTACGGCACGACCGCGCGAAGTGCCCGCTTTTTCGGAGCCGGCAAGCGCCAGAAAGCGATCGAGGAGGGGGTGCAAGCCACCTGGGTCGCACTCGGCGTCGGTGCGGTGCTGGCCACCATCGTGTGGGTGTTCGCCCAGCCGCTAGCCCAGGCGCTCGCAGGCGATTACGACACCAGCGTGCGCGCTGCGTCGTGGATGCGGGTGTGCGCGTTCGCCATCCCGATGACGCTTGTGATCATGGCCGGCAACGGCTGGATGCGCGGGGTGCAAAACACCCGGCTGCCCTTTTTGCTCACGCTGTGCGGGCTGATCCCCGGAGCGGTGTCGCTGCCGCTGTTGGTAAATCGCTTCGGGCTGGTCGGATCCGCGGTGGCCAACGTCATCGGCATGGGGATTACCTCAGTGCTGTTCGTTGTCGCGCTGATTCGCGAACACCGTCGCTCCGGCCACGGGTGGACGCCGCGCTGGGAGATCATCAAAAAGCAGCTGGTGCTCGGCCGCGACCTCATTTTGCGCTCCCTGTCGTTCCAAGTCTCGTTGCTCACCGCCGCCGCGGTGGCAGGCCGCTTCGGTGTAGTTGCGCTGGCGGCGCACCAGTTGATGCTGCAGCTGTGGAACTTCCTCACCCTTGTGCTCGACTCGTTGGCCATCGCGGCGCAGACGCTGACCGGTTCCGCGCTCGGCCGCGGCGGCGCTGACGACGCCCGCGTGGTGGGCCAGGTGGCGTTGAAATACTCCATGGTGTTCGCTGTGGCGCTGGCGGTGGTGTTCGCGGTGTTCCGCGAGCCGATTTTGTCGCTGTTTACGGCGGATGAGGCGGTCGTCGATACGCTTGTCGCCCCGTGGTTCTTGTTCATCGCGATGATCGTGGCGGGAGGCGCAGTGTTTGCGCTCGACGGTGTGCTGCTCGGTGCGTCCGACGCGGCCTACCTGCGTAACCTGACGCTGTTTTCGCTCATCGGGGTTGCGCTGCCGATCATTCTCGCTTCCGGCGCGTTTGGTTGGGGGCTTACCGGCATCTGGGTCGGACAGCTCGGCCAGGTGCTGGTGCGGCTCGTCGGCGTGGTGTTGCGGTTCCGCTCGATGCGGTGGGCCGTGACCGACGTCGATGGTAAACAGGGTGCATGACCACCACCCTCTGGGCTGTGAGCGACCTGCATGCCGCGGTGAAGCTCAACGGCCCGAAAATCGCCGAGATTCAGCCGGCTGACCCATCGGACTGGCTCATTGTTGCCGGCGATGTTGCGGAGCGTTTTGAGTTGATCGTCGAAGTGATGGGAAACCTCGCCGAGCGCTTCGACACGGTGATCTGGGTGCCGGGCAACCACGAGCTGTTCTGCCGCTCCGCCGACCGTTACCGGGGGCGCGAGAAGTACGCCATGCTCGTGCAGGCGATGCGGTCCATCGGCGTGATCACCCCGGAGGACCGCTATCCGGTCTTCGGCGGGGTGACTGTCGCGCCGCTGTTTACCCTCTACGACTATTCGTTCCGCAGCCGCGAGTTCACTGTCGACGAAGCGCTGCAGGCGGCCCACGAGAAAAGCGTGGTGATGACCGACGAGTTCGCCATCGCCCCGTTCGTGGATATCCGCGGCTGGTGCTGGGACCGGCTGGCGTACACCACGAAACGCCTGTCGCGCATCAGCGGGCCGACGATCCTGGTCAACCACTGGCCGCTCGTGCAAGAACCGGTGCAGCAGATGAAGTGGGCGGAAATCGCCCTGTGGTGCGGCACCCGGCACACGCGCACGTGGCCCAAGCGTTACGACGCCCAGGCAGTCGTGTACGGTCACCTGCACATGCCGGGGGTGACCACCGTCGACGGTGTCGACCACATCGAGGTTTCCCTGGGCTATCCGCGCGAGTGGCAGCACTATCCACCTGGGCGGCCGTTCCCGTACCCGGTCATGGAGGTTGAGCAGTGATGCAGGACATTTCGCTGTTCCCTCCGGAGGCGCGGTGCGTGTTTTTCCTTACCGACGACGCAGGGGATCTGACGCGTTACGACGATCTACACCCCGCCGAGCGGCAAGAGGTTAAAGCAGCCGTGGACGTTCGCAAGGGCGAGTTCGGCGACGCGCGCTGGTGCGCCCACGAGGCGCTGCGCGAACTCGGCGTGGAATCCGCCGGAGCGATCTTGCGCGGCGAGCGCGGCATGCCGCTGTGGCCGGAGGGCTACACCGGCTCGCTCACCCACACCGACGGGCTGCGCGCCGCGGTGGCCGCCTCCACCCGCCACGTCCACTCGATGGGGCTGGACGCCGAGCCGGCCGAGGCGTTGCCGGACGGGGTGTTGCGCTCCATCGCGAGCGACACTGAGATCGCAATGGTGGAGCGCATGCGCGCAAACGGGCAGCCGTGGGCGGACCGGCTGTTGTTTTGTGCAAAGGAAGCAACCTACAAGTGCTGGTTCCCAATGACGCGGCGCTGGCTGGACTTCGACGAGGCGGAAATCGAGCTGCGCGCCGACGGCACGTTCATTTCCCAACTGCTCGCACGCCCAGCCCCGGTGCCGCTGTTTGAAGGCCGCTGGGTGGTGCGCGGCGGCTACGTCATCGCCTCCACCTACGTGCGCTGACGCACCTACAGCGTCGACGGTCGCGCCACGAACACCGTGGCCAACCGTTTTCCCTGCTCCTTGACCAGCGCAACGGCCCGCCCGTCGGGGCCGACCGCAGCGTGCACGCCCTTCAGCCCGCGCGGTTCGAGCCATTTGCCCATGGAAAGTGCTGCGTACTCCTCGGCGGTGACGTCGAGTACCGGCCAGGCGCGGGTGAGTGCGTCGTCCATGGACAGTGACAGCTGCGCGTTTTTTTCTAGCTCCTCGAGGGTGCGGGCGTCGTCGAGGGTGAATGAGCCGACACGGTGTCGTCGTAAAGCAATCAAGTGCCCGCCGACGCCGAGCGCGGCGCCGAGATCGCGCCCGAGCGAGCGGATATACGTGCCGGTGGAGCAGTGCACGCGCGCGTCGACGTCGATCACACCGTCATGGCGGCGGATCTCGCCGAGCTCGAAGGCGTGGATCGTCACCGGGCGGGCCGGGATGTCCACGTCCTCGCCGGCGCGCACCAGTTCGTGGGCGCGGCGTCCGTCGATCTTGATCGCGGAAACCTTTGACGGCACCTGCATAATCTCGCCGGTGAGGTTCGAGACCGCGGCGCGGATCGCCTCCTCGCTCACCTTTGATGCGTCGTGCGTCTCGACGACATCGCCCTCCGCGTCGTCCGTCGTCGTCGCTTGGCCCAGCCGAATGGTCGTCTCGTACACCTTGTCGTCGGCCACCAGGTGGGCGAGCAGTTTCGTGCCGCGTTCGATGCCTGCGACGAGCACCCCGGTCGCCATCGGGTCGAGCGTGCCCGCGTGCCCCACCTTGCGGGTACCGAAGAAGCGGCGCAGGCGGGCGACCACGTCGTGGCTTGTCAGGCCAGCTGGCTTATCGACGACAACAATGCCGAACGTTGCGAGGGGATCGTTCATGCCACGAGCGTATCCCGTACTGTGTCGGGCGTGGATATTTTGGCAGGGCTTAACGCGGTTCCGGAAACGCTCGGCAACAACGGCACCGTCGTCACCATTGGTGTGTTCGACGGCGTGCACCGCGGCCACCAAATGCTCATCTCGCAGGCCGTGCACAGGGCCCGCGAACTCGGCGTGCCCAGTGTCGTGATGACATTCGACCCGCACCCCGTGACGGTGTTTACCCCCGACCGCAGCCCGGCGGCGCTGATGTCGCTGGAGGAGCGGGCCCACCACATCGCGGAACTCGGTGTGGACTACCTGCTTGTTATCGATTTCCGCCACGAACTCGGCGGGCTCACGCCGCAGGAGTACGTCGATGACGTGCTCGTCAGCAAGCTCGGAGCCCGGCACATTTTGGTGGGGGAGAACTTCACCTTTGGCAAAGACGCGGCCGGCACCGCCACCACCATGGCGCAACTGGGTGAGCAGGCGGGCGTCGACGTGACCATTGTGCGGTTGCTTTCCGACGGCGGCGTGCGGGTGTGCTCGACCGCTATCCGCGACCAACTGTCCGGCGGCAACGTGCACACCGCCACCGACTACATGGGCCGGCCGTTTTCCGTCATCGCCCCGATCGAGCGCGGGGCGGGCCGCGGCGGCAAGGAACTGGGCTACCCGACGGCGAACCAGTACGCCTCCGACGCCGCGGCCGTCCCCGCCGACGGCGTCTACGCCGGGTGGCTGACCATTATCGACGACGCCCCCATCGACGGCGACATGGAACCCGGGGAGCGCTACCCGGCGGCGATCTCCGTGGGCACTAACCCCACATTCGGGGACCTGCGACGCAGCGTGGAGTCGTTTGTGCTCGACCGGGACGCCGACCTGTACGGGCGCATGGCGCGCGTGGAATTCGTGGGCAAAGTGCGCGACATGCTGAAGTTCGACTCCGTCGACGAGCTTTTAGAGCACATGGCCCGCGATGTGGCCACCACCCGCGATATCCTCGGGGCATGACCACCAAGCTGATTCTGGATCTGGACACCGGTATCGACGATGCCCTCGCCCTCGCGTACGCCCTGGCCTCGCCGGAAGTCAACCTTATCGGGGTGACCTGTACCTACGGCAACGTGGTTGTCGCTGATTCGGTGCGCAACACGCTCGCCATCTTGGAGCTGTTCGGCCGAACGGACATCCCGGTGTTCGCCGGACCAGACCACGCGCGGGTGAAGGATTCCTTCGAAGTCCAGGAAATCTCGGCGTTTATCCACGGCAAAAACGGCATCGGTGAAGTGGAGATCCCCGACCCGAAGCGGCAGGTGGAAACGACATCCGCGGTCGACTTTCTCGTCGAGTCTGTCGATGCTTACGGCGATGATCTCATCATCGTGCCGACCGGCCCGTCGACTACGATCGCGGAAGCGGTTGAAGCTTCCAACGTGTTCCGCGAAAACGCCAACATCGTGATGATGGGCGGTGCGCTGACCGTCCCCGGCAACGTCACCGCGTGGTCCGAGGCAAACATCAACCAGGATCCGGAAGCTACGGATCTGCTGTTCCGGAAGGTTCGCAACGTCACCATGATCGGCCTCGACGTCACCCTGAAAACGCTTCTGACCACGAAGGAAACCGCGCAATGGTCTGCGCTTGGCACCACCGGCGGCAACTTCCTGGCGGACATCACGAACTACTACATCGACGCGTACAAGACCACCTCGCCGCACTTGGGCGGCTGCGGCTTGCACGACCCGCTCGCCGTCGCGGTGGCTATTCAGCCTGGTTTGGTTGACACGCTCGGCATCAACATGAAGGTGGACACCGATGGCGAGACGCGCGGGCGCACGATTGGCGACGAGACGCGGCTCAACGACCAGGACAAGACAGCCGCCGTCGCAGTCCGAGTCGACACCGCCGGCTTTTTGGACGAGTTCATGCGTCGACTGACCGGTTTGGCCCGCGAAACAGCCGTCGTGTAGTCTTTCCCGAGGTCTTGCGCCATTCGACTGTGGTTCGTGGCAGTTACGGCGCAGCGAAAGACTTTTCCGTAGAACGCGAACTGAAACAACCAAGGAGTTCCTCATGGCACTGTCCACTGAGAAGAAGGCCGAGATCCTCAAGGCTTACGGCCTGCACGAGACCGACACCGGTTCCCCGGAGGCGCAGGTTGCGCTGCTCACCGAGCGCATCAACAACCTGACCGAGCACCTCAAGACCCACCAGCACGACCACCACTCCCGTCGTGGCCTGCTGCTGCTCGTCGGTCGTCGTCGCGGCCTGCTGAAGTACCTGCGCGAGAACAACGTCGATCGTTACCGCGATCTGATTGCCCGTCTGGGTCTTCGTCGCTAAGCAAAAGCGCAAAAATAACGCCTCACCTGCGTGGTGGGGCGTTTTTTGCTATCATCGTTGCCCGTTGCAAGAACACCAATATAGGGCGGCACCGATGATCGCCACCACGCCTTCGAAGGAGAGGGATCCTTTTGCGCAACTTTCAGCCAAAAAACTCGTTTGATGTCCAAGTTGAGGAGGACTTCGGTGTGACCGAGGTCGTCGCCACGCTGGACAACGGCGAGTTCGGCACCCGCAACATCCGTTTCGAGACCGGGCAGCTCGCGCGCCAGGCCGACGGCTCTGTGACCACCTACCTTGACGACGACACCATGATGCTGGCCACCACCACCGCATCGAATCAGCCGCGCGAGGGCTTCGATTTCTTCCCGCTGACCGTGGATGTGGAAGAACGTATGTACGCCGCCGGCAAGATCCCGGGCTCGTTCTTCCGTCGCGAGGGCCGCCCGTCCACGCAGGCGATTTTGGCCTGTCGCTTGATCGACCGCCCGCTGCGCCCGACGTTTGTCAAGGGGCTGCGCAACGAGGTCCAGGTGGTCATCACCGTGCTGTCTCAGCACCCGGAGGAGTACTACGACGTCGTCGCCATCAACGGCGCGTCTGCTGCAACGCAGCTGTCCGGCCTCCCGGTCTCCGGCCCGGTTGGCGGCGTGCGCATGGCGTTGCTTGCCGACGACAAGCACCCCGAGGGCCAGTGGGTCGCCTTCCCGAACCACGAGCAGCACCAGCGCTGCCTGTTCGAGATGGTCGTTGCCGGACGCATGGTCGAGCGCAAGCGCGGCCGCAAGACTGAGGAAGACGTCGCCATCATGATGGTGGAGGCCGGCGCGGGCGTGAACGTTGTCGAGCAGATTAAAAACGGCTACCCGGCACCGACCGAGGAGACCGTTGCGGAGGGCATCGAGTCGGCGAAGCCGTACATCGAGACCCTGTGCCGCGCGCAGCGTGCGCTGACCGAGGAAGTCTCCACCGAGGACAAGGAATTCCCGCTCTTCCCGTCGTACTCCGAGAAGGTATTCAAGGCCGTGGAGAAGAAGGCGGCGAAGAAGCTCTCGAAGCTGATGACCATCGCGTCGAAGGCGGAGCGCGAGGACGCCACCAACTCCTACATGGAGGAGATCGAGGAGGACCTGTTCGACTCCTTCGACATTGACGACGACGAGCACGAGGAGCGCGCAGCCGCGTCCAAAGAGATCCGTGCGGCCTACAACGCGGTGCAGAAGCAGATCGTGCGCGAGAAGATCCTCTCCGAGGGTTTCCGTATCGACGGCCGCGGCGTGACTGACATCCGCGACTTGGGCGTCGAGGTCGAACTCATCCCGCGCGCCCACGGCTCCGCCTTGTTCGAGCGCGGCGAGACCCAGATCCTGGGCGTGACCACGCTGGACATGCTGAAGATGGAGCAGCACCTCGACTCCCTGCACCCGGAGGACTCGAAGCGCTACATCCACCACTACAACTTCCCGCCGTACTCCACCGGTGAGACGGGCCGCGTCGGCTCGCCGAAGCGCCGCGAGATCGGTCACGGCGCTCTCGCAGAACGTGCGCTCGTGCCGGTGATCCCGTCGCGCGAGGACTTCCCGTACACCATCCGCCAGGTCTCCGAGGCGCTCGGCTCGAACGGGTCGACCTCGATGGGCTCGGTGTGCGCCTCCACGCTGTCGCTGTACAACGCAGGCGTGCCGCTGGCTGCCCCGGTGGCCGGCATCGCGATGGGGCTTGTCTCCGGCGAGGTCGACGGCGAGACCGAGTACGTCGCGCTAACCGACATCCTGGGCGCCGAGGACGCGTTCGGCGACATGGACTTCAAGGTCGCCGGTACCCGCGAGTTCATCACCGCGTTGCAGCTCGACACCAAGCTCGACGGCATCCCGTCGAAGGTGCTTGCCGACGCCCTGAACCAGGCCCGCGACGCCCGCGAAGCCATCCTGGATACCATGGCTGAGGTCATTGACGGTCCGGACGAGATGAACACGCTCGCCCCGAAGATCACCACCGTGAAGATCCCGGTACCGAAGATCGGCGAGCTGATCGGCCCGAAGGGCAAGACGATCAACCAGATCACCGAGGACACCGGCGCGGAGATCTCCATCGAGGACGACGGCACCGTGTTCGTCTCCGCAGCCTCCGGCGAAGCCGCGGACGCAGCGATTGAGAAGATCAACGCGATCGCGAACCCGCAGATGCCGAAGGTGGGGGAGCGCTACCTGGGCACCGTTGTCAAGACCGTCGCCTTCGGCGCGTTCGTGTCCATCATGCCGGGCACCGACGGCCTGATCCACATCTCGAATCTGGGTGGCAACACTCGTGTGGAAAATGTTGAGGACGTCATCAACGTCGGCGACAAGGTTGAGGTGGAAATCCGCGACATCGATAACCGCGGCAAGATCTCGCTCGTCCCGGTGGAGGACAACGAGTAACACGTCGCACAGCGAAAGCGGGCGCTACTCCGGTAGCGCCCGCTTGCTACTGTCCGGTTACACCGGGCAGCCGGACGGCTTGTACGGCTCGATCTTCTTCGGTTCCTTGTACTTGCCGCGGATCATGCCATTTTTAATCATCAGCGACCTACCGGGCTCCATGTAGCGCTTGTCTTCCGGCAGGATCGTGAACACCTTTCGGATCACATTCGCGATGCGGTTGAAGCGGCGCTGGTCCTTCTTAGTCCACTCGAGGTCCAAGATCTCGCGCTCCTTGTCGTTGAGCGTGCCGATGGTCAGCCAGATCAGCGAGTTCATCGCCGGCTTCCAGATCACCTTCCACACCGCCTCGGGCACACCGTCCGGGGCTTTGACCGGCTCGACGCGGGCGGTGCGCAGCGCGAAGTCGACGGTCTCGTTGCGCTCTAAGACGGTGTCTTCCATCTCGTCGATGTAGGCGATGAGATCGTCGTAGTTGTCAATCACCGGGCGCTCCGACAGCCCGTACATGTCCCACCAGGTCACGCCCTCGCGCACGATCTGGTCCTTTTCTTCGTGGGTGAACGGGGTGCCGAAGAGTTCCTGGGCGAGGATGACGCGGTAGACAAACGTCGCGTGCGCCCACCAGTACGTCTCCGGGTTCAGCGAGTGGTAGCGCTCGCCGTCGCGCAGCTTGCCCTTGATGTCCACGTGGTAGTCGCGGATCTGTTTGCCCAATTCGCCGTTCTTGTCGTAGATGGACATGATGATCTGCGGGGTGGAGCGCTCAAGCCTGGCGAACGGCTCCTCGAAGAACTTCGAGTGATCGAGCAGGGACTGTCCGATCGCCGGGTGCATGTTTTGCAGCACGCCGGTGTAGCCGCGCAGCAGCTGCAGACGCTTGTCGGAACCCCACTTCCACATCAGCGAATCAGGGCCGAGCGGTGCTCGCTTTAGGTTGCGCGCGCCGGTTTTCACGCTGCCGTCGAGCAGGTTGTCGTAGTTTTCAGGGTTGTGCTGGCTCATGTGTGAACCGTAGCACTATCTATGCTTCGTTTTGTTCCAAATCACGTTTTTGGTTGTCGCGGTGTCCGAGCAGTTCTTCGCGACGATTCCACGTAAACAACCCCGCGAGCGGGGAGATGCCGAAAATGAGGCCCCAGCGGCGTTTGGCGTCGTCGTCAAGATCGCTCTTGTGAATCTCGTGCAACTTCCGCGCCAGCACGACGGCGCCGAGTACCGCAAGTACGGCGACGAACGCGAGGCCTAACCATGATGTCGTATTCATTACTTCTGGAAATCCACCACCACGCGCGTCGGATTCTCCAGCACCGTGAGCTTGTAGGGGCGCTGCGCATTCAGCCCCACAACGTATTGGGCATCGGCCTCGAACACACCGCCGTCGGCCACGCCGACGATGTTGCCGGCGGCAACTCCCGACGGATCAGACTTGGCCACAATCTCCTCGTCCGCGGACATGCTCAGCGGCACTCCCTGGATGAGCAGCGTGAAGAAGGCGTTGCCGGCGGGGCGAATTTCGTAGCCGGAGGCCTGCTGGCGCGGATCGGCCTCGTAGCCGGCGATCACACTGGGGGATCCGGTCCCGGACAGTTCCACGACGAGCCGGTCGAATCCGTCGTGGGCACCGGCGCGGACGTCTTCGATCATCATCTCCGCGGGCTGCTCGGAGCGGATGTGGGTGTCTTCGAGCGTGAAGCCTTCCGCCGCGGGTTTCGCAGCAGCTGCCTGGGCGGCTGTGGGGGAGATGTCCGTGGTCGCTTCCGTGCTTGTCGACGACGCACTGGTCGACGCACTCGACGCCGGCGACTTGTTGGCGGCTGTCGGCTCGTCCAGGGCGGGCTCGGTCTCTGCGCTGCAGGCACCGAGGGCGAGCGCGGCGGCAACGGCAGGGGTGAGAAGCATGCTGTGGCGTTTCATACCCGCCCAGCTTAAGGGGGTTACTGCTCGAAGTCGATGACCAGACGGTTCGGCTCGTCGAGGTAGTAGATGCGGTATGGGCGCTGCTTATCCAACCCGATGAGGTACTCGGTCGCGCCCAGCACCTTGTGCGCGGAGGTATGGAAGATCTCTTGGACGTTGCCGGCAGTTGCATCGTGGGTGTAGTCGCGTCCGGAGTCGTCGGTGGTGTTGCGGATCTCCACCCGCAAAAACGCGTTGCCGGCGATCGGTAGTGCGGCGTCGGAGCCGTACGACATTGGGGTGTCCATCCACCTTGTCGCAAACCCCGGCGCCTGGGTGCCGTTGAACTCGTAGACGACGCGGTCGAACCCGTCGTGGGAGCCCGCGCGCAGGTCCATGATCACGACGTCTTCGCCGAGTCCTGCGACGTCGCGTTTGTCGGTGGAAAATCCACTGTTTTCGTTGTCGGGGGACGTCTGCGGGACGATGCCGTCGTAGGTGGTGGAAGGGGCGTTTTCGATCACGGTTTTGGTGACGGTGCCGGGAGGTGGGGTCGTCGTCACGCTAGAAGGCTCCGAGATTTTTGTGAACTCGTTGGGCTGCGGCTCCGGGGTGTCTGTGGGGGCGCACGCGGTCAGGGCAGTGACGAGGGCGAGGGCAACGACGAGGCGCGAGCGGGCAGTCATGTTGAAAAGATTAACCGGGCTACCATTGCGGGCAAGTATCAACGGAAAGGAAACGCATGATCAAGGTTGGAGTACTCGGCGCGAAGGGCCGCGTCGGTTCGGCGGTTGTGGCAGGAGTGCAAAAGGCTGACGATCTCGAGCTCGTCGCTGAAATCGACCACGGTGACGACCTGCAGCAACTTGTCGATGCAGGCGTCGAGGTAATCGTAGATTTCACCACCCCGACTTCCGTCATGGGCAACCTGGAGTTCTGCATTAATCACGGCATCCACTGCGTGGTGGGCACCACCGGCTTCGACGACGAGCGCTACCAGCAGGTGCGCGACTGGTGCGCCGCAAACGAAGGCGTCGGCGTGCTCATCGCCCCGAATTTCGCCATCTCCGCGGTGCTGACCATGGCGTTCGCTCGCCAGGCCGCGCCGTTTTTCGAGTCCGCCGAGGTCGTCGAATTCCACCACCCGAACAAGCTCGACGCACCGAGCGGCACCGCGGTCAAGACCGCGCAGGGCATCGCCAAGGCGCGCAAGGACGCCGGGATGGGCGAGATGCCGGACGCCACCGAGCAGGCGCTTGACGGCTCCCGCGGCGCCGACGTCGACGGAGTGCCGGTGCACGCCGTGCGCATGCAGGGCATGGTCGCGCACGAGGAAGTCATCTTCGGTACGACGGACCAGTCGTTGACCATCCGCCAGGATTCCTACGGGCGCGAATCCTTCGTCCCCGGCGTGCTCACCGGCGTGCGCGAGGTGGCGGATCACCCGGGTCTGACGATCGGCCTCGACGAGTACCTCGGCCTGTAGATGCGCGTCGAACTCGTCGCCGCCACCGCACTGCGCACCGCCCACCCCGACCACGTCACCGATGGGGAAGCGGCCATTACGCACGCAGCCATGTCCACGGAAGCACCCGAGGCGGTGCTGAGCAGGCTTATCGACGACACCCGCACCGACCTACTCGCCCACGCCAGCGCAACCCTGCACATCTTCGGCGTCTCGCGCACCGCCGCCGCTGCCGTACGGGCCCACGACGGGTTCGCGGTGCAGCAGCGCGACGATGACGGCTACGTCGTGCCCCCGCTAGTCGCCGAAGATGAAGAACTAGCGCAGCTGCTCGACACCGCGCTGGAGCACGCCGAATTCGTGCGCCGCGAGTTGCTCGACGGTCTCGAGCAGTTGCTTGGCGACGAGCCCAACCTGCTCGCCCGGCGCAAACGCGCCACCGAGGCCGCCCGCGCGCTAGAGCCGGCGGCGTCGGCTATGCAGCTTGTTGTCACCGGTTCGTTTGCGACGTGGCGGGGGTTCGTCGCAAAGCGCACAGGCGAGTACGAAGATGCGGAAACCCGCGCGCTTGCCCTCGAATGCCTTGCGGTGCTGCGGGAGGAAGCGCCGAAAGTGTTCGGGGATTTGGCGCCGGGGGAACGTCGATAGCCAAATGCGCGACTGAAGAAGGTATCCTTTCTGCCCATGGGCTTATCGTGCAAAGTTGATAGAGGCGCCGACATCTTCGGCACCGTCTGCGTCGCCATGGTCACGCCGTTCGATTCCGACGGCGCGCTCGACCTTGCCGCAGGGCGTCGACTTGCAGCCCACTTGGTAGAAAACGGAATCGACGCACTTGTCCTCGCCGGCACCACCGGCGAATCCCCGACAACGAGCCCGGAAGAAAAGGTCGCGCTACTCAAGGCGGTGCGCGAAGAAGTCGGCGACCGTGCGAAGATCGTCGCCGGTGCGGGCTCCAACGACACCCGTCACGCCGTCGCGCTGGCCAAAGAAGCCGCCGACGCAGGCGCCGACGCGCTGCTGGCCGTCACGCCGTACTACTCCAAGCCGTCCCAGGCCGGAGTAGTCGCGCACTTCGAAGCCATCGCCGCCGCGACCGACCTTCCCGTGTGCCTCTACGACATCCCGGGCCGCTCCGGCATCCCCATCGAGGAAGCAACGATCCGGGAACTCGCACAGATCGACACGATCAAGGCGATGAAGGACGCACGCGGCAACCTCTTCGAAGCCGCCGGCCTGATCCAAGACACCGGCCTGGCGTGGTACTCGGGCGACGACCCGTTGAACCTGCCGTGGCTCACCCTCGGCGCAACCGGCGTCATTTCCGTTGTCGGACACGCGGCGCCGCAAGCGCTGCGGGGACTGGTGGACGCATTCGAGGCTGGCGACCTCGCCCGAGCACGGGAAATCAACGCCAACGTACTCAACGTCCTCGCGCGGCAGCAGGCCGCGCTGGGCGGCGTGACATTTGCAAAGGCAGCTCTGCGACTGCAGGGCATCGAAGTGGGAGACCCGCGCCTGCCCGTCGCAGCGGCGACTGAAGAGCAGGTTTCGCGGCTCCGAGAAGATTTGACGAAAGCTGGAGTCCTCTAAATATGAACGAACCCCGCAACCGCGCCCGTAAGGTGACGCGCAAGGCAGGACCCCCTGAACCGGCTGATCAGCAGCCGGTCTTCCAAGCTCCGGACACCCCGGACGCGAACGCGCAGAAAAACTCGGCCGACAAGGGCGACGCCGAGCGCGACGGCGGCGAACAGCCGCGCGGCAACCGCGGCGGTAACAACCAGGGCGGCGGCCGGAACAACGGCAACGGCGGTGGCCGGAACCGTCGTCGCGGTCGCAGCCGTGGCGGCAACGGCGGCAACAACGGCGGTGGGCGCCGCAACCCGGTCAAGGGCATGCAGGGCGCTGACCTGACCAAGCGTCTGCCCGCCCCGCCGAAGCTGGCCAAGGACACGCTGCGCATCTACGCGCTCGGCGGCATTTCCGAAATTGGCCGCAACATGACCGTCTTTGAATACAATGGCCGTCTGCTCATCGTTGACTGCGGCGTGCTGTTCCCGAACTCCGACGAGCCGGGGGTGGACCTCGTCCTGCCGGACTTCGGCCCGATCGAGAATAAGTTGGACAAGATTGAGGGTCTCGTCGTCACGCACGGCCACGAGGACCACATCGGTGCGATCCCGTGGCTGCTCAAGCTGCGCCACGACATCCCGATCTACTCGTCCAAGTTCACCAACGCGCTGATCAAGGCGAAGACGCAAGAGCACCGCCAGCGTCCGAAGCTGCACGACGTGAACAAGGATTCCGAGGTCAACGTCGGTCCGTTCCGCCTGCGTTTCTGGCACGTCAATCACTCCATTCCGGAGTGCCTCGGTGTGTCGATCAAGACGGGCGCGGGCCACGTCGTCATGACCGGCGACGTCAAGGTTGACCAGACCCCGTACGACGGCAAGCCGACCGACCTTCCAGCGCTGTCGCGGCTTGGCGACGAGGGCATCGACCTGTTCATGTGCGACTCCACCAACGCCACCATCCCGGGCATTTCCGCCTCGGAGGCCGGTATCGAGGAGACGCTGACCCGTCTGGTGTCCAACGCGCGTCAGCGTGTGGTCATCGCGTCGTTCGCGTCCAACGTGGCGCGTGTGCAGATGGCGGTCAACGCCGCGGTGGCCAACAACCGCAAGGTCGCCTTCAACGGCCGTTCCATGCTGCGCAATATGGAGATCGCCGAGAAGATGAACCTGCTCAAGGCGCCGAAGGGCACGATCATCCCGATCGAAGAGGCCGCGAAGATGGCCCCGCACAAGACGCTGCTGATCACCACGGGCACCCAGGGCGAGCCGATGGCGGCGTTGTCGCGCATGTCGCGCCGCGAGCACCGCCAGATCACCATCCACGACGGCGACACGATCATCTTGTCGTCCTCGCTCATTCCGGGCAACGAGGAGGCCGTCTTCGCGGTGATCAACAACCTCGCCCAGATCGGCGCGAACGTGATCACCAACGCCGAAGCCCACGTCCACGCCTCGGGCCACGGGTACGCCGGTGAGTTGCTCGCGCTCTACAACGCGGCGCGCCCGCGCAACGCGATGCCGGTGCACGGCGAGTGGCGCCACATGCGCGCCAACAAGGAGCTCGCCATCTCCACCGGTGTGAAGCCGAACAACACGGCGCTGGCGCAAAATGGTGTGGTCGTCGATATGCACAAGGGCAACATCAAGGTCGCCGGCCAGTACCAGGTCGGCCAGCTCTACGTCGACGGCACCACCATGGGCGATGTGGACCCGGACGTGCTCGCGGACCGCACCTCGCTGGCTTCAGGCGGCGTTGTCTCGATCACCTGCGTTATCGACGACGCCACCGGCCGTCTGCTCGAGGCGCCTCGCGTATCGACGACCGGCTACACCGACGATGACCGCGACTTCAACAAGAAGGTCGTCGAGGGCGTCGAGGCCGTGATGGGCGATCTGGCCGCCGAGGGTGAGAACGACCCGTTCCGCATGGTGCAGCAGATTCGCCGCAAGGTCTCGCGCGCGATCGAGCAGAACTACAAGCGCCAGCCGGTGATCCTCCCGACGGTCGTGCCGATGTCTTCCGACAACCACGCCGCAACCGAGGACGAAATCGCCGCGACCCGCGAATCGCGTTAGTTCGCTTCTCGACGACACCGTCACCCCCTCATCCTGTGAATTTCAGGAGAGGGGGTGATGTGCGTCATAGACGGGTGTAGCGTTCGGGCTATGAAAACCGCAACGAAAATCGCCGCGGCTTTTCTCGCCGCCGCGATGACACTCGCACCAGCTGCTAACGCCTTTGAGGGCGACGTCGACTGGACCGGCGGACGCCCGTTGCCGCCTGGCACCGAGGTCCCGTTCGACCCCGGCTACGCGTCAGCGTTCAAGATGTACGACGTGATCCGACTCGGCGACCCGAACTACCGCAACGCCCAGGTGCCCGGCGTCCGGGTGGTGGGCAAATTCGAGGGCGACAAGATCGTGTGCCTCATGAATGCCAAGGGCGGGCTGACGGGCTGCTACGTCGACGGCCAGCCGGTGACCAACCTCGGCTGGGGTCGCGGCGGCATGCGCGTGACCACCGACCCGGTGATCGAACGGTTTGCTCCGGCGATCAAGGAGATTCAAAAGTTCGAGGCGCAGTTCTCGAGCGGCTCGTCGTTGAGCTCGAGGTAGCTAAACTCGGGCGCATGTCTTTTGCACAGCAAGAACGCGCCCGTTTAGCCGACCTCTTTCTGGAGGTCGGACCCGAAGCCCCGACACTTTGCGAAGGATGGACGAGTTTCGATCTCGCCGTCCATTTGCTCATCCGGGAGAGAAAACCGCTTGCGGCCCCCGGAATCTTCGTCGACGCCCTCTCCGGTATTACGGACGATGAGACCGAACGCCAGAAAGCTCGCCCGTACGAGGAGGTTGTGCGCGAGTGGGCTGCCGGTCCGCCGGCGTTTCTGAAGCCTTTCAATACCGCGATGAACACTTCGGAGCATTTCATCCACCACGAGGACCTGCGTCGCGGTGGGGGAGCGGTGGAACCGCGCGATTTCTCCCGCACGGTAAATCAGGAACTGTTTGCGTTGGCGAAGCGCTTCGGTGGCATGACCCTGCGCAAGGCGACGGTCCCGGTGATTCTCACGCCTCCCGATCTGCCGCCGGCAACCATCGGCGACAAGGCGGGTGTGGCTGACCGCGGCGACAACGTGGTGCGCGTGTCGGGCGCGCCCGGAGAGCTTCTCTTGTGGGCTTCCGGACGCGATGCCGCGGTCGTGGAACTAACTGGCGCGGTCGACGCCCTCGAGGGGCTCGACGTCAAGATGTAGCGCTTGACGGCACGCCGACGGTGTGGTGTGTGGGGAAAATGTGACTAAAGGCGTTAAAGTTACAGCCATGTCTGTCAAAAACACCGCACCGCGCTCGTCGCGGTCTTCCTCGCGCCGGTCGGCGGACGGCACCCGCTACGGCGGACCGGTGTCAATGACGCACCCGCCGACGTCCTCTAACGTCGCCGCCGACACTGCCGACGAGCGCGTCGGGTCCGCATACAAGATCGTCGGTAGTTCCCTCGGCGCCGCAGCCCGCGGCGTCGGTTCGTTTTTCCGGCGCGACGAGCGCCACCGCGAGCAGGAAGAAGAGAATCTGAGCACCCCACGCAGGCGCCCGCGCCGCGACGAGCGCGAAGACCACGACAACTACAACGATTACGACGATCACCAGGAACACGACGAGCCCGCTGGCCCGCGCATTAGCACCTTTGAATCCCACGCCGATGCTTGGGGCTTGGTGCTCATCGGCCTGGCCGCCATTATCGGGGGCTCGGTGTGGTTCGACGTCGCAGGCCCGGTCGGCGATCTGATCTCCACCGGCACCCACTGGCTCATCGGTGCCGGCGCGCTCATTCTCCCGGTGCTGCTGATCGGCATCGCAATTGCGCTCATGCTCAACGTCCGCGCGAGCGAAGCCGTGCGCGCACGGGTAGCGCTCGGGTTTAGCATCATCGCGGTCGCCATGCTGGGGCTTATCCACGTCTTCGCCGGCAACCCCGCGGAATGGGCGGACCGGAAGATCGCCGGGGGTGCGGTCGGCGCCTTCACCGGCGGATTGCTCGTGGCAGGCTTTTCCTCTTACGTCGCCGTGCCGTTGCTTGGACTGATTGTGCTCTACGGAGCACTCAAGGCAACCGGTATCACGGTGCGCGAAGCGTACGACTACGTCGTGGGTCTGATTACCGGTGTGCTTGCCAGTGACGACGAGGACGACGACCCGTACGCGCACGTCGAAAGCGATTTAGATGACATCGCAGAGGGGCGCGATCGTCCCAAGAAGCGCCCCGCTCCTCGTCCGGCGCCGCGGCTGAGTCCCCGTCGCCGTCCGTCGCCGATGGAGAGCTACCCCGCCGACGAGGAAGAGGACCTGTTCGACTTCGCCGACGACTTCGACACCGAGTCGGAACCGGCATCCGAACCCGAATCTGAACCCGCGCAGACCGCCGTCGTGCCGCGCCCGAAGCGCCGCCCGGCACCGCGTTACGACGACACCGCGAACGAAACGAAGGCACTGCAGCGCCCCGAAGAGGCGGTGGAAGAGACCGCACCCGACGCGGTCGAAACCTCTCGCGAACAGGTCGCCAAGGCGATTGCTGCTCGCTCCGGCATCGACGCAGCGAAGGTGCCAGCGACCACGCCGAAATCCGAAACCGAGCCCAAGGCGCCGAAGCAGGTGCGCAAGATCCCGCAGGGCGATTACACCCTGCCGTCGACGGACCTACTGTTGGCGGGCACTGCACCGAAGACGCGCACCGAGGCGAATGACCGCATGATCGAGGCGATCACGGACGTCTTCGAGGAATTCAAGGTTAACGCCCAGGTCACCGGTTTCTCGCGCGGTCCGACCGTGACGCGCTACGAGGTCGAGTTGGGCCCCGGCGTGAAGGTCTCCAAGATTACGAACTTGCAGTCCAACCTCGCGTACGCCGTCGCCACCGACAATGTGCGCCTGCTTACCCCGATCCCCGGCAAGTCCGCTGTGGGCATCGAGGTGCCCAACGCCGACCGCGAGATGGTGCGCCTGCGCGACGTACTGGATGCGCCGAAGGTGTCGTCGCAGGACGATCCGATGCTCATCGGTTTGGGCAAGGACATTGAAGGCGAGTTCATCGCGTCGTCGATTCAGAAGATGCCGCACCTGCTGGTCGCGGGTTCGACCGGTTCCGGTAAGTCGGCGTTCGTCAACTCGATGCTGATCTCGCTGCTGACCCGCGCGACCCCGGAGGAGGTCCGCCTCATTCTGGTCGACCCGAAGATGGTGGAGCTCACCCCGTACGAGGGCATTCCTCACCTGATCACCCCGATCATCACCCAGCCGAAGAAGGCCTCCGCGGCGCTGCAGTGGCTCGTTGAGGAGATGGAGCAGCGTTACATGGACATGAAGTCCGCGCGCGTGCGCCACATCAAGGACTTCAACCGAAAGGTCCGTTCCGGTGAATTGACGGCGCCTCCGGGGTCGGAGCGCGAGATGCGTCCGTACCCGTTCATCGTGTGTGTCGTCGACGAGTTGGCCGACCTGATGATGACGGCGCCGAAGGAGATCGAGGATTCCATTGTGCGCATCACGCAGAAGGCACGTGCGGCTGGTATCCACCTGGTGCTTGCTACGCAGCGTCCGTCGGTGGACGTGGTCACCGGTCTGATTAAGACGAACGTGCCGTCGCGCCTTGCCTTTGCGACGTCGTCGCTGACCGATTCCCGCGTCATCTTGGACCAGGGCGGTGCCGAGAAGCTCATCGGTATGGGCGACGGTTTGTTTATCCCGATGGGGGCCGGCAAGCCGCAGCGTCTTCAGGGTGCGTTCGTGTCCGACGAGGAGATCCAGGCGGTCGTGGAGGCCGCGAAGGCCCAGCAGGACGAGCCGGAGTACGTCGAGGGCGTCACCGAGGACAAGCAGGCGGAAGCCAAGGTCATTGACGACGACATCGGCAAGGACATGGACGACCTCCTCGAGGCCGTGGAACTGGTCGTCACCTCGCAGCTGGGGTCGACGTCGATGCTGCAGCGCAAGTTGCGCATCGGATTCGCCAAGGCCGGCCGCTTGATGGATCTGATGGAGTCGCGCGGCGTTGTCGGCCCGTCGGAGGGATCGAAGGCGCGCGAGGTGCTGGTCAAGCCGGAAGAGTTGGACACGATCATCTGGATGATCAAGGGCGCCGACCCCGCTGAAGCTCCCAAGGACGCCATGCTTGACGACGACACCCCCACCGACGACACCGACCACGACGATGACACCCGCACCGTCACCGCCACCTACAACCCGACCGGCGGTGCGTTCTAGCCGAACAGCTGCTGCATAGCGCCGGAGGGCGTGACTGGTACCGGCACATCACCTGGGGAGACCCAGGTCGGTGTGCCGTTTATCATTTCGATGTGTCCGCGGTGTCTGATGTGGGGGTCGTCGTCGTTAACCCGGTTGTGGTAGCTGCACAGTGGCGCCAGGTTCGCGAGGTTGGTTTCGCCGCCGTGTTTCCACGCGGTGATGTGGTGGATTTCGCAGTGGTCAGCGCCGTGTCTGCAACCGGGGAAGGGGCATCTCGGCATGATCATGCGGGCTAAGTCGCGCTGCTTCCGATTGGCAAACCGCTTCGTGCGGTAGAGGTTCACCGCACCTTCCTGTGGGTGGAAGAGTGCCACTTCACCGAAGGTGAGGTCGAGGTATTCGGCACCGGTCATGGTGGTGCCGTCGGTAAGCGTAAGCACCACCTCGTCGCCGTCGCCGGTAAGGATTCGCACGTGCTCCGGCAGCGGTACGAGCACGATGGGTCGCGGGGCTGCGTGTGGCACGGCCTCTCCGTCGCGGATGAGCTCGAGGAACGCCTCGAGCATCTGCGGCGCGGCGGGCTTGGAGGAGTCGACGTGCTGGCGCAGGGCGTGCTCCAGATCCGCGATGTCGCGCTCTGCGGCAGTGACTTTCATCGTGCGCATGCCGAGAGTCGAGCAGGTGAATGTGACCTGGGCCTTCGGCGGCTTTGGTGCGGCGGCGGGGATGATGTTCTTCGCCGCGTCGCGCAACGCGGCGAAGCTGCCGCGGACGGCAAGGAGCTCGCGGCGCATCCGCCAGCGGTCCGATTCATCGCCGACGGCGCGCAGACGATTCTCGATATAGGCCAGGCGGTCGAGATCAAACGCGCCAGCACGCGCTGCGGCAAGGGCGAGGCGCTGCTGCTTCGTCCACCGGGTTGCACCGAAATACACGCGGTGGAGGCGCTCCCAGGTTGAAACGGTCGCCGGGCGGCAGCGCGCGGCAAGGGCTGCCGGGCGGTCGAAGCCTTGGAGGCTGTCGATCGTCGGCAAGCCGGCGAGGAACGTTTCAAATGGGCTCATGACCCGCACGCTAAACCAGAAACCGGAACGTCAAAAACGTGCCTGTGGATAACCGCGTTGACACATCAACAATCGGGGTGGGTTATCCACAACCGGGTTCGCCGGTGGGCTTCGCCGTGTGTATTGTGTAACCCACTTGGAGGGGAGTACCCCGGAAGTGTTCTGGATCGTCAGCACGGTGTCGTCGTCAAGCGAAGGCCCCGGTCCGAACAGCCCACGAGGGTGGGGGAGACCTCCGGTCGTCTTTTCTGCAACCGGAGGTTAAAGCATGCATGTGCCCCTTAGTATTTGGCTGATCACCTCTGCGGTGATCCTGGGATTTTTCATCTTCGACTTCGTCTCGCACGTGCGCACCCCGCACGAGCCGACTATGAAGGAATCGGGCGGCTGGGCCCTGTTCTATATGTCCATGGCGTGCGTTTTTGGCGGGCTGGTCTGGTGGATGTGGGACGCGGAGCACGCCGTTCAGTTCTTCACCGGCTACATCACCGAGTTGTCGCTGTCGGTGGATAACCTGTTCGTTTTCGCCCTGATTATGGGCTCGTTCAAGATTCCGCGCGCCTACCAGCAGAAGGTGCTGCTCATTGGCATCGTGATCGCGCTGATCTGCCGTCTCCTGTTTATTCTGCTTGGCGCCGTGATCATCGAGGCGTGGTCGGATGTGTTCTACATCTTCGCCGCGTTCCTCATCTACACCGCCATCAAGCTGGTCTACGACGAAGTCACCGATCAGGAGGATCCGGACCCGAACGACATGTTCGTGGTGAAAACGCTGCGCAAAGTCATTCCGGTGACCAAGTCGTACCACGGCGACCGGCTAGTTTCGAAGACTCAGGCCGGCAAAAAGGCGGTTACCCCGCTGTTCGTGGCACTGCTGTCCATCGGATTCATTGACGTCATGTTCGCCTTCGACTCCATCCCGGCGATCTACGGCATCACCCAGGAGTCTTTCCTTGTCTTCACCGCCAACGCGTTCGCGCTGCTGGGTCTGCGTCAGCTCTACTTCCTGCTCAACGGCCTCCTTGACCGCCTGGTGTACCTGCCGTACGGCCTTGCGGTGGTGCTCGGCTTCATCGGTGTGAAACTGCTGCTGCACGCGCTGCACGAGAACAACCTGTCGTTTATCAACGGCGGCGAGGGACTTAACGTGCCGGAGGTCGGCACCGTTGCCTCGCTGCTGGTCATCGTTGGCGTGCTCGTAGTCACCGCGATTGCGTCGGTGGCGAAGGACCGCGCAGATGTCAAGGCAGGCGTGCGCGACTCAGACGCGGCCAAGTACCACATCGACTACGACGACCACGGCAACCGCCGCAAGGTCGACCGCGAAGGCCACCACGTCGAGTGGATCGACGACCCGGCCACGTCCGGCAAGGGCGACCACACCGCCACTGGTTCGCGCGACACCGCCCACCTCGACGTCGCGCGCGGCGGCCGGAAGGCTTAGGCGAAGATATTCATCACCGGGTTCCACTCCCGGATCTCGCGCGCGGCCAGGGCGCCCTCCACGGTGTAGGGGTCCTGGTCGAGCACGTCGGCGGCTTCGGCCTCGGTGGCGGAATCTGGCAGCTGCAGGATGATCAGTGCCTGGTCGCCGTCGGCAAACGGGCCCGATCCCACGATGCGTCCCAGCGAGAGTTGGGAGGCGATGAACTCGCGGTGGGCGGGGCGGGTGTCGTCGACAAGCGAGGGCTCGCCGTAGGTGTAGGTTGCTGCGAAATATTTCATACAGGTCAGTCTAGGAGGTAGGTATGGTGGAGTCCGTGATGCAACCGGACAAGCCCTCGAATTGGAATCTGCCGAATATTCTGACGTCGTTGCGGATTCTGTTCATTCCAGTGTTTGCCTGGCTGGTGCTCTCCGAGCGCTGGTGGTGGGCGTTCGGCCTGTTCGTGGCGCTGATGATCACAGACAAACTCGACGGCGACATCGCGCGTGCGCGCGGGTTGGTCACGGACTTTGGCAAGATCGCCGACCCGATCGCCGACAAAGCGCTCATGATCACCGCGCTGGTGACGCTGAATATCGCCGGCCCCTTGCCGGTGTGGATCACGGTGGTGATTGTAGTGCGCGAGCTTGGCATTACCTTCTGGCGCATGTGGATGCTGCGAAACGGCCGGGTCGTGCCGGCGTCGCGAGGCGGCAAGATCAAAACGGCCTTACAGACTCTCGCGGTGGGCCTCTACCTCTGCCCGCTGCCTGGCTGGATGGGCTTGCCGGTCTACCTCGTCATGTTGGCTGCCGTTGCGGTCACCGTCATCACTGGCGTGCAATACCTCCTCGACGCGGAAAAGGCGAACAAATGACAGCGCAATTGCTTATCGACGAACTACGTTCCCGCAACCAAACCATCTCCTTTTGCGAATCGCTTACGGCCGGCCTTGCCGCAGCGACACTCGCCGAGGTGCCGGGCGCATCTGACGTCCTCGTCGGCGGTTTGGTGACGTACTCGGCGAAGCTAAAGACAGCGCTTGCGGACGTCCCTGCGGACCTCATCGAACGCGAGGGCGTGGTCTCCGCAGCGGTGGCTCGTGAAATGGCTCGTGGCGCGCGTCGCGTTTGCGGTTCCGATTGGGCGGTGGCGCTCACTGGTGTTGCAGGTCCGGACGACCAGGACGGCATGCCGGCCGGCACCGTATGGATCGGACTTGCGGGGCCGAGGTGGACGGCATCGTCGCAAGCTGCCGAACTGCTCGATTCCTCCGTGGGCCGTTACGCGCTCGTACCCGGCCATGATGTGCCGGTGCGGGTGCTGGCGGGAGAGCGAAACGAGATTCGTCGATTAGCGGTGCAAGCTGCGCTCGAAGGGGCCTTGACCGGAATCCGGGAACAAAACTGACCGCGTAACCGTTGGAGCAACTGATGACCACAACGACTCTGCTTTACGACACCCCAGTACAACTGCCCGTCGACGACGAGCCTGCCCGCGAACCGCTGTTCCGCGAGGCGCTGGGCATGTCGCTGCGTGCGTTCCGCGCGGACAAGGGTGTCACCTTGCGCGCGCTGGCCAAGGAAGCGCGCGTGTCCTCCGGCTACATCTCCGAGTTGGAGCGCGGCCGCAAAGAGGTCTCCTCCGAGCTGCTCGCGTCGCTGTGCACGGCACTCGACACCACGGTTTCTGAGGTATTGCTCGAGGCCGTAGCCAACTTGTCGCTGCACACCTTCAACGAGGAACTTGCAGCAACCACGCCCGCAGCGGCGGAAGCGTAATGCGCGTCACGCGACTACAGTGGTTCACGTTTACCGATTAACTACGCAACGAAAGGTCGCGGTGATGTAGCCATGGCGAATCCGTTTTCCAAGTTCTGGAACTACCTGATGGCGCTCTTCGACAACAAGATCGAAGAAAACGCTGACCCGAAGATCCAGATCGAGCAGGCGATTAACGACGCCCAGCGTCAGCACCAGGCGCTGTCCCAGCAAGCCGCGGCTGTGATTGGCAACCAGCGCCAGTTGGAGATGCAGCTAAACCGTCGCCTCGAGGACGTCGAGAAGCTCCAGGCGAACGCGCGTCAGGCACTGCAGCTTGCCGACAAGGCACGCGCCGAGGGCAACGCCCAGAAGGCGCAGGAATACGAAAACGCCGCCGAGGCATTCGCAGCACAACTGGTCACGGCCGAGCAGGGTGTGGAAGACACCAAGCAGCTCCACGACCAGGCGCTGCAGCAGGCATCCCAGGCCAAGCAGGCCGTTGAGCGCAACGCCGCGCACCTGCAGCAGCAGGTTGCCGAGCGCTCCAAGCTGCTTTCCCAGCTGGAGCAGGCCAAGATGCAGGAGAAGGTCTCGGAGACGATGCAGTCGATGAACTCCATTACCTCCTCTGGGCCAAACCTGGATCAGGTGCGTGACAAGATTGAGCGTCGCTACGCCAACGCGCTGGGCGCGGCTGAGTTGGCGCAGAATTCCATCGAAGGTCGCATGGCCGAGGTCGAGCAGGCTGGCATCCAGATGGCCGGCCACGGTCGCCTCGAGCAGCTGCGCGCTGAGATGGCAGGCGAGCTGACCGCAGGCGACAAGCCAGCTATTGAAAAGGGTGGTGCCACCTCGACCGGCAACTCGAACCCGGTCGGCGCCGAGGTCAACGATGACGCTGTCGCACAGCGTATGCGCGAACTGCGCGGCGAAGCCTAAGTTTTTCACCGTCCAAGGGCCCGTGGTGTGTACCGCGGGCCTTTGTCGTTGCGAGACGTGGTTAGTCCACCGCGCCGCGGGCCATGAGCGCCTCGCCGATCATTTTTGCGCGACGCACGGAGCGGATAACCAGGGGAGTGCCGAAAGCGTGGACGGAAAAGCCTGCGCCGCGGGCTTTGCGGGCCTCGAGGACCTCGTTGGCTGTCGCGAGAGTCAGCGGGATGAGCCGGATCGTCAGCGCGATGGTCAGCGAGATGAGTTCGCCGGTACGGCCGAATGGGGAAAGGGCGCGGTCGAGGGCGTCGAGAAGTTCCTGTACTGGCGTGGTCAGGGTGAGCAGGTTGGCGGCGGCGATCGTCGCCAAGAGGCCGATGAGCAGCGTCAAAGCAGCGGCGACGCCGTTTTGCCACACCATGAACGCACCGAGGAAGAGCAACACCGGCAGCAACGGCACCAGTTGGCGTACGGCCAACCCCATCGGGATGCGCGCCCAGGCGTAGAGCACCAGAACGAACGTCAGCAGTGACATGGACTGCCACGGCTCGGACGGCCAGACAGTGGTGAAAATGATGAAAGCGACGAGCAAGACAAACTTCAGCGCCGGCGCCATGCGGTGCAGCAGGGTGTCGCCGGGGATGTAGACGCCTAAGGGCAGTTCGCGGATCACGGTTTCGCGTCCATCAGGTCGGTGTAGAAGGCAATGGCGTCGGAAGGCGTGCCGTCGTAGGCGAGGCGACCTTCGTCGATGACCAGCACGCGTTCGAAATCGCGCAGCATGTCCAGGTCGTGGGTGACCACGATGAGTTGCTGGTCCAGCGAGGTCAGTTCGCGCACGATGCGGCGGCGGTTGCGCAGGTCGAGCAGGGTGGTGGGCTCGTCGGCGATTATGGTGTCCGGCTCGATCACCAGCACGGATGCGAGCGCGAGCATCTGCTTCTCGCCGCCGGAGAGCGTGTGCGGGGAGTTTTCGGCGAGGTGGGAGAGTCCGAAGCGGGCAAGGGCGTCGTCGACACGTGAGCGCACTTCGTTGCGCGGCAGTTTGAAGCGGCGCAGGGAGAAGGCGACGTCGTCGACCACGCGCGGCATCACGATTTGCGATTCTGCGTCGGAGAAGACGAATCCGACGCGTTTTCGGATGTCGCGGCCGTGTTTGGCGGGGCTGAGGTCGTCGTAAAGCACTTGCCCGGTGGACGGTTCAATCAGCCCGTTGATCATGCGCACCGTGGTCGATTTGCCGGAGCCGTTCGAGCCGATGATGCCGATGCGTCGTTCGGTCAGGCGTGCTGTGAGTGGCTCCAGCACGGTGGTGCCGTCGTAGGTGACGGATGCGCCTTGAAAGTCGATGGTGGGCATTGCTTATCGACGACGCAGGTCCGGAAACGCCTGGTGCACCGCGTAAGCGATGAAGATGATTAGGGCGACCTTGCCGGCGTCCGGCAGGAAGAACGGAACCTGCGCGGCCCATGCTGCGCCGAAGGTCATGCCGGAGCGCCACATCAGGCCGAATACGCCGCAAAGGTACTGGAAGAAGAGCCCGACGTAGC
Organism: Corynebacterium lujinxingii; assembly: GCF_014490555.1. Classification (NCBI taxonomy): domain Bacteria; kingdom Bacillati; phylum Actinomycetota; class Actinomycetes; order Mycobacteriales; family Corynebacteriaceae; genus Corynebacterium; species Corynebacterium lujinxingii. The sequence goes on along the minus strand of NZ_CP061032.1, from coordinate 1,447,316 downwards.
CCGCGAGGATGAGGACGCCGATGGTGGCGCGTTTGTTGCGGAACGGCGCTCGGTAGGCGATCAGTCCGGCGACGAGCGCGGAGACGAGGTAGCCGCCGAGGTAGCCGACGGTTGGGCCGCCGAGCGCGGAAATAACGGTGCGACCGCCGGCGAGGACCGGCAGGGCGAGGCCGACGAGCAAGAAGATTGCGGCGGTGAAGAAGCCGCGACGCCCGCCGAGGGCGAGACCGGCGAGGATCACGGCGGCGTTTTGCAGGACGATGGGCACACCAGCGGCGCCGACGGGGATGGAGACGATGCCGAGGGCGATAATGATTGCCGCGAAGACGGCGATGAGTGCAATATCCTGCGCGGTCGAGTTCTTATTCATGCGCGGCAGTGTACCTGAACGGTGTTCAATAAAACTCGTTCGGGTACCGTGTGCCGCATGCGTTTGACGGAATTCCATCAGTTGGTCGAGGACGAATTCGGCTCCGGTCGCGCGCAATGGGTCATCGATTCCCAGGTCATTCCGGGCTACGAGCGCACGGCCGCGGACTTGATCGAAAGTGGTGTCGATCCGCGCGAGGCGTGGCGCGGCCTGTGCGACGCGTTCGATATTCCGGAAGAGCGACGCTTGGGTGTCGATAGACCGGGCTTCTAGGGCTTTTGCTTGACGACGACACCTTCCGGCGTGTTCGACTCCCATTCGAACATGCTTGCGTGTACAGTCTTGCGTGTCGTGACCGCGTCTTAGCATTGCGCACGTATCCGTTTCACTCCAAAAGTTTCCGCACGGCAGGGAACCGAAGGGGTGGACGTGAACGTCTAATGAATATCCAACAAACATCAACCCGGATGCGGCGCGCGCCGCGCCGCAAACACAACGGAGGGTAGAACACCACATGGCAACGAAGAAGAAGACTGCGGCTTCCGCCGGAAACGACCGGCAGAATGCGCTCGACGCCGCGCTGGCGATGATCGAGAAGGACTACGGCAAGGGTGCTGTGATGCGCTTGGGCGATGAGAACCGCCCGCCGATCCAGTCCATTTCTTCCGGAAACACCGCCATCGACGTCGCGCTTGGCATCGGCGGTTGGCCGCGCGGCAGGGTCGTGGAGATCTACGGGCCGGAGTCGTCCGGTAAGACCACTGTTGCGCTCCACGCTATCGCGGAGGCGCAGCGCGCTGGCGGTATTGCGGCATTCATCGACGCCGAGCACGCCCTCGACCCAGAGTACGCCCGCAAGCTCGGCGTGGATACTGACAACTTGCTGGTTTCCCAGCCGGATACCGGCGAGCAGGCGCTTGAGATCGCAGACATGCTGGTGCGCTCCGGCGCGATCGACATGATCGTGATCGACTCGGTCGCAGCGCTGACGCCGAAGGCCGAGATCGAAGGCGAGATGGGCGACTCGCACGTCGGCCTGCAGGCCCGCTTGATGTCGCAGGCGTTGCGCAAGATGACGGGTGCGCTGTACAACTCCGGCACCACCGCCATCTTCATTAACCAGCTGCGTGAAAAGATCGGCGTGATGTTCGGCTCCCCGGAGACCACCACCGGTGGTAAGGCGCTGAAGTTCTACGCGTCGGTGCGTTGCGATGTCCGTCGCATCCAGACGCTCAAGGACGGCCAGGACTCCATCGGCAACCGCACGAAGATGAAGGTTGTGAAGAACAAGGTCTCCCCGCCGTTCAAGATCGCCGAGTTCGACATCATGTACGGTGAGGGCATCTCGCGCGAGTCCTCCATCATCGACATGGGTGTGGAAAACGGCATCGTGAAAAAGTCCGGCTCCTGGTTCACCTACGAGGGCGACCAGTTGGGACAGGGCAAGGAGAAGGCCCGCATCTTCCTCAAAGAGAACCCGGATCTTGCCGACGAGATCGAAGACAAGATCTTCCGCGCCCTCGGTGTGGGCAAGTACGCCGCCGCGAACTCTGACGATCTGACCGACGACCCAGTGGACATGGTGCCCAACATCGACTTCGACGACGAAGACGAGGCAGCAGCCGAGAAGTAGCCGATGGCCGACCCCGACAAGATCGCGCAACTCCAGGCCGCGCTCGAGGCGTACGAACCCGGCACCGGCCTGTTCGACCGCTCCCACGAAGAGGAGAAGGCACCGGTGCGCAAGCGGGCACTTGGTTTGCTCGATCAACGCGCCCGCTCTCGCGAGGAGCTCCGCGGCCGTTTGATCAAGGCGGAGTTTGAGCCGGCGCTTGTCGACGAAGTGCTCGACGACCTCGCCGGCTCCGGCCTGATCAACGATTCGCGCTTCGCCCACGAATGGGTGCGGCAACGCGCTGAGAGGCGGGGCAAGTCGTCGCGCGCGCTCGACATGGAGTTGCGCGACAAGGGAGTTGGCACTGCGGACCGCGCCGCCGCACTGGAACAAATCTCAGACGACGACGAAGAACGCACCGCCCGTGCCGTTGCGGAGAAATCCGCACGCAAAGTCAAAGCGGCGCCGACCGAGCGGGCCGAGTACGACAAACACCTGCGTCGGGTCGTCGGCGCGCTCGCACGTCGCGGGTTCAACCAGGGGATGTCGATGCGTATCGCCCGAGAGGTGCTCGACGAGCGCATCGCGGAGGTAGAAAACACCGGTTAGGCGCACGGGTGCTCGCTGGTTAGACTGTCTCGCCGTGACTACGGCGAACACCTCCCAAACCTCTACTCCGCGCACCTACGAGGTGCGCACGTTCGGCTGCCAGATGAACGTGCACGACTCCGAGCGCCTGTCCGGCATGCTCGAGGACGCCGGCTACGTTGCGGCCGATAAGGACACTGAGCCCGACCTGGTCGTGTTTAATACCTGCGCAGTGCGCGACAATGCGGACCAGCGTCTGTACGGCTCCCTGGGGCAGTTGAAAAACACGAAGAAGAATCACCCTGGCATGCAGATCGCGGTGGGCGGGTGCCTTGCGCAGAAGGACCGCGACACGGTCATTGAGAAGGCGCCGTGGGTCGATGCGGTGTTCGGCACCCACAACATCTCCGCGCTTCCGGCGCTGCTTGACCGGGCACGCGTGGAGGACGAGGCCCAGGTGGAGATCGTCGAATCCCTCGAGGTGTTCCCGTCGGTGCTGCCGGCGAAACGCGAGTCGTCCTACGCCGGGTGGGTGTCCATCTCGGTTGGCTGCAATAACACGTGCACGTTCTGCATCGTGCCGTCGCTACGCGGAAAGGAGCTCGACCGCCGCCCGGGCGACATCCTGGCGGAGGTGGAGGCGCTGGTGAGCCAGGGGGTCTCCGAGGTCACCCTGCTCGGGCAGAATGTGAACGCCTACGGGGTGAACTTCGTCGATGAGGAGATGGAGCGCGACCGCTCCGCGTTTTCCAAGCTGCTGCGCGCCTGCGGCGACATCGAGGGCCTTGAGCGGGTGCGGTTTACCTCGCCGCACCCGGCGGAGTTCACGTCCGATGTCATCGATGCGATGGCGGAAACGCCGAACGTGTGCCCGCAGCTGCACATGCCGCTGCAGTCCGGTTCGGACAAGGTGCTCAAGGACATGCGCCGGTCGTACCGTTCGAAGAAGTTCCTCGCCATTTTGGATGAAGTGCGTGAAAAGCTCCCTCACGCATCGATTACCACCGACATCATCGTCGGCTTCCCGGGTGAGACGGAGGAGGATTTCCAGGCGACGCTCGATGTCGTGGAGAAATCTCGCTTTACCTCGGCGTTTACGTTCCAGTATTCGCCGCGCCCCGGCACTCCGGCAGCTGAGATGGAACAGCAGATTCCGAAGGCCGTGGTGCAGGAGCGTTTCGAGCGTCTGCTCGAGCTGCAGGAGCGCATCAGTGCGGAGGAGAACGCGAAGCTCGTCGGCACGGAGCAGGAGCTGCTGGTCCAGGCCGAGGGCGGCCGGAAGAATGACCGAACGCACCGCATGTCGGGGCGCGCACGCGACGGCCGCCTGGTGCACTTCGCTGTGGAGGGCGAGATCGACCGCGAGATTCGTCCCGGCGACTTTGTGACCGTAACGGTCACGGATTCCAAGCCGCACTTCCTCATTGCGGACGCGGGCGTGCGCAACCACCGCCGCACCAAGGCGGGCGACAATTCGGCTGCGGGCCAGGTGCCCACCACTGCACCCGTGGGGGTGGGGCTCGGCTTGCCAACGATTGGCCAGCCCGCCGCCGCACCGGCAGATTCCGTCTGCTGCGGTGGCTAGGGTAGCCTCCTCGGTTCACTGCCGCGGAGTGGCTAGACCGGCATCGTACGCAATGATGACGAGGTGAACCCTATCCCTCGCGTTGAGCTTGCTCAGGAGGCGACCGACATGGCTTTTCACGGTTGTTTCCGCCATGTGCAGTGATGCGGCGATTTCTTGGTTGCTTTGTCCCCGCGCGATGGCAGTGAGCACCTCGAGCTCGCGGGGTGAGAGTTCTTCTGCGAGTTTGGCCGCTAGCGCGGAAGGACTCGGTGCGGCCATATGGGGGCGGAATCGATCGATCACCCGTGCAGTGGTCGAAGGGGCAAGCATCGCGTTGCCAGTGGCAACGGTCCTAATCCCCGATATGAGATCGGTTGCACCGCAGTCCTTGAGCATGAACCCTGATGCGCCTGCAGCGAGTGCTTCATAGGCGTATTCATCCAGATCGAAGGTGGTTAGAGCAATCACGCGGGTGGGGTAGCCAGCTACGGTGATTTTTTGCGTCGCTCCAATCCCGTCCATGTGCGGCATGCGTATATCCATGCAACACACGTCCACGGCCAACCCGCTCTCGAGCAGTTCGAGTGCTTCGTTGCCGTTTGCAGCCTCGCCGACCACCTCGATATCCGGCGCGGTGCTAAGCACTAAGCGAAAGCCGGTTCGTACCAATTCTTGGTCGTCGACAAGCAAGACGCGAATCATGCCTTGACCTCCTGGGTTGCAATCGGCACCTGTGCGACCACAGAGAAGCCTCCCTCGGCCCGTGGGCCCGCAACAAGCTTCCCTCCCACGCTTCGAGCTCGCTGGGTCATGTTCGCAATTCCATTGCCGCGGGAGTCGTCGGTTTGGAGGGAAGTGCCACTATCGACGATTTCGACGCGGAAGTGCTCACCCACTTCGGTGACGGCTACGCGCGCTTGGGCCCCTTCACCGGCGTGGCGCATGACATTTGTGAGTGACTCTTGCACGATGCGGTACAACGCGACCTGGGCAGAGGGCGACAGCGGGGCTGTTGAGAGGTCGTCGGTACCGACAAGCTCGAAGCGCTTACCCGTGGGGTCGCACGATCGCACCAGGTCAGCAAGTTGCCCCAGCGTGGGCTGTGGGGCGTGGCCTTCGGTCTCAGAACCGACTGCACGAACCAGGTTGCGGGTGTCCTGCAGAGCCTGCACAGCGGCCGCGTGTGCGGCACTGATTGCATCAAAGGCATCGGATGGCGAGTTGCGAGACTGTTTGAGCACATGTGCCGCAGCATCCGTCTGTACTGCGATGACTGACAGGGAGTGGGCGAGTATGTCGTGGAGGTCTGCTGCGATGCGCGATCGTTCCTGTTCTACGGCGAGTTGAGTGGTGAGGCGATGGTCGCGTTCGGTTTGCGCTGCTTGGACGGCGAGCATGGTTGTGCGCTCTCGATGCATGCGGACAACCACACCAATCAACACGGCACCGATCACCGGGATCGCGGAAACGAACAGCACCGGGATCGGATCGAGAACCCAATCGACGAGCGTGCGTGCTGGCCGAAGTGTCGAACTGTTCCACCGGAACCATGTGTGGACGGTCATCGCGAGCACTGATGCCACAGTCCACCAGCGTGTGGTCTTCGATTCTCGACGAATAGCGATGGCGCACAGTCCGACGAGCGGGACGACGTTGCCGGAGGTGAGATCCGCGGCCTCCGCGAGCCGGCCCAGAAACACCTGGCCCACGAGCGCGGGGACGCTGAGTATCACGGTGAGTTCCGGCATGGCGAACAGGAATACCAGGGGCAGGGTGAACGCCATTGCTAGAAAAAGATTAGGCCACTCGTCGGGGAGCGGGTACCGGGATAGTGCTCCGATCGTGAGTAACGGGAGGGAAAGCGTCGCAACTATGCAGCCCCACACCATTGGGTGGGCTTTGACGCGTTTGGCGAGATCCTCAACCATGTTCTGTATTGTCCTCCGTCGTTGGTACGCAATACATCCTCCTGCAGTAGATGGAATTTGTGTACTGCAGGCCGATGTGGGGGCGCGTCGGCGTCGGGGACACTGTCCCCATGACACCTTCTCCCTTGCTGCACATCCACGCAGTAGAGAAAACCTACGGCACGGGTGCGGGCGCGGTTCGAGCGCTTGATCGGGTGAGTTTGGATGTTCCTCGTGGGCAATTCCTCGCAATTATGGGCCCTTCCGGTTCCGGCAAATCCACGCTTCTACAGTGCGCTGCGGGTCTGGACACCGTGGACGCGGGACGGGTCGTACTGGACGGCGACGAGCTCACCGCGATGAGCGACGACAAGCTCACCATCACTAGACGTGACCGGATTGGGTTCATTTTTCAGGCGTTCAACCTGATTCCTACGCTCACCGCGCGAGACAACATTGTCTTGCCATTGAAAATGGCCAAACGCTTGGCGGATCCGGATTGGTTCGATCACATTGTGGCGATCCTGGGCTTGCAGGACCGCCTCACTCACAAACCGACAGAGCTTTCCGGAGGACAGCAACAACGTGTTGCTGTCGCCCGCGCGCTGATTACTCAGCCGGACATCATCTTTGCTGATGAACCCACCGGCGCGCTTGACCAAGCTACGAGTGCGAGCCTCATCCGGTTCTTAAGGCACCTCACGGATGAGCTCAACCAAACTCTCGTATTGGTCACCCATGACGCAGCCGTAGCCGAATGGGCTGATCGAATCGTGGAGCTTCGCGATGGCAGTATTGCCAACGACACTGTCGTCAGGCCGGTGAATTAGCGTGCTCCGTATCTCTCGCACTTCGCCAGCGAACTTAATCGCTGCCCTGTTTGCTACAGCGCTCGTGACATTTACCGTTTTCCTCCAAGCAGGTGTACGCGGAGATCTCGAGCGAGCCGTGCGCACCGCAACCGGCGACGCTGACCTCATTGTCACACTCACCGGTGCTGACTCGGCATTGCCCTCAGATCTCGTTGGAGGGATCAGGGCAGTGCCAGGAGTAGAGAAGGTCGAAGAACAGACTGCCGGTATCGCGGTGGTCGACGATGAAATAGGCGCAGCCATCGGAGTGCAATCGCTTCTCGACGACACGTTGTTTCGCCTCACTGCGGGGCGTATGCCCACCAGTGACAAAGAGTCGGTCATTGTGGAAACCCCAGGAAAGCCGATGCGTTATCTGCCCGGCGCCGAGATCAACCTCAAGAATAACGGGGGCGGTTCCGAAACCATTGTCGTTGTCGGCACCGCGGAGGCTGACCCCGGCGCGGCGATGGAGCCGTCCCTGCCCACGCTTCTGTGTTCGCGCAGTGCCGCTCAGCGGCTGTTGGGGATCGCGGGAAGCAACGCGGCATTTGTTCATGCAAGCGGCAGCGTCGACGATGTTCGGGCACAGGTTGCCGAGAAAGTTGCTCAATTTGGCACTACCGCGCGAGTCGAGAGCAGCAGCGAATACGTTGCTGCGAACGCGTCGAAGTACGAAGCTGGCACACAAACTGTAATGCTCGCGCTGCATCTGCTTGCCGCTGTCGCCTTACTTGCTGCGCTCGTGGTGGTTGGTAACAACTACAGACTTCAGCTTGCACGCCGTACGAGGGAGATTGCGCTACTGCGGAGCATAGGTGCTTTGCGAAGCCAGGTGTTTACGTCGGTAATTGCCAGCGCCGCTGTCGCCGGCGCACTTGGTGCGGCGGGCGGAATCGCACTTGGCGTGGTTGCCGGGGTTTTGGCGCTGAAGGGGATGCCTGCCGCGTCAGCAGATGCGGGATTCTGGATGCGGCTGATCGCGCTTGGATTGGCTGCTGGAGTTTTTCCTAGCGTGTTGTCGTCTGTGAGGCCGGCTCGACGGGCAACTCGTGTCGCGCCAGTCGAAGCCCTTCGTCTTACGGAGCCAGCAGTCCGGACATCTGGCGGTTCTCGTGGTGGGGGTGGTTCGCGCACGGTGTTAGCGGTGTTGCTCGTCTTCACCGGGATAGCTGTGACCGTCACCGGCGGGGCCACTCAGTCGCTGGCCCTGGTGATCACAGGAGCGCTCCTCGCATGTGCCGGCTTGTTGAGCCCTGGAGCGCAAATCTTTACGAGTACGGCACTGGGTTTCGGCCGGATAGCAATTGCTCGAGGGGGAGCGCACGCGGCGCTTGCCAGCGAGCAGCTGCGGCGCCACCCCGGGCGATCTGACGCCACCGCAGCGGCAGTGTGGCTAGGGGCGACATTAATGGCAGCGTTGCTCTCCGGAAGCGCTACGGCCCAGGCCACGTTGGGCGAAATTGTCGAGGCTGCGACACCAACCGACATCATTGTCACTCCAGCCGGAGACACGGACAACCCTGTGGAGCTAGGCAACCGCGTGAGTCAGCTTCCCCAGGTTGCAAATACTGCCGTCGTGTCAGACGTCGTGCTTGACGCGGAGTTCGCTGCATCGCCGGATAGTGACGGTCCGATGACCGTGGCAGCGTGGACCCCGCAGCTAGGTAGCGTGCTTCGCACCGACGCGATCATCCCTGAACCCGAGCCAGGGACGATCATTTTGCCACCCACACCGGAGACCACTGCGGGGTCAGGGCTAGTCACCGTCACCCTCCGTCAGTCTGGCAATGCACACCCCTTCGACATCACGGTTATCGAAGGCGCGCCTCTGATGGGCATCGTGCACCAATCGGATCTTGCACGATTCGCGGTGTCTACGCCCAACGTGTGGGTGAAGGGGGTGCCCGGAGCTGACCCACTTGACGCGGCGGATGCGATTGGCGAGCTACCCGGTGTGGCAACGCTGAACAGCCCGGCCGTCCAACGCCTCGAGGCGGATGCGGAACTCACACGATTCGTTGCGCTCGGACTCGCGTTTCTCGCTGTTGCGCTGGTCATTGCAGTAGTGGGACTATCCAACACCGTTGCGCTTTCAGTTACCGAGCGCTATCGAGAAATAGGTCTGCTTCGTGCCCTTGGAGCCCGGCGCACCCAAATTACAGGGATGGTTCTGACTGAGACGTTGCTGCTCGCTCTCGCTGCTGGACTCATTGGCGTGGTATTCGGAGTGCTCTTCGGCGTTACTGGGGCGAATGCGCTACTAGGAGGCGAGAAGCTCCATGTTGTGACAGCGATCCCGTGGGCTTCGTTCGCCGCACTGGTGGTGGGCTTGCTCGCTGCTTCGGCGATTGGAGCAGTGCTACCGGCGCGCCGGGCCGCGGCTATTCCGCCGGCTGCGGCGCTCGCGCAGTAGCTGCTAATCAATAGCAGGCACTAAGGGCTACAGTGACTGTCATGACGCAGCCCAACACCGAATCCCTTGCCCGCGCGGAGAAGAACGCCGCATCCACCGTGGACATGGGCGCGAAACGCTGGGTGCTCGCCGCCGCGTTAGCCATCTATTTGGTGGCGCTGTTCCTGCCGTTCGTCGGCGGGGCGTCGCTGTGGCAGGTGCTCGCCGCCACTGACGCGGCGAGGGACGCCCAAACTGCGATCACGGAGTACGTCTTCGCGTGGATCTCGCTTATCGGCGTCGGTGTCCTGACCACACTTGCCGTTGCCACGCAGCGCTTCGCACTCGCAGTACCAGCGTGGATGGTCACCACTGTCTCGCTGGTCTACTCCGTGCTTGGCATCTGGCTGCGCAACTCCAACGCCTCCGGCATCAGCCGTGGCCCCGGCTACTACCTGGTCCTGCTCGCGGCAGTGATCGTGGTGTTCACGGTGTTCCCTCTGATTCTGTCGCGCAACGAGGAGCAGGCGGCCGCCGCTAAGCAGCGCGCCGAGGCACAAGGCAAGGATGAGGTGGCGCTGGCGCAGCGCGCCGCGACCAGGGAGCAGGAAAACCCTCTGCTTATCGACGACCGCCGTGCCCGCGCAGCAGAGCGACACCGCAAATCCTTGGACTAACGCGTAGAAGCTCGGGGCGGGGCACCCAGCCCGCAAAAGCCGATATCGGCGTTTAGCGCGACCGCCAATCCGCGACCTGGGCTTTTGTGGCAGCTCACCTTGCAAACGCCGATATCGGCATTTACCAGGTGAGCGCGTTGCCTACCGTTTCTGCCACGCGGTGGTGGAAGAAACCACCTCCGCGTCCAGCCCCCGCATGATGGCGTTCGCCGCGGGGGAGTCGGCGGGGTAGGAGCAGTAGGCGGTTTCCAGGTCCTCCCAGACTTCCTTCGCGCGCGAAAGCGATGCGCGCAGCATGGCAGCGCCGATGCCGCGACCGCGGTGCTCGGGGAGTACGTAGACCAACCCAAGTTCGCACACGGATGCGTCGTCGGCATGGAAGCGCACGACTTCACATAAGCCGACGATGACACCGTCGACGTAGGCGAGCCCGGTCAGCTGCGCCCCGCCGCGATCCTTGAGACGCGCACCGGCGTCGCGGATGCGCGCAAGGTCCCAGTCGATGGTGTCCATGATCAATTCGCCGCGCGGATAGTCGCGAGAGGCCGCGGTGAGCAGGCTAGAGAACTGCTCCACTTCCTGCGGTCCGGCTTTGCGGCGCGAGAAAAAGCCGGGCCCCTCAATCACCGCAAACTCGGCGGGTGCGAGTGCAGGAAGTGAATCCAAACCCGCGATCTCGAAGGTCGCTTGGTCTTCCCGGAATGCGGCGGTGTAGCCGGCCTCGACCACGCCCGGCGGGGTGTCGTCGCCGGGGGAGTGCGTCACCCAGAGTTGGCAGATGGGGCGGCCCAAGCGGGTCGACAGGTCGTCGAGAAGCGACAGTGCCGCCACCCACGGTTCGGTGGGGACGGGCTCGCCGGGAAGCGGCGCGATCTCGGAGTCGAAGGTGAAGTTCGCCTCGATCACCTGGCGGTCTTCTAGCAGCGGCAGGGAGACAAAGAGCCATGCTTCGGTGTGGTCGAGGTCGTCGTCGAAAAGTTCGCGGTAGCCCAAATCGGTCACGGGGCGCAGCGGCTGCTCGGACGTGAGCGCGAACAGGATCGCTTCGGACTCGGTAGACGGTTCGAGCCGCTTCGCGATGTGCGAGGCGGACACCCCGGAGGTGGCAAGCCCCGTGATGTCCTGGATGGCAAGGGTGGCGGAAAAGGCGTATCCCCCGACCACTGCCTCCGACGAGCCAGGGCGGGGGACAAACTGTTGGGCGTGAAGCAATTAGTCCTCGTTCACGGCCTTCGCGGCGACGTCGGCAAACTCCTGCCACTGCTTCGCCTGCTCGCGCAGCGTCGCCGCCTTAGCGGAGTCGCCCTTCGCCTCGGCATCCTGGGCCTGGCGCTCGAAGTCGTCCGCCTTGACCTGGAACTGGTTGACCTTGTCCTGCTGGGCCGGGTCAGACTTGCGCCAGCGGGAATCCTCGGCGTCCGACACGCGCTTTTCAATGCGGCCGATCTTGTCCTCGTACTCGCGCACGCGGCCGCGTGGCACATAGCCGATCTCGTCCCACTTGTCCTGCAGTTCGCGCAACTTCGCCTTCGCGCCGCCAAGCCCCTTGGACGGGTCGATCAGGGCGTCGTACTCGGCGAGTAGTGCGTCCTTGGCTTCCGCGTTGGCCTCGAACTCGCGGTCGCGTTCGGCGTTGACTGCGTTGCGTGCCTCGAAGAAGTGGTCCTGGGCGGCGCGGAAGCGCTCCCAGAGCTTGTCGTCCACCTCGCGTGGGGCGCGACCGGCGGCCTTCCACTCGGTCATCAGGTCGCGGTAGGCGCGGGCGGTCTCGCCCCACTCGGTGGAGTCTTGAATCGCCTCGGCGCGCTCGACCAGCTCCTCTTTGATCTTCTTGGCTTGGGCGCGGTTGCGGTCCAGTTCGGCGAAGTGGGAGCCACGGCGGCGGTTGAAGCTGTCGCGGGCGCGGGAGTAGCGCTTCCAGAGCTGGTCGTCGGTCGCGCGGTCGATGCCGCGGATGCCGCGCCACTCCTCGAGGATCTCGCGGATGCGGTCGCCTGCGCGCTTCCACTCGGTCGAGTTTTCCGCCAGGTCCTCGGCCTCGGCAGCGAGGGCCTCTTTCCGGGCGATGGCTGCCTTTCGACGCTCCGCCTTTTGCTCCTTTGCCTGCTCTCGGGCGTCGGCGGAGGCGGCGATGACGGCATCGAGGCGGGACTCGACGGCGTCGATGTCGCCGATTACGGCGGCGTCGTCAAGCGACGCCTTCAGCGCTTCGGCCGATTTACGAATCGCGTCGGCATCCTCCGGGTGGGCGCGCAGGCGCGTCTCGATGAGTTCGACTTCGGTGACCAGGTCGTCGTAACGCTGCCCGTAGTGCGCCAACCCTTCCTCAGGCGTGCCTGCCTGCCAGGAGCCGATCTGGCGCTCGGTGCCGCCGCGGGTGAGGAAGACGTTGCCTTCGTCGTCGACTCGGCCGAACTTCGACGGATCCGACTTCTCGCGAGCCGGTGTCGGCGCCGGGGTGATGGTCGGTGCGACGGGTTTCGGGCCCGGCTTCGGGCCCTTTTTCGCCATCGCGGCAGGAGAAGGTATGTTGCCCGGTTTCGGGGTGGAGTTCGACTCGGTCATTGTGGTCGTCCTTTCCGCGGCCTGGGCCGCACTGTGCCGCGCGTCGCGGCTGCCTTTGCGCAATGCTTGCGATCGTACAGCCAGTTGCGGCACCGCGGGGGTGTTCGGGTGCGCTGGGTAGGGTTGAACGGGTGACAGGAAACGTTTGGATCATCCCGGGATCGCCTGCGCTGGCGCTTTCGCGTGACGACGAACCCTCGCAACGCCTCCTTGCCGCCACCCGGTCACTCGCCGGTACTGCAGATGGCCGCCCGATCGACATCGTGTGCTCGCTCGAAAACAAATGGCGCACCGCCCACGCAGGCTCGCTACGGGCCTGGGGCGGGCCGGGGGTGACGGTCCGCGCGGGCAATCACCTTGGCGAAATCGTTGGCCGATACGCTCTCGGCGATCCGGAGGTTCGTGAGGTGCGCCCGCAGATCGGCAACCTGGACGCTGATGCGGTCACCGTCGTCGTGGTGGATGGGCCTGCAGGACTCACCGAGCGCGCACCGCTGGCCCTGCAGCCCGGCGCGCCGGAGACGCATCAAGGGATTGTGCGGTGGCTGGGCGGGGCGGAAGCGGTGGTCGTCGATACGCATGTGCTCGAGCCGCAGTTGTGGCGCGAGCTGGCGGCGCTTGACCGCAAGAACGCGCGGCTGATCGACGCCGACGCTTCGCTCGGTGTCGGGAGGTATGTGGCGGAGTGGAGTGTATGAACCCGATCGCAGTTGTAGGTCCTACCGCCAGCGGCAAGTCCGCGCTGGGTATCGCTCTTGCGCACCACTTTGATGGGGAAGTGGTCAATGTCGATTCGATGCAGTTGTATCGCGGCATGGATATCGGCACGGCGAAGTTGCCGGTCGACGAGCGCGAGGGGATCCCGCACCACATGCTGGACATTTGGGACGTGACGAAGACGGCCTCGGTGGCGGAGTATCAAACGCTCGCGGTGGGAACGGTTGAGGAAATCATGTCGCGCGGCAAGGTGCCGGTGCTGGTCGGTGGCTCGATGCTGTATGTGCAGTCGCTTATCGACGCCTGGTCCTTCCCACCGACCGACCCCGCCGTGCGCGCCCGCTACGAGGCGCGCCTGGCTGATATCGGCGTCGACGCCCTGCACGCCGAACTTGAGCAGGTGGATCCGGAGGCCGCCAGCATAATCGAGGACAAAGACCCGCGACGTACCGTGCGCGCGCTGGAAGTCATCGAACTGACCGGCAAGCCGTTTAAAGCCTCCCAGCCGCCGAAAAACGCCCCGCCGCGCTGGGGCACCCGCATCCTGGGACTGCGCATCAACGCCGACTGGCTCAACCCGCGCATTGAACTGCGCACCAGACTCATGTTCGAGCAGGGGCTTGTCGACGAGGTGCGCTCGCTTGTCGACGACGGCCTCGTACGCGACTCCACCGCTGGCCGCGCCATTGGCTACGCGCAGGTGCTCGCGATGCTCGACGGTGAGCTCACCGAACAGGAAGCGCTGGAGCAAACGATCACGGGTACTCGTCGCTACGTGCGCCGGCAGCGCTCCTGGTTCAACCGGGACCCGCGCACGACCTGGCTCGACGCCGCGGACCCTGACGTGCCGGGCCGCGCGTTAGACTCGCTGGCGTGAAATTCATCAAAGCGCATGCCACCGAAAACGACTTCGTCGTGCTCATCGACGTCGACGACCACAACGATGTGACACCTGATCAAGTCGCATTCCTGTGCGACCGCCGTGCCGGAGTCGGCGGCGACGGTCTACTACGGGTCGTGCGACGCGACGGGACGTGGTTTATGGATTACCGCAACGCCGACGGATCCGTCGCCGAGATGTGCGGCAACGGCATCCGCGCGTTTGCCCACGTGCTCGTCGCCGAAGGGTTGGAAGACGCCCGGGAGTTCTATGTGGACACCCGCGCCGGCGTCAAGCACATCCGGGTGCTCTCGGCGGACAGCACGGACGCGGTAGTCGCCGTCGGCATGGGTGCGGTCGAGGTCACCGGCGTGTCTACCGCTTCGATGGGGGATCACCAGTTTGCGGGTCTCGGCGTTAACGTCGGCAACCCTCACCTCGCCTGCGTGATACCGGGGCTTACCGCTGCCGGGCTGGCTGACATGAATTTCGTCGCACCCACCTTCGACCCTGAGTTCTTCCCGGAAGGAACCAACGTCGAGGTGCTCACTGAGCTCCGAGATGGGCAGACCCACATGCGCGTTTGGGAGCGCGGCGTGGGCGAGACGCGCTCCTGCGGGACCGGCACGGTTGCAGCAGCGCAGGCTGTGCTGGCCGACGCCGGCGTGGAGCACGGAACCGTCACCGTCAACGTCCCCGGCGGGGCAGTAGAAGTCGAGCTCAACGAGGGGCAAGCGACTATGACCGGGCCGTCCACAATCGTCTTCCGAGGTGAATTGTCTAGCTGATGTGCAGCGGTTGCTGAGGTGTCTGTACGTTAGATGCGAAAAACACCTACATACGTACAACTCTTTCCAAGGATTTTGGTATGCGCCGCACAATGTTCACTTCCGCCGCCACGGTGGCCGCCCTCGCCGCCGCAACGGTGGCGCCAGCAGTCCAGGCGGCGGATATCGCACCCCACCACCTCGGCGACGACGGCCAGCTCGTTTGCGCAGTCAAGCTCACCGGTAAAGAGGACAAGGAGATCCAGCGCTTCACCCTCGACGCCTCCACTGCGCTTTCCTCAGCACTGATCGCGGTGGTGGAGAAGCAGCACCCAGGCATGCGGGACAAGGGCGAGAAGTTGCTTCGCGACGAGCGCATCCGCCGGGTGTTCCAACAAGTGCTTCGCGGCGAGGAACCGAACGGGTTCGACGTGGTGCACCTCAAGACCGCGCTGACCTTCAACGGCTTCACCGCGTTCAACCAGGGCAGGCTCTCGGTCATGATGCTCTACCTCGGCGCACTCGTGCTTCGCGACGACCCGGCGTTGTTCCCCCAAAGTATCCTCTGGGACGGTGGCGCGCCGGGCCGTATTTACGCTGATGAGCAGGCAAGCGGTTCGAACGATGCGGTCAACGACGTCCTGGACTGGATCTTCGACGCCGTGCCGTATGAAAGCGGCGACTTAGATAATCTTCGCGCAGGGCTGAAGGCCACACCGGAACTCGCACGCATCGATGCCCAAGCCTCCCAATACAGCACGGTGCTTTCCGCCGCACGCAACGCATGCAACGCTCAGGACACGGTCCGCATCGAGTTCCCCGGCTCGCCTCGACCCAATAAGCCGACGCCGACCACGCCGGTGCAGACCACGAAGGCGCAAACCACGACGGCGCAGACGGCGACGGTAACCAGCGTCGCGCCGTCGGCCAAGACGACCCGCGCCGAGACGCCGAAGAGCCCGGCTACGGTCGTACCGTCCACGACATCAACGACAACCACTGTGGATGCCTCGCCGTCGCGAGCGCCGGAAACTACTACCGCCGTGGCGACGACCACCGCCACCGCTCACTCGACGACCTCCGCCACAGCGATGGCAACCGCGACAGCCACCGCTACGGCAACGGCAACGGCAACAGCCACCGCGACCGTGACGGCCACGGAAACTGCCGTGTCTACCGTTGTAAACACCACTCGGGTAGCTGTCCCGACCACCGTGACCACGCCGGTAACCACGAAAGCAACCACCGAGACGACGATTCCGGTAGTAACCACTACGCCGACGGCCACGCCGACAACAACGGAGACCACAGAAACTCCGGGCACACCAACACCGGACACAACAACACCGGAGGAGCAACCGGAAGGTTCGAGCGAGGCCGGCAAGGTGGTCGGCATCGTCTTCGGCGTGCTGGGTGCACTCGGGTTGATCGTCGCTGCGGTGCTGGCGTTCGGCCCTGCCATCGAGGTCAAGGTGACGTTCTAAACCGCCAACGGAGTCCTACGCCGGGCCGATTTCCTTCGCGGCGCGGCGTGCGTCGTCCCAGGCGGATTGGAGTTCGAAAGCGCGCTCGTCGGCAACCGTGAGGATGCGCTCGAGTTGTGCCTTGTCGGTGCTGGGGGATTCGAGGTAGCCGTCGACACGCTCGATGAAGCGACGCGCCGAGGAGGCGCGCAGGAGAAACTCGTTGACCTGGGGCACGGAATTATCCGGGTTCGCCAGGGCGGGGTAGTAGAGGGTGCGGTCCGCGATGTCCGCCGCGGTGGCTCCGTTTTGCATCTGCTCGTAGGCGTCGAGCACCTCGATCATGTCGTCGCGCGCATAAATGAGCGACGAGCGCATCGCCGTGATTTCCGGATCGACTTGGAGTCGCCGGCTAAACAAAAACGCACCGATGGCGAGCAAGACCGACAGCAGCAGACCGGGCAGTTTCAGGGTGAGGATAAGCAGCACTGACGCGGCGAGCACCAGTGCGCCCAAAAGTGCCCTCGATAAGTCTCTGTCCGGTGAACGCATCGCGGTCGGTCCCTACACGGCTAGTGGCCGCCGCAGCCGCAGGATCCGCCACAACCGCCGCAACCGCCACCGGACGGGGTGGGGATGGAGCCAGCCATGACGGCGGTGCCGGCGATGACGGAGTCGCGTGCTGGCAGGTCGCCGTCGGGCAGGCACACGTCGAACGGGAACGCCGCGTCCACAGAGACGTGAATGAAGCGCTGGCCGGTCAGTTCGGAGGTGCGGTACTCGGCGTCGAGGACGCGGCCGGAGAATTCCGCGCTGGCATCCGGGGTAGAGGCGGCGCCGGAGGCGACGGCCTCAGCGCCCGGGGAGGTCACGGAACCAACCACTGCACCCGGGTGCAGCGCGAGGTACGCCTCGGTGGACTCGTAGCGCTCCGTCGACAGGGCCAAAGCCGTGACGGACAGTTCTTGCCATTGCAGCGTGGGGTCGTCGACAAGCAGCGGCTCCTGGGCGAGGTTGACGGTCAGCGAGGCGATGGTGTTGCCGCGCGGATCGACAACGTCGGCGAGCGCGACAACGTCGTTGACGGGCGTGATGTGAGCAAACGCGCGGGTGACCGAGTCGAAGCCGGCGAAGGTGGCGAACGGCTCGACCGCGAGGATATTCAGCCGCGCACCGGAGGGGTCGGCGTACTGGATCAGCTGGCCGCCACGCACCTCACCGGTGACAGCGAGACGGTCGGTGGCAATAGCGGCTTCCACAGCGTCCTGCCATTTTTCGAAATTCAAGCCAATGGAGGCGAGGTCCGTGCTGATTGCTGTGCTCATGGGCTTCGATTCTAGACGCACGCCCCACCTGGGAAGAATCCCGGGCCTTGTCGCGTTTGATCGGGTAGATATGAAGAAGACGTTTCCAGCTACAACCAAGGATTTAATGACTGAACCCAACCTCGGCCGATTCGGTGGCAACCGCGAGCGTTTTTCGCTTGACGACGACACCACGCCGGAAGAACGCGCCCACGACGAACTCCTGCGCGAGGCGTTTCGCCACAACACACCGCAAGAGGACATGAGCCCGACTGTCGGTGCGCTCGACCTGGAAGACCGCAACGCGTTCCGCTCGGTCACCGGCGCCACGGAGGTGCGCCAGCAAGACCAGCAGGACATCTACGAGGTGGAGTACCGCAAACTCCGCATCGAGGAAGTCCTGCTCGTCGGTGCCTGGACCGAGGGCACGGTCGCCGAGATCGAGGCCCGCATGTGGGAATTGGCGGCGCTGGCGAAAACGGCTGGTGCCGAGGTTGTCGACATGCTGTACCAAAAGCGTGACAAGCCCGACCCGGGCACCTACATCGGCTCGGGCAAGGTTGCGGAGCTGCGCGAGATCGTGCTCTCGACGGGTGTAGACACGGTGATTTTTGACGGTGAGCTCTCGCCGTCGCAGATGATCGCGCTCGAGGAAGCGCTGAAGATCAAGGTCATCGACCGCACCATGCTCATCCTGGACATCTTCGCTCAGCACGCGAAGAGTAAAGAGGGTAAAGCCCAGGTCAGCCTGGCGCAGATGGAGTACCTGTATAGCCGCACCCGTGGTTGGGGCGGCAACCTGTCGCGCCAGGCTGGTGGCCGCGCCGGCTCCAACGGCGGTGTGGGCCTTCGCGGACCCGGTGAGACCCGTATCGAGGCCGACCGCCGGCGCCTGCGCACCGAGATGGCGAAACTACGCCACCAGTTGCGCGACATGGCCACGGCGCGCGAGGTCAAACGCGCGCAGCGGCAGCGCTCCACGATCCCGAAGATCGCGATCGCGGGCTACACTAATGCGGGCAAGTCGTCGCTCATCAACGCGATGACAGGTGCGGGCGTGCTGGTCGAGGACGCGTTGTTCGCCACCCTCGACCCGTCGACGCGCAAGGCGAAGTTGGCCGACGGCCGCAACGTTGTACTCACCGATACCGTCGGGTTTGTCCGGCACTTGCCCACCCAGCTGGTCGAGGCGTTCAAGTCCACACTCGAAGAGGTCGGCGGCGCCGATCTTGTTTTGCACGTCGTGGATGGATCTGACCCGTTTCCGCTTAAGCAGATCGAGGCGGTCAACGAGGTGCTCGCCGAGGTCACGCGCGATTCCGGCGACGAGATGCCGCCCGAGATCGTCGTGGTGAACAAGATCGACGACGCAGACCCGCTCGTGCTCGCCGAACTGCGCCATGCGTTCGAGAAAACCGGCCGCAGCGCCGTGTTCGTCTCGGCGCTCACCGGCGAGGGCATCGAGGAGTTAGAAGCGCGCATCGAGCAGTTCCTCAACTCCATCGACGCGCACGTGACCATGGTGGTGCCCTACACCCGCGGCGACGTGGTCAGCCGCGTCCACGAGGAGGGCACGGTGCGCTCCGAGGAGTACGAGGAGCAAGGCACGCGTATCGACGTCCGCCTGCCGCGCGTACTCGCCGAGCAGTACTCGGAGTTTGTGGTGTCCTAGCCTGGCGCCGGCTTAGCGCCAGTACGGGTCGAAATCCTTGTAGGTCTCGGCGTCGGAAAGCAGCTCCGCTGCGCTTTCGTCGACAACGACGGTCGCGGCGTTGTGCAGCTGCAGCGCCGAGGCGGGGCAGGACGCCGACAACGGGCCTTCTACAAGTGCCTGCACGGCATTCGCCTTCGCAGGGCCGGTGGCGATGAGCACGAGGTGGCGTGCCTCCAAAATCGTGCCGATGCCCTGGGACAGGGCCTGGCGCGGCACTTCGTCTGCAGAGTCGAAAAAGCGTGCGTTGTCCTCGATGGTGCGCGGGTGCAGGTCGATGAGGCGGGTGCGCGAGCGCAGCGAGCTGGTCGGCTCGTTGAACGCGATGTGCCCGTTGGCGCCGATCCCCAGAATCTGGATGTCCACACCGCCCGCGTGGCGGATCGCGTGATCGTAGGATGCTGCCGCGGAGTGCGGATCCTCTGCTTCACCGTTGGGGGAGGCGACCGCGGCGTCCGGGATGTCGATGGAGCCGGTGAACTCGCGGCGGATGGTGGAGTAGTAAGACTGCTCGTGGTCGCGCGGCAGGCCGTAGTACTCGTCGAGGAGGAAGGCCTTGCAGTTGGCGAAGCTCAGCCCTTCCTCGCGGTGGCGGCGGATCAGCTCCTTATAGGTCGGGTTCGGGGTGGACCCGGTCGCCAGTCCGATCGTGGCGCCCTGGCGGGCAAACGGCTCGATGCAGTCCGCGGCGTATGCGCCGACTTCGTCCGGGGTGCGTCGAATGATGATGTCCATGGGTTGTAAGTTACTCCGGTCGGGTACAAGGGGCGACGATTGGCGATCATTGTAAAACGAGGGCCATAATGAAGACTCGTGAAGAATTCAATAGGTTGGACCCTCCACGGCGACGGACGCCGTGTTAATCCCGGGGCCGTTGTCGCCCCCGACGAGCGGCTGTCGTGGCCGCGCACCATCGGCATCGGTATGCAGCATGTCGTTGCCATGTTTGGCGCGACCCTGCTTGTGCCCACACTCACCGGGTTTCCCGTCAACACCACGTTGTTGTTCTCCGGTTTGGGCACGATCATCTTCCTGCTGATCACCCGCAATCAACTCCCGAGCTACCTCGGTTCCTCGTTCGCCTTCATCGCCCCGCTGACCGCGTCGCAGCAGTACGGCGTCGGCGCGCAGTTGGGCGGCGTGCTGCTGACCGGCGCAGCACTCATCCTCGTCGGCGTGCTGGTGCAGTGGGCGGGCAAGCGGGTGATCGACGCGGTGATGCCGCCCGTGGTCACCGGCGCGATTGTGGCCCTGATCGGCTTCAACCTCGCGCCGACGGCCGTGAGTAACGTGCAGACTCAGCCAGCAATCGCGGGGGTGACCCTCCTGACCATCGTGGTGATTACGGTGGCCACCCGCGGGATGCTGTCGCGCCTGTCCATCCTCATCGGTGTGCTGGTCGGCTGGATCTTCGCAGCGCTGAGCGGCGGGCTTGGCGACGACGCCCTGGCCACCATTGGCGACGCCGCCTGGGTCGGACTGCCACAGTTCCACACCCCGGAGTTCCACCTCTCCGCGGTGCTGGTGACGCTGCCGGTGCTCGTGGTGCTCATCGCTGAGAACGTCGGACACGTCAAGGCCGTCGCCGAGATGACCAACCGCAACCTCGACCACCTGCAGGGCAGGGCGCTAATCGGCGACGGCATCGCCACCACGCTCGCCGGCGGGTTCGGCGGTTCTGGCACGACCACGTACGCCGAGTATATGGGGGTAGGTAGCAAAACCGCCTGTTCACGCTGCTAATCCACCGCCCGCAGGTGGCGCGATCCCGCAGAAATCCCGCGCGCGCTAAACGCTGGTGCCTCGAAGGCCGCCGATACGCGGTCGCGGTAGCCGTCGAGCACGTGCGCGTACGTTTCGAGCGTCGTCGCCGGGGTGTGGCCGGCCACCGCAGCGACGTCTTGCACCGCGACCCCGGCGGTGAGCATGGTGGATACGAAAAAGTGGCGCAGCGCGTGGAAATGCACACCCGGCGCCCCCGCATTCTCGGCGGCGTAGCGCACCACCTTGCCGGCGTGCGAGACCTGTACCGGGTGCCCATTGTTCGATACCAGTAGCCATTCGTCAGGTGCCCGGTCTACGGTGAGCCGGCGTAGTACCGGCACGAGCGCGGGCGCGATCGGCACGTCGCGGCGCGAGGTGTGCGACTTCACCGGGGCGCGGCGTTTGCCGTCGCGGGCGAGTTGCGCGCGCACGTGGATGAAGCCTGCGTCCAGGTCGATGTCGCCGACGACCAGGCCGGCGATCTCCGATACTCGAAGCCCCGCCCACAGGGCGATGTGCATCATGTCGGTGACCGCAGGATTCGGGCGCGTGACATTCTCGAGCCCCTTGGCGACGTATTTCGCCCCGCCTGTCTCCACCCGTTTGATGACCGCGTCGATCTGCGCGCGGGTGGGGATCTCTACCGGGTCGAGCGCTTTGTCCTTCCTCGGCACCCGTACCGGCGAGCGCGTCAGGTAGCCTTCCTGCACCCCCCACTTGAATGCGCTCGCCACGGTGACCAACGCGGTATGCACGGTGCTCTCCGCCAGGCCCGTATCGTCGGCGCTTATCCAAGCCCGCCCGGTGCGCAGGTGTGAAGCCCACTCCATCATCTCGGCGGGCGTGACCTCGGCGGCGGGGTAGTCCAAAAGCGGGGCGAGTTGGATGTCCCGCACGTGCTCGTAGGCGCCGCGGGTGGATGGCCTGATATCGCGGGTGGCGAGCCAGTCGTCAAAAAGGTGGCGCACCGTGATCTTTTGCGGCACCACGTTCGCCCCGCGTGCCTGCTTGACCTCGATGTCGGCGAGGAAGGTCTTTGCCTC
Source organism: Corynebacterium lujinxingii (assembly GCF_014490555.1). Taxonomy (NCBI): domain Bacteria; kingdom Bacillati; phylum Actinomycetota; class Actinomycetes; order Mycobacteriales; family Corynebacteriaceae; genus Corynebacterium; species Corynebacterium lujinxingii. The sequence continues at coordinate 1,425,132 of NZ_CP061032.1, read as the reverse complement.
GCGCTTTGTGTCGAAGGTGCGCGAGTGCTCACGCCCCCCTTTATCTCGCCAGCGCGCCACCCAGCGCACCGCGCCTGTCTTAGTTACTCGTCGTTGAATCGCCATGTATGATCGATCTCGTCTCTTTCCTTGGGAGGCGTAATCCGTCCGCGTTTGCTACCCAGCGCGCGGGCGTTTTTATTTTCAGGTTTCGCCGGTTGCCGCGGCGAGGTGGTGTTCTCGCCACACTGCCACCAGGTGTTTAGTGACTTCCAGTTCGGCGGCGATCGCGCCGGGGTGGGGGCCGTGGATGTGCTCGGCGGCGCGGTAGTCCACCGCGCTGATAAGCAGGCGGGCGGCCCACAGGTCGGCGTCTCGCTCCTGGCGGTGCTTGATCCATCCGGTGGCGGCCGGGTCATGCCCCAGCACGCAATGGCCGAGTTCATGGGCGAGCGTGCAGCGGCGGTTGATGTGGCCGAGCCCGCGGCGCAGCGTGATGTGTCGCCCGCCGTAGTATCGGCCCTTTTCGCCGCCGGTGTGCTCGGCGATGGTGACGCCGAGCGCGGTGGCGATCTCGTTAGGGTCCGTCGTGATAGTCGTCATCTCCAGGTTCCGGTTCGGTGTCGCTGTCGTCGGCAGCGTAGATGCCGGGGTCGATATCGAGGTCCGAGGTGTTCGAATCGGGCAGGGGGAATTCGGTCACGGTGGCTAGCGGGGAGGCGTCGGCGTTCTCGGCGGCGGCGAGGCGGTCGACGATGAGTTGTGCCAGTTCGAGGTCGGTGTAGTCGTCTACGCCGAAGCCGTTGTCCTTGGCGTAGCGGGTGACCTGGTCGTCGGTGATGGCGCCTGCGGCGACGAGGGCGTCTACCGGGTTTGCGTTGTAGTGCTCGGCGACGGTGAGCGCGAAGGCGGGGTCAGCGTTGTCGATGTTTTTGCGGACGGTGGGGTGGGAGATTCCGACGGCGGTGGCGATGGCGCGGGCGGAGGCGCCGCCGGTGGTTTTGGCGATCCAGTCGCTGAAGTTTGTCATGCCTTAATGGTAAACGGGTTTACCACCTAAAGCCAGTTGACCTGCGATGGAAAGAAAACTAACCACCCATACGGGGGTAAACCGGTTTACCGTTCTACCACCGGACGGTAAAGCGAGTTACCATGCTGAGGCCGGATGGAAAATTACGTTACCGAAGGAGGCCGGCAATCCATGAAGGCCAACATCTACGCGAAGGCAGACGTGCTGTCTGCGCTTATCGCCGAGCGCGGCCTGACCCTTAGCGAACTCGCCGAGCGCGCCGGCGTTACCCGCCACACCGTGCGTAACGCACTCGATGGCCGCCCGGTATCCGCCGGATTCGTCGCCGGTATCGGCCTTGCGCTCGGCGTCGATTTCGCCGAGGTGTTCACCATCCGCGCACAGGCCGCTGAAGCGGCTTAATCCCTATCCCAAGAAGGAGACCCCTATGTCCACCAAGCCAACCGATACGCAAATCGCAAACTCGCTGCGCACTCTCACCGACATGCTCGACCACAAGGCAGTTCGTCTTACTGGCGGGGCGGCGATCTACCGCGTCGCACGTCGCAAGACCGATATCGACCTCGACGCCATGACCGCCGCCGTGATGATCGACCACGCATTCGGCTTCTTCAAGTACGTGCTTGAAGGAATCATCACCGGCGAGAGCGACTTCGCGGCCGCCACGGGGGCAGATGCCAAAACCGCCGACAAGGCCGACGCTGACGATGATCCGCTGTCTGGCCTGTGCCCAAAGCACCGCCGCGAAGCCGAAGAAGCCCGCGAGCGCAAAAACGACCGCGAGCGCGAGGCCAATTTCGACGATGAAGCGGACTCCGAATCCGATGGCGGCACCTTCACCGTCGAACTCGACGGCGAGAAGTTCGACGCCGACGCCGACACCGTCGCCGAGGTGCTCGAGCGCATCGCGCAAGCACTCAAGTAGCACCCCGTGCAGCCTCCGGTCCGCGGCTTACGCGCGGCGCCGGTTCATGACCGGACGGAGGCACTAGGGGCGGGCGTTAATCCGACAATTCTCGGCTGACCCCCGGACAAGGGCCGCCCATGAAGGGCAGATGCTGCCTCGCCGCCCAGGCGGTTCCTGCGCCCGCCCCGACCAACCGAATAGCAAAAAGCCGCCCGGCTGCTACCCGGACGGCCCTGCATTTTCCCTGTCACATCAAAGGAGACAACCGTGAAGCATAGCAAACGGGCGATAGAGCCCCGGACCTACTCGCTCGCCGAGACCGCCGACATCCTCGGATTCGGCCGCACAACCCTGCAGGATCACGTGCGCAACGGCTCGGCGAACCACCTGCACCCGATCTCGCTGGGCACCCGGACCCGATTCCCGAAGGCGGTCATCGACGCGCTTGCCGAGGGGGCAGCATGAACCGGCAACCTCGAGCCCAAGCCCGCGCCGCGACCGTCGAGGACTTCAAGTTCATGTCGTCGATTATCGGCTCCCCGGCGGCTATTCACCGCATCGCCGCCGCCCGGGGCCTCACCGTGGTCACCGTGGTGAAGCATCTGTGCGAGGCCGGAGTGCCTTATCACCTCGATTCCCGGGAGGTGGCGGCATGACCGATACCGAGCTGACCGCCGTCGCCGAAGCCACCGGGGTGATCGACCCCGCGCCGGGTACTCACTTCGACCTCTCCGAGGTCTTGTGGGCGGTGCTGACCGCCGTGATGTTTTTCGTCTCGTATTGCCTAGTCGCCGTAATGGAGGGCCCTTACTAATGCAACCCCTGGACTTGATAATCATCGCAGCCAACGCCGCACTCGACGTGCTGCTCTATTCCGGCCAGTGCGCGCCGGGTTTCGGAGGTGCGCTGTGACCGGCGTCGAAATCATGGCCTTCATCGTGACCCCGTTCCTGGTCGTCGTCCTGTTCGCCGCGGTGCTGTTTCTGCTCACCCGCTTGATCGAGATCGAGGATCATCTGCGCGCAGTCAACATCCGGCTGAAACATCTTCACCTTGCCGTCGAGGTAGTCGCCGCTGCCCCCAAAACGTCCACTACGCCACCCGCGGCGTTTTGGGAAGCCGTCGAGCGGAAGGGGGTGCGCCGTGACAATTAGTGTCGTTGCGAATCCGCCGCAGCCTGGCACCTCGGAGTGGCGCCGGATTATTACCGCCTCGAAGGTGCCCGCCATCTTGGGCATCTCTCGATTCCAAAGCCAGTATTCAATCTGGCACGAGATGCACGGCGACGTCGAGCCGGAAATCCCCGACCGCGACCGCATGGCGTGGGGGCACATCGCCGAGGCGTCTCTCGCTGACTGGTGGGCGTACAAAAACCCGGGCGCGAAGTTGAATCCGCGCCGGGCGGGCTCGTTCGAGATCGCCTACACCAACACCGCGTTGCCGTTTGAAAACATCGCCACGTTGGACCGCCGCGGGTTTTTCCCGACCGCCTCGCCGGGTGAGCGCTTCCATATCGTCGAGTGCAAAACGGCGATGTCGTTCGATGATTGGGGCCGCCCGGGCGACGACGACAGCGTGCCTGCCGACTACTACGCGCAGGTGCAGTTTCAAATGGGCGTGTCCGGTATCCACCGCGCGAGCGCCGTTGTGCTCGGACCGTACGGCGAGCCCGAGATCCACGACGTGGAATTCCGCGAGGATGAATTCGCCGCGATCGTCGATCGTCTCGTCGAGTGGCAGGCGTCGCTCGATATGTGTCTCGCGCCCGACCTGGATTCCCGCGTGTCTACCTATGAGACGGTGCGCGGGCTGCACCCGGAGATTGACCGGGAGGGTGTCGTCCAGGTCGAGCCATGGCAGGCGGTGGACATGCTTGACCGCATCACCGGCGTGGACCGCGCGGAGGCTGAAGCCCGCGCCGCGAAAATCGAGGCGATGGAACTCATGGGCACCGCCCGCCTGCTCAAGTGCGGCGACGTGAAAGTTGCCGATCGTCGAGCCCGCGCCGGGGGCAAGCCTTACGTCCAGTTCGACAAGAAGGCCGACCTGTCGGAGGTGGCATCGTGACCGATCTACCTCCGAAGGACCGCGCTGTGACCGCCGGCGATCTCGCCGCGCTGTTCGCCTCGATGCCCGCCGACGAGCCGATCGGGATCAAGTTCGACCCGTGGGCGCCGGTGGGGCGCGTCGTCGAAAAGGTGCGCCCGGATCCGAAGGGCCAGGGCCTAATCGTCCACATGACTATGGGCGGGCCGGAATGGGACTAGCGATGCGCAATCCGAAAACAACCAAACCGAAGAATAGGGGAAAGTAATGTCTGACCTGCAAAACTCCAACACTGGCAATGGTGGCGACCTGGTCGGCACCGCCGATGACCGCGGCGTACACCAAGAGGGCAACCTGTCGCGCTACACCACCGACGAGCGTGCCCGACTGCGCGCGCTGATGGGCGCCGATGACGCCTCTGATGCTGATCTTGATGTGCTCGCTATGGTCTCGCAGCGCTCTGGTCTTGACCCGTTTTTGAAGCAGATTTATCTGGTCGGCCGCCGCACGAAAACCGGCGGGTATCGCGGTGAGCCCGAGCGCTGGGAGACCAAATGGACCGTCCAGTCCTCGATTGATGGTCTGCGCGAGGTGCTGTTCCGCACCGCCGACGCGAAGGGCGTTGACTGCTCGATCGGCCGGCCGGTGTGGTTCGACGCCGACGGTAGTCCGCACCGTTTCTGGGTAGGCGATGCCAACCCGACCGCCTGCGAGGTCGAGGTCACCCTCGGTGGTCGCACCGGCTACGGCGTCGCCACCTGGGACCAGTTCTGCCAAACCACCAAGCAGGGCACGCCGAACTCGATGTGGAGCCAAATGGGCCCCCACATGTTGGCTAAGTGTGCGAAGGCCCTTGCGATTCGTGATGTGTGCTCGCTCGCCTCTGGGATCTATATCGACGAGGAAATGCAGCAGGCTGAAAACCGTGTCTTTGCCGAGGCGCGTCGTACCGATACGCAGCCGAAGTCGCTATCCCGCGGGTCGTCTGGTCTGCAGTCTGCGATCGCCGCCCCGGAGCAGGAGGCCGCGCCGGAATGGTCCGAGGTCGGCACCATCGCCGCGGGTGATATCGAGCGAGCCGAGACCCGCTCGGCGCTGGTCTCGGTACTCGAAAACGCGAAGAAAAACGTCGGCGCCGCCGAGTACAAGGCGCTGCGCACCAAGGGCACCCAGCGCTGGAATGAACTTCCCGCCGAGGACATCACCGACGCCGAAGTCGAGCCTGAATCCAACCCGGACGCGTAGCCGCCCGACCTGTTGAAAGGAACTGTGTAAATGTCTGACATTCATGACGCCCGCGTGTGGGCGCGCCGTGTTCTCTCGCAGGTGGAAAGTGGTGGCACTTTGGGCACCCCTGCCGAGGCCAACGCCGCCGAGGTGCTGCTACGGATTACCGAGCCGCGGCCTATCTCGGAACTGCCGGCGATGCCGCCTCTATCCGGAGCCGAGACCGAGGACGGCCAGCAAGCCGTCATCTTGTACTGGGATCCGAACGATGATGATCGCTACGTCACCGGACTGGTGAAAGACCACGACGGCGTATGGCGACACGAGCCGTGTTTGAACCCCGATATGTGGCTGTCGAACCTCACCCGCTACGAAATCCGGGAGGTGTGATGGGGCGCTGGGATAAGCCGCGCGGCCGCTGGTTTGTGTTCCGGGAGTTGTTTTCCGGCGACTGGTGTGTCGTGCAGTGGAAGCGCCGCGTCCAGCCGGTGTTCTTCCGCGAATGGTCTGACGCGGTGCGCTACGCGAATCTGCGCGCCGGTCTGGACATGCTGCGCGACCGGCTACGCGGCGAGATGGAGCACGCCTGGGACACCACCAACATCGACGCGTACGTCGCCTACCTGTGGGCGTACCGGCGGGTCAACAAACTACTTGAAGGAGCAACACCGTGATCGATTTTGAATACCGGGCGGGAACGTTGGTCTCGCCGCCTGAGATCCGGTTCACGCCGAATACCGGCACCACCTGCTTGACGCTGCGTTTGGGGCAGTCTAATTCTCGCTACAACGACGAGGCTGGTCGCTGGGAGCGGGTCAAGGAGCATTACTTCGATGTGGTGGTGTGGCCTATCCGCCGCGGTGAGACCACTATCGATCTGCCGACCATTGCGGAGGCGGTGCTCGAAAAGGGCAGCCGCGTGGTGGTGCGCGGCCGCTTCGAGACCCGTAAGTGGGTCAACAAGCGCGGCGATGATGTCTACTCCACCGAGTTCGTCGCCGACTCCGTTTTCGTGGACGCGCTCTCTCTCGGCGAACAGGCCGCCGGCGGTGACCCGGGTGGGGCAAGCGGGCAGGCGGGCCCGGCCCCCCAGAATTCAGGTGACACTCCACCGTGGATGTAACCGCTTCTCGGCGCCTCGCGCTCACTGTCGCTGTCGACGTGTGCCGGGGCGCCTGTCTTATTCCGACGCCGGCGCTTCTCGGTGCGCTGGCTGACTTCTTCGAGGGCGCGTTTACGCGCTCGGATTTGGAGGTGCTCTGTGAAAACTCAACGCAATAGGTGGCGGGTGATGCGCTCACGCCATGCCGTGCTCGGTATGTGGGTGGTCGGCGAGCTGAAACCTGCGGACGCGTTCGCTCCCGCGACGTGGTGGTCGTCCGCGATCTTCTATACCTGGGAGGCGGCGCTCCATTACGCGAACCTGCGCGCCGTCGGGGTCATGCGAGAGGTAGCGACGAGGGAGGCTTCGCTATCCGAAGCGAAGGCGCTTAGGAAGCGGGCGGAGGCGCACCGCCGGGTGGCTCTCGCCGCTTTTGGTCACGCGCAGCGGTGTATAGACGAGACGCTCGCCGCGGCTACTGAGGCCCACCAGATCATGAGCCGGGGCGGTGATTCGGCGTGACGTGCTCGGTGTTTTACGAGTCGCATGATGTGCGATTGCTGCTCGGTAGCGCGTGGGATGTCGCTGCTTCGCTGGATGATGATTCGGTTGATTGCGTTGTCACTTCACCGCCGTATTGGCGTCTGCGTGATTACGGTGGCCGGCCGGAGCAGTGGGGGCAGGAGCGAAGCGTCGGCCAGTACGTTGATCGAATCGTTGGCCTGTTCGGTCTCATTTTCCGAAAGATGAAGCCGGAGGGTGTCGTCTGGCTGAATCTGGGAGACAAACGCGTCGATGGTCAGTTGTGCGGCGTGCCCTGGATGGTGGCGAAGGATCTGCAAACAGACGGGTGGCATTTGCGTTCGGCGGTTGTGTGGCAAAAGCCGAACGGTATGCCGGAATCCTGCACCGATCGTGTTTCGCAGAACTATGAGCATGTGTTCATGCTTACGCGGGGGAAGGAGCACTATTTCGATCTGGATCCTTTGCGCGTGATGTATGACGGCGATCGGTCTGCCTCTCGCCGGGCTCGATCTGGGCATACGAACAAGGGAAATTCGGCGACCGGGGTGTGGTCCGGTGAGCATTCGGGGCGTAATCCGGGCAGTGTGTGGTCTATCCCGACCCAGCCGTTCCCGGGCGCGCATGAGGCTGTTATGCCGCTCGAACTTGCCCGGCGGTGTGTCGTGTCGTCCTGCCCGGAGGGCGGGCTCGTGTTTGACCCGTTTCACGGTTCCGGCACTACCGCGCAGGCGGCGGTGGAAAGCGGCCGTCGGTATGTCGGCGGCGATATCAACGATGGCTATCTGCGTTTGTCGCTAGATACGCGGTTGCAGAACGGGACTCTCGATCTTGGAGGTGCGCTGTCGTGACGTGGTTTCGTGTTGATGATTCGTTCTACGACCACCCGAAGGTGCTGGGGCTGGATATGTCGGCGCGTGGTCTTTGGGTGTCGGCGGGTACGTATTGTGCCCGGCATCTGACTGATGGGGTGATCTCGGAGCGTGAGATTCGTGTCATTGGGGGCACTCGTCGGCAGGCTGAGAAGTTGGTTGCGGCGGGGCTGTGGCGCGTCCTTGACCCTGTGGATAACTCTGTGGATAAGCCTGTGGATAGTGCTGTGGATAACTCGGCGGGGGATAGCGCTGTTAACCTTTCGCGCGGCCGTCGAGCGTCCGGCGGCGCGTCGTCGCGCGCCCGTCGGTACGCCTTCAACGATTGGCGGGACTTCCAGCCAACGCGCGACGATGTCGAGGCGAAGCGAAAGGCGGCGCGCGATCGTATGGCCGCCGCACGAGCCAAAAAGCGCAACACCAGCGAGGAAGGCAAGACGTTCGCGCGAACAAATGACGAACGTTCGCAAGAAGTTCAGAACCAGGAATTAGCCGAACGTTCGCCTTACCCCGGCCCGGCCCGGCCCGACCCGACCCATACAGCTAAAGAGCTAGCCAGCCACCTTTCGGTAGTACCGCGCGAGGACGGGCAGGCTGACCCCCTCGAAGAATTAGCCGCCGCTACGCGCCGGGCGCGCGACGCCGGCATCTCCGAGAGCGCAATCCGGGCGGGCACCGCCGAGTACCAACGCCGCCCCGAGCCCAAAGGACCCGGCCTGTTGCGGACCCTGATCGACGACGCCTGGTCGCATGAGCGCTCAACCGCCGCCGACACCCAAGCCCGCGCCGCCCGGCGCGCCGCGATCGAAGCCTGCAACCAGTGTGACGAGCGCGGCATGCGCGCCGTGCCCGGCGGTCTCGTTCGCTGCAACCACCAACCTGCCGCCGATGATGTACCCCCCTGGGAGGAAGCCCTATGACCGACCCGATTCGCTCCGTTGAGGTGATCCCGTTCGGCGCCGGTGTCTACATGGTCAAACTGCGTCATATCGAGCGCGACTTCACCGGCCATGTCGTCCGCACCGCCAGCGCCGGGATCGCCATCGTCAACGAGAAAACCGCCCGACAAATCGTCACCAACGCCGGAGAGGAATGGCCGCTGTGACCCCCGCTGACAAGCCCGCCGCCGACGATCTGCTCCGCACCCTCGACGACTTCAACCTCGCGCCGTGGCAACGCGAATTCATCGAACGCGTGCTCACCGTCGAAACACCCGCGGCGACACCACCGCCGCGCGAACTCGCCGCCCCGGTGCTCGACGTGTTCGTGCCCGGCGTACCGCAGCCGCAAGGCAACCACCGCGTCAGCCGCGCCGGGTACACCTACGAAGCGAACCCGAAACTCAAACCCTGGCGCGACGCCGTCGCCATCGTCGCCCGCCGCGCCTGGCTCGGCCGCGCCCCGCTCGATGAACCCGTCGCCGTCGACGTGCATTTCGCCATGCCGAAACCCAAGCGGCCAAAGTTCACCCGGCCTGCCACCAAACCCGACGCCGACAAACTCCAGCGCGCTATCGGCGACGCACTCGAAACCGCCGGCGTCGTCACCAACGACAGCCGCATCGTCCTTTGGCGTGTCGCCAAGGTCTACCCTGGAAGCAACCAACCCACCGGCGCGCGCATCCAAGTGCGCCCCGCACCAACCGAGGCACCCGACCCAGCCGAGAGCACCCCGACTACTGGAGGCCCTCGCCCGTGATCGACCCTGCCCAAACCGACGCCGACGCCCGCCGCCTGCGAACCGCCGCCGACGACCTCACCCGCGCCCTGGTGCTGCTCGCCGCCTGCAAAACCACCAGTGGCGGCACCCGCACCGAGCGCATCATGCGCGCCACCCCCGGCCCCGCCGCACCCGGCAACCCCCGCGCTATCCACCTCGCCGTCGAACTCGACGGCTTCCTCCACGAACTCTGCGCCGATCTGCGCGACCAAATCGAACCCGGCCGCGTCCTCGAAGCCGACGGGATCATGCTCACCCGCTGGATCGGATTCAACGCTCACGTCATCGCCGCCACCATCGACTGGACCGACGACCTCGTCGACGCGCTCGCCGGGTACACCGCCCGCGCCCGCCGCGTCACCGGCACCGCACCGCGCCAACCACCCAAGATCGAACCTCGGCAAACCGCCGCCGCCATCTGCCAACGCCTCGCCTCAATGGGGCACCGCGTCACCCCGGAGCAACTCACCCTGTGGCACCACCGCTCCGCCGGCGCCGTCAGCGTCGAAAAACGCGGGCAGCGAAACCTCTACCTGCTGACCGAAGTGCTGGACTGGATCACCCGCGACCGGCCCGGCCCCCGCGCTGAAACCCAAGGCCAAACCGCCACAGGTTGAGACTGCAAGATGAAGTGCTATACTCGACGCAGCAGCACCGCCGTGTGGACATCACGCCGGTGCTTTTCTCATGCGACCGCGAAGGGGGGCGAGCATGGCCGAAGTACAACCCTGGGGCGGGCGCCGAGCCCAAAAAGTCACCGCCGAATTCCGCGCTGAATGCGAAGCCGCCAACACCCGGTGCTGGCTCTGCAGCCAACCCATCGACTACACCGTCCACCGGCCAAACCCCGACGCCTTCGAACTGGATCACTTCTACCCGCGCAGCGAATTCCCCGACCTGACCTGGGAACCGTCGAACTTCCGCGCCTCGCACGCCTCCTGCAACCACGCGAGAGGCAAACGCGACCACCCCGCCGCCATCGGACCCACCACCATCGACTGGTAGCCACCCCGGCAGCGCCCAACGCCCGCCCGGACCCCGGGGGGAGGGGGGTAAAAATCACTGTCAGGAATCTCACAGGAAAAGGTGGGGGGCGGGTGGGCCTCTCTCCCCGCGCGGTGAGTACCCCCATCGCGCACGCGCGCGCGAGGCACCCGTTTGAGGAGGCGAAAATGAAGCCTGTTGTCGGAGTTTTGGGCCCGACGGTGGCCGAGGCGAAGGCGTATTGCCGCGAGCGCGGCTACCCGCTGGGATTGGCGTGCTCGCCGCGTACGGTGCGCGCCGGGGTGCTTGACGGCGCCGAGTTGCACGGGCGGGTGATCGCGGTCGGCGGGGTGGAGTTGCCGCGTTATGTGGGCGTGTTGCTTGAGCGTTTCGAGGTGGTGTTCGGTGCCTGAAGCCAAATCGTTTACCCGCCGTGCTCCGAACCGGCGCCCGCGACTGTTCAAGGTCGGCGATGCCCGGGCCGCGCTTGCCGACTTCGACCGCGGGTGTGAGACGACCTGCTACACGTTCGGGCAGTTTTCCATCATCGACGTGATCGTCGCGCTGCTCGGCAAAACGGGCCCAGCGGATGTGGTGATCTCCACCTGGACCGCGGGCGCGGCCGATCTACGCCGGGCGAGCGAGTTGATGCACGACCGTCGGATCCGGTCGTGCCGGTGGATCGTTGACCACTCGTTCAAAAACCGCCAGCCGGAGTACCTGGAGACGATGGTCGATCTTTTCGGCGCCGATTCGATCCGGTCGCTGAAAACGCACGCGAAGTTCGTTGTCGTCTCGAACGATGAGTGGAACATCGTTGTGCGCACGTCGATGAACCTGAATGAAAACCGGCGCCTTGAAAACTTTGATGTTGTCGATGATGAGGCGTTTTGCCGCTGGCATCTCGATTTGACCGAGGGCGTGTTCGCGGACCGGGCGGCCGGTGACTGGGTTGATCGTGATGATCTGGATTTATCCGGTGTGGCTGATACGCCGCCGGAGTACACCTGCGAGGTCGGCCGCGCATCGTTTGGCCGTGTCTACGAGAAGGGGGTCGCAAGTGTCGGACCAGTTCGACCAATTCGCCGCGCCTGAGCATCTTTCTGATGAAGCGCGCGAGGTGTGGGATTCGGTGATCGCCGAGGCGTCGAACCCGGCGTATATCGCCGCCGATGAACTCGCCGCGTATTGCAACGCGGTTGTGCTCGAGCGTGATTGCGCTCGCCGTGTCCGCGAGGAGGGCACGATCGTCGCCGATGAGCGGGGTCGTCCGATTGCGCACCCGGCTATTGCGGTGGGGCGCCAGGCGCAGCAGGACATCAAAGGATGGGCTGAAAAGTTTTTATGAAGGTTGAAAGCATCGAGTACCGCTCGTGCCATGTCGACGAGTTGCGTACCTATGAGAAGAACCCGCGCCGGGGTGATGTGGCGCGTATTGCTGAATCGCTGCGCGCGCGTGGTCAGTACCGGCCTTTGGTTGTCAACCGGGGTACGCATACCGGGCGCGAGATGGAGGTGCTTGCCGGTAACCACACGTTGGCGGCGGCGCGTTCGATCGGGCTGGATCATGTCGATGTGGGCATCGTCGATGTTGACGAGCAGACCGCCCGGTCTATTGTGGTGGCGGATAATCGTCTCGCTGATCTCGGCGGCTACGACGAGGCGACGCTCGCCGAGTTGCTCTCCGATATCGACGATTTGACCGGCACCGGTTACTCCGACGCCGATTTGCAGGCGATTTTGGCCGGGCAGGAAACGCCGGAGGAAAAGACCGACCGCGACGACGCGCCGCCGGTGCCTGAGACCCCCCCCATGTCGTCTGAAGGCGATGTCTACGAGTTGGGCCCGCACCGGGTGTGGTGCGGCGACTCTACGAACGCCGGGGGTGTGGCCGAGTACCTGCTTTACGATGGTCTGGTCGATTGCGTGTGGACCGACCCGCCGTATGGCGTTTCGTACGTGGGAAAGACCAAGGATTCGCTCACCATCGAAAACGACGGCGCGGCTGGTCTCGCCGATCTGCTCCAGGGCGCGATGGGCACTCTTGCCGTCTCGGCAAAGCCTGGCTCCCCGGTGTACGTCGCGCACGCCGATACCGAGCGTGTGACCTTCGAGACCGCGATGCGCGATGCCGGCCTTCTTGTGCGGCAGAATCTCGTTTGGGTCAAGAACACGATGGTGCTGGGTCGCTCCGACTTCCATTACAAGCATGAGCCGATTCTGTACGGCGAAACCCCGCCCGCGCCGGGCTCCGACGAGGAAGCCGCCGCGATCGAGGCCCGCGAGGTCGACCCGGCCCACCCGCACGGTGATCGTCACGAGCCGATCCTTTACGGGTTCACCCCGGGAGGCAAGGGACGCCTTGGCCGCGGTGGTGCCCGGTGGTTTGGCGACAACAAGCAAACCACGGTGTTCGAGTTTCCGAAGCCGCCGCGCAACGCCGACCACCCGACGATGAAGCCGGTGGATCTGGTCGTCGCCATGCTCAAAAATTCGTGTCCGCCCGGCGGGCTGGTCCTGGACCTGTTCGGCGGGTCTGGCTCGACGTTGATTGCCGCGCATCATCTCGGCGCGAAGGCGCGCTTGGTCGAACTTGACCCGCGTTATGTCGATGTCATCTGCCGCCGCTGGCAAGCCCACACCGGGCAGGTGCCTATCCGAGGCGGGGAGGAGGTGTCGTTTCTGTGAAGTCGCCGCTCGATCGTTGTGTGCAACTGCGTCTGGCCGGCGCGTCGTACGACAAAATAGCCGCGCAGCTGAAACTGCCGATCGAGGAAGTCGAGCGGCTGGTCGCCGAAGGTGTGGCCGCGCTCAACTCCGAGCCGTCAGCGCTGCGCGCCCGGCTCGAACTTGCCCGCCTTGATGCGCTGCTGATGGGTATCTGGGCGCAGGCGCAGCGCGGCGACACCGCCGCTGTCGGCCAGGCGCTGAAGATCATCGGGCAGCGCTCTGCGATCCTCGCCCGCCTCGATGGTGTCCAAAGCGGCGAGCCCGACAATTCCGGCGTGCCATCGGTCGCCGACCAGGTCGCAACGCTGAAACTGTCCGTCGCTGAATCGTAGGAGGTGCGCGCATTTATGTCTGATTCTCTCGCCGCCTCTGTGCTGCGATCTGTCAAAGCCCGCGGCGACGATATCGGCGAAAAGGACCAGGCGTTAGTTGATTTGGCTGTGCGCTACGCGCTGCAGATCGACGCTGGCATCAACGCCGGCGGGCAGGCCGCCACCAAGGCGCTCTATCTCGGCCCCCACCTTGTGAAAGCGCTCGAACGGCTGGGTTGCACCCCCGTGGTGGTGAAGGAAGAAGGTCAAAAGAGCAGCGGCAACCCCGGCGGCCCGGTCGTCGATGAGTTGTCTGCTCTGCGGAGCCGTCACCGTGGCGGGGCGTAAGGGCTCCGCCGAGCCGCGCATCTTTACCCCGCCGCTAGTCGAACTGACCCCGGAGACGTCGCTTGGATTCGAGGCGATTGAATTCTGTGAGCGATTCCTTGGGCTGGAACTTCGACCGTGGCAAAAATTCGTGTTGATTCATGGCCTTGAGTTGGACATGCGCACCGTGCCGGGCCGGCCGGAATTCGACCCAGATACTCCAAAGCAGCGGCTCTACGATTACCGATTCCGGCAGGTGCTCGTCCTGGTGGCGCGTCAGAACGGCAAGACCGTGGTGATGAACCTCCTCGGCTTGTGGCGCCTGTTTTCGGACGGCGCCTCCGAGATCCTGTCGAGCGCGCAGAACCTGTCGAACGCGGAGCGTGCGCTCGCTGACTCGTTCAAGATGGCCACCCGCTGCGACGTGCTCGCCGACTATCTGCCTTACCGGATGGAAAGGGGTAAATGGGTTCCGTACATGCGCCAGGCCAACGGCTCGAATCAGATCGAATTGGCCGCGGTGCCCCCAGGTTTAGAGGGGGTGCTCGATATTTCGGGCGCGATGCCGGCCTGGTACGTCATCGCCGCCGGCGGTGCTGGTCGATCGTTTTCGGCCGACCTCGCGCTGCTCGATGAGTTACGCCAGCAGCGCAACTCCGAACTATGGGACGCGGTCGAGCCTACGACCAAGGAGCGTCCGCGTAACCAGATCTGGTCGTTTTCCAACGCCGGCGATGCGCGCTCGGTGGTGCTGCGCCGCCTGCGCAACAACGCGCTGAAAGCGATCGAGGACGGTACGACCGAGCGCGAAAAGTTGTGCCTTATGGAGTGGTCCGCCGAGCCGGACCGGTCGATCTTCGACCCCGACGGCTGGTACGAGGCCAACCCGTCGCTGGGATGGGGCAACGCCACCGAAGAGGACATGGCCGCGCTCGCCCGCGCCGCGCTTGACCCGGAGGCCGACGACGCAGACGAGTCGTCGTTTCGCACCGAGTACCTGTGCCAGTGGGTGTCCTCGCTCGAGCCCGGCAAGTTCAACTCCGCGCAATGGGACGCGCTCGCCGCGCCGCTCGAAGGTCTACCCGAAGGCGCCGAGGTACACGTCGGCGTCGATCTATCGCTGGAAGCACGCCAGGCTCATATCGCCGTGGCGTTCAAACGCGACGACGGGTATTGGCACGTCGAGGTCGTCGCATCGCGCGCCGGGTTCGCCTGGGTGCCCGAGTGGCTCAACGCCCGCCGCGGCACCTGGTTTAACGGCGTTGTCGGTCTGCAATCGACCGGCAACGCGCCGGCGACAGCGCTTGTGCCGCTGCTGACCGAGGCCGGTATCGAGGTCGCCGAATGGCGAAGCGCTGCGATGACCGGATCCGTGCTCGCCTACACCGCGGCGGTGCGCGACGGGGTGATTCGTCACCCCGGCCGCGACCCTGATTTGGATGTGCCCACCGTGCTGGAAGCCTCGGCGCTCGGCGTGAAGGACCGCAAATTGGGCGACGTCGCCTTGTGGGACCGCGAGCGCTCAACCGGTGACGCGGCACCGTTTATCGCCACGAATATCGCGTGGTGGATGGGGCACCGCATCGAGGATCGTTTCGTCTCGGCGTACGCCGACGACGACTGGGATGAAGATCTGCCGGACGACGATTCGGCGGTGCTGGAAGAAATAGGCGAGGACGACGGCGGTTTGTTGATCGTCTAGCAAAACTTGAAAGGAGGTGCCCGCGGTGGGAATTCTTGAGCGTCTAGGTCTGCGCCAGTCGGAGCCGGTCGGCAAGTTCGACGTCGGTCTCGACTTCATCGATGTTGTCGATCTCATTCCCGATATGAGCGCCGAGCAACTGTGGCACCAGCAGCCGCATCTGCGCACCGTGACGTCGTTTATCGCTCGGATGGTGGCGACCGTGTCGCTGCATGTCTACGAGCGCGAGGACGACGGTTCGCGGGTGCGCGTGCGCGATTCGTACGTGACCGAACTGGTCAAAAAGCCGAATCACCACGAAACGTTTTACAGGTTCCTCTACGGCTCGGTGATGGACCTGTGCCTGTATGACGAGTTTATATGGCTTCTCGATGATGACCCGGCGCGCGGCGACCGGTTCCACCTGTATCGGATCCCGCCGAATTGGGTTGTCGAGAAGAAGTGGTCTGACCCGTGGACGTTGGAATGGCTGGGTCTTGCTGATAGTCGCACCAGGCGCCCGTTGTGGATCGAGGGGGAGCGGGTGATCCGCTTTGCCGGGTATTCGCCGGATTCTGTGCGCTCTGGTGCGTCTCCGATTGATGCGCTGCGCAGTGTGCTGCGCGAACAGATCGAGTCGGCGTCGTACCGCGAGCAACTGTGGCGAAACGGGCCGCGTCTCGGTGGCATCATCACGCGCCCCCAAAACGCGCCGTGGGATAACGTGGCGCGCCGGCGGTTTAAGCAGATGTGGCAGGCGACGTACGCCGGAGCCGGGTCAGGCTCCGGTGGTGTGCCGGTGCTCGAAGATGGGATGGAATTCCGCCCGTTCCACCTGTCGGCCGGAGATGAACAAGTCGCCGAAATGACCAAGTTGTCGCTGTCGACGGTGGCGCAGGTCTACCACATCAACCCGACGATGGTGGGGCTGCTCGACAACGCTAATTACTCGAATGTGCGCGAGTTTCGTCAGTCGCTTTACGGCGATTCGCTGGGGCCGGTGATGAAGCAAATCGAGGAGTTGCTCAACTACGAGTTGCTGCCGCGTCTTGCCGCGCGTGACCACACGCTGGATCCGCAGCGGATCTACATCGAATTTAATGTCGAGGAGCGCTTGCGCGGCCGGTTCGAGGAGCAGGCCGAGGTCACCTCTAAGGCTGTCGGCGCGCCGTGGATGACCAGGAACGAGGCGCGCGCGATGAACAATCTGCCGCTTCTCGAAGGCGGCGACGAACTGGTCGTCCCGCTCAATATTTCCGCCGGCGAACCCGACCCGGAGCCGGAAGGCGAGGAGGTGGAGCCGTGATTCAGTTCGTCTCGTACGGGATCAAAAACGGCCCGCCCCCGGCGTTCGACGTGTTGATCGACTGTCTGGATTTGCCGGACCCGTCGCCGGTGGTGCTCGATACCCCGGGTACGACCGCCGAGGTCGCCGAGGTGATTCTCGGCGCGAACCCGCTTGTGCAGTCATGGCTGCAGGTGGTCACTGCGCTTGTGCTCGAGCGGATGAAAACCGACGGGTCGTTCACCGTGGCGTTCGCCTGCTCGGCAGGCTGGCACCGCTCGCCGTTTGCCGCCGAGCATGTCGCCGCGATGCTGCGCGCCGCCGGTGTCGAAGTGGCGGTGTGTCACCGCGACCTGGAGGTGATCGGATGAGCGTCCATGTCGTTGTAGGCCCACCATGTGCCGGCAAGTCGACGTTTGTTGAACAATCTGCCGGCCCCGGGGTGCCCCGGTTCGACTTCGACCGAATGGCGACTGTCGTCGGCGGCGTCGAATCCAACCATGACCGCGAACCGGCGGTCAACGAGGTGACGGCCGTGTTGCGCCGGGCGGTGATGGGGTGGCTGCTCGACCCCGAGACCGTCGTCGATGAGTTTTGGCTGATCGACACCAACCCGTCGAAGGCGACCGTGGAGCGTCTCGAAGGGATCGGCGCGGTGTTTCACCTTTGCGATCCGGGGCTCGATGAGTGCCTCGCCCGCGCCGAGCGCGATGGGCGACCCGAAGGCACCGCTGATCGGATCCGCGCCTGGTACGCCAACCCGCCGGAGATTCCCGGCGTTACGAAAGGAGGGCCTGTGCGGCTCAAAAATTACAGCGCCGACGTGCGCGTGAAGGCGGCGCCGACCGAAGGGGAGGCGGCCGCTGGTCGTATTGAGGCGTACGCCTCTGTCTTTGACACTGTCGATTCGTACGGTGATGTGGTGCGCCGCGGCGCGTTCGCCGACACCTTAAAGGAGTGGTCGGATAGCGGGAAGACGATTCCGCTGCTCTACGGCCACAACTTTTCCGACCCGTTTATGAATATCGGCGGGGTGGTCGAGGCGTCCGAGGACGAGCGCGGCCTGAAAATCACCGCCGACCTGGACATGGATAACCCGTCCGCGGTCCAGGTTCTCAACCTCATCTCGAAGGGGCGCCTGTCCGAGATGTCGTTCGCGTTTAATTACCGCGATGCCGGGCCGGCCACCGTCGACGGCGACGAGATCTTCGAGGTGCGCGCCGTTGAGTTGTTCGAGGTCTCTGTCGTGCCGATCGGGGCGAATCGTGAGACCGAGATTGTATCGGCGAAGTCGGCGCGTGAACTTTTGACCGCTGTGAAGCAGGCCAATCTTGACGCCGAAACCGAGGCCGCTGTCGTCGGCGCGCTGACCCGCGCGGCCGGCGACGACGAGGCGGAGGCGTCTCCGCCCCCCACCCCAACCGATGAGGGTGAGGAAGAAGAAACCGACGCGCTCGCGCTGCATGCACGGGCGCGTCTCGCAATTTTAGAAAGGATGGGCAACTAATGGCTCAATCTCTAATCGAGCGTCGCGCCGCTCTGCTGGCGGAGGCGCGTGATCTCATTCCCGCCGACGGCGCGAAGATGGACAAGGACACGTATGCGCGTGTCGAAGGCCTGATGGAGGAGCACGACGCTGTCGATGCTGAAATCAAGGCCGCCCAGAAGGCCGGTTCTCTGATTGATCGTGTGCGCGGCGCCGACCTCGGCGAGGAGGGCGTAGCCGATACCCCGGGTGATCACGCCGCCGCGACGCTGGGTGATCACTTCGTCAAGCACGCCGGTGATGTGCTGACCCGCCAGGCCGGTGGCGCGCAGATGCAGTCTGCGACGCCGGAATACGAAACCCGCGCCCCGGAGGACCCGTTCCTTACTCCGAATGCGGAGGGCTCCGAGGTCGCGCACCTCGCGCCGTGGGCGACCGAGTTTCGCCGCACGATCGTCAACGCCAAGCGCGACAAGTTGGTCATCGCCGACCTGATGGGCGCGGCTCAGGTCTCGCCGCAGACGCAGACCATCTCGTACCTCGTCGAGAAGCTTCCGCTCGTCGCCGAGGGTGGTGCCGCGACCGTCGCCGAGGGCGCGCGCAAGCCGTACGTGCGTTTTAACAACTTCGACGTCGTCTCCGAGAAACTGACCAAGATCGCGGCGCTGACCAAGATCACCGACGAAACCGCGGCCGATCTGACCTTCGTGCGCTCGTGGATCAACGACCGTTTGATCTACGAACTCTCCGTCGTCGAGGAGGAGCAGTTGCTCGCCGGCGACGGCACCGGCTCGAATGTCACCGGCCTGCTCAACCGCGAGGGCCTGCAGCAGTACGACATCGCCGGCGACCTGTTCGACGGTCTGTTCCTCGCCTCCCAAAAGGTCCCGGAGTTCACCGGTCTTACCGCCGACGCCCTGGTCGTCAACACCGCCGATTTTGTGCGTATCCGTCTCGCCAAGGACGCTAACGGCCAGTACTTCGCGGGCGGTCCGTTTACCGCCGGCCAGTACGGCAACGGCGGGCTGACGCTCAACCCGTCGCCGTGGGGTCTGCGCACCGTGGACACCCCGGCGATCGAGCGCGGCACCTACGTGCTCGGCGCGTTCCGTCAGGGCGCGACCGTGCTGCGCAAGAACGGCCTGCGCGTCGATTCGACCAACTCCAACGTCGACGACTTCGAGCAGAACCTGATCACGCTGCGCGCCGAGGAGCGCCTTGGCCTGATGGTCGAGCGCCCGGCCGCATTCGTGACCGGCTCTCTCGCCGGGTCCGAGATCCCGGGTGTTCCCGCACCGGCTGAAGCCGTCGCGTAGCAGAAAGGATTGGTGATCTTGCTATGGCAAATCTCAAGCCGTATCGCGTGACCGTAGGTCGCGGGCGCACGACGATTCTTCGCCTGTCGGAGGAAACCGTTAAGCGCTCCTACCCGGACGCGGAGGAGTTGAAGGTCGGCCCGGAGCCTACGACGCCGGAATCTCCGAAGCCGCGTACCCGTACCCGCTCGAAGGCGGCCGAAAAGTAAAGGGGGGCTGACCCGTGACCGAGCCTGCAATACCGGCGGATCACGGCCTGACCCCTGATGATTTCCCGGGCGCGACCGCCCTTACCCAGGACGCGATCGACGCCGCGGTGTCAGCGGTGCGCCGACTGGCTGACTGGCATGTATGGCCGGAGCGTGCTGAAACGCTGCGCGTCGACGCGCCGGGGGACAAACTGGTCGCGCTGCCAACCAAGCGGCTGGTCTCTGTCGAATCGGTCACCGTCGATGGCCGGGAGGTCACAATCGGTGAAAACGACTTCTCCGAGGACGGCACCTTGTGGATCGCCTCGATGACCCCGCACCCGGAGGGTAGGCCCCGCCGGGTGGTCGCCGAGGTGGTGCATGGTTTCGCCGCACCCGGTGATGTGCTCTCGCTGATTCGCTCGATGGCCGGCCGCGCCTCGGCGCCCGGCCAGGCGTATCAGGTGGGGCGGATCAACGTCGGCGCCCCGGGGGCTGTGACCCCCCAGTCCACCGAATGGCGGATCATCGACCAGATCAGGTTAGGGCCGATTCCATGACCGAGCCGGGAGTGATCTTCAACCAGTCGCTGGATGTCGCCCGGCCGCGTCGTATCGATTCGCCATATTCGACCGAGCCGGTCTACGACCAC
The DNA here is from genome assembly GCF_014490555.1 of Corynebacterium lujinxingii. Classification (NCBI taxonomy): domain Bacteria; kingdom Bacillati; phylum Actinomycetota; class Actinomycetes; order Mycobacteriales; family Corynebacteriaceae; genus Corynebacterium; species Corynebacterium lujinxingii. Next base: position 1,404,768 of record NZ_CP061032.1, on the reverse strand, counting down.
GACAACCCTGAATGGGTGCCGGTCGATTTTCCGGTGTCGGTGCAGCCAGCCGAATCGAGCGAGGACGATCTGCAGCGCCCGGTGGTGGTGAGCCGTCTTGTGCTTATCACCCCGCCCGGCACCGACGTGCCGGATTTAAGCGCGGCGTCGCGGGTGCGTGTCGGCGGGGTCATGGTCTGCGACGTCGTCGGCGCGCCCGCGAGGTGGCCGGACCCGTGGAAGGCGGGGGCGGTGCATCATCTCGAAGCGAGCCTGGAGGTGATCGATGGTTAGGCCGTCGGACGCTTTCTTTCGGGAAGTCAACCGGGCAGTGGCGAAATCCGGGGCGCTGGAAAAGGCCGCCCGGGACATCGCCGATCGTGCGACCCGTATATCGCGGGCGAATGGTGGCAGCGCCAACTACACGCTGCGACCGGGTATCCGACCGAATGGTCGCGCGTATGTCGATGTCGTCTCCGACAATCACGCCGAGGAGCGCGGCTCCGAGGACGTCACCCGTATCAACGCGCTGAGGCGCGCATCGAGGGGGGAGCGGTGATGGACGTTTTCGCGCTACTCGTGCCCCACATTGCGCGGCTGGATGGGGTGTCCGGCGTCTACGACGAGTTGCCGCATGGCGCGCTGCCTGATCGGGCGCCGCTTGTACATCTCGAATCGGCCGGCCCCGCCCAGCGGGCGCCGTCGTTGCAAGGGCTCGGCGCCGACCAGGTCGGCGCCGACGTCAACCTCTACGTGCCCGAGGCGATGTGGAAATCCGGGGCGGCGATGCCGCTCGCCCACAGCCTGCGCGCGCATCTCTACGACTTCCGCGCGGGCGCCGCCCGGGCGGTTGAGGTGACCCGGCCTGAAAAGTGGCCGGATCGCAATCCAAAAACCCGCCGGATCGGCATGACCGTCGAGGTCTTGCTACCGGCTCAACTCTAGAAAGGACCCCGCGATGGCGGATTTCAAGGTCGATCTGACCGACCCGAACTTCAATGCTCAGCTGGTCTCGCTCGGCGTGACCGGCACCATCCACTACGCGCCGTATGGCACCGACGCTCCGGAGGGGCTGGAAGCCTACGAGGCGCCCTATGTCAACCTGGGGTGGATCTCCGACGAGGGCCTGACCGAGGCCATCTCTCGCGAGTCCAACTCCTTTACCCCGTGGCAGTCCAACTCGCCGGTGCGCGAGGCGGCGTCCTCCGAGGAGTTCACGTTCTCCGCGGTGCTGTGGACGATCGGCGGTCTCGCCACCGCGATGCGCTACGGCGTGCCGGAATCCGAGATGGACTACAACTCCGACGGCAAGTTTGCGGAATTCACCCAGGGCGGCGATCTGCCCGCAGAATTCCGCTACGGCCTCGGCTTCGACATTCTCGATGGCTCGAAGCACCGCCGCTTCCTCTTGCCGGCGGCGTCTGCGATTGACCCGTCGGACGTGACCTACCAGAAGGGCGACCTGATCGGCTACCCGATGACGTGGCGCGCCAACGTCGACAACAAGCTCGGCTACTCGATCCTGCGCCGCTTCAAGGAAGGGTGGCGTCCGGGCTATGTCGGCGCCGATGGCAACGACGACCTGAAGGTGCGCGATCTGGGCGACTGGTCCAAGCGCTCCGCCTCCTCGCCGGCTGATTCCGGCACCGCATCGCGTACCTCCGGCAGCACCACCTCCGGCGGGTCTACTGCGACCACCGGCGATACCGGCACCGCCTAACCACTAGGGGCCCAGGGAATTGTTGGGTTTCGCCCTGGGCCCCGCACCACCTCGAAACCCACACCAGACTTCTACCGAAAGGAAACCCACCAACATGGCTAAGAAACTGCGCGATCTCGGATCCTTCGACGAACTCATCGCCCAGCGCCGCGATGCCGTCGGCGCTGATGGCCGCACCGTACCGATCGAGGGATTCGGCAAAACCTGGCAGATCGCCGCGCCGAATCTGCAGTCCGCTGAATGGAACGACCGATTCCAGGATCTCGTCGATGATGTCGCCGACAACGTCATTTCGACTACTGACTACCGCGCCGAACTCGCCGATCTCATGCTCGGCGACCAGGCGGGCGACTTCATCGCCGCGGCTGAAAAGGAGGGCGTTGACCCGCTCACTCTGCTCAACTGGGCGCTTGTGAAGGTGTCGGAAGATGAGACGGCAAACCCTACCCGTCCGAACTCGCGGAGTACCCGACCGCGTGCGAAGCGGCGCTAAGCGCCGAGTACGGCGGCGACCCGGTCGCCGCCTGGCATCGCGGCGAAATCTCAACCCGGCGACTGAAAGCGCTCATCGACTGGCTGCCGGAGGGGTCAGCGCTGCACCGCGCGATGCGCCGCGATGGGCGTAGGTGGACCGTCTCGGATTCGATCGCCTGGCAAATCCTGGGGGAGTTGCACCGGGCGAACATGTACGGGCGCGGGTTCTTGAAAATCAAGCCCGAGCAGGACCGGCTGAAATGGCCTGTTACCCCGTGGGCTGACACCGACGATGACGCCTCCGAGCGTGTCGGCAAAGTCGCCGCGGCGGATCAGGCGGCGGCCGTGGATTACCTCATCGGACTATCTGCGCCCCCCACTTAGTTTCAAAGGAGGCCCGGTATGGCTATTGGCAAGAATGGCGACGCGACCTATGTGCCGGTTCTGCCGTCGTTCGACAAGTTCTTCACCGAAACGGAGAAGGCGTCGGCGAAGGCTGGTAAAACCGCCGGGCAGAAGTTCGCCGATTCGATGCAGCGCGAAACCGCCCGTGCGCAAAAGGCCGCCGATTCAGCGGGCCGGGCGATGGAGCGTGCTCAAAACCGGGCGGCGACCGCGGCTGATAAAACCCGTGTTGCTCAGTTGAAACTGGCCGAGGCGATGGAAAAAACCGACGCGAAGGCGTCTACTGTCGCCAAGGCCACCGCCGATGTGGCGAAGGCGCAGCGCGACGAGGAATTCGCCGCGAAGGCCGCGACGCGTGCCAGCGAAAAGTACGAAAAGGCGAAGGCGAACCTCGCCGCTAAAACCGACGAGGCGAACAACGCGCTCGAGGTCGGAGCCGATTCGCTCGATGGCTACGCAGACGCGGCTCGCCGCGCGCGTGGTGATGTCGATGAACTCGGCGAATCCGCCGGCGGGCTGGGATCCCGAATCGTCGATGGGGCTAAGACTATCGGCAAGGGTGCGCTGCTCGGTGTCGGCGCGAAAATCGGCCAAACCATGATGTCGGGTGTCCATGATGCCGTGTCGGGGGGTCTTTCCCGACTCGGCACCATCGAGCAGGCCGAGACCATGCTTTCCGGTCTCGGCCACTCGGCTACCGCCGTCGAAGGCATCATGGACAACGCCATGACCGCCGTGAAGGGCACCGCGTTCGGCTTCGGCGACGCGGCGTCTGCGGCCGCGTCTTTCGTCGGTGCTGGTGTCGCCCAGGGCGAGGACCTGACCCGGGTGCTGACCCTGGTCGGCGACACTGCCTCGATTACCGGGTCGAGTTTCGGCGAGATGTCGGCGATCTGGACCAAGGTCGCCGGTAACCAAAAACTTACAACCCAAGAACTGAACCAACTTCTCGATCGCGGTCTCGGCCTGTTGCCGGTGCTCCAGGAGCGCTACGGTGTCACCGCCGAAGAAGCGCGCAAGATGGTCACCGAGGGCAAGGTGTCCTTCGAGGACTTCTCGGCCGCGATGGAGGATATGGTCGGCGGGTCGGCTCAAAAGATGGGCTCTACCTTCTCGGGTTCCGCCGACAACATGAAGGCCGCGCTGGGTCGTTTTGGCGCGCAGTTGCTCGACCCCGTGTTCGAGCATGCTCCGGCCGTGTTCGACGCCATCGGTACGACGGTGGACGATCTCGGCACCCGGCTTGAGCCGGCGGTCGCCGCGTTTTCCGAGTGGCTTGCCCCGGTGATGCAAAACGTCGCCGAGAACCTTGCCCCGGCGGTGGTCGGCGCGCTCGATACCGTGATCGGATCCGTGACCGGCCTGGTCGATTTCGTGCGAGGTAACCAGGACTGGATTTTGCCGCTCGGCGCCGCGTTGACTGCGGTCGCCGGTGGTCTCGCCGCGGTGAACCTGCAGTTAAAGATCGCCAAGGCGGGCGGGTTCGCCGCGTGGGCGATTAAGGCCGCGAAGGCTACGACGCTTTGGTCGACCGCTACGACTATCGCGGCGAATGCGCAAAAGGCGTTTAACCTTGTGCTCGCCGCGAACCCGATCGGGCTTATCGTGACTGGTATCGCGGCGGCCGCGGCGGCGCTGACGGTGTTTTTCACCAAGACCGAAACCGGCCGCGAGATGTGGGCTCGCCTCACCGAGGTGTTCCAGGTGGGGCTGGAAGCGGTGAAGGTCGCCTTTAGCGGGTTCGCCGAGACCGCCCGCGGCGCCTGGGATACTTTGGCCGCTGGTATTGAGGTCGCCTGGGAGACCGTCATCAAGCCGGTGTTCGACTTCTTCTCGCTGGCTGCTCGCACGCTCGTGACCGTGATCGCCACGGCAGTGGTCACTCCCATCATCCTTGCGTGGAATCTGCTCTCTACCACCATTCAGGCGGCGTGGGAGCACGTCATCAAGCCGGTGTGGGACGCGATGGCGGCGGTGGCGACCTGGCTTTGGGGCACTGTCTTAAAGCCGGCGTTCGACAATATTTCGACCGCGTTTACCAACCTCGGCATCGTGATTCAGGCGATCTGGACCGGCTACATTAAGGCGGCGTGGGACGCGCTCGCCGCGGCCGGAACCTGGCTGTGGAATTCCGTGCTCGCCCCCACCTTTGAGGCGATCGGCGCCGGGTTTAGCGCGCTCGGCGACGGCTTCATGTGGGTGTGGGACAACGTCCTGAATCCGGTGATCGATGGTTTCGCCGCTGCGCTTACGTGGCTGCACGACAGCGTTGTCGAGCCGGTGCTGTCCTGGATCGGCGAGAAGTGGGATGTGCTCAGCGCCGGTATGGCGGTGGTTAAGGATTTCATCGTCGATACCGTGTTCGGCGGCATTCAGTCCGGCCTCGACACGCTCAAGGGTTGGTTTGAAACCGCCGTGAACGGCATCGAGTTGCTGTGGGACGGCATCAAGGCTGTGACCGCGAAGCCGGCACAATTCGTCGTCGATGTGGTGTTCAACAAGGGTATCCGCAAGGCGTGGAACGGCATTGCAAAGTTCACCGGCCTGGATGAACTCGATGAGATCAACGTCACCAATCTCGGCGGGTTCGCCGCCGGTGGTGTGCTGCCTGGCTACACCCCGGGCCGTGATGTTTTCCGCTTCATCGATCCGGTGCGCGGAGCGCGGGTGGACCTTTCCGGTGGCGAGGCAATCATGCGCCCCGAGTGGGCCCGTATGGTCGGCAAGTCATCGATCGACCGCATGAATGCCGACGCGGCGCGCGGGCGTCTGCGCGCCTCCGACATGGAGATGTTCACCTCCCCGCTGCCGTCGACCTACGGTGGCCTGTCCGACGGGTCGTCGATTCCGAATCCGGAGGCGCACGAGCCTGTCAACCGCCGAGTGCTGCGCGACGCGGTGCGCCGAGATCTCTCCGCGCGTGGATACGCGTCCGGCGGCATTTACACCCCGACGCCGCGCGAAAATCAGCAGTTGGGTTCCGGCGTTGTCAACCGCACCCTTTGGATCGCCGCAAAGACGGCATTCCCGGGCGCGACGCTGAATTCGGCTCAAACCGACCACTTCAACGACGGCGGATATCACCCGACCGGTCAGGCTATTGACCTGGGCGGTCCGATGCAGCAAATCGCCGACTGGATTTTCTCGAAGTGGCCGAAAACTGCGCAGCTGATCTGGGGGCCAGGCCCGCTCGCGCTATGGGGCCGAACCGGTCGAATCGACCCGGCGGACCAGGCCGGTATCCGTGCGGCGTACGGACCGGGCACGATGGCCGGCCACTACGACCACGTGCACTGGGCGTCCGACGGCGGCATCGACTCCGACGGGATTATGATCTCCGCCGATGGGGCATCGTCCTCCGGCGGCGGGTTCGATCTCGGCGCGATGGTCAAGGGCATGTGGGACCGCGTCATCGACGCTATCCCGTCCTGGGATGGGCCCGGCCTCATTGGCGAATTGCCCGGCGTCATGCTGAAGAAACTCGCCACGTCCGCGTGGGATTTTGTCAAGGACAAGATCGGCGGGTTCTTCGGCAAGTCTGGTAGTGCTGGAAATGTCGAATCGTGGCGCGAGATGGCGATGGACGCGATGCGCCGCAACGGTTTTGATGCGGACAACCCGGCGCAGGTGAACGCTATGCTCGCCCAGATTCAGTCCGAATCGGGCGGCGATCCGGGTATCGCGCAGCAGATCGTCGACATTAACGGCACCGGCGAGGCAGCGGGTGTTGGTCTGCTGCAGATCATCCCGGGTACGTTTGCGGATCACCGCGACCCCACGTTGCCGGATGATCGCCGCGACCCGTGGGCAAACATGAACGCCGCGCTGCGCTACTACCGCGCGACCTATGGCGATGACCTGACCACCATGTGGGGTCATGGTCATGGGTATGCCGCCGGTGGTGTGCTGCCGGGCTACACCCCGGGCCGTGATGTGCACCAGTTCTATTCGCCGACCGCCGGGGCGCTCGCCCTGTCCGGTGGCGAAGCAATCATGGTGCCCGAGTGGACCCGTGCTGTCGGCGGGCCGGCCGCGGTGGAGCGGATGAACCGCGAAGCCCGCGGCGGGCGCTCTACCGCGACCCGCGGTGCTGCCTTTGCTGATGGTGGCGTGGCGTTTTGGGATCCGATCGCTACCCGCCAGCGCGCGGTGGCCGCCGACCTGTCGGCGGATATCCAGCGGTTGATCCGCGAACTGCGCGCTGATCGTGATGTCGCTAAGTTCGGCGCGGCGATGAGCGAGGCGCTTAAGCCTGCAGTCCGCGAGTTGGAACTTATCGCCAACCCGCAGACCTACGAAGGCATGATGGCGCGCTCCCTTGCGGCCAAGGGCGGCGAACTCGCCGGAATGCTGGGCCTGGAAGATACCGCCACGGCGGTGTCTACTCTGCTCGGCGCGGAGCGCTCGCTGCTTGACGCGCGCGCCGCGCAGGCGGAGCGCCTTTCCGCGATGGCGGACCAGGAGGCCGAACTCGAAGCCATGCGCGAGCGGCTGACTGAGCTCGAATCCAGCAAGGTCGAGTTGTCGAAGGAGGATCAGCGCAAACTCGCCGACGCCGAGAAGAAACTCGCCGACGCGCGCCGGGAAGCCGGCGAGGTCGATCGGGAGGGCGCGGCGTCGTCTGATGCGGCGGCTGATTCGTCCGCGAAGGCCGCCGACGCCGAGGACAAACTGTCGGCGAAGCGCGAAAAGTCAAGCGAAAAGGTGGAAAAGGCCGAGGAGGACCTTGCGCGCCTGCGCGAGGACCTGGGCGTGAAGCAAGAGGAGGATGAGGAAAAGCGGGCCGATGAAATCTCGAAACTGACCGAGCAAATCGCCAACGCTGAACTTGATCTTGCCTCTGCGCGCCGTGCGTCGGTCGAGAACTTGGACATGTCCTTGTACTCGATTCTGCCGCAGATTTCGGACGGCGCGAAGCAGGCCGCTGCCCGGCTGAAGGCCGCCACCCCTCAGATCATGCAAATGGTGGGCACGCACCTTCCGCAGGCCGCTGGTCTTGTGGCGTCTGCGATTCCGCAGGCGACCGGTGCGCTTGAGTCGCTCGCCGTGGCGGCGGGCCCGGCGGGTATCTCTGTCGGCGTGGCGGTGGCCGGCCTGTTTGCGATCGTGAAGGTCGGCAAGATGGTCGTCGAACTCGCCGACAAGTTCATCAGCCGGATTACCGAGGGGCGTATCGCGTTCGCTAACGCGCTCGGCGCGTTCGCCGCGTCGATTCGTGAGATCTCCGATCTGGTCGACAAGCAGCGTCAAATGGTCGCCAGCCTGCGTATGGACCTTGTCCGCCAGACGATCGTCCAAACTAAGGCGGCGATGGATTCGCGTAACGCGAATGCGGCGCTTGTGCGTAGCCGCCTCGACGGTGACAAAACTGTCGCCGAAGCGCAGGCCGCGCTGCAGGCAGGTATCCAGGCCGAGGCCGCGAAGTCGGCGGCGGCGTACGGGGACCTGTCTTTGGCGTACGACCGGTATCGCTACAACGAGATTGCGGCGATGGTGGATCGTCTGGAAACCCAGCGTGAAATCTCGCCGGAAGTCAAGGCGCTGATGCATGAGGTTGACGCCGCCGAGTTGACGCGTATGGCGAACGTGCAAAACGCGACCGCTGACGCGATCGAGGCGGCGTACGCGCAGCGCGCGGCGAACCGTGCCGTGCTGCGCACGACGCAGGACCTCGAAACCGCGGCGGCGCGGCTGGCTGAAATGACCGGCACCGCCTTCGGTATGGATAAGGCCGGGGCGCGTCTCGGCGAGGAGGTCGCCGCGCTGTATGCCGAGAACGCTGAAATCCAGGGCCGGTTGTGGTCCTGGGGCAACGCGTTGTCGATCGGCTACAACAAGCGCGTGCGCAGCCGCGATGAGGCGGCGCTGCGTCGCAACGAGGCGCGCATCGCCGAACTGCAGGCCATGCCTGAATATCAGGGGTTTGGCGTGTCGGCGCGCGAACTCGACCGGCTGCAAAACGACGTTGCCAACCTGTACAAGTGGGGCAACGCCGATAAGGCCGAGGCGCTGCTGAAACAGTCGGTGCTCGGCGACCCGGACCGGGCCGCGCAGGCGTTCCAACTCTCGGCGGATCTCGCCGCGATTGCGGATGAGAAAACCGCCAAGCAGCGCGAGGTCGAGGACTTCGAAGATGAGGTCTCTCTCAACGAGGCGACCCGTCCGCTGCGTGATGCGGCGTCGTCGCTCGAATCGATGGCGGAGTCGTCGAAACTTCGAGCCGAGGCGCTGCGCACCGAGGATTCGGTCGTCGCCAGCCGCCTGGACGCGATGGCCGATTTCGAGCGCGAGAACGCGGTCGATATTCAGCGGGTGTCGCGCGGGGAGCCGTCTCGAATCGAGTTGACGTTTACCGATAAGGCCGCCTATTCGGCGGCGGAGGTGGACGAGTTGCTCGATCGTGTCGGTGATGTCGATGGGCTCGAGTTGCGGATCCGCAAACTTGAGCAGCAAGGCCGGCCGGGCGCGGGTGATCTCGTCCGCGCTCGTCGCTAGGAAGTAGGGAGGTTGTCGATGGCTGACTACACCATCGAGTACGTGGACCCGCGGGGCCGCCGGTGGAATTTGTCTACCGGCGAGCAGGGTGTGCTGCTTTTGGCTGAAGGTGCTAGCGGCTTGAAGCCGCAGCGCGCCACCGAGGGTCTACGGCTTGCCGGGGTGCCCGGTCAGGTTGTGCGCCCGGGGTCGTCGCGGGTGGAGCCGGTTTCGGCGACACTTTCTGTGCTGGTCGACCCGGGGGCGGCGCGATTGTCGATGCGCGAGGTGTGGCCGGGCTGGGTGTCGGCGTGGTCGCATGATTCGGCGGGGCGTATTGAGTATTACGCGCCGGGGCTTTCGCAGCCGCGGTGGATGGAGGTCCGCCTCGGTGATGAAGGTATGCCGCAGCCGGATCGGTCGCCGTTGGAGCAGCGGCATATTTCGCTGGACGTTCCGGTGGTGTCCGATTCCGGGCTGTTCTATGAGACGGGGTCGTCATCGAAGCAAAGCGTCACCGTTACGAATAGGGGGGTTGCCTTTATATGGCCGCGATTGCGGTGGAAGGGGGCCGGTGGGCGACTTTCGTTACCGTCAGGCGCCGGGATCGCTATTCCAGCCGCCGCAGAGGAGCGCGTGCTCTATCTCGACCCGGTTGAATCCGGCGTGTTGCTACGCCCCGACGGGTCGATCGACGAGGCGTTGTGGGCGCGGCTGCGCGGCGGGTTCATCACCGAGCCGGTGCCACCCGGGGCCGCTCGCCGATTCGGCATCTTTGCCGGGGCGCGCCTCGAATGGGATACCGGCTTCGATTCGCCGTGGAGGTCATAGGTGGATTTTCCCGAGTGGCAAAAACACGTGAACCAAGTCGTCGCCGATACCGGCGAGTGGATCGGGCTCGCCAACGCCGACGGTGTTCCGGTCTGTGATTTCCCGGCGGCTGAATCGGTCGAGGCGCCGCGTACTCGTCTCGCTGTTGCCGACCACCAGGTGGTGATCCCCGCCCGGGGGCGTATCGCCCCCACAAACGGGATCGTCGAGCGGCTGCTCGCTCCGAACATCGGCGTGTTCGATGAATCGGGCTACCTCGCGCCGGCCACTGGTGGCAATTATCTTGTGGTGATCGCTCGGCCTGGTATCCGGCTCGCGTTTGATGTGGTGTTCGCTACCGGCGAGGGTCCGGCGGACGCGCCGGAGCGGCTGACCGTCGGCGGGGTGTCGCTGACCGATCTTCTGGATGCGCACCCGTGCCCGTCGATTCCGCACACCTGGGAAGGCGGCGAGTTTACCGAATGGCGCGAGGACGCCGGCGGGCCGTATCGCAAGCCGCGCCAACTCGCCCCGGTGGAACTGGCAACCCGCGCCGACGGGTACACCGTTACCGGCCCGGCGGTGCGCGTGATCCGCGATCTTTGTCAGGATTCCTTCGACGCGGTGAATGCGCTCAAAGGCTGGACCGACCCCCACCTCGTTGTCGACTACGGGGTGGCGTCGGCATCCGGCGAGCGCATCACAATACAGGTCCAAGACGACCCGCTGTGGTCTACGATCCTCGCCCCGGCCGAATCCGCCGGCGTCAACGTCTGGGTGGAGTTGTGGTGGCCGGGGGATCCACCGATTACGGTGCGCGGGCCTCGCCTGGCACCCGATAAGGCCACAGGCGAGCGGTTTGGCCCCCCAGTTCGTAAAACGTTCAACCACCCGGTGGGGCGGGTGTGTGTGCAGGAGGTGGGTAGATCATGACCGCGCCGCTTATCGCCGACGGTGGTGAAATGACGGTGATGCGCCCGCTCGCTGCGTTTACGTGGGGAGCGTGGGACGTTACTCACCTCGAAGATGTCGATGAGCCGGAGTTGCCCGATGGGCGAAAACTCGGCTACGTCGCCGACTTGCCCGAGCAACCCTCGGGCCGTTTTGGGCGCCGGTTCGCCCGTGAGGACGTGTCGATTTCGGCGGTTGATGAAACCTCTACCGTCGAGGAGGTACTCGACGCGGCCGCGGCGCGTACCGGCGGGCAGTCGTTTTTCGAGCGTGACATCACCCTTGCTGGTCTGGGTCGGCAAATTCCCGGCAAGCACATTCGCGTCAACGACCGGGTCCCGGTTTTCGTATGGGGCCGGCTCCTTCCCGACCAACTCGTTACTGAGGTGGATCGGGAGCGGGTGCATATCGGCGGGCAGGTCTTTTCTGACCGTCTTGCCCGGGAGGCTCAAAACCGTGAGTTGGATCGGCAGGTGCGCCGTGAGCGCCGCGAGGCAGCGGAGGCGACCGGGGCGGCGACCCGTACTGCGCGGGCCGCGGAGCGCACCGCCGGTGACGCGAAACTCGCCGCCGATACCGCCCTGTCTGAGGTGCGCGATGCGGACGGTAGTCTCGCCCGCTACGTCAAGCAGGCCCGCGAAGCCTCCGACCGCAGTGTGTCCTATTCGTTGGAGGCGTCGACCTATTCGGATCAGGCGCGGGGTCATTCGGATACCTCGGCGGCTCATTCCGTAAAGGCGGGGGAGCACTCCGAGGAAGCCGCGCGGCATTCCGAATCGGCGGGGCAGGATGCGCGGCGGGCCGAGTTGGCGTCGCTGCAATCCTCCGAATCGTCGGCGGCGTCGCAGGTGGCGTCGCAGGCGTCGCATGCCGCGTCGGCGTCGAGCGTGTCCTATTCGGTGCTGTCGTTTGAGCACTCGGAAGCCGCGCGGCGCCATTCGGATCAGTCGGCGGTGCATTCTGTGCGCGCCGGTGAGCATTCCGATCAGGCGGCCCAGCACTCCCAGGACGCGGGGGTGTCGGCGGCGGCCGCCGAGTCGGCGTCGCTGGAATCGTCGACGGCGTCGGATCTTGCGAAGGGGTATTCGGATTCGGCACGTCAATCGTCGGATTCGTCGTCTAAGTCGTCGAAGAAGTCGCAGGACGCGTCGGCTGATGCGGTCTCTGCGCAGGGATTTTCCGAGGAGGCGGCGCGTGAAGCCGAACGGCTACGCGGCGAAGCCGAGGGGTTTCGCAATGAAGCGGAACTTGCCCGCGCTGATGCGGAAGATCAGCGCGCGGAGGCTGAATCGAAACGCAATGAGGCGGAGGGGTTTCGGCGGTCGTCGTTCTCGGCGATGTACGCCTCGCATGCCTCTATGGCGATGGCGGAGCAAGAACGCGCCGCCGCCGAAAACGAGCGCATGCTCGCCGAGTTGGAGCGTGCCAGCGCCGAGGATAATCGTGCTGCCGCCGAGCAGGCGAGGTCTGCGGCTGAATCGGCGCGTGATGATGCTGAATCGAAACGCGCCGACGCGGAGGCGCGCCGTGATGAGGCGGAGGGGTTTCGGCGGTCGTCGTTCTCGGCGATGTACGCCTCGCATGCCTCTATGGCGATGGCGGAGCAAGAACGCGCCGCCGCTGAAAACGAGCGGCGCCGGGCTGAACTTGGTCGTGCTGATGCGGAAGATTCACGCAAGGCGGCTGAGATTGAGCGCTCGAATGCTGAAACCGCCCGCCAGGAGGCGTTCGAAGCGCGCGATGCGGTGGTGGCGAAACTTGAGCGCACCGCCGCCCGGCTGGTCTATATCACCTCGGAAGCCGGAATTAAGAAGGTGTCGAACGATTGGGTCACCGTCGACGCCTCTCGGAACACTGAAATTACGTTGACCCCGAAGGCGGGGTGGATGGGCTATATCCACCTGCAGTATTCAATCATCGCCAACTCCACGGATTGGGGCGTGCGCGTCGGCCAGGTCGCGTACGAGGAAATCAGGGTCTTGTGGATCCAGGACCGGAAAATCTGGGAAACCAACGGCCAGAACGCCAACGGCGGCCCGGCGTTATCCGCCGGGTCCGGGTCGAGCGCCTGGTCGCAGGCGAATCCATCCGGCCTTGCAGGTGATCGTTTCCGCCTGATCTGCACGCTCTACCCGTACGAGTAAACCCTGACCGCCGTGAGGTGGACAGGCCTGTCTATTGAAAGGAGAAGCATGTCAACAATCGATATCCCGCTGCCGTACGGCTATACCGTCGGCGGGAAGAAGGATTATTCCTGGCTGACCCGAGCCGATGGAGCCTCGTCAAACATTGATCTTGTGCCGGGGCCGTGCCGGGTCGTGGCCTCGTGGGCGGGGCCGGAGAAAGTGACGCTCAACCTCGTGCGAGGGGGCGAGCGAATCGAGCTCGACACTATTCCGGCAAAGGCGGGGGGGGTCGCGCAATTCTCGGATGGTCACCGTCGGCGCTATCGAGGGCGACCAGGTACGTCTCGAAGCATCACCCCGCACCACAACCGACGCGACCGGCACCATCGAGGTCTACCCCCTCAACTTCGAGTAGCGCGCCGCGCCGGGGCGGTGGTGTAGATGGCGGGCATCATCATGGAGCGGGTGGCGAAGCAGCCCGGCGGTGGCACCGGCACAATGCCGATTGTTTATCCCCCGGACGTGCACGGCGTGTACCTCGAACTGGAACCAGGGGTACACGATTTGATCATCGCCTGGGACGGGCGGGCGCAGGTCGAAGCGTTTCATGTGTGGAACCGGGATATGTCGCAGAAGGTCGCGGTCGTGACCCTCGACGCGGAAACCACCAGGAAGCAGCGCAGGGGCTTCGCCCGCGTTTCCTCCGAGCAGCCACAGTGGGTGTACTTCCGCTCAACCGGCGCACTGGACGCTGGGGCGCGACTAGCGGTACAAGCGATCCCCGCCAGCCTCACAATCGACTTCGAGGTCACCACCTCGTAGCGACTGCGGGGGGGGGGTGCGCTAAATGACCACCCCGAACATCGATGTGGATCTGTTCATGCCGTTCGCTATCGAATGGGAAAAACGCGATGTGTCGTCGGTCCTTTACAGGACCGACAAGAACACCGCGTGGACGCAGATCGCGGAGGGCTTTGCCTATCAGATCGTGCTGCAAAACTGGGTAGACCAGAACGTTTGGCTGTACACGAACAATGGTGCCGGTTCCAGCGGGCGCACAATGGCTACGTCAGACAGTGGCGGAGCGGCGGTTCCTTCTGGGGAACGCCGAACTTTCACCGTCGTGGCACGCCCTGGCCAAGAAACCTGGATTCATGTTGGAACGCTCAGCACGACGATAGGCACGGCTGGTGGCACGGCGGTTGCCCGAGTAATTCCCATGCCGATCATCGGCACCTAGCGCAGGGGGTGGCCGCATGACCACCCCTGATGTGAACATCGACTTCCTGCTGCCGAAAACCTACGTCCTGGAGCGCAAGGGCAAGCCGTATGCCGAGGTTGCCTACATGACCCGGGTGGTTGGTGGTGGTACTCGTATTCCGCTGCCGGCTGGCATGTCGATGGTCACCATCGTCGCAACCGGCATGTCGGCCGCCGGGCTCCGAGTCGAACTTGAGGGTGATAGCAGTTTCAAGAAGGAACTTGTGCCTTGGACGTTCGTCGACCACGAGACAATCCGCGTGTGGGCAGGCCAAATCTCCACCCCGGCAGACAATGCGATGAATCTCATCGTGCAGGCCCGAAACGTCACCACGAATGCGCAGAACAACGGCTCCGTGTCGGTGCAGATCGTGAACTTCCCACCTGAAAACTAACCCCTGCCGATGGTGGGGGTTTTCCACTATTGAAAGGTTTTTGCATGTCTCTTGATGTTTTTCGTGAAGCGCTTGACGGGCTGGATCCGGGGGAGTACCCGGAGGCGGCTCGTCTTGCTGTGATGAGGCTTAGTGATGAGGGGTTGTTTCGGCATCGTCTTTGGGCGGCCGATGATGAGGTGAAGCGTCGGGAGGCGGAGCGCGCGAAGGCCGAGGGCGCGACCGACGCGGTGCGCAATATGCGCGCGACGGTGCCGGCGCTCGCCCCGGTCGAGGCGCGTATTCCGGAGTCGAGCCCATACGCCGGAATGACCGGGGTGCTCGAGTACGACCCGACGAAGCCGTTTATCGACGGCGATCTGGTGTGGGCGTCCGAGCGGGTGTGGCAGGTGTCGTCTGCCGCGCCGGTGTCCACCCCGCCCGGTCAGGGCCGCGGCTATGTCGCTGTGCCCCCACCGGTTCCGGAGGAGGCGGCCGGTGCCGTCGAATCCTGACGCCGGCCGGTGGCGCCTCGCCCCGCGCTGGGAGGCTGATGTCGATCTCTGCCAGGGCGACCGGGTCAATTTCGGCGGCGGGGTGTGGGAGGTCTTGTGCGACCACCGCGCGGACGTTATCCCGCCGGGCGCGCCGGATCTGTACCGCAAAATCTAGAAACGAAAGAAGAGGAGTGTTTTCTCTATGGTTTGCATGCCTGTCCCCAAGGGATTCGTGACCACGAGCGGGTTCGGCCCGCGGTGGGGCGATTTTCATTGGGGCGTTGATTATGGCAAGGAGGGCGGGTGCGCCGACGAGCCTGTGTTCGCCGTGAAGTCTGGCACGGTGACCCGATCGGGCCCGGCGTCCGGTTTCGGAAACTGGATCACGATTGATCACCCGGCGTCGAATGGTGGCGGCGAGACGGTCTATGGCCACATCATTCCGGAGGTGTCTGTCGGCGATCGCGTCGAGGAGGGCCAGCGTATCGGCCGCATCAACGGCGAGCGCGCCACCAACGGCGGCGTCGCCCCCCACCTTCACTTCGAGTGGCACGAGTTCTCCTGGGTGCCGCCCGGCAAGGGCCGTCTGAATCCGGCGGTGATGCTTGACGGCGCTCGGTGGCCAGGCCAGGTCCGCTCGTCGCTGAAAGATCTGGCCGGGGTGCGATTCGGGATCGACATCTCGGAGCACCAGGACGGCCTTGCGCTGCGCAAAGCGAAGGCCGAAGGTATCGAGTTTGTGATCCTGCGTCTGTGCGACGGCACCTACGTGGACAAAACGTTTCGGTCGCATCTTGAGGACGCGGAGCGCAATGGCCTGTTGGTCTCTACCTACTGGTATCTGCGTGCCCCGTCGGAGGGCACCACGATTGCCCAGCAGGTCGATGTCATCGATCGGCAACTCGGCGGCCGAAAGGACCTCGGCGTGTGGATCGACGTCGAATCTGTCGGCCAGAATCAGCGCAAGTTGCTCACCGGCGACGACGTGTGGGCGGCGAAGCGTGAACTTGAAAAGCGCGGCTACTACGTGCCCGGCATCTATTCCGGCGCGTGGTACTGGGAGCATATGCCCGGTGGCGAACCGTCGATGGACGGTCTCGGCTATCTCTGGGTGTCCAACTACGGCCATAACCGCACCGGCGCGCCGCGCGTTACCTACGACCGGGACGGCGGCAACGGTCACTCTGGGTGGCGCTACCCGCTCGGTGACCGCCGGCCGGACATTCTGCAATTCGGATCCAACGGCATCGTAGCCGGCAAGCACCCGGTGGATGTCAACGCGTTTCGCGGCTCGCTTGATGAACTCGCCGCGATATTCAATCCCACTTCTTCTAAGGAGGACAGCGTGAATGCTGAACAGGCGGCCCGCCTCGAGGGCAAAATCGATACTCTGCTCGACTACGCTCGCAAGATTTACTTCCAGCTGACGGGTGAAAATGATCGCGGTCTGCCGCAGTCTGGTCGGCGTACTGCCTACGATCTGCAGTCTGCGATCGCCGAGAAGGTCGGCGTGCCCGACACCTTCGACAAGATGGCCGTGCTCAAGGCGAAGAAGGAGGTATAGCCATGTGGTCTACTGCCTTTTGGAAGCAGGCCGCGGAGCGCGCGGCTAAGACGTTCGCCCAGTCCCTTGTCGCCTCTCTCGGCGTGGGCGCGGCGTCGCCGATCTGGGATCTCGGATGGGTTGAGGCGCTGGGGATCGCGGGCACCGCGACGGTGCTTTCGGCACTTACGTCGGTGGCGTCGCTGGGGGTCGGCGACCCGTTAGACCCGTCGTTGGTTGACGGGGGCCGGCATCGTGCCGATTGATCACCTGCCCGGCAGGTGGCGGCCCGGCGCGCGGGCGTTTCGGGATTGGGTAGCGACCGACAAGGGGGTGCTGCTCATTCTCGCGTTGGTGTTCACCGGGCGCTCGCTGTCGTTTTTCTCTGACGCGCCGTCTATATTTCGGCATGTTGTCGAGGTGCGCTATTGGTGGATCTCGCCGATCGTGTGGGGGGCGTCGGCGCTGCTTTCGTGGATCGCGCTTCGACGTGATTCACCACGGGTGGAAAGCGCCGCCCTGGTCGTCGCCGGTATGGTGCTCGCCACGTGGGGGGTGCTGTACCTGTGGACCGAGCCGGTGCATATTCCGGGGTATTGGGGGTGGCTTGACTGGATTCGAGTGGTGCTTGAGCATCTGACCCCGTTTTTGGCGCGAGGTGTGATCTATATCGGCTTAGCGCTGTTTTTGGTGTATACCGTGTGGCGCGGTCGGTTCATGCCGTCAGTTTGGAGGGGGGATGATGTCGCCCGACTTTGATCTGTCTCCGATCTCGAATGGCTGGGAGTTTCTGGCCGCTGTGTGTTCGACGTTGATCGTGGCCGCGTTTGGCGTGGTGGCGCAGCGGGCGAAGGCTGTAGCGGACGAAAAGGCCAAGTCGGATAAGGAGGCGGCGCGTGCGGTTGAGGCGAATGTCGCGCAGGTGCCCGAGTTGCTGGATACGGTGCAATACTTGACCGAGCAACTTCGGGTGCAGGCTGATGTCAACCGGGCGGTGAACAGGAAAATGGCCGAGTTGGAGGCGCGGTTTAAGCGCACCGACGTGTATCACCGCTGGCTTGCCGAGAGTATGCCGCGGCCGCCGTTTCTTACCGAGGAGGAGTTTTACGCCGCGCGAGCGGCCGGCGAGTTGTGAAATCTCCGCCCCCAGATTGTTTAGACCCCGCTCCGGCGTTTGCCGGGGCGGGGTCTTTTCTTATGTCTAGGGGGTGGTGATCTCTAGTCCGAAGTAGGCCAGGCGCCAGTCGTCGGCGTCGAAATCGCCGGGCGGGTGGTCCATCTCGTCGAGGACGTCGAGTTCTTCATCGGTAGGTTCATGGAACCAGTCGGTGATCAGTTCTTTGACGTGATCGTGGTCGTTGGCGGTGACCTGGTCGTCGGTGTTCAGGTTGGTGATGGTGTATGTGGTCATGGTGGTTTCCTGTGGTGGTCTAGTGTGCTGTGCGGGCGCGATCGTGGTGTGCCCACCTTGGCTACGGCCAGGATGGGGGTATTTTTTCGCGCCTACTTCACGATACGTTTAATTGTCGGTTGCGAGAAGCCCGTGGATTTCGCGAGGCGGTACATAGTCACGCCCTGCTTGTGCGCGGCACGGATAGCATCGTCAAGCTTGCCACGCTGGATGCGCGCTTCCCTCTCTGCCTCCTGCAGCTGCATGGTCTGAGAACGCACAGTTTGGAGTGCGTGCTTAGCCTCGTACTCCCAGACGCTGGAGAAGTCCACCAGCCGCTCTGCCAGCTCGTCCCACCCGTGGCCGTCGTCTAGTGGGACGGTAAGGGTCTCTCCGTCGGGGCGGAGAGCGACCACCTTGCCCAGGTGCCCTGAAACAGGCGCATCCCACATTGGCGTACCGTCGCCGCGTGCGCACCATTCGAGCGTGAGCGTCAGCGGTGGCATCTCGCATTCGATGATGGTGGAGGTAGTCCCGTCGAGGGCAGCGCGGATGGCCGGCTCGACGTGCTCGACCTCGAGGTCAGGTATTTGTGTGTCTCTCATAGAGTCTCCTTAAGGGGGCGGGACTGCGCCTGCCCCGGGTGACGGCTAGTGCTGTTCTTCGGCGATTGCGCGCTCCTCAGCGGCACGCAACTCTTCGTATTTGGCGACTGCCTCCTTGACCTTGCTGTCGATGAGTCCGCGCAGGGTGCCGTTATTGAGCACCTTGAGGAAGGCCTGCTCCTGCTCTTCGACCCATTCCCCAGTGCGAAGTTCGGCGCGGGTGGTGGGCTTTTCGTAAATGCCGGCCAGGATCTCGTCCCACGCACCGTAGGCGATGCCATCTGCGAGGCTGTTGCTGATGAGCATGCGGTGGGTCTCGGCTGCGCCGGCAGCCCGATGGAAGGTGCTGCGCCAGTTCTTTTCAAGGCCTGCGCTTTCATAGGGGTTGGCGCCGGTGTTGTCTTCGATGCTGTAGGTGAAGTTTCCTGCCTGAGCGGTGATGATGGCTTCGATGCGGTGGGCGATGTTTCGCTCTGCGCGGTAGGTGGCGAGGTTCATTGTGTTCTCCTTGCGTGTTGCTCTCTTGCTTACATCCCTATAGTAACACGGTGTTAGTGGTAATGCAAGTTTAGTATCATTGCTGCGTGTCGCGCGGGGGTCTTTCCCCTTCATGGGGTTCGGCAAATCCCGCAGAAATCCCGCATCCGCCTCCGGTCTCGCCGTTTTTGCCGGGCCTGCCGGGCGTGCCGGGTGCCTAAACATGCTGGTCAAAGCGTCGGCGCTGGTCACGGTCTGCCACGCCGAGGTACGCCGAGAACATCGGTGTGATGGCGGCGACGAAGGTGTACTCCACCGCCGCGTACTGGGTCGCCGCCGTGTTCGCCATCGTGTTGGCGTTTATCCCGAAGTTCGGCGCGGTGATCTTCACCATCCCGGCCGGCGTACTCGGCGGCGCTTGCCTGGTGCTCTACGGCCTGATCGGCATGCTGGGCGTGCGTATTTGGCAGGACAACAAGGTGGACTTCACCGACCCGGCGAACCTCACCGCAGCGGCGGTGGCGCTGATTGTCGGCATCGGCAACCTCTCGTTCGACATCGGGCCGGTGACCCTCGAGGGCATCGCACTGGGCTCCGTTGGAATCATCGTGATCTACCCGCTCATGCGCTGGGCGTACGACACGATCGGGGAGGGGCAGTTCCGCAAATAGCGAAGCAACGCGAAAACGCCCGGGCAGTCGTTGCTGCCCGGGCGCTTTATCGTCGATACGCGAGAAGCGCTTACTCGTCGTCGAGGTTCTTGGCGATCAGCGCTGCGATCTCCTCCACGGCGTCCGCGTTGTCGGAGGTGACAACGACCTCGTCGCCGTACTCGGCGCCCATCGCCATGATCATCAGGGAGGACGCGGCGTCAGTCTCGTCGTCCTCGTCGCCGCCGACCAGGGTGAGCAGGATCTCGTCGTCGTACTCGCCGGCGGCGTCAGCGATCACTGTCGCTGGGCGTGCGTGCAGACCGACCGTGGAGCCAACTTTCACTGTCTTGGAAGCCATTGCGCAACTGTCCTTTCAAGGTGTAAGTGCGGAGTTGTTATCAAGTGTACGCGCCCGCGCCTACGCGGACACAGGGGATTCGGCCTGTTTTGCGGCCTTGCGGATTTCCTCGTTCGGCCACAGCTGCTTGAGCGCGACCACCGCGATCGTCGCCACCGCAACGCCGGCCGCGAGCGCGATCAGCATGCCCCACCACGGTTGGTAGGCGAAGATGACGAAGATACCGCCATGCGGCGCCTGGGCACCGACACCGAGCGCCATGGATACGGCGCCCGCGGTCGCGCCGCCGAGCATCATTGCCGGGATGACGCGGAACGGGTCGGCTGCGGCGAAGGGGATCGCACCTTCGGAGACGAAGGACAAGCCCAATAGCCACGCGGACTTGCCGTTTTCCTGCTCAGCACGGGTAAACAGCGACTTGCGGATGAATGTCGCAATCGACAGCGCGATCGGCGGAACCATACCGGCAATCATGACCGCGGCCATGATCTCGTACGCGCCCTGGGTGCCTGCGGACAGGCCTGCGGTGCCGAAGAGGTACGCCGCCTTGTTTACAGGACCGCCCAAGTCGAAACACATCATTAGACCGATGATCACGCCGAGCAGAATTGCCGACGAGCCGGACATCGACTCCAGCCAACCGGTCAGACCCTCCATGAGCGCGCCGAGCGGGCGGCCGAGCAGCAGGAACATGAGTACGCCGATGATCAGCGAGGTCAACAGCGGAATAATGACGACCGGCATCAGCGAGCCGAGCCAGCGTGGCACCTTCCACGTCTGGATCCAGTACGCCACCACGCCGGCAAGCAGACCCGTGATCAGACCGCCGATGAAGCCGGCGCCGACCATTAGCGAGATCGCGCCGCCGACAAAGCCCGGTGCGATGCCGGGGCGGCCAGCCAGGCCGTAGCCGATGTAGCCCGAGAGCGCCGGCACCACGAACTGCATTGCCATTTGGCCGGTGGCGAAGAACACCGCGCCGAGGTAGAGCAGCCAACCACTGCGTTCGAAGGCGATGGCTTCACCGTCGACGGTGATTTCGTTGCCCGGCAGGTTCGTCAGCGAGTAGTCGGTCACCAGCGCCTGCCAACCGTTGGCCATGTCAGCGCCCCCGAACAGGAATCCCAGCGCAAGCAGCAGGCCGCCGGCGGCGACGAACGGCACCATGTAGGAAACGCCGGTCATGATCGCCTGCTGGAGGCGCTTCGGCCAGCTTTCCGACGACGACGCGGTCTGCTCCGCCGCACCCGCGGAAGCTGCAGCGCTCACGCGGGGTGCGGCCGGGTTGCTCGCGGCGGCGATCGCTTCGTCGATCATCGCGTCCGGCTGGTTCACGCCACGCTTGACCGGGCTATCAACCACCGGCTTTCCGGCAAAGCGTTCCTTGTCGCGCACTGCGACGTCGTGGGCGAAGATGACCGCGTCAGCAGAATCGATGAAGTCCTGATCCAGCCGGTCGCCGCCGGACGAGCCCTGCGGCTCGACGCGCAAGTCCACGTCGCTGCGCTTCTCGGCCGCCTGCGTGAGCGCGTCGGCGGCCATGTAGGTGTGTGCGATGCCGGTAGCGCACGAGGTCACCGCGGCAATGCGCACCGGAGCCTTGCTTGACGACGACCCCGTCGCCGCCGCAGGAACAGCAGCCGATTTCTTCTTCTTCGGCTCGGCGTTGACCACCTCAAGAACCGCGTCAACGATCTCCTGCTCCGATGTGGCGGCCCGCAGCCGGTCCACAAAGTCGCCACGCACCAAGGCACGTGCAAGTTTGGAGAGGATTTTCAGGTGTTCTTTGCCGCCGCCTTCCGGAGCGGCGATGAGGAACACCAATTCTGCGTCACCGTCAGGTCCGGAAAAGTCGACCGGGTTGGTCAACCGGGCGAACGCGAGCGTCGGTTCGGTGACTGCCTCGCTGCGGCAGTGCGGGATAGCGACACGTCCGTTAACGCCGGTACCGGCCTTCGCCTCGCGGGCAGTGGCAGCCTCGGCGATCGGGGCGGCATCGCTCGCTCGGCCGCTGGCAGCGACCAGGCCGGCCAGCTCTGCGATGACATCCGGGGGTGCGGCACCCCAGTCGGCGTCGAGGCGCACGAGCTCGGGCGTGATCAGTGGAGAGTTCACTTGGCCTTCCTTTGATTGAGTTATACGGGGAAAACTTCGGTCTGCTCGAGATTGAGATCTTCCGGCGAGGGCAAACCGGTGCCGGGCATCGATGCCGCTGCAGATCCGTAGGACACAGCGCGACGCAGGCATTCTGCAGCGGGGGCGTCGTCGAGACGCGCGATGAGGTAGCCCGCGAGCGAACTATCACCCGCGCCGACGGTCGACCGCACCTCGGTCGGCGGTGGCGTGGCTGCCCATGCGCCGTCCTTGTTGACCAGACAAGCGCCGGAGCCGCCGAGGGTGACTAAGACGGCCTCGACACCACGAGCGACAAGGTCTCGACCGGCGGTGACGACAGGCGCAAAATCGCCGGCCTGGGCGCGCTGCTCGAGCTCCGCGCCATCCTCGCCAGTGAGCTGGGCGAGTTCAAAGGCGTTCGGCTTCAGCACATCCGGAGCGGCCTCTTCGAGTCGCTCGCCGAGCGCTACGAGAGGAGCGTCGGAGGTGTCGACCGCAATCACCGCGCCAGGCGCACTACGGCGCGCGGCACGGACGAGCGTGCTGTACCAGTGCGCTGGAGCACCTGGTGGTAGGGAACCCGCGAGGACGACAGCGTGGGCGGAGCGGCAACGCTTCTCCAGCGAAGACTCGACGGCGGTGAGCTCGTCGTCGGAAAGCGTTGCCCCCGCCTCGTTGATTTTGGTTGTTGTGCCGTCATCCTCAGTGATGGCGGTGTTGGTGCGCACCTGCGCCTCAACGTGCACCGGCAAAAATTGAGCAGGCACCGAGCGCATCGCTTTGGCGAACGGGTCGCTTTGCTGGCACGGCGCGACTGCGATGGCCTCGAGACCCGCTTTCGCTGCGACATGGGCGACGTTAATGCCTTTGCCACCGGCCTCTTTACGGGTCTCGGTCGCACGTGCGACCTCGCCCCGTTTCAGGGCAGGGATACGCACGGTGGCGTCGATGCTCGGATTCGGGGTGACGGTAACGATACGTTTGACGGTCTTTTCGCTGCTCACCCCCTCAGTGTGTCCGAATATGTCTGTTTGTGCAATGGTTCGGACACATTCGGTTCTAAACGGGGGTGTGTACCGTCCGCATTATGTTGTGGCGAGAACGACCTCAATGTCGTTTCGGCGCAGCTCTGCGACAAACGTTTCTGGCGCGTCGTCGTCTGTGATCACCACGTCGATCGCGTCGAGCGGGGCGAAGCTGACCAGGTAGTCATTGCCGATCTTCGTCGAATCGCACAAGACCACAACCTTCTGCGCGTTCGTGACCATGGACGACTTCACCGCCGCCTCTTGGGCATCTGCAGTGGACAAACCGTGGTCGATAGTCAGCGCGTTCGTGCCGATGAATGCGACATCCGCGCGCATGAGCGCCAAGGTACGAAGGGCGGTGCCTCCGACGACTGCTTGGGTGATGGCGCGCACGCTACCGCCGAGGAGCTGGACGTCGTTGAGGCCGGCGGTGGACAAGTCGAGTGCGATGGGCAGCGAATTCGTGACAATCGAGCACTCGCGCCCGGCGACGTGATCGGCTAACAGGCCCGCGAAGTGGGCTGTTGTGGTGCCGGAGTCGAGGAATATACCGGCGCCGGAGTGTTCGGGGAGGTACTTCAGTGCGGCTTGGGCAATGGCGTTCTTGGCGCCCGAGGCAGAACGCGAGCGGGCGTCCAGCGGCAGCTCTGAGGTGAGAAACGCCTGGTTGGCAACCGCTCCACCGTGGACGCGGTGTACGACACCCTCGGTGTGCAGGGCGGTCAGGTCGCGACGGATCGTCTCTGCGGTGACATCGAACTTTTCGGCGAGGTCGGCAACGCTCACGCGTCCCTCAACTGCCGTGAGCGACGCGATCTGGCGTTTCCGTTCCTCTGCATACATGGCACCGAGTATCCCAAATCGGGATGCCTATTTGTCTGTGTTTGTGTCCGGTTTCCCCCGGACGTGGGGAGTGAATGGGGGCTAAAGTGTGCGGAAAACGGAGATGACCCGGCCCATAATCTCTGCCTCGTCACCCTTAATCGGGGAGAACGCGTCGTTATGGGGAAGTAGCCATACACCGGTCGAATCGCGGTGGAACTCCTTCACAGTCGCTTCGCCGTCGAGCAGTGCGGCGACGAACTCGCCTTCCTCGGCCACTGGTTGGGAGCGCACGACGACCCAGTCGCCGTTGAGGATGCCCGCATCGCGCATCGACTCCCCGACCACTTGGAGCATGAACACGTCGCCGTCGCCAAGCAGCTCGCCCGGCAGTGGGTAGTACGTGTCTACGTTTTCCTCCGCCAGGATCGGGGCGCCGGCTGCGATTTGGCCAACAACCGGGACATAGCGCGCTGGCGCCGCCTCTTCCGGGGCATCCCGTTTGGTAGGTGCCTTGCGCTTCGGCTTGGTGGACTCCTGAAGGTGGCGCAGATCTACGGCTCGCGGTTTGTTTGGATCGCGACGCAAAAAGCCCTTCTTCTCCAGTTCCTTGAGCTGATAGGCGACGGACGATGTGGACTGTAGACCGGTTGCGTCGCCAATTTCACGGATGCTTGGCGGATAACCACGCAGCACAACGGCATCCTGGATGACCTGCAGGATCCTGCGCTGCCTATCTGACAGTGTGCTCATATCCAAATTGCCTGCCTCGGCCTTCTTCTTTGCCACGAGTTCTCCCTTTCTCACTCCCTGCGGTGTTTGCAGTGTGTTCGAACCTACCAGAGAGGGCAAGTTTGTTCGATATCTTTCGTTCCTGACTAGACACGTGAATGCGCCTTTGCTATAAATCGAACATGTAAGCGGATTCGAACATATAGACGAGTTCACGTTCGAACGTGTCGCGCCCGTTCGTAGAGTGGGACGCAAAACGAAAGGAGTCCAACGTGTCGGTAGCAATGAACCCCACGATGAACAGTGTGAGTTATGCCCGAAGCGCGGGTTCCATTTCGCAGTGTTACGTACAGCCAGTCGAGGTGTGGGACCTAGAGAAGGTGCCTGGCCGGGCGGTAGAGGCGTCTCGTGTTCGAACGCTCGGTGCCTATGATCGAAAAGGTGATCGTTTGAATCTCGTGCACTCCTGTGGCGAGAGGAAGACGGATGACGTTTTCGAATCGCACCGCGAGCGCAAGGAAGGCGTGGTTCTCGCTGCCATCCTCAGCGTCGCTTTGCTGGTCGGTTCCGCGTTCGGCGGGGCATTCAGTGGAACTGAACAGGCGCCCGCGACCCTGGTGACGTCGCAGAATCTCGAGGTCGCCGCGGCTCGGTAGAGCCATCCAGTCCTTTTCGGGGCGGGGGTAGGCTGAGCAACATGTATTGTCCTTTCTGCCACAACGAGCAGACCAGAGTCACTGACTCCCGATTGGTCGAAGCAGGATCCGCGATTCGCAGGCGCCGCGAATGCACACAGTGCGGGGGCAGGTTCACCACTGTGGAAAATGCGGTGTTGACTGTGGTGAAGCGAAACGGTGTGAGTGAACCGTTCGACCGGGACAAGCTCATCGTTGGTGTGCGCCGCGCCTGTCAAGGACGAGACGTCTCCGACGACGCACTCAAACGACTGGCGCAAGAGGTTGAGGAAACCGTCCGCGCTCAAGGAAGCTCCCAGGTGCCCGCGAACGAGATCGGCTTGGCGGTGCTCGAGCCATTGCGCGCTCTTGACGAGGTCGCATACCTGCGCTTTGCTTCCGTGTACAAGTCGTTCGAAAGCGCCGACGATTTCGAATCCGAGATTCGGCTCATGCGCCGGCGCGACCGCGACGAGTTCCGCTAAGTCCCCGCACACGCGTGAGAGCTAGCGCAGCGCGTCAACTTTCTTTTCGATCCTGCGCTGGCTGACCGGGCGGGGAGTGCCCAACCGCTGCGCGAAGAGGCTGACGCGCAACTCTTCGATCAGCCACACAATGTCCTTGTACGCGCGCGTTTTCCGGCGGTTCGCCGGCAGTTTCTGCATCCGCTGCGCAAGATACTGTTTGACGCCGTCAACCACGGCTTGACGGTCCGCATCTCGGTCCGGATCGACTCGCATGTCCTCGAGTCTGATCCGCATCGCATCGATATAGCGCGGCAGGTGCTGCAAATGGGCAACGCCGTGGATAGTCACCGCGTGCTTCGGCAAATAGAAACGCAATTGCGAGCGCATATCGTCGATCGCCGGGCCGTCCCACTGCTCCAACTCCGCTGACATATCCGCATAAGCCGCCAGAGCTGGGGCAAGGTTGACCACCGCACGTCGCACACCGCCGGATACCTGCGGTTTAATCTCGGCCAGTAGCGCGTCGAACTCCTCCGGGGAACGCACCGGCCCACCGTGTGCAACCATGAGGTCGCGGATGACCGCGACGCGTGCGTCCTCCACCAGCCCCTCGGCGCCGCCGTGCGGATAGCGGTCCACTGCCACCTTGTGGCGCAGCGGCAGCCCCTTCGTCATCTGCTGCGCATTGACGGGAATCTCGCGGAGGAGCAGCGTCAGTGTGGCAGTGGCCATTGACGCGTCCGCTGCCGCCTTCGTCGGGTGGACTGTGACCTTCACGCCTTCCTTTGTTGCCTCCAGGGCCGGGTAGGCGTCGACCTCGTTGCCGTCGATGGTGGTTTTAACAGTCTCCGGCACCGCACCGAGGGAATCGGCGGTCCACTTCTGCACGGCCTCAGATTCGGACTTGCGGCCGGCCTTTGACACCGAGGACTTAATCTTGCCTGCCTGGCGACGCTTCAGCGCGGTGAGATCCTTGTCGTGATCGACAATTTTGCCGCGGCGGTCGATAGCTGCGTAGGTGACTTTCAAGTGTGGCGGCAACGCCGCCGGGTTGAAGTCCGTGCCGTTGATACCTCGGCCACCGACGCTGCGAAGGGCCTCCGAGAGTGCATCGGTAAACGCTGTTGTGTCCGGGTCGACGTCGTCGGGCATCGCATTAAGTGCTCGCTCCGCGAAGTCAGGCGCAGGCACCACGGTTTTGCGCAGCGCCTTCGGAAGCGTCCGGATCATCTCGGCGGCGAGCTCGGAGCGCAGGCCCGGCACCAGCCAGTCGAAGCCGTCGGGGCGCAGGTTCGCCAGTAGCGGCACCGGCACCTCTACTGTCACGCCGTCGAAGGGGTCGCCGGGTTCGAACTTGTAGCGTAGCGCATACTCGACCGAGCCCTGGCGTTTGGCCTCGGGGAAGGCGTTTGCGGAGGCGTCGACGCCGTCGTCGTCAAGCAATGCGGCCGGGTCGAAGTCCAGGTAATGCTTGTCGTTCGCGCGCTGCTTCTTCCACCAGGAGTCGAAGTGGCGGGCGGTGGTCACGGATTCCGGCAGGCGCGAGTCGTAAAAGTCGAACAGCGTGTCCTCGTCGACGACGAGTCCGCGCCGGCGCACCTTCTCCTCAACTTCGGAGGCCTCCGCGAGCAGTGCCTCGTTGTGGTCGATAAAAGTGTGGTGGCGGTTCCAATCGCCCTCCAACAGTGCGTGTCGAATGAACATGTTGCGGGCGCCTTCGGGATCGACACGGTGATACGGCACCAGGCGGTCGCGCACGATGGTCACGCCGTAGAGCATCGACTTTTCGTGCACCATTGCCGCGGAGCGCTTCCGCGACCAGACCGGCTCCGAGTAGGAGTGCTTCAGCAGGTCACCTGCGGCGTGTTCGACCCAGGCCGGCTCGATTTTGGCCACGTCGCGCGCCCACAGGCGGGAGGTCTCCACCAGTTCGGCGGCCATAAGGAACTCCGGGGGCTTTTTGCTTAGCGACGACCCCGGAAAGACCATAAACCGCGTCCCGCGCGCGCCCTGGAACTCCTTGGAGTTGCCGTCGCGGGCGCCAATGTTGGAGAGCAGACCCGTCAGCAGGGACTGGTGGATGGCGTTGGCGTCGCGCTCGCCTGCGACATTTTCTGCGCGCGACCAACCGAGCCCGCGCTCGACATCGCGCAGCTGGCGCACCAGGTCGAACCACTCGCGGATGCGCATGTAGTGCAAGAACTCGCGCTTCATGCGTTTGCGGAACGCGTTGCCCGAGAGCTCGTCGCGAGAGTCGCCGATGTAGTCCCAGAGTTTCAGTGAAGACAAAAAGTCAGATTCTTTGTCCTTGAACCGGGCGTGCGACTGGTCCGCTTGGGCCTGATACTCCAAAGGCCGCTCGCGCACGTCCTGGATAGTCATCGCGGCGACAATGACGGTGACGTCGTCAAGCACGCCCAGCCGGTTTGCCTCAACCAGCATGCGCGCCATCTTCGGGTCAACGGGGATGCGCGCGATGTCGCGGCCGATGCCGGTCAGCGCGGGCGCTCCGTCGCGTTCCTTGTGCTTGATTGCCCCCAGCTCGTTGAGCAGCATCAACCCGTCGCGCACGGCCTTGTGGTCCGGCGGCTGGATGAACGGGAACTCGGTGATCTCGCCCAGCCGCAGCGAGATCATTTGCAGGATCACGCTGGCGAGGTTGGTGCGCAGGATCTCAGGATCCGTGAACTCCGGACGGGATTCGAAGTTCTCCTCTGAATACAGACGGATGGCGATGCCGTCAGCGGTTCGTCCCGAGCGGCCTGAGCGCTGATTTGCCGAGGCCTGCGAGACCTCCTCGATCGGCAGACGTTGCACCTTGGTGCGGGTGGAGTAGCGCGAGATACGTGCCAATCCGGTGTCCACCACGTAGTGGATGCCCGGGACAGTCAGCGATGTCTCGGCAATGTTGGTGGACAGTACGATGCGCCTGCCGGAGTGCGCGGAGAACACGCGGTGCTGCTCGGCGTTGGACAAACGGCCGAACAGCGGCACGACCTCAACACCGCGCCAATGCTGCTTCTCGATCGCCTCCATGCAATCGCGGATGTCACGCTCCGAGGCGAAGAAACACAAAATGTCGCCTTTGCCTTCGCCCATGAGCTCTTTGCAAGCGGCGACGACACCGTCGATCATGTCGGTGTCGATCTCCTTGACCGAGCCGTCTTTCGCTTCCACCTGCTCGACAAGCGGGCGGTAGCGAATCTCCACCGGATACGTGCGGCCTGATACCTCGATAATTGGGGCCGGGTTACCGCCGGCGTCGGCGAAATGGTTCGCAAATGCCTCCGGGTCGATGGTTGCGGAGGTGACGATGACTTTCAGGTCGGGACGCTTCGGTAGCAGCCGCTTGAGGTAGCCGAGCAGAAAGTCGATGTTGAGTGAGCGCTCGTGAGCCTCGTCGATGATGATCGTGTCGTAGGCGTTAAGGAAGCGGTCGCGCTGCATCTCGGTGAGCAAAATGCCGTCAGTCATCAGTTTCACGGAGGTGGAGTTGGAGACCCGGTCGTCGAAACGAATGGCGTAGCCGACAGACTGCCCGATGTCCTGGCCCAACTCGTCGGCGATGCGCTCGGCCACCGTACGCGCCGCCAACCTGCGGGGCTGAGTGTGCCCGATCAGACCGCGTCGGCCGCGGCCCATCTCGAGCAGCATTTTCGGGATCTGTGTTGTCTTGCCGGAACCGGTCTCGCCTGCGATGACCACAACCTGGTTGTCGCGCACCAGTTCCATAATGTCGTCGCGGCGGGCAGATACCGGCAGGTTTTCCGGATACTTAATCTCCGGGATCAGCGCATCACGCTTGTCGACGACCCCACGCGCCGTATCGATATCAGCACCGATCGCGGAAAGCGCCTCCGGCGATTTCGCGTTTTTTAGCCGCCTGCGGAACCGGCGCACCTCAGCGAGCGGCACGGAATCGAGTGCTTCGTAGAGCTGCGGCTTCGTCGGGGAAGGGGAAGGGGAAGTTTGCTCAGTCATAACCAGACGGTGAGTTTAGCGCGGAAGCAGGTGCTTTCCAGCTTCCTGCGCCTGCTCGAACGCTGACGTGACGAGTTTTCCGAGCTGTTCGAACTCTGACGCACGCTGCGACGACGACCGGTAGACCAATCCGACCGTGCGTTTCGCGTCCACGCCTTCGGCGAACGTGGCAGCTGCAACCCCGGGGCGGGTCAGTTCCGTGGCCACCGCAGAAGACGGGATCAGCGTGGAACCCATATCGGCGACGACGAGTTGTACCACCGTGGTTAGAGAGGAGGCCCGGGTGACGGATTCTGCGCTGGCTGGGCGGTGCACTGCAGCGATCTTGCACAGTTCCACGATCTGGTCGCGGAGGCAGTGCCCGTCGTCGAGAAGCAGCAGGTTCAAGTCCTCGAGGGCATCCAGTGTGAGGTCCGTGCGCCCGGCGAGCGGGTTGTCGTTGTGGGTGACGGCGACAAAGGGTTCGTCGTAAAGCGGGAGCTCGCTGACACCGCTGACGTTGACGGGGGTGGCAAGCACAGCGAGGTCGATCTGCCCGTCGCGCAACATGCCGAGTAGCACCTCGGTCTGGTTTTCCACGATGCGCGGCTCTAGCTCCGGAAACTGCTCTTCGAAGCCGGTGAGCAGTGCGGGGAGAATGTACGGCGCGATGGTGGGGATGATCCCGATGTTGAGGGGGCCCGCGAGCTCGCCGAGTGCACCGCGCGACTGGGTGACAAACGCGTCTGCTGCGTCGAGAGTGGCTTTCGCGTAGGGGAGAAGCGCTTCGCCGGTCGGGGTGACGATGACGCGCCGGGTGGAGCGTTCGATGAGTTGGATGCCCAAACCATTTTCTAAAGAAGCGAGTGCCTGCGATAACGACGGCTGGGAGATGCCGAGTTTTGCCGCGGCGCTCACGAAGTGTTTCTGCTCCGCAATCGTGACAAAGGTTCGGATCTGCGCGAGCGTCGGTTTATATTCTCGATTGCCCATGCCTATTAAGCGTACAAGAGTTAATAGGTTTTTACGTTGAAACCCCCTCGATTGTGTGCCATACTGGTTGCCGTCCGACGAAAACCCGTTTGACCAGTTTCTTTGGAGGATAACTATGCCGATCATGACTGTTGGGGAGCGTTTCCCGGAGTTCGACCTCATCGCCCTGAAGGGCGGCAACCTGAAGGAAGCCAACGCCGCTTCCCCGGACGACTACTTCGAGAACGTCTCGCTGGATAAGTACGAGGGCAAGTGGAAGATCGTCTTCTTCTACCCGAAGGACTTCACCTTCGTGTGCCCGACGGAGATCGCCGCATTCGGCAAGCTCAACGAGGAGTTCGAGGACCGCGACACCCAGGTGCTGGGCGGCTCGACCGATAACGAGTACTCCCACTTCAACTGGCGCGCGACCCACGAGGACCTCCTCGACGTCCCGTTCCCGATGTTCGCCGATGTGCGCCACGACCTGATCCGCGCTCTCGGTGTCGAAAACGCTGACGGCGTCGCAGACCGCGCCACCTTCATCATCGACCCGGACGGTATCATCCAGTTCGTCTCCGTCACCCCAGACGCTGTCGGCCGCAACGTCGACGAGGTCCTGCGTGTCCTCGACGCACTGCAGTCCGAGGAAGTTTGCGCTTGCGACTGGCAGAAGAACGACCCGACCAAGAACATCGACAAGATGGCTGTGGTCCAGGAGTCCCTGAAGTAAACACCCTTTTTCGTTAGAAGGAGCACGAGATGTCCATTGAGAACCTGCGCGGGGCGCTTCCCGAGTACGCGAAGGACCAGAAGCTCAACCTCGGCACGCTGACCCGCTCCACGGAGCTCAGCGAGCAGCAGCTTTGGGGCACCCTCCTCGCTTCCGCGGCGGCTACCCGCAACGAGAAGGTCATCGCCGAGATCGCGGAGGAAGCCAAGGAGCACCTCTCCGACGAGGCAGTGGAGGCAGCCTACGGCGCCGCCACCGTCATGGCGATGAACAACGTCGCTTACCGCGCCAAGAACTGGCTGGGTGATGACTACGCGAATGTGAAGTTCGGTCTTCGCATGAACATTATCTCCAAGCCGGGTGTGGAAAAGGCCGACTTCGAGCTGTGGTCGCTCGCAGTGTCCACCATCAACGGTTGCGAGCACTGCGCTGTGGCCCACGCGAACACCGTCCGTGAAGAGGGCGTGACCAAGGAGCAGGTCTGGGAGGCCGTCAAGGTTGCCGGCGTCGTCCAGGCTGTGGCTCAGGCCATCGCAATCGAGGACGCCCGCTAACGCATTTTTGCTTAGCGACGAACACACGCCGCCGGCCCCGATCCTTACACGGTTCGGGGCCGGCGGCGTTTCGTCGTCAAGCGAGCTGCGTTTACAGCGGGCTCGGCACCTTGGTGGTCAGGGAGAACAGGTCCTTCGGATCATCCGGATCGGCGACCAGCTCGATGTAGGTCTGGAATTCCGTGCCGGCGGTCGAGTCGCGTAGGTAGCGCAGCGCGGAGAAATCCTCGATGGCGAAACCGACGGAGTCGAACAGAGTGATTTCCTCGTCGCTGGAGCGGCCCTGTTCCTTGCCCGCGATGACCTTCCACAGTTCGACGACCTCGAAATCGTCGTCCTTGTTCTGGATCTCTCCCTCGATGCGGGTCTGCGGAGGGAACTCGACGAAGACGGTGGCATCGTCGAGGATGCGCGCATCGAGCTCAGTTTTGCCGGGGCAGTCGCCGCCGACGCCGTTGATGTGCACGCCCGGGCGGACCAGGTCGTAATCCAAAATGGTGTTCTGGGCCTTGTCGGCGGTGCAGGTGGTGATGATGTCTGCG
Organism: Corynebacterium lujinxingii; assembly: GCF_014490555.1. Lineage (NCBI taxonomy): Bacteria > Bacillati > Actinomycetota > Actinomycetes > Mycobacteriales > Corynebacteriaceae > Corynebacterium > Corynebacterium lujinxingii. Next base: position 1,372,073 of record NZ_CP061032.1, on the reverse strand, counting down.
CCTTCAAGCGCGTCCTCGACGCTATCGGCAACATAGACCTCGATGCCGAGCGGCTCGATGTTGCGGCGGAATTTCTCCATCGCGTCCGGGTCGATGTCGAAGATGCGCACCTTCTCAATGCCGAGTGCGGCACGGAAGCCCAGCGCCTGGAATTCGGACTGGGATCCAGAACCGATCATGGCCATGACCTCGGAATCCTTGCGGGCGAGGTATTTCGCGGCCATCGCGGAGGTAGCAGCAGTACGCAGGGCGGTGAGCAGCGTCATCTCCGCCTCGAAGGTGGGGTAGCCGTTATCCACGTCCGCAAGGAAGCCGAACGCAGTGACTGTCTGGTAGCCGCGCGCCGGGTTGGACGGGTGGCCGTTGACGTATTTGAAGCCGTACTCGACGGAGTCCGATGTGGGCATCAGTTCGATGACGCCGATCGGGGTGTGGCTGGCCACGCGAGGAATCTTGTCAAATTCCTCCCAGCGGGCGAAGTCCTCCTCGATGTAGCCGAGGATGCCAGCGATGAGCTTTTCCACACCGTGGTGGTCGATCCAGCGGCACATGTTGGTCACGTCGACGAGTTGAGTCATTGCGGTTTGTGTCCTTTCACAGAGGTTGGGGTGTGAGTTCTAGGAATTGGGTTTGGCGATTGGCGGGTCGAGGTCCACGTGCTCGCCGGTGGTCTTTTCGTAATTCACGTGCGAGCGGGAGATGAACTCCACGCGGTCGCGTACCTTGTACCAGCCGAACGCCAGCGCCGGCCACATCAGCAGCGACACCACCAGCGTCCACGTGCCGATCGGGTAGTCGAACGCCATGAGTACGATGACAAGGCCCAGGAAGAGCAGCGAGACGATATCGGTGAACGGCGAGAACGGTGCCCGGTAGTCGGGGCGGCTGTACCTGCCTTCCCTTGCCAGACGGACAAAGCGCATGTGCGACAGAGAGATCGCGGCCCACGACGCCATGGTGCCCAGAGCGGCAATGTTCAGCACGACCTCGAACGCGGCTTCTGGGACGAAGTAGTTGAGCACCACGCCGAACAGGGCCACACCAGTGGTCAGCAGGATGCCTCCGTACGGCACGCCGCCCTTGGTCACCTGGCCGGCCCACTGCGGGGCAGAGCCCGCCTTGGACAGCGAGTACATGATGCGGCCGGTGGAGTACAGGCCCGCATTCAACGACGACAGCGCGGCGGTGATGACCACCAGCTGCGTGATCGCACCAGCGTACGGGACGCCGATGGAGTCGAAGAACGTCACAAACGGCGACTCGTCGCCCGAGTACTCGGTGTACGGCAGCAGCAGGCACAGCAGCAGCACGGAGCCGAAGTAGAACACGAGCAAGCGGAAAACCACCGCGTTAATCGCACGCGGAATGTCCTTGCGCGGGTTTTTCGCCTCACCCGAGGTGGTGCCGAGCAACTCGATGCCGGCGTAAGCGAAGACGACACCCTGGATGACGATCAGGGCCGGCAGCACTCCGCTCGGGAACCAGCCGCCGTTATCGGAAATCAACGACAAGCCGGTGAGCTCGCCGCTCGGGTTGCCGAAAACGACCATGAAGATGCCGACAGCAAGGAAGGTGAGCAAGAATGTCACCTTGATCAAGGAGAACCAGAACTCCATCTCGCCGAAGAACTTCACCGAAATCAAGTTCATTGCTGTAACCAACGCAATGACAGTGAGCGCGTAGATCCACTGCGGCACATCGTTGATCCAGCCGTAGTACTGGCCGAACCAGCGGATGTAAATCGCCAGCGCGGTCGCGTCAGCCACTGCCGTGGCCGCCCAGTTGAACCAGTACAGCCAGCCGGAGACGTAAGCCGCCTTCTCGCCGTAGAACTCACGGGTGTACGACACAAACGAGCCAGACGTCGGACGGTGGACGATGAGCTCGCCGAGGCTGCGCAGAATGAGATAACCGATGAACCCGCACAGCAGGTACATCAGGGCCAAGGACGGACCGGCGGCCTCGAGGCGTGAACCCGCGCCGAGGAACAAGCCGGTACCGATCGCCGACCCGATGGCGATCATGTTGATCTGGCGTGTGGACAGCCCCTTTTGCAGGCCGTCATCCTCGTTCGGGATCACGCCGGCTTTCGGCCGGGACGGGGCGTCTGATTGGGGTGGAGGGGAGATGGTCATCAGGTGCTCCCTGGTGTTTGAGGTGGACTGGGGTTACTTCCGGATGCCGGCCGGGTCGTGGATGACACCGAACCGGTGCAGCGTTGCGGAGATCGCCTGCTCATGCAGGTACGGCAGGAGCTCGCGGCGCCCGTCGAGCAACGCGGGGCCGTCGAAGACCGCTGTCGTGATGTCGCCGTAGAGCTCGTCAGGTGCGGCACCGAGTGCACGCACCCACGACGGGGTGCCCTCGATACGGGTGGCGTCGACAGCGATGCCGGCTGCCTTGAGCTCCGCAGCGATTGCCTCCGGAGCCACTACCCGCACCTCACTGCCAGTGATCGCTGCTGCGAGCGCCTGGCGGTAGACATCGCGCAGCTGGTATCCCTCGCCGACGTAGACCACGACCGGCTCGAGCGTGTTCCGGTAGCGGAAGATGTTCGCCTCAGAGCGCAGCCCCGAGTGGTCGTGGCCGCGGCCGAACTCGCGGTCCCACGCGCGCTGGTCGTACTCGGCCGCGCGGGAGAGCCAGCCGTAGTCCTTGGCATTGAGGTGCGGGCGGAACTCTTCGAGAAGTTCTTGCACATCAGCGGAGATGCTCACACCCGGCGAGGCCGGCAGCTCATCGCGGTCGTGCCACGTGCCCATCTGCGCGACGTAGTTCGGTCCGCCCGCCTTCGCGCCGGGGCCGACCGACGACTTCTTCCAGCCGCCGAAGGGTTGGCGCTGGACAATCGCGCCGGTAATGCCACGGTTGACGTAGACGTTTCCGGCTTCGACGCGGTCGAGCCAGGTGTTGATCTCGTTGCCGTCGAGCGTGTGAATGCCGGCGGTCAGGCCGTAGCCGGTCGAGTTTTGCCACTCGATCGCCTCGTTGAGGTCCTTGGCGTGCATGATGCCGAGCACCGGGCCGAAGCACTCGTTCTGGTGGTACCAGGAGCCCGGCTTAACGTTGTCGCGGATGCCTGGGGACCAGAACTTCCCCTCGTCGTCGAGCTTCTTCGGCTTGAGCAACCACTCCTCGCCGTCTTCCAGCTGGGTCAGTCCTCGCTCCAACTTCTCGCCCGGGGCCTCGATGAGGCCGTTCATGGTGGTCGATAGGTCGGTGCCGGGGCCAACAACCAGGGTGGAGGCGGCGTCGAGAAGCTGGCCGCGCAAACGCTCGGACTCTCCTGCGGAACCGACCAGGATCACCAGCGAGGCCGCGGAGCACTTCTGACCGGAGTGGCCGAACGCTGATTGATACAGGTCGGCGATCGCCAGGTCCGGGTCGGCGGACGGGGTGATGATGATGGCGTTCTTGCCGGAAGTTTCCGCCATGACGTTGAGCTTCGGATCCCACGACTTGAACAGCTGTGCGGTATCGGATGCTCCGGTGAGGATGATGGCGTCGACGGCGTCGTCGGTAAGCAATGCCTTGCCCGCCGCGCCCTCATCTGCACGGACGTACTGCACGGTGTTGGGGTCGATGCCTTTGTCCTGAAAGACTGCCTGAATGCAGTCGGCGATGAGTTTCGCGCACTGGGTGACCTGCGGAGCCGGCTTGAGAATGACAGCGGAGCCCGCGGCGAGCGCGGCCATGACACCGCCAGTCGGGATCGCGACGGGGAAGTTCCACGGTGGCACGACCACGGTGAGCTTGTTCGGTTCGAAGTCCGCGGCGATCTCGTCCAAGTGGCGGGCGCTATCGGCGTAGTAGTCGCAGAAGTCGATCGCCTCGGAGATCTCCGGGTCGGACTGGTCGACGGTCTTGCCGGCTTCGTGGGCTGCGACGGCGACGAAATCACCGCGACGACGCGCGATTTCGTCGCCAATCGCCTCGAGTACTTTTGCGCGTTCCTCGGCGGAGCGTGCGCCCCACGCTTTCTGGGCTTCAAGGGCGCTGGCGATGTTGTCTGCGATCGCGGCAGGGTCGGTGATCTCCTCGCCGGTGTCGATCGCCGGCGGGTTGCTCAGGTGCTCTGTAGCCCAGACGCGGTTAGCTTCGAGCGCGGGGTCTGTGTCCGGCTCGTTGAAGAAGCGGCCGGTAACCGCGGATGCCTCCGCGACGTTGCGCTCGGTTTCGGTGTTGCGGTCCTGAGTGCGGTTCGGGCCGTTATGCACGTTCCAACGGTTGTCCACCGCCCAGCGGAAGACCTCCTCCTGCTCCTTGATCGGATCGCGCTCTGCCGTCTTCGGAGCGAACAGCGCGTGGAGGAAGTTCTGCGGCGCCGCGTTTTCCTCGAGGCGGCGCACAAGATAGCTCACGGCCACGTCGAAGTCGTCGCGGTTGACCACCGGGGTGTAGAGGATCTGTGTGCCGTAGACCTCTCGCACGATCTGCTGCTGCGCCGGGGACATGCCCTGCAGCATCTCGGAATCGACCATCTCGGTCACTCCGCGGCGCTGAGCGAGCTCGTAGGCGAGCGCAGAAGTAAACAGGTTGTGCGACGCCACACCGATGGACAGTGCCCCGGCGTACTCCGGGCGCAGGATGAAGTCGAGCAGGCGGTAGTAGTTCGCGTCCACCTCGTCCTTGGTCAGATACGGAGCCTGCTCCCAGCCGCGGACCTCGGCGTGGTGGCGCTCCATTGACAGGTTCGCACCCTTGACCAGGCGGATCTTAATCTTTGAGCCGCCCTCGGCGACGCGCTGCTGGGCAAATTCAGCCAAATGATCCAGTGCCCCGAGCGTGTCCGGCAGGTACGCCTGGAGCACGATGCCACCCTGGTAGTCCTTGAACTCGTCTTCGCTGAGCAACTGGGTAAACACATCGATGGTGAGGTGGAGATCGTGGTACTCCTCCATGTCCATGTTGATGAACACCTGGGGGTCGCGGTCCCGGGCCGCACGGTAGAGCGGGCGAATGCGGTCTTTGACTTGGCGTACACATTCGTCGTAGTCCCAGTGATTGAGCTGGGAGACCATCGACGACGCCTTGACCGACACATAGGTCACGCGGGGGTTCTTGATCAGGTTCAAGGTGCGTTCGGCGCGGTCGGTCGCCTCCTGCTCGCCGAGCACTGCTTCACCGAGGAGGTTGAGGTTGAGCTGCTCGCCGCGCTCTTCAGCGTTGTCGAGGAGTCGGTTGAGCGCGTTGCCTTCGGCATCCAGGACGAGGTGGCCGACCAACTGGCGCAGGCGGGCACGTGCCGCCGGGATGACCACGTTAGGCAGGAATGGGCCGACGAATGCGCCGAGGCCGACCAGCAAGGCGTTGACTTGGCCGAGGAACTTCGCGTCAACGTCTTGGGTAATGGCGCGCAGCGCCTGGGCTGCGACTCGGTTGCTCTCCGGGCGCATGACGCGGTCCACGAAGTCCATGGTGAAGCGGACGCCGTTGTCGTCGCGAAGCAGTTCCGCGAGTTGCTGGGTGGAGGCGTCGTCGGCATCTGCTTCGGCGGTAGCTTCCATCCAGTGGTAGGCGCGAGCGACGGCAGCCTCGACGACGGCGTCGAGGTCGTCGGAATTGGACGGCGCAATCTGGTTGGTGCTGAGTTGTGGCATTTGTGTTCCTTATCACTCAAGATTGACCAATGTGACAAGGAATAACATATGTCAGAAAAGCGGGATAAGTGACAGTCTCCACTATTTAATTTTCCGACGATGCAAACCACCAGCGCACGACGGTATTCGAGCGGGGGTAGTCGGACATGAAAGTAGCCCCCGTCACACAAACTGTGCGGCGGGGGTGCGTCAGGTGATGTGGCTTACAGGCCGCCGAAGGGGCCACGGAGCGGATCGAACGGCTTGATCGTCTCGTCGACCTCGCCGGTCTCGATCTGTTTCGCCAGCATCTTGCCGGACAGCGGGCCAAGGATGATACCCCACATGCCGTGGCCGCCATTGGTGTAGACGTTGGGCACCTTTGTCGCGCCCACCAATGGCAGCCCGTCCGGGGTCACCGGGCGGGAACCGACCCATTCGTCCTGCCGGTCGTTCCAGTCGATACCGCGGAAGAACGGCTTCGTCTGGTGGATCATGGACGCCACACGTCCCGGCTGGAACGGCTCGTCCGGACCGCGGAACTCCATCGTGCCCGCGATACGGAAACGACCCTGGTACGGAGTGCAGGCGATCTTCGGATCCGGCAAGTACACCGGGCAAGTTGCAGGTTGGTCGGTTTCCACGGAGAACGAGTAACCGCGGCCGGCCTGAATCAACGTGGTCACGCCGAGGCTTTTCGCCAGGTTGGGCAGCCACGCGCCGGTGGCGATCACCACATTGTCCGCCTGTAGCCACTCGCCGGTGGACAGTTTGACTGCCGGCTTGCGGGTGGAGGTGACTTCCGCAACCTCCACGCCGGTGGTGACCTTGCCGCCACGTTCGACGATGGAGTCGGCGATCGCCTGACAGTAGGGGCCCGGCTCGATGAACCGCTGGCCGCCCATTCGGTAGGTGGCCCCGACCTCTTCGGTCAGCATCGGTGCATCGGTGCGGGCGTCGTCAAGCGTGATCTGCTCGAACGGGATGTCCTGGCCGTGGCGCGCCGCCCCCTCAACTTCCTTGAGAAAGCCCGACGCTTTCGACTCGTTTTCGAACCCGATGATGAACGGGCCCTCATGAGTGGTGGCTTTGACGCCTCCGGCTTCGAGCTCGTCGAACGCCGCGAGGGCAGCCAGGTCCGCCTTCGTCAGCCCCGCCATCGTCTTGTCCCATGCGCGTCCGGTGGCGTGGGCCATAAAGTTCGCGCAGAAGCGCCACAGTTTCGGATCGAATCGAACCGGCACATCGAGCGCGGCGTGTTTGTCGAACAGCGCGGTCGGACCGTACGCCCACAAGCTCGAGTTTGACAGCGGGATGGTCTTGCCCGGCGCCAGCCAGCCGGCGTTACCCCAAGACGATCCGGCCGCAACATCGATGCGCTCGAGAACTTCCACGTCATGGCCGAATTCCTGCAGATGCCATGCGGTGGAGAGGCCGGTCATACCGGCGCCGACAACAATAGTGCGGGTCACGGTTGTGCTCCTTGTCACGATAGGTCCGAAGCGTGCGCTAGTTAATGTACGCTTGAGCAGCTTCCCGCAGGACCGTTTTGAGCTTTTCGCTTTGCGACGACCCCCTGCTACTGCCCCCGCATCTCAACCGAAGACAGGCGCACCTCGCCCGCTTCGTCCGATGCGTCGAGGTCGACCACACCATGGATCTGGAACGCGTTGTCGCCCTCCGGATCGTTGATGATCTGCGTGACCTGCCAGGATCTGCCGGTTGTGTCGCTGAGACGGAAAAACTCTGGACCACGTGAATCTGGTCCGAGCTCCACGTCGTCGTACTCGTCGAAGTAGTCGTCCATCGCAGCCGGCCAATCCACCCGCTCATCCGGTTCGAGGTAGTCGAACATTTCCGCGAGCGCGTCTTCCTTTTCGTATGCGAACAGTTCGACAATCCGGAAGAAGTAGTTTCGCACCATGATGGTGAACGCGCGCCGGTTCGCGGTCAGTGCGGTCGGGTCCTGCACGCCGAAGGCCAGCTCGCGGTCGATGGTGTCCTGGCTGACCGGTTCGTCGTCGCCGGTCATGTGCGCCCATTCGTCGATAAGCGAGGAGTCCACTTGGCGGATCATCTCGCCGAGCCACACAACGATGTCTTCCAGCTCCTCGTTCATGTAGGCGTCCGGGATGGAGTAGGACAGTGTCCGCCACGCGTCGGTGAGGTAGCGCAGTACGACGCCCTCGGAACGGGCCAGGCCGTAGGTGGAGATGAGATCCGAAAACGTCATCGCGTGTTCGATCATGTCCCGCACTACGGATTTCGGCGACGGCTCGAATTCCTTCGCCCACGGGTTGCCCTGGGTGAAGGTGTCGAAGGCCTCGTCCAGTTCGTCGGCGAGTGGCTTCGGGTAGGTGACATCCTCGATGATCGCCATGCGCTCCGTGTAGTCCACACCCTCCGCTTTCAACGCGGCGATCTCCTCGCCGCGGGCCGCCTTCTCCTGGGCCTGCAGGAGTTGGCGAGGATCGTCCAAAATCGCCTCGAACGCGGAGATGACATCCAAGGTGTAGGTGTCCGCCTCCGGATCCAGGATTGTGAGAAACGCCAACGCGAACGGTGCAAGCGGCTGGTTGAGCGCGAAATCGCGGTCCAGCTCCTGGGTGAGCGTGTACGGGCGGAACGCGGGGGAGTCCGGGGTGCGCTCCACCACGCCAGCGTTGATCAATCCGCGGAAGAGCTCGACAGCGGTGAGGATGTCGCGGTTTTGCTTCGTGCGGTTGTCGTGGTTTCCGCGCAGCAGTTTGCGCATGTGCTCGTAGCCGTCGCCTGGGCGCGCCACCACGTTGAGCAGCATCGAGTTCGACACCTTGAACTGGCTGGTGAGTTCCTCCGGCTCCGCAACCTTGAGCCGCTCGAAAGTGTTCTCAGACCAAGACACTTCGCCGTCGCGCGCGGATTTCTTGCGGATCTTCTTGAGCTTCTTCGGGTCGTCGCCGGCCTTGCGGCGCAGCTTCACGTTTTCTATTTCGTGCTCTGGGGCCTCGACGACCACGGTGCCCTCCGTGTCGTAGCCGGCGCGTCCTGCGCGACCGGCGATCTGGTGGAATTCGCGCGACTTCAAAATGCGCTGGCGGGTGCCGTCGAACTTGGCTAGGCCGGTGATCAGCACCGTGCGGATGGGCACGTTGATGCCCACTCCCAGTGTGTCTGTGCCGCAGATGACCTTCAGCAGGCCGGTCTGCGAGAGACGCTCTACAAGTCTGCGGTACTTCGGCAGCATGCCGGCGTGGTGGATGCCGATTCCGCGGCGCACAAGCTTCGAGAGCGTTTTACCGAAGGTCGTGGTGAAGCGGAAGTCGCCGATTTCTTCCGCGATCCGGCGCTTCTCCTCGTCGGTGACGATCTTCATGCTGGTTAGCGCCTGCGCACGCTCGGTGGCCTCGCGTTGGGAAAAATGCACGACGTAGATCGGCGCCTTGCCGTCCGCGAGCAGCTCCTCAATCGTTTCGTGCACCGGGGTGAACACGTAGTGGAAGTCGAGCGGCACGGGGCGCTCGGCGCCGCCGACGTAGGTCGTCTTGCGGCCGGTGCGCTTGGTCAGGTCCTCTTCCAGCCACGCGGTGTCGCCGAGTGTTGCGGACATGAGGAGGAACTGTGCTTTGGGCAGTTCAAGCAGCGGTACTTGCCACGCCCAGCCACGCTCTGGCTCCGAGTAATAGTGGAATTCATCCATCACCACTTGGTCGATGCGAGCGTTTTCGCCTTCGCGCAGGGCGATGTTGGCCACGATTTCTGCAGTTGCGGCGATGATCGGGGCATTTGCGTTGACCGAGGCGTCGCCGGTCATCATGCCGACGTTCTCGGCACCGAAGATTTCGCACAACGCGAAGAACTTTTCGCTCACCAGCGCCTTGATCGGCGCGGTATAGAACGAGCGTTGGCCACGTGCGAGCGCGATAAAGTGCGCGGCGTTGGCGACCATGGACTTACCGGACCCGGTCGGCGTCGCCAGAATCACGTTGTCGCCGGCGAGCAGCGCTAGCGAAGCCTCCTCCTGGGCGGGGTAGAGGCTGATGCCGCGGGAGGCCGTCCACGACGTGAACGAGTCCCACACCGCGTCCTCGAACAGGGACTCCGGTGCCTCGGCGATGTCGGAAAGCAAGTCAGAAAGCGTCACGCTTCCCACCGTAGCTGACAGCCCCGACACCGCCTTAGGCCCTAATCGCCGGAGCGGTTTTCGCCCCGATCGGTGTCATCGCCGGTGCCGTTGTCGTCGTCACGCGAACGCTCCGCAGCATCATCGATCTCAGGCTGCGCGGGGTCGATGAAGAAGTGGTCACGCAGACGCTGATCCGTCGCCTCGTCGTGGGGGAGGCTTCGCTGCTCCTCGCGGGTGCGATCACGGTCCTCGATGGCGGTGAGATAATTCTCAAACGCCTCGCTGATCTCCTCGCCAGAGGGCATCTGCGCTTCGCCCGGCATCATGGCCTGCGGGTGGCGACTGCGGTACTCCTCCATCTCCTGGTCGTAGTGCTCTTCGAGCGCCTGGACCACGTGGGCGATCTCGTCGGAGTTCGTCGTCTGCTCCGCCAACTGCTGCGTCACGCGGCGCATATCGCCCTCGAGCGAGCCCAGCGGGAACTTCAACCCGGTGGAGTCTTGCACTGATTGCAGCAGCTGGAACGTCGCATGCGGGTACGGCGACGCCGCGACGTAGTGCGGCACGTGCGCCGTATAACCCGCCACGTTCCGGCCCCGGCCGTGCAGCTCGCGTTCGATAAGGATCGAGGCCGAACCCGGGATAGACACCATCCCATCGAAGGTGTACATCGAACCGACCAAGTCCGAATCATTGCCGTGTGCGGAGACCACCAACGGGCGAGTGTGCGGCGCGCCCATCGGAGCGGCGTACAGGCAGATCGTCTTCTCCACGTTGAACCGCTCGACGAGGTCGGCCACAGCGTTGCTGAACGCCTCCCAGCGCAGATCCGGCTCCGGGCCGGACAACAGCAAAAACGACTTGCCGTTCGCGTCCCTCAGCACCCGCATATCCAGCTGCAGGTCAGCGATGTCAGTGATTTCCGAGTGCGCAAGCGTCACCGTCGGACGGCGCGAGCGGTAATCGATCAACTCGTCGTTGCTAAACGTCGCTACCGTGCGGGATTCCAACGCCGCCTTGAGGTGGTCGGCGGCGGACTCGACAGCGTGGCCCGCATCCGCGTAGCCGCGCATGGCGACGACAAGCGCCGGCCCCTTCGGGTTGGCGCTGTCCACGGAAGGCGAAGGGTACTCCAATTCGTACATCTGCCGATCATTCGTCACGGTAAGAACCTCCTGAGGTGGTATCGCGCATTCCCACACCATAACGGAGCGCCACACAGAAACATTCCACAGAACCAAAAGTCGACGGAACCGGCAGGCGATTTTCAGCGTCAGATAGATATGACTGACACTCAACCACAGCCACAAGGAAACAATCCGTTCGATGACGCCGAAACGGCCCATCCCGACACCTACACACTGCGCTCGCCAGCGCACCTCATCGCATCACTGCCCGGTACGCTCGGCTACTACCCGAGCGAAACGGTGGCGCTCATCAACCTGCACACCCGGCCCGACGACCCAGACACCCTGGACGTCGGGCCCTACTTTTGTGCCGACATTGGTAGCACCGAGCAGCTGCACGACATGCTCGCACAGCTACCGATGCTCAACCACGCCGCCACCTTCGCCGTAGTCATCAGCCGAGTCCCCGAGTCCAGCATGGTCGCCCGCGCGACCGAGGAGCTGCGTTTGCTTGCCGACGAGTACGGCCCCGTCATCGACGCATGCTGGTGCGTCTCCGAGGTCGCCGACGGCACCCCGTACCGCCTGGCGTTTGTCAACGACCCTGCGGCGGCAGCCGAATGGGGATGGGAGGACTGTTTCGACGCGGGCACCGTCGCCTCAGTCATCGCCTCTCCCGCGATGCGGCCGTACATCGACAACGGAATCTTGCCGGAACTCGACCGCGTGGACACGTACGAGCACTTCGACCCGTTTCTCTACAGTGATGCAGCCCGCTGCGACGCAGTAGCACCGCGTGCCTACCGACGAGGCGCGGAACTCGCCGACCTCATGCATGTCGCGCCGTTGCTCGCACGCAGAGACATCGAGCGGGCCTGCGAACTATTCGCCACCGCCCCGAGCGTGAAAGTCATCGATAACGACGACGGCCTCGTTCTCGCGGATGTCTTCGACTCAGACGCCGATGTAGAACTCCTTGCCTCCGTACTCACGCGCGGAAGGCTGCGAGACTGCCTCATCCTCGACGCGCTCGAGCACCCCCGCGGCGCATCCGCGATCCTACTGACAATCGGACGCAACTTCACCGGCGCTATCCGCGCCAACGCGCTATGCCTGTGGGCGATCGTGGCAGTCTCGCAACGCCTCTACGCCTGGGCGGGAGTCGCGCTGCGCTGCGCGGACGACGAGGTGCCAGGCCACTCGCTATCGAACTTGCTGCTCCACGTCATGCTCGCGGGCAAAGCGGAAGACATCCTCGACGTCAGCCGCAGAGGATGCCGGGACACCTGGTTTGAACTCGGCGGTTAGCGCGCAGAGTGCGAATTCTCGCCCAGCTCGCGGGTGAACTCCCACGCGTCTTCAACGATGCGGCGTAATTGCGTGCGCGACGGGTCCCACCCGAGCTCTTGTTTAATCTTGTCGGACGAGGCGATGAGCACTGCTGGGTCGCCGGCGCGCCGTGGTGCCACTTCTGCGGGGATCGGGTGGCCGGTGACTTCGCGGCACATTTCGACGACTTCGCGTACCGAGTAGCCAGCACCGGAGCCCAAGTTGTAGATCCGGTGGCTACCCGGCGTGTTCGTCTCTAGGGCAAGCATGTGCGCATCCGCGAGGTCGCGGATGTGGATGTAGTCGCGGACGCAGGTGCCGTCCTCGGTCGGCCAGTCATCGCCGTACATCATGATCTTGTCGCGGTAGCCCATCGCGACCTGCAGCACGATCGGGATGAGGTGGGTTTCGGTGATGTGGTTTTCGCCGACACCGTTGTGTGCGCCTGCGACGTTGAAGTAGCGCAGGCTGGTCGCTCCGAGCCCGTAAGCGTTGCAGTACGACGTTATGGCGTGGTCGATAGCGAGTTTGGATGCGCCATACGGGTTCGTCGGACGGGTCGGGGCGTCTTCGGTGATCGGGACAACATCCGGTTCGCCGTAAGTGGCGGCAGTGGAGGAGAACACTAGCGAGTTCACACCGTGGGTGCGCATTGCGTCGAGCAAGTCGAGTGAGACACCGACGTTGCTGTGCCAGTATTTCGCCGGATCTTGCATTGACTCTCCGACCAATGAGCGGGCGGCGAAGTGAAGCACCCCGTCGTAGCGTTCGCTACCAAGGACGTCGCCGATGGCGTCGGAGATGTTGCCCTCAACAAGATGCGCCTGGTCGGGCACCGCGTAGCGGTTGCCGGTGCTGAAATCGTCGACGACGGTGACCTCGTGGCCCGCTTCAATGAGCGTTTCCGCGCATACGCTTCCGACGTATCCGGCGCCGCCGGTGACTACGAGCTTCATTGGCAAAGACAACCTTTCCGTGTCTACTTTTCGGGCTCCACACGCAGTGCGTGGGCGACTTCGGCGGGCAAGACGGCCGTTTCCCGGTTCGCAGTACTGATCTCTAACGCGCCGTCCTCGAGCGGGGTAAGGGTTACGGTCTCGCCCACTAGGTGACCGATACCCGCGAATGTCTTGCCGCTGTCGAGCGGCACCTGCAGGATTTCGGAGATCTGCACCACCCGGGCTTGAGCGGGTTCAGTCAGCCGCAAGTCTGTTGCCCGCGTGCCAGACTCCTCGGCTTCTTCTTCGGTGGCGCCCAACGCGTCGAGCGCCGGGATCGGGTTACCGAAGGGGGAGCGGGTGGGGTTATCCAGCACTGCCACCAAGCGCCGCTCCACCTCCTCGCTCATCACGTGCTCCCAGCGGCATGCCTCGTCGTGGACTTGCTCGAGGTCGAGCTTGAGCACGTCGGTAAGCAGCCGCTCGGCGAGACGGTGCTTGCGCATGACGGCAGTGGCGCGCTCGCGTCCGGCCTCGGTCAGCGACAGGGAGCGGTCGTGCTCGACCACAATGAGCCCGTCGCGTTCCATGCGGGCGACAGTCTGCGAGACAGTGGGGCCGGACTGCTCCAGGCGCTCGGCGATGCGAGCGCGCAGCGGGGTAATGCCTTCTTCTTCGAGCTCGTAGACCGTCCGCAGGTACATCTCGGTGGTGTCGACGAGGTCGCGCACAGTCTTTGTTCCTTCCACTCGACACTGCAGCAGCTCGTCTGCTGCTGCTCAAACGCAGGTTTTGGCAATACTTTAGCCCAGCGGCTGCGACCTTGGCCGCACCACTGGGCTGCGATGGGTTTCTATCCGGCGTAATCGCGGAGGCGGTCGGCGCGCTCGCCGACACGCAACTTCGCCATGACCTCCCGCTCGATTTGGCGGACACGCTCGCGCGAGAGACCGAACTGGCGACCGATCTGGTCGAGCGTGCGCGGCACACCGTCGGTCAGGCCGTAGCGCATCCGGATGACGTCCTGTTCGCGCTGCTCGAGGCCGCTGATGATGTCTTCGATGTCGTCGTGGCGCAGCGTGGTGACCACGGCGTCTTCAGCGTCGGTTGCCTCGGCGTCCTCGATGAAATCGCCCAGAGGAGCTTCCTCGTCCGCGCCGACCGGCATATCCAGGCTCACCGGGTCGCGGGACTGGCGCAGCAGCATTTCGATCTTGGATTCTTCGATGCCGGATTCGTCCGAGAGCTCCTCGTTCGTGGGCTCGCGGCCGAGGGACTGATACATCTCGCGGCGGATGCGGGAGAGCTTGTTGACTTGCTCGACCAAATGCACTGGGAGGCGGATGGTGCGGGACTGATCTGCCATGCCGCGGGTGATCGCCTGGCGGATCCACCAGGTGGCGTAAGTGGAGAACTTAAAGCCCTTGGCGTAGTCGAATTTCTCCATCGCGCGGATGAGGCCCAGGTTGCCTTCCTGGATAAGATCCAGAAGCGGCATTCCGCGTCCCGTGTAGCGCTTTGCCAGCGACACCACCAAGCGCAGGTTCGCCTCGAGCAGGTGGGCGCGGGCCTTGCGGCCTTGTTTCGCCAGGATTTTCAGGTCGCGCTTCTTTGCGCGGGTGAGCTTCACATCCGGATCGTCGAGGAGGTGCTGCGCGTACAGTCCAACCTCGATCTGCTGCGCCAGCTCAACTTCCTCCTCGGCATTGAGCAGGGCGGTCTTACCGATGCCGTTGAGGTACACGCGCACGAGGTCGGCGGACGGGTTGTCGTTCGTTTGATTCCGGCGACTGCCGCGGTCGACTTTTTCCTCAGTTTGCTGTGGTTGATCCGGCTGGGTCATGTGGGGGCCTCCTCAGACTGGATAGAACAGCTCTGCAATCTGATTAAGCAACGGCTTATCCGTCCCCGGTGTTCCCGTGGTAGAGATTTATATTCAGCTCTCGCTCAGCAAACGTTGTGGAGCGCCGGTTAACACTCCACAAACACGGTAAACGGTCCCTCGTTGACGCTATGCACGCGCATCTTCGCCCCGAACTGACCCTCTTCGACGTGAATGCCACGCTCGCGCAGCGCAGCCGCAATCTTGTCCATCACCGGCTTCGCGGCATCGCCCGGTGCCGCATCGGCCCACGAGGGGCGGCGGCCTTTGGCAGTGCGGCCCATCAAGGTGAACTGACTGACCAGGAGTACCGGCGCGCCGGTGTCTTCGACCGAGCGCTCGCCGTCGAGGATGCGCAGTTCGGCGATCTTGCGCGCCATCGTCTCCCACGCATCGTCGGCGTCGTCGCGGCCAACTCCGACGAGCGCGAGGATGCCGCCAGTGTCGGCGCATTCGATCGCGCCGACTACCTCTCCGTCCACGGTGACGGAGGCTTCGGAAACTCGGGTCAACACGGCTTTCATCTGTCGGAGGATCCTTTCTCGTTGACGGTGGTGGAAATCTCAGCGGGCAGCACAAGCCCGTGCCGGATCAGGTCGACGACAACACCCGCCGCCGAGGCCTCCACCTGTTGTGTCTCGTCGAGGTCGTACAGGCCGTTCGCCGCCGCGTAGAGCCCGGCCACATCGCGCAGCGGCAACCCGTCCGGGTTCAGCCCCGACAGGATGGCCAGCACCCCGGCGTCGACGTCGTGGGTAAACCGTGGCCCGTCGGTGCGGGTGATGCGGGTGACCTCGGGGGCAAAACCCATGCCGGCATCGGTGTCGGCCAGGCTGACTTCCTCGAGTGCAAGCCCGGGACGCAGCAGGTAGCGCGCGTTGAGGATGTCGTCGGACGTTTTGCCGCGCAGCCAGGCGGTGCGGGCGAAGTACTCCTCGGCCTCAGGCCCAAGCGGGTCGCTAAACGGTTGCGAGAGTGCTTCCGCGGTGACCTCGGTGGGGGCGTCGCCGATGTCGTCGAGAAGTATCCAGCCGAACCCGATCCCGGTGACGTTGTTCTCCGCGAAATGAGCGAGCCACCGTTCGGTGCGCTCGATCCCTTCCGCCGAACGCGGGTCGATGGTTTCGTCGCGCAGCCACGTGGAGACGTACATGCCCGGGTCGACGACGTCGCGCTGTAACACCCAGGCGTTCACACCGGTTTTGGGAAGCCACGACGCGACGCGCGACTGCCACGATTCGCCCTCCACATGCACCCAGGAGGCGAGGATGAACGCACGGCCGCCCTCGGCTAGGTGCTCGGGCGCGTGCTTGACGACGAACTCCGATGCGCCGTCGAGATCCATCCCCGAATCGCGGTAGACGTGGCCGACTTCCGGCAGGCCAACCACAAACGGCGGGTTGGCGACGATGCGGTCGAAGTGTTCGCCGGCGACCGCTTCGAACCAGCTCCCGTGGCGCAATTCCACGTTGTCCACGCCGTTGGCTGCGAGCGTGGCCTGCGCAAGGTCGAGGGCACGGCCGTGGACGTCTGTGGCGACGACACGCTCGGCAACCGGGGCTTGCCCCAAGGCTTGCACACCGGAGCCGGTGCCCAGATCCAACACGGAATCGACAGGGGAGAGCGGGGCAGCGGACAACAGCGACAGCGACGCCGCGCCGACTCCCAAAACGTGGTCGCGGCCGGGCACGATATCGGTCATCGATGCATCAAGATCGGAAAAGACCAGCCGTTCGTGGCCGGTGATGAGGTGCGGCCGGATATCGAGCGCTATGCGTAGTTCTCCGGTGTCGGAGTCGAGGGCGGCGACGGAGTCGTCGATAAGCGAGCGCACCAGGTCATCTCCCAACGCAGCTGCGAGCGGCGACTGGGCGACCGGCTCTCGCAGGATGAAAAAGCGCACCAGCAGCGACAGATCAGACCCATCGCTGCACGCGTGGCGCACCACGCCAGGCTCGCCGCGGTACATCGCCTGCGTGGCCGCCGGGCCGAGATGCTCTGCAATACCCGCGTTGGTAAACCCGGCCTCACGCAACGCCTCGGCGAGTCGCATCGCTGTGTCGGGCAAACCCGCACCAAGCGGGGTCGGATCAGTCATGGTCGCCTCCTGCGGCTCGGCCGTCGGTTGGGGTTTGGTCGATGGTATCGGGCAGGTGTCGCGGCGATTCGGCAGGATTGAGCTCTGCGCGCCGGGCGGCGGCAAGGCGTTGCTCCTCGCGCGCAACAGCGGGTTTGTACACGTTTTTCGAGCGCGGATCCCGCTTTTCGCCCTGGGCGTTGCCCAACACCACGGCGATCCACGGCAGTGGCACAGAGACCACGAACAGCACAGCCGCCACGATCCACCAGTTCTGCCACGCCGCCGCAATAGCAGCGAGGATGAACGGCAAGCGCAGCCCCTGCAGCACCGCGTACTGTTTCTCGCGGGAGCGCCGGTTTTGTTCCGGGGTGGTGGCCGCGTCGGTAATCAGCGCACGCGTTCCGCGGCGCTTGCGGGCCCGGTGTACCTCTTCCACATCAGCGTCTACGGCGTCGACCGTGTTTCCGGGGGCGTCGTCGTTCTCGAGCGCCTCCTCCGCACGCCCGCCCGACTGGGGGGCGTGGGGATCAGGGTTCTTGTTCGCGCTCATGTCCCACGAGGTTAGCCCTCCGGCTTAACCTCTCGCCCGATTTGGGGCATGATGGAGCGCGTGAATACGACGACGAAGACACTCGAGCGCCCAGATCTGCGGGAAGACACCTCGTCGACCACAGACGACGGAACCCCGAAGTTTTTCCACTACGTGAAAAAGGACCAGATCGTCGACTCCGCAATCTCCGGCAAGATGGTCGTCGCCCTGTGCGGCGAGACATTCCCGGTGAAAAAGCAGGCGAAGCCAGGCTCTCCGGTGTGCCCGGACTGCGAGCGGATTTATAAGGGGCTGCGCCGCAAGTGACCACCGCGTCTGCTGGGCCTTCGCTGCGCAAATGGCAGCAGGAGGCCCTCGATTCGTTTCTGCGCACCAAGCCGCGCGACTTTATGGCCGTGGCGACCCCGGGTGCAGGTAAGACCACCTTCGCGCTGACACTTGCATCGCGGCTACTCGACGACAAAACCGTCAACCGGATCATCGTCGTCGTGCCCACCGAACACCTCAAACATCAGTGGTCCGACGCCGCGAAGCGGTTCGGCATGTCGCTGGATCCAAATTTCACGAACTCCTCTGCAGTCAACGCCGCCTATGACGGCATCGTGGTCACCTACGCGCAGGTGGGCATGCACCCGTTCAAGCACCACGCCGTTGCGTCCGCCAGACGCACCCTTGTCATTCTCGACGAGATCCACCACGCCGGCGACTCAAAGAGCTGGGGCGACGGCGTCTACGAGGCGTACAACGATGTCGAGCACCGCCTCGCACTGACCGGCACGCCGTTTCGCTCGGACGACTCGCAGATCCCGTTCGTGCGCTACGTCGAGGACGGCGAAGGCCACCTCGTATCCGAATCCGACTACACCTACGGCTACTCGCACGCGCTTGCCGACGGCGTGGTGCGCCCCGTGGTCTTCCTCGCCTACTCGGGCGAAGCACAGTGGAAAGATTCGGCGGGGGAGGAGTACTCCGCACGTCTCGGCGAACCGCTCAATGCGGAGCAAACCACCCGCGCCTGGAAAACCGCTCTCGACCCGAAGGGCGACTGGATCGCAGCAGTACTCAACGCCGCACATACGCGGCTGATGAAAATCCGCGCAAACATGCCGGATGCCGGCGGGCTCGTCATCGCCACCAACAAAACAACGGCGCGCGCCTACGCAAAGATGCTAGAGAAGATCTCCAACACCCCGGTCACCGTCGTGCTTTCCGACGAGCCCGGCGCATCCGACCGTATCGACGAATTCTCCGCATCCACCGACGAGTGGATGGTCGCCGTGCGCATGGTCTCAGAGGGCGTCGACGTCCCACGACTGTCCGTCGGCGTCTACGCCACATCCGCGTCCACGCCGCTCTTTTTCGCCCAGGCGATCGGCCGCTTCGTGCGCTCGCGCATGCCAGGCGAGTCCGCCTCCGTCTTCCTCCCATCCGTGCCGGTGTTGCTCCGCCTCGCCGAGGAAATGGAGGTCTCGCGCGATCACGTGCTCGGCAAACCCCACCGAGAATCGGGCTGGTCGGACGAACTACTCGAACAAGCCAACCGGACCCAGACAGAGCCGGACGAAATGCCCTCCTACGAATCCATTGGCGCCTCCGCCGAACTAGATTCGCTCATTTTCGACGGATCCACCTACGGCACACCTACCGTCGCCGGATCCGAAGAGGAACAAGACTTCCTCGGACTGCCTGGGCTGCTTGATGCCGACCAAGTACGCACGTTGCTCGCAAAACGCCAAAGCGACCAACTCGACGCCCGCGACGCCGAAGAGAAGGCGCGCCGGGCTGCCGAGCGCAAAGAACGCGAGCGTGCAGAGATCCTCGGCGAGCCGCAGAAGCAGAAACGGCCGGAGCCCGCGGCGAAGCAGAACGCTACTGCTGCCGACGAGCTGCCGCAGCTGCGCAGCGAGCTCAATGCGCGTGTGTCGATCGTGGCCGGCAAGACGGGCCGGCCTCACGGTGCGATCCACACCGAGGTGCGCAAGGCATGCGGAGGGCCGCCGACTGCGCTCTGCAGCGCCGAGCAGTTGCGCGAGCGGATCGCCTACTTGCGCGACTGGTGACGCAAAATCCCGGTAAAGTGGTCGGGCACACAACGAAATCGAACAAGGAGCCTGCGATGTCCAACCGTTACAACCCGAACGAAAACCCCCAAGAACCGAACCGCGACCCGAACCAATACCCGGATAATCCGTATGTCCGCGAAACGGGCAACCCGGGCTACGGTCAAGAACCGCAGGGCTACGACCAGGGCTACACTCCGCAGGCGAATCCAGCGGAGGGGCAGCATGACTATCTGCAGCCGGATTACGCCAGCCGTGAGGCGGGGTACCCCGGCTACGGGATGGGGGCCGGCTACGACAACGGGGAAACCACCTACGGTTACGCGCCGCCGCAGGGCGTGCAGGAAAACAACGGTCTCGCGCTAGCGGCGTTGATCCTCGGCATCTTGTCCATCCCCGCCATCTTCACGGTGTTCGGTGGCATCATTTTGGGAATCATCGCCGTCATTCTCGGCATCGTGGGCGTGCGGAAGGCAAATTCCATCGTCGGGCCCGGGGCGCGCAAGGGCATGGCGGTCACCGGTCTGGTGCTCGGCTTGATCGCCGCGGTCGTCTCTGCGATAATGCTTGTTTTCGGCTTTTTCTTTGCGAAGGACATGGTCGAAGAGTGCAGCCAGTTCCAAAACGACCAAGAGCAGTTTGAGCAGTGTGTCGATGACGCTGTCGACCGTAAGATCGAAGAATCGGTGAAGTAACCAACAGCGAAAAGGCCCCGGACCGGTGCGTGTAACCGGTTCGGGGCCTTCGTCGTTGCTAAGCGTTAGTCTAAGTAGTCGCGCAGCACCTGGGAGCGCGACGGGTGGCGCAGCTTCGACATCGTCTTCGACTCGATCTGGCGGATGCGCTCGCGCGTCACACCGTAGACCTGGCCGATTTCATCGAGGGTGCGCGGCATGCCGTCGGAAAGACCGAAGCGCAGGCGAACAACTCCCGCTTCACGCTCTGAGAGCGTGTGCAGCACGTCCTGGAGCTGGTCCTGCAGCAGGGTGAAGGACACGGCATCGACGGCCACGACCGCTTCGGAGTCCTCGATGAAGTCGCCGAGCTGGCTGTCGCCCTCGTCGCCAATCGTCTGATCCAGCGAAATCGGCTCGCGCGCGTACTGCTGGATCTCGAGAACTTTCTCCTCGGTGATGTCCATTTCCTTGGCCAGCTCGAGCGGCGTCGGCTCGCGGCCAAGGTCCTGCAGCAGCTCGCGCTGGATGCGGCCAAGCTTGTTGATGACTTCCACCATGTGCACCGGGATACGGATGGTTCGGGCCTGGTCCGCCATCGCGCGGGTGATGGCCTGTCGGATCCACCACGTGGCGTAGGTGGAGAACTTGTAGCCCTTGGAGTAGTCGAACTTCTCCACCGCGCGGATCAGGCCGAGGTTGCCCTCCTGAATGAGGTCCAAAAACGCCATGCCGCGACCGGTGTAGCGCTTCGCCAACGACACCACGAGACGCAGGTTCGCCTCGAGCAGGTGGTTCTTCGCCTTCCTGCCGTCGCGAGCCACCGCACGCAGGTCACGTTTGACCGCAGGGGTGAGCTTTGCATCTTTGTCGCCCTCCGCGGCGGCGCGGGCCATCTCGTCGAGACGGTGCTGCGCGTAGAGGCCGGCCTCGATGCGCTTTGCCAGCGAGACCTCCTGCTCAGCGTCGAGCAGCGCAACCTTGCCGATCTGCTTCAGGTACGCGCGCACCGAGTCCGCAGAAGCCGTGAGCTGCGCGTCCTTGCGAGCCTGGCGTAGTGCTGCAGATTCCTCGATGTCCCACACCGACGAGCTGTCGGATTCTTCGTCCTCATCCTCGTCGTCGCCGTCCTCGTCGGACTCGTCGTCCTCGTCCATCTCGTCGATGGCCCCGTCGAGGTCTTCGTCGAAGGCGTCTTCTTCGTCGGCCGTCTCTGGGTCGTAGTCGTCTGTGTCGATGGACTGGTCCACATCCGCGTCGTCGATGCCGGTGTTTTCTTCCAGATCCTCGGCATCGTTGTCGGTGGCAGCAGCGGCGCGCGCAGCCTTGGTCGTGCGCTTGGCGGCGGACTTGCGGACGGTTTTCTTCGCCGTCTTCTTTGCGGTCTTTTTGGCCGTCTTCTTCGCAGTCTTCTTGGCTGTTTTCTTAGCGGTCTTCTTTGCCGTCTTCTTCACCGCTTTTTTAGCGGTCTTCTTTGCCGGCTTGGAGTCGGTACCGGAACCTGTGCTCTCGCCACCGTTCGACGGATCCGCAGGATCGCCATGAACGGTGTTGTTGCTTGAAGCTTCGCTGGCTACCACGTACGCCCTTTCGACTCATCGGACATTCATTGGAACGGACCTCGGATTTTCCGGGGCCTTTCCTCGACCACCGCGCTATTCGCGCCGTGGTTACTACCACTGGAAAACCAGGGTACGTATGCAAATAAAAAATTTCAGAACGCCCATCCTAACAGCTGTCAGCGCGCTCTATTCCCATCTGCCCCTGCGTAGCTGGGGTGCTTACCCCAGCTACGCAGAATGCGCAACACCCTACAGCACAATGTGCACGTAGTTACGGAGCGACATCACGGTGCACCGCCAGCGCCGCGCCGACGATTCCCGCGCTGTTACGCAAGCGCGCCGGCACAACGGGGGCGTTGACAGTCAGCAGCGGGACCCACTTGTCCGCGTCCTGGGAAATACCGCCACCGACAACAAACGTGGTGGGACTAAACAGCCGCTCGTACTCGTGTAACACCGTATCAACGCGCCGCGCCCACGCTTCATACGACAAGCCCTCACGCGTGCGCACGGCAGAGGAGGCGACGTGCTCGGCCTCGGTGTCGTCGATAAGCAAATGCCCTAACTCGGTGTTGGCGAACAGGACGCCATCGGCCAGAAACGCGGAGCCGATGCCGGTGCCGAAGGTGAGAAAGAGTACGGAGCCCTCCCGCGCGGCTCCGTCGCCGAAAGACGCCTCCGCAAGGCCTGCGGCATCCGCGTCGTTGAGCACTGCCACCTGCTGACCGTCGAGAGCGCCAGAAAACAGCTCGGCGACATCAGTGCCCACCCAGGACGGGTCGATGTTGGCAGCGGTGCGTGCCACCTGGTGGGTGATCACGGACGGCAAGGCGATCCCGACCGGGCCACGCCAATCCGCCTTGGACGCGATTTCAGTGGCGGCAGCGGCCACGGCAGGCGGGGTCGAGGGGCTGGGCGTTGCAATCTCGATACGTTGGCCGACGATTCGGCCGGTGTCGACATCCACCACAGCCCCCTTGAGTGCGGAGCCTCCGATGTCTATGCCCAAACAGTGCCGGCCGCCGGTCTGCGGTGCTTGCCCTTCAGTCATGCCCGCAGTGTACAAAGCGGCCGAGATACGTGGGGGGTAACCGAAAAAACCTGCCTTGACCAGTAAAGATGACAGGCGCATGGACGTGCTTTAGTATTCCGCTCAAATGTCGCGCGTAAGGCGCGATCGAACACCACGTTGAGCTGGAGGGACATCAAGCATGGCCACCGATTACGATGCGCCGCGCCGCCGCATGGACGACGACATCGAGACCGATTCGCTCGAGGGCCTGAAGGCCGCGGAGGTTGCGGGCAGCAGCATGGACGACGACGGAGAGATCGTCGAGCCTGTCGAGCCTCCCACACAGGACCTTTCCGGCGAGGAACTCAATGTCGAGGTCAAGCCGCGCCAGGAGGACGAGTTCACCTGCGCTTCCTGCTTCCTTGTGCAGAAGAACAACCGCCTCGCCTACACCGAGGATGACGGCTCCAAGATCTGCCTCGACTGCGAGTAGTCGAGGCCCCGGCCGCCGACGCGGCTCGGGCTAGTCGTTCAAACCCGGAACGAATGCGTCAAGCACGGCTTCCGGGTTTTTTGCTGAGATAAGCCAGTAGGGGGTCGGGTCTTCCGGATCGTCGAGGACGAGCAGGACGTGCTCCGGCACCCACGACCGGGTGACCAGAAACGCCGCCGGATCGAGCTGGCGGCCCAGCGCGTTTTGGCGGGCCGAGGCGGGGACGACCATTGCGCGGTCGACCACCGTATTTGGCAAGTTAGCGTCGCTAGTGAGCAGCCAGCGCGTACCGTCCGGGTCTTGTTCGACGGTCACGGTGTTGCGCGACAGCCAGACCAAAAACCACGCCGCGAGTGCGCCGACGACGATGAGCGCGCCGAAGAACCACCACATGTTGCGGTTGAGTGCCATTTCGCCCGCGAGCAGCACCGTCAGCCCGGCCACTGCCGCCCACCAGTACCACGGCACCCACTGCCGTTCGGTGTAGAGCACGTTTGTCGCAGCAGCGGTGGCGTTGGCGGAAGCATTCACGGCGTTGTTACTCACGCCAAACACTTTAGGCATTTGTCCACGGGCCACCTAGCTGCGGTGCCGTATGGTGGTCGACGTGGTAGACCAAGAAGTGCAAAAGCGTATCGACGACCCCCAGGCCGCTGCGTTATCGACGTTTCCGCCCATTGCGGTGAAGCGGCTGGACCCCGACTTGCCGTTGCCCCATCGAGCGCACCCGGAAGATGCAGGCGCCGACCTTTTCGCCGCGGAAGACGTCACGTTGGCACCCGGGCAGCGTGCGCTCGTCGGCACGGGCATCGCCATCGCGCTGCCGGTCGGGACAGTGGGGCTCATCCACCCGCGCTCCGGATTGGCAGCGAAGCAGGGGCTGAGCATTGTCAATACTCCGGGCACGGTCGACGCCGGCTACCGCGGTGAGCTCAAGGTCTGTTTGATCAATACCGACCGGGAGCGGTCGATCGAAATCACCCGCGGCATGCGGATTGCGCAACTGGTTGTCCAGCGCGTGGAGCTAGTCGGCTTCGAAGAGGTCGACGAACTCGACGAGACGGTCCGCGGTGCTGGCGGATACGGATCCACAGGCACGAACTGACCGGCTCGCCGGGCGGGGGTTAAAGTCTTAAGCGACGAAATTTACTGATGTAGGAGGTATCCGGGATGGCGATCTGGCCTTTCGGGAAGAAAAAGAAGAAGAAGCAGGCCGAGGCGGAGGCTTCGACGCAGGCACCGGTCGAGCCTGCTGTCACTGAGGAACAGCCGGCTCCGGCTGAGTCAGCCGCGGCGGAAGAAGCTCCCGTAAGCGTCGAGGCACCGGAGGAGCAGCACGCCCCGACGATGCAGGCATCCGCGGCTGAAGGCCTGCAGGCGCTGACCGATTACGATCCAGTCGGTGGCTCCACCGGTCCGTTCGACGGTGACAACGTTGAGATCGAAGACTTCGACTTTTCCGACTTCTCCCAGGCGACTCTCAACCTCGGCTCGATGCGCATCCCGCTGCCGAAGGAATCCCAGGTTCAGGTGGAGATGGGCGAGCAGGGCCCGAAGATGGTCCACATCGTCACCCGATTCGGCCGTCTCACGCCGGTCGCATTCGCCGCGCCGCGCACCGGCGGGCTGTGGGAGGAATCCTCCGAGGAGATTATCGAGGGCATGCGCTCCGAGGGGATGCCAGTCGAGCTCCAGCAGGGCCCGTGGGGCCAGGAGATCGTGGGCACCGGCACCAACGGTGTCATCCGCATCATCGGAGTCGAGGGGCCGCGCTGGCTTTACCGCGTCACCCTCGCTGCGCCGACCGGTTCCGAGGACCAGCTCGCAGAGCTCGGCCGCGAGACGGTGGCCCGTTCCTTCGTCTACCGCGGCGAGGACCCGATCCTGGCTGGCAACTCCCTACCGGTCGTGCTTCCGGCGCAGCTTGCGCAGCAGGTGCAGCAGGCCGCCGAGGAGCGCGCTCGCCAGGCGCAAAACGCACAGCAGGCGCCGGCGGAAGGTAACCCCAACGCGCTTAGCGACGCACTGCAGCAGATCATCGCCCAAAACGCTGAGGGCCAGCAGCAGCTCCGTGAGTTCCGCGAGGCTCAGCGTGCGCAGCGCGAGGCCAACCGCGGCAACAACGCGAAGTAGCCCGTGAGCGACGAACTTTCGGTTGGCGCTGTCCTTCAACTCGACGTGCGCGCTATGGCCCACGGCGGCGAGGCTATCGCCGACGCCCCGGACGGCCGCGTCGTTTTCGTCGGTGGGGCGGTCCCCGGTGACACCGTCGAGGCCCGCTTGATCAAGGTGAAGAAGCGGTGGGCGCGCGCGGAACTGCTTCGCGTGCACCACCCCTCGGCAGACCGCGTCGATCCGACCTGCCCGGCGGCCTCAGCCGGTGCGGGGTGCTGCGACTTTTCGCACATTGCCCCGGATGCGCAGTTGCGCCTCAAGCGCGAGGTCCTCGTCGGTCAACTCGGTGCGTTGTCGCGTCGTGGCGGGGTGGTGCCTGACGGGTTCGTCGATACGCGGCTGCAGGTCGTCCAGCTCAATCCGCTGCTTGGATGGCGTACGCGCGTGCGCATGGGCGTCGACGCTGCCGGCAACGCGGGGATGCGCAAAGCCAGGTCGACGCAGGTCGTCGGGGGAGTGCGGTGCACCCAAGTCGTGCCAGAGCTTCTCGACGGCATCGTCGGCGCAGGGGCCGCAACGTTTACACCGGGCAGTGAACTGATTGCTGTGTTGGACGCTGAAGGGAACCGTCATGTGGTGGAGTCGCAGGCCTCGCAACGCGGCCGGCGCGTCGAGCGTGTGGAGCGTGTCGTGGAAGGCACCGGCACCGTCGTTGAGCGTGTCGACGGCCACGAGTTCGGGTTTCCTCCGACAGCCTTCTGGCAGGCGCACACCACTGCGCCGGAGGCGTACAGCGCGTTGATCCGCGAGTGGGCCACCGACGACTACCGCGGTCGCGGAGGGTGGGACCTCTACGGCGGCGTCGGCGCGTTCGTACCCGCTATCGTGCAGGCCACCGGTGGAGCGCGTGTAGACAGCGTCGACTACTCCGCCTCCGCGACCGCCCGGCGCCAGCGAATGGAAGACGAACTCGACCTGCACACGCACAACGCAACCGTGGACGAGGGCATAGGCGGGTTGCCGGCACCGGGGCTCGTCGTGCTGGATCCGCCGCGGGCAGGGGCGGGGGCTGGGGTCGTCGCAAAGATTGCGCAGGCGGCACCGCAGCGTGTCGTGCACATCGGCTGCGATCCGGCCACGTTCGCGCGGGATCTGGCCGCCTTCGGCGAGAACGGATACGTTGTCGAGCACATGGCGCTTATCGACGCCTTTCCGAACACGCACCACTTCGAAGTCCTCGCTTCTCTCGTTCCCCGCGGTTGATGGGGAGCCGGGGAATAGGAACGGCGATTTGTGGCGTGTAAGCTGGCGGAAACCGATGCCGCAGTGCGGCGTTACACCTGAAGGAGAACGACAGGATAGTGGGACTGCTCGAGCATATTGAGACACCGGCCGACCTGCGGGATCTTCCGCAGAGCCAGCTCAACGCGCTCGCGGACGAGATCCGGCAACTTCTGATTCAAAAGGTCTCCGCCACCGGCGGCCATCTGGGGCCGAACCTCGGCGTGGTGGAGCTGACGATCGCGCTGCACTACATCTTCAATTCACCGGATGACCCGATCATCTTCGACACGTCTCACCAGTCATACGTGCACAAGATCCTCACCGGACGCGGCGACCAGTTCGACACCCTGCGCAAAAAGGGCGGGCTTTCCGGCTACACATCGCGGGCCGAATCCGAACACGACTGGACCGAATCCTCGCACGCGAGTGCAGCCTTGTCGTACGCGGACGGGTTGGCCAAAGCGAAGGAACTGACTGGCCGAGCCGACGAGCACGTTGTTGCGGTGGTGGGCGACGGTGCACTGACGGGCGGCATGTGCTGGGAAGCGCTGAACAACATTGCCGCCGGAAACCGCAACGTTGTCATTGTGGTTAACGACAACGGCCGGTCTTATTCGCCGACGATCGGCGGGCTGGCGAACAACCTGACCAAGCTCCGCGACCAGCTCGCCGCGATCCGGATCCAACCGGGCTACGACGAGGTCATGGAGTCGGGCAAGAAGACGTTGAAATCCATGGGTTGGGTCGGTGAGCGCACCTTCGACGCCTTGCACGCGCTCAAGGAGGGCGTGAAGTACCAGGTGGTGCCCACGCAGATGTTCTCCGATCTGGGCATGAAGTACATCGGCCCGGTCGAGGGGCATGATGTGAAGGCGCTGCTCAACGCGCTTAAGTACGCGAAGCGTTACGACGGTCCGCTGATCGTCCATGTGGTGACCGAAAAGGGCCACGGGTTTGCCCCTGCGGTGAACAACATCGCTGACCAGATGCACTCCACGGGTGTCATCGACCCCGTCACAGGGGAGTCGCTGGCGCACTCGGAACCCGGCTGGACCGCAGCCTTTACCGAGGAGTTGCTCCGCGCAGGCCACGACCGCGACGACATTGTCGCGATCACCGCCGCCATGGCCGGGCCGACCGGCTTACAGCCGTTTGCGGAACAGTTCCCAGAGCGCTTCTTTGACGTCGGCATTGCCGAGCAGCACGCTGTGACCTCCGCGGCGGGCATGGCGCTCGGCGGATTGCACCCGGTGGTAGCGGTGTACTCGACGTTTCTCAACCGCGCCTTCGACCAGTTGCTCATGGATGCTGGTCTGTTGCGACAGCCGGTGACAATCGTGCTCGACCGCGCAGGTGTCACGGGGTCGGACGGGGCGAGCCACAACGGCGTGTGGGATATGGCGATTTCTTCCATCGTCCCCGGGGTGCGCATCGCCGCCCCGCGCGATACCGAGCGGCTGCGCGAGGAGTTCCGTGAGGCCATCGCGGTTGACGACGGGCCGACTATCGTGCGGTTCCCTAAGGGCTCCGCAGGCGCCGACCTGCCCGCGGTGCGTACGGTCGGCGGTGTGGATGTTCTTGCGGAACCGTCCGGCGAAGCGGGCGAGTCCGAGGTGGATGTGCTGCTCGTCGCGGTTGGTGCGTTCGCTGCCTCTGCCCTCGAGATTGCAGAGGCGGTGCGTGGCGACGGCATCCGCGTGACTGTCGTCGACCCCCGTTGGGTGGTGCCGGTCAACCCTGCGCTGTGCGACCTTGCCGTCGGCGCCGACATGGTCGTCGTTTACGAGGACGGTGTCATCCGCGGTGGCGTGGGCTCCGCGGCCGCGGAGGCGTTCGCCGCGGCAGAGGTGGACACTCCGGTGCGGCACCTGGCGTTTCCCGATCTATTCCCGTTGCACGGCTCGCGCTCCGAGATCCTGCAGGAATACGGTCTGGATCCGCAGTCCGCAGCGCAGCAGGTCCGCGAATGGGCCGCGCGGCTAGCTGACTAGTCGAGGTTAGCCCCGCGCTTTGCGACGACGCCTCGCCGCCGCCCGCCCGGACGCCTCCGGACGGCGCACCGGCACCCCTTCTAATGCGGCCTGTTCCTGGGCGCGCGCGAGAAGCGATGCGGTGGCGTCAATCTGCCACGGCCGCGCACCTGCGTCGTTGAGCCGATCCGCCGCCGCGTTGGCGCTCCACCGGGCACCGTCGTCCGGAGCAAACCACATCGCTTCGCGCAGTGCCCGGGGTTGCAGGAGCACTTCGGGAAGCATGTCCAAGTCGGCGGCGGCGCCGGCGACCGCTTCGCGGGCAAGTTGCAGCGCGCGGTAGGAGCGCGGGTATTCGCGTTCCCAGGAGGACTTCGACGGCTGGCCGCTTTCCACCTTTTGGGTTGGAGACGGCCAGGTGCTGCTGTCCTCGGCGAGCGATGCTTCGACGTGGCTGAGCCATTCACGAGCGTCTTGCCGGCTCATCGATCGGGAGCGGGCGACGCGGCGCAGTTCCGCGACCGTTCGCGGCTGCTCCTTCGCGATGGCGACCAATGCGTCGTTGGTGAGCACCTTGCCGGGGGCGAGGTCGTCGCTGCGGCCGATGCGGTCGCGCACCTCCCACAGTCCGCGGGCGATCTGCAAACTGGAAGGATTGCGCAGCGCGGATACACCTTTGACGTCCCGCCACGTCTTGCGCGGCGAGTGCGTTGCGGCTCCGGCCTCGGCGACGACGTGGGCGAACTCTTGCTCTGCAAAGGAGAGTTTGCCGTGCTCGTCGAGGAATTCGGCCAGCGCCTCCGCGAGGGCGTGCAGGTGCACCACATCGAGTGCCGCGTACTCCTGCCAGGACGCCGGTAGTGGCGTGGTGGACCAGTCTTCGTGGCCGTGGCCTTTCTCCAGCTCCACACCGACAAAGTGCTGCACCATCGCGCCGAGGTTGGGACGATCGAACCCGGCCAGGCGTGAGGCAAGTTCGGTGTCGAACAGCGTGCCGGGATACAGTCCCAAGTGCGCCAAACTCTTCAGGTCATCGCTCGCAGCGTGGAGGATCCAATCGGTGCCGTTGACCACCGGGGCGAGGGCGTCGGTAAGCGCGCTCCTGTGTCCTTCGGGAGCGAAGAGGAATGTTCCCGCGTCCCGGCGGTAGATCTGAACGAGGAAGGCGCGGTCGTCGTAACGGAAGGCGGACGCGCGCTCCGTGTCAACGGCGAAAGCGCCGCGGCCCGCAGCGAGTGTTTCAGCGGCGCGCGCAAACTCCTCAGGGGTTGTGGCGAGCCGGTACGTTACCGGGAGCGACATGCGTTCAGCGGTTAGCGCACCCCGAGTTGCGCCACACCTTCAGGCGGCAAGCCGGCGACGAGGGCGAGCACCTTCGAAAAGGCTTCGACGTGGCTCTTCAGGTCGATGCCTTCAGCGGTCCAAGACGCTCGCATCTCGAGTTGGTAGGCGCGCGGTGGCCCGCCGATTTCGCCGAAGCGCACCGACGCCGTGGAGGTCACGGTGCCCCCGAGGTTGGTGTAACCGGCACCAGTCTCGGCGAGGGATTCGTTGAGCCATTGCCACGCCACATCCGGAAGCAGTGGATCCGACGCGACGGCGTCGTCCATGTCCGCCTGGATGTAGGCGACGAGACGCATCGTGCCTTCCCACGCCTCTTCGGCGGCGGGGGAGTGCAGCAAAATGAGGCGGCCGAATGCGTCGCCCTCGGAATCGACGGGGACGTTGTCGCTGTCCTCGTTCGAATGTGCGACCTCGAGGCCGACGGCGTGGCTGAACGGGGCCGGGCGCTGCGGCGGGCGAATGGTGCCCAAGGAGATCTCGTCGCGCAGCTCGGCTGCGTGCATCGACTCGACGGCCTTCGAGAAATCCTCAGGCCAGCTTTCGTTTGCGCCGTTGGCATCCCCAACGGCACCCGCGGAGCCGGGCGAGTGGGGGGTGGTGTCCGGATTCATCACACGCATAAACGTATCGATGCGCCGCGGACGGTGGGGGAGGCGCGCCGACACATGGCCGATGTCGCATCGCTAGCGCGTAGACTTGGTACGACTTTAGTTTGATCTGCCGTGCCGGCAGGGAAGGAGCGTCATCATGGCCAAGCTTGATTTCGACAAACTGAACGCGACGCAGCGTTTTCTGCAGTTCGCTGTCTTCCGCGCTATTCCGGGTGCGCTGGGAACTGAGCGGACCCAGATCATCGAAGAGGCGCAGGAGTACTTCCGCGGTCTCGAAGAGCAGGGCGTGGTAACCGTGCGTGGCATTTACGACAACACCGGCATCCGCGCAGACGCAGACTTCATGATCTGGTGGCACGCCGAAGAATTCGAACATCTGCAAAAGGCGCTGGCGGACTTCCGCCGCGAGACCGCGTTCGGCCAGCTGGTTGAGCTGAGCTGGATCGGCAACGGCCTGCACCGGCCGGCGGAGTTCAACAAATCCCACTTGCCGAGCTTCATCATGGGTGAGGAATCGGGCGACTGGATCACCGTCTACCCGTTCGTGCGCTCCTACGACTGGTACGTCATGGACCCGAAGGAGCGCCGCCGCATCCTGTCCGAGCACGGCCAAGCCGCGCGCGATTTCGCGGACGTGCGTGCGAACACCGTTGAGGCGTTCACACTCGGCGATTACGAGTGGATGCTCGCTTTCGAGGCCCCGACGCTCGAGCGCATTGAGTCCCTGATGAAGACGATGCGCTACACCGAGGCGCGCCTGCATGTGCGCGAGGAAATCCCGTTCCAGACCGGCCGTCGTGTCAGCGACATCGCCGAGATCATCAACGTGCTCCCGTAACTACGGGAGCACGTCAGGGGGGGCTTAGGCCTCGTCGAGTGTGAGCGAAATCGAGTTGATGCAGTAGCGCAGGTCGGTGGGGGTGTTAAAGCCCTCGCCGGCGAAGACGTGGCCGAGGTGGGAGCCGCAATTGGCACACAGCACCTCGGTGCGGATCATCCCGAGGGAGGTGTCCTCGCGCTCGATGATCTTGTCGCCGGCCAACGGGGAGAAAAAGGACGGCCAGCCGCAGTGCGCGTCGAATTTCTCGGTGGAGCGGAACAGCTCCTCGCCGCAGGCGCGGCAGCGGTACACACCTTCTGTGGTGGTGTTGGTGTATTCGCCGACGCCAGGGGCCTCGGTGCCGGCTTCGCGCAGCACACGGAACTCTTCAGGAGAGAGTTTTTCGCGCCACTGAGCCTCGGTGAAGTCCTTGTAGTTGGGGCTGGATTCACTCATGATCTCGTCTCCTCCTTGATTGGTGCCGAGTTCGTCTGCACTGACAATACCCACGCAGCGACGGCGACAATAAACACGGCCCAGCCGAGTGTGGGCAAAAAGGTGGTGAGCCAGCGTCCGAGCAGTGGTTCGTCGTCAAGCACGAAGTGCAGCGGCGACAAGCAGAACACAGCGCCGAGCCAGGCGGGCCAGGTGTGCATGGGGCTTGCGCGGTGCAGCACTGTAAACAGGGCGGGAAACAGCATCATCGAGTAGTAGGCCTGGCCCAGCGACGACAGTAGACACACCCCGGCAATGAGCACGCCGCTGCTGACTGTGAGCCACAGCCATTCGTCGCTGATCCGCCAGCGCGCTAGCCCCAACAGTGCGACAGCGACGGCAGCCGCGGCGAGGACAAACAACAGCGCGTGCGCCCACCCGGGCATGCCGAAGTAGACGGCGAAACCAGCCAGCGAGGAGTTGGCGTAATCGCGCGTGATTCCGAGGTACGGCACCACCACGTCGATGTAATCGCGCGCGCCCGGCGTCAGCGGCCACGCGACGAGGTTGAGCAGTACCGGCACCGCAATTCCGGCGGCCACGCTCGCCCACCGCAAACGCATCAACGGCAGGACGAGAAGCGGAGCAAACATTGGCTTGACGACGACCGCCAGCCCCAGCACCACGCCCGCCGCCACGTTCTTCTCCGACATAGAAAGCGCAATGAACGCGACGAGAGCGAGCAGCAACACACCGTTGATGTTGGAAAAGACCAGCGTGTTGGTCACCGCCTCCGTGAGAAAGGCCAGCGCCAGCACCGCGGGAAACACCGGGTGCGACAGGCTGTGGCCTGAAAGCCGCGTCAGCCATGCCAGCGCTGCGATGATGCACAGCGCATTGAACAGCACAAAAAACGGTCGCGCTGCATCGACGCTCGGTAGCAGGCCAAGCGGTGAGAGCAGCAAGGTGGCGCCGGGGTTGTAGAGGTAGTGAGGGTCGACGTGCTCGTAGATCTCGCTGTAAACGGGCACGCGTTCCACGAAGCGGCGGGCCGCGGACCAGACCGTGGTGAAGTCGTCTGTCGCGTGACCGGCGCGGGCAAGCACGAACACCCGGTGAAACACGAGTAGCACCGCCAGCGGCCACGCAACGGCGCGCAGTCCGCGCAGTGCGGCCTCATGGCGGTCGCCGACCGGTGCGGGTGCGGTCCAGACGGAATCCAAGCGAGAAATCACGCGTTTTACCGTACCGGGCCTAGTGCTCGCTGCGATCTCCCGCTCGCCGGTACCGTAAAAACAGTGTGCCGTCGTCCGTGGCGTGGGTGCCTTCGAGCGCGTATCGACGAGCGAACTCGGCCTGTTGTGCAATTGCCGGCAGCCCCCACGTGCTGTCGTCGCTGCTCACTGTCGGGTCGAGGGTGAGGTGGATGACGTCGAGGAGGTCGGCGCCGATCATGGCTGCGTACACGCTCGGGCCGC
Source organism: Corynebacterium lujinxingii (assembly GCF_014490555.1). Classification (NCBI taxonomy): domain Bacteria; kingdom Bacillati; phylum Actinomycetota; class Actinomycetes; order Mycobacteriales; family Corynebacteriaceae; genus Corynebacterium; species Corynebacterium lujinxingii. The sequence continues at coordinate 1,338,625 of NZ_CP061032.1, read as the reverse complement.
CTTCGCACGCGATGCGGTGGAAGCCCTCCGAGCGCAAGGCATTGACCGCTTCGCCGAGTGAGCCTGTGCCGGTGCTGACGAACCGGGCTCCGGCCTGCTCGAGGGCGCGGCGGCGGTCGGCGAGGGAGTCGTCGATAAGCGATGGCTCGGGGCAGGCGACGATCACTTCGCGTCCGCCGAACACACCCAGGGACGTCGACAGGTCAAGGGAGCGCGACAAGATGGCAAGTGGCGTGTCTGCGGGACCGTAGTCTTCCGCTGTGACGGTGCTGGCGGAGACCAGCACGACATCCGCCCACGCGCGCAGCGATTGCAGAAGTTCCGAGTCGAGGTCGTTGCCGAGAGCACCGGACGAGCCGCCCCGGCCGAGTGCGCCGAACAGCGTCATCACCATTGCGGCGCGGGTCTCCGGGGTAGATGGGTCGAGAGTGGTGCCGAGGAGATCGTGAGCGTCCATGGAAACGAGAATAACCCCGGCAAGACGACCGGGGTTTGTGTAGAGCGGATGACGAGACTCGAACTCGCGACCCTCACCTTGGCAAGGTGATGCGCTACCAACTGCGCTACATCCGCAGGAATCCGATGACGGATCCTGGTGCGCGATACTGGGATCGAACCAGTGACCCCTACCGTGTCGAGGTAGTGCTCTACCGCTGAGCTAATCGCGCAAGGCTGGTGACAGCTTGGAGGTGGATACGGGAATCGAACCCGTGTACACGGTTTTGCAGACCGTTGCCTAACCACTCGACCAATCCACCGTGGAGTTACCTCCAAAAGTATTCGGCATACTCCGAAGTACTTGGAGCGGATGACGAGACTCGAACTCGCGACCCTCACCTTGGCAAGGTGATGCGCTACCAACTGCGCTACATCCGCATTTTCGATATTCAGTTGAAGAGGGTATGGACCCTCTGTGCGCGATACTGGGATCGAACCAGTGACCCCTACCGTGTCGAGGTAGTGCTCTACCGCTGAGCTAATCGCGCCCACGTTCCTTGTGGAACTGGAGCGGATGACGAGACTCGAACTCGCGACCCTCACCTTGGCAAGGTGATGCGCTACCAACTGCGCTACATCCGCACGCTCTCCTGCGCTATCTGCGCCGAGTGCGAGAACAAACTTTATCCTTAGACCGCGCAGGGTTCCAAATCGGCTGTTCACAGGGTTTGCGGGCCAGCCGGTGGCGGATTGCGCGCGTGTGATTCTTCATGTTCGAAGTGGCCGTTCCAACGGGACCCGCTTTCTCGAGTAGAAATTGCAGCGTGCGATGTGGTTTACCTGGCGATTCGTTCCTGGCGCTGGGCGCGTGTAATCTAGCAATCCGTTCGGTCCTATGGCTCAGTGGAAGAGCGTTCCGTTCACACCGGAAAGGTCGCTGGTTCGATCCCAGCTAGGACCACAAATGAGAACCGCCAGGCAACTGGCGGTTTTTCTTTTCGCGCCATTTCCGGCATCGCGCCTGAGGGAACTAACGTTGCTCCCGATACGACTACTGCATCTAGGTGCCCCAAGGCACAGAATGTTTCACGTAAGGAGGGCGTCATGTTCAACTCGGGTAAGGGGCAGCGAGGGGCTGCGGTGGCCGCTGTGGCAGCCACAGCGGCGATGGTTACCGCTGCTCCCGCGTTCGCGCACGATTCGGTCATTGGGGCGACTCCGGAGGATGGTTCCGTGGTCCAGGAGTTCCCGGACACGATCGAGCTCGAATTTTCCGGTGAGATCCAGGACGGTTTCAACACTGTTGCGATCACGCGCGACCGGGTAGGCGACCCCGACTTGGTGTACAGCGGTGAGCCGCGGATCGACGGGCGCGACGTGATCCTGGAGATCCCCGCCGATGTGGAGGCTGAACCCGGCGACTACAAGGTGGGTTTCCAGATCATCTCCTCCGACGGCCACGCCACGAAGGGGATGACGGCGTTCACTTACGATCCGGATGGATCCGCGCAAAACGCGGCGAGCGACGATTCGCAACCTGCTAACGAGGAAGCAGCTGATGCGGAAGAATCCAAGTTCTGGAGTTATTTCGCGCTGGCTGCCGTCGTCGTTGTTGTGTCGTTGCTGGCGCTGTTGTTCGCCCGCAGCCGTCAAAGGCGAGAAGCGAATTCCGCCGGAACCGGCGAAAACTAGAGGAAAACCATGAAATACAGCGTAATTGTCGCAACGTGTATCTCGTCGCTGCTGCTTGTCGCCTGCGGTTCCGAAGCCGAACAAACCTCGCCGAGCTCATCTACGACCGAGCACACAGCCGAGGTGTCTTCCGATTCCGATCAGGCGGTGGTGCTTGACCGAGGCGCAGTGCGTGCCAAAGCTGGCGAAGGCGAGCCGGACGGGAACGACATGACGTCTATTTTTGGCACGCTGCGCAACACCACGGATCAGGATCTACACGTCGTCGGGTTCACCACGTCGCTCGGTGACGCGAGCTACGAGATCCACGAGGTTGTCGACGGTGTGATGCGCCAAAAGCAGGGTGGTTTCGACATCCCCGCAGGCGGCACCCACGAGCTCGCTCCGGGTGGCGACCACTTCATGATCATGGAGTACGCGGACAAGATCCCCGCAGGCTCGGCAATCGATGTCACACTGCTTCTCGACGATGGCACGACCTCGGTCGTCCCCGACGTCGCAGTGCGCACGATGCTGCCGGGCGATGAGGGCTACGGCGACGACGGCCAGGTGCAGGATCACAGCCAGCACTAGAAGGAGCGATTGCAATGGGTGAGCCGCGTCGCGGCGGGATGTCCCGGAGGGTGTTTTTGGCCGGGGCGGGGGTGGCGTCGTCAAGCGTGGCGCTCGCCGCCTGCAGCCGTGAGGGGGAGGGATTTTCCGAGGTCGCATCGCTGACCACAGCGACGCTGGCGTTCGACGGCGAGCGCCAAGCCGGGATCGCGACTCCGACGCAGGCGAACCTGAACCTCGTCGGGTTCAACCTCAAAGACGGCGTTACCGCAGATGGGATCCGCAACCTGATGCAGCTGTGGACCGAGGATGCCCGTGAACTCGCCGCCGGCCGTAACCCGCTGTCCAGCCTGGAACCAGAGATGGTGGAACGCCCCGCCAACCTCACGATCACATGCGGGTTCGGCGAGCGCGTCTTCGACATCGCAGCATCGGGCGCGAAACCTCAGTGGCTGCACGACATTCCTGACATGCCGCGCGAGCAACTTTCCGACGATTGGGCGCAAACCGACCTCGTGCTGCAGATCTGCTCCGACGACGCCGTCGTGTGCGCATGGGCGATGCGGCATATGACCCGCGCCGGCATGGACTACGTCCGTACGGCGTGGGTACAGCAAGGTTTCATGAACGCCTACGGCTCGATTCCAGAGGGACACACCCCGCGCAACCTGTTCGGCCAAGTCGACGGAACGGTCAACCCGCGCTCGGACGACGAGTTTGCCGATCAGGTCTTCACCGACGACGGTTCATCCTCGCTTGTGGTGCGACGCATCGCGATGGACTTGGACGATTGGGAGCGCCTGGACCGCACCTCCCGGGAGGAGGCAGTCGGGCGCAGGCTGTCCGACGGTGCGCCGCTGACCGGGGACAACGAATTCGACGCGCCGGATTTAGACGCGCGCGACGAGTACGGGTTGCCCGTGATCGACATGAACTCCCACATGGCGCGCGCGATGCCGCCTGCCGACCACCCGGGGCAGAAGTTTTTGCGCCGCCCGTACAACTACAACTTGCCCCCGGAGCCGGGATCGGAGCAGCTCTCGAACGCGGGCTTGGTGTTCCTCGCGTACCAGAAGGATCCGGACGTTCAGTTCACGCCAGTGCTACGCCGCCTGCTCGAGGCGGACCGGCTCAACGAGTGGACAACGCACATCGGCTCGGCGGTGTACTGGATCCCGCCGGGCACGGCCGACCCCGGCAGCGGGGAAGCACGCGACGCCTTTTGGGGCGAGACCGTGCTTTCGCGCGGGCGGGGGTAGAATCCCTGGCGTCCGGCGCGCGCCAGCGCCGTCGGGACAGTGAACAGCACGATGGGATGCGTCCAGGTATGCCGCAGCCCAATGAAGCGCAAAGGAGCGCATGACAGATATGTCAATCGAAGCAGCAGTCGAGTTCGCACCGTTCGAGGTTCCCGCCGGTACCGCCGTGGGCGCCGCCATGCGGGAGCTGAACCTGCCGAACAAGGGCGACAACGCCATTGTCTGTGTCCAAAATGCAAGCGGAGAACTGAAGGATCTTTCGCACGTGCCGGAGGAAGCCGCCACGTTCACTCCTGTCCCGGCAAACACGGAGCTCGGTCGCTCGGTCATCCGCCACTCGTGCGCGCACGTGCTCGCCCAGGCCGTCCAGGCTGAATTTCCGGGCACCAAGCTGGGCATCGGCCCGGCGATCGAGGACGGTTTCTACTACGACTTCGACGTCGCAGAGCCGTTTACTCCCGAGGATCTGAAGACGCTGGAAAAGCGGATGAAGAAAATCATCAAGCAGGGCCAGAAGTTCGTCCGCGGCGTCTACGCTTCGCAGGAAGAAGCTGCCGAGGATCTTAAGGACGAGCCGTACAAGCTCGAGCTGATCAACGACAAGGGCAACGTCGACCCGAACTCGGATGAGGCAACCGAAGTCGGCGCAGGCGAGCTAACCCATTACGACAACGTCAACCCGCGCACGGGTGAGGTGGAGTGGCACGATCTGTGCCGTGGCCCGCACGTGCCGACGACGAAGTACCTCCCGGCGTTCTCTCTGACCCGCTCGTCGGCCGCGTACTGGCGCGGCGACCAGAACAACGCGGGCCTGCAGCGTGTGTACGGCACCGCGTGGGAGTCGAAGGAAAAGCTCGACCAGTACCTCACCATGCTCGAGGAAGCCGAAAAGCGTGACCACCGTCGCCTGGGCAACGAGCTGGATCTGTTCTCCTTCCCGGACGAGGTCGGTTCGGGCCTGCCGGTGTTCCACCCGGACGGCGGCATCGTTCGCATGACCATGGAGCAGCACTCGCGAGAGCGCCACGTCGCGGCCGGCTACTCCTTTGTCAATACTCCGCACTTGACCAAGGGTGACTTGTTTAAGAAGTCGGGCCACTTGGACTGGTACGCCGACGGCATGTTCCCGCCGATGAAGCTCGACGGTGAGGTTGACGACGAGGGCAACGTGACCAAGCAGCCGGTGGATTACTACGCCAAGCCGATGAACTGCCCGATGCACAACCTCATTTTCGATTCTCGCGGGCGTTCCTACCGTGAGCTGCCGCTTCGCCTGTTCGAGTTCGGCACCGTCTACCGCTACGAGAAGTCCGGCGTGGTCCACGGACTGACCCGCGCCCGCGGCTTCACACAGGACGACGCCCACATCTACTGCACCGAAGAGCAGTTGGAAGAAGAGCTGACCAGCGTCCTCGAGTTCATCATCTCGCTGCTGCAGGATTACGGTCTCGACGACTTCTACCTGGAGCTATCCACCAAGGACCCGAACAAGTACATCGGCGACGACGAGATCTGGGAGCGCTCCACCAGCATCCTCGAGTCCGTGGCGAAGAAGTCCGGCCTCGAGCTGGTGCCGGACCCGGCCGGTGCCGCGTTCTACGGACCGAAGATTTCCGTGCAGGCACGCGACGCGATCGGCCGCACCTGGCAGATGTCCACCGTGCAGCTGGACTTCAACCTGCCGGAGCGTTTCGATCTGACCTACACCGCTTCCGACGGCCAGAAGAAGCGCCCGGTGATGATCCACCGCGCACTGTTCGGCTCGATCGAGCGCTTCTTTGGTGTGCTGCTCGAGCATTATGCGGGCGCGTTCCCGGCATGGCTGGCACCGCACCAGGTCGTCGGCATTCCGGTGGCGGACGCGTTCGCCGATCACTTGGACGGTGTCGTCGCAAAGCTGCGCGAGCATGGCGTGCGTGCAGAGGTGGACCACTCCGACGACCGCATGCAGAAGAAGATCCGCACCCACACCACCGGTAAGGTGCCGTTCATGCTGCTCGCTGGCGAGCGCGACGTCGAGGCCGGCGCAGTATCGTTCCGCTTCCTCGACGGCACCCAGATCAACGGTGTCCCGGTCGACGAGGCAGTGAGCATCATCACCGAGTGGGTGAACGCGAAGCGCAACGAGCAGCCGAGCGAGGACAACGTTGCAGCCCAGCGACAGTAGCCGCGGTAACGCCTACACCGACACTGGTGTGGGCGATCCGGACCGGCTTGCCCGGCTGTGGGCGCCGTACCGTTCGAGTTATATCGCGTCGGCGCCGCGGTCGTCGCAAAGCAATGATCCCTTCCTCGAGATCCCCAAGATGAGCGACGAGGACGGCCTCATCATCGCGCGCGGCGAGCGCGTGTACGCGGTGCTGAACTTGTACCCGTACAACGCGGGCCACCTCATGGTGGTGCCGTACCGCAAAGTCGCGGAGCTCGAGGCGCTTGACGACGACGAAACTGCCGAGCTGATGGCGTTTGCGAAGCACGCGGTGAAGACGCTGAAGACCGTTTCCAAGCCGGAGGCGATCAACGTCGGGTTGAACCTGGGCAAGGCGTCCGGCGGCTCGGTGGGCGATCACCTGCATCTGCACGTGGTTCCGCGTTGGGCGGGCGATTCGAACTTCATGACAGTACTGTCGGGTACGAAAGTACTTCCGCAGCTGCTGCGCGAGACAAGGCAGTTGCTGGCGGAAGGCTGGCGTGAAGTGGAGCAACGCGAAAGGGGTCAAGCGGATGCTTAGCGTACACGGGCGCAAACCCGCCGCGGTCGTCGTGGAGCCTGTGGCAAAGGGCCTACTCGGGATCGGTCTGACTCCTAACCTGACCACGCTGATCGGCACGTTCGCCACCATGACCGCGATGGTGGTGCTGATCCCGACTGGCCACCTCGTCGCCGCGGCGGTGCTGAGTACCGTCTTCGCCGCGTTCGACATGGTCGACGGCACCATGGCCAGGTTGCGCGGCGGCGGCACAGCATTCGGCGCGACGCTGGACGCCAGCTGCGACAGGCTTACCGACGGCGCACTGTTCGGAGCCATCGCGATGTGGCTGGTGTACGTGGAAAACGCCCCGGCCGTTCACGTGGCGGCGTGCCTGGCAGTGCTCGTTCTGTCCCAGACAATCAGCTACATCAAGGCGCGGGCTGAAGCCGGCGGGCTGAAGGTCATCGGCGGGCTCATCGAACGCCCGGAACGACTTATTCTGGCGCTCGGCGGCCTCGCACTCGAGGGCTTCGGCGTGCATAACGCCGTGGTGGTCTCCATCTGGATTCTGCTTGTGGGATCACTGTTCACCGTCGTGCAACGCCTCGTGTTCGCCGCGCGCGACGGTGGTGCCGACAGCAAAATCGCGCCGCCAGCGGGAGCGTAAATGCCGGGGGCGGCAGAGCGGCTCGCCGCGGCGGGCTACATCGCGGGTTGGAAGGTCGTCGGCGCGCTGCCTGCCCGTCTGACACGCCGCGCCGCGGACATCGGCGCCGATCTGGTGTCCGACGACGGTGCGGGAATGGACATGCTGCGCCGCAACCTCGCCCGCGTGGTCGGGCAAGAGAATGTGACCCGGCAGCTGGTGCGCGACAGTATGCGCTCCTATGCCCGGTACTGGCTCGAGGCCTTCCAGCTGCCACGGTTGGCGGGGCGTGCGGATTTGGACGAAAAGCTTACGGCCGGGCTCAAGGGGCGCGAGCACCTAGAGGCATCGGTTAATTCAGGTCGGGGCGTGGTGCTCACCCTGCCGCATTCCGGCAACTGGGACATGGCGGGCATGTGGCTGGTGAACCACTACGGGGGGTTTACCACAGTCGCTGAGCGGCTCAAGCCGGAGGCGCTTTACAACGCGTTTGTGGACTACCGGGAATCTCTGGGCTTTGAAGTACTCGCGCTTACAGGGGAGCGCACCGCGCCATACCAGCGGCTGAAGACGGTGCTCGAGGCAGGCGGCATCGTCTGCTTAATGGGGGAGCGCGACCTGGGCAGGCGCGGTGTCCCCGTGCAGTTTTTCGGTGAGGGCACCACCTTCCCGGCGGGTCCGGCGAAACTCGCGCTGGAGACCGGCGCGCAACTGCACACCGTGCACACGTGGTTCACCGGGACCCGCAGCAACCCGGGCTGGGGGATGAGTGTGTCGCCCGCGATGGAGGTGACCACGCTGGAGGCGACCGTGCAGCGCATCGCCGACGGCTTCGCTGACGCCATCCAGGCGCACCCGGCAGACTGGCACATGTTGCAGCCGCTGTGGCCGGCGGACGTTCCTGCGCGGGGGCGTCGCTGGGCGCTGGACAACCGGAAGCGCGGCGCAATGGGGGAGCGGTAGCGGTGCGCGTCGGGTTGGTGTGCTCGTACTCGTTCGACGAGCCCGGTGGCGTGCAGGCGCACGTGCTGGATTTAGCCGCGCAGCTGCGGAAGATGGGGCACCACAGCGAGGTGCTCGGTCCGGCGTCCGAGGCGACACCGCTGCCGGCGTGGGTGACCCGGGGCGGACCGGCGGTGCCGATTCCCTACAACGGGTCGGTGGCCCGCTTATCGTTCGGGCCGCGGGTGTGGCGGACGACGAAACAGTTTCTAGAGCAGGGCGAGTTCGACGTCTTGCACGTCCACGAACCAAATTCGCCGGGCTACGCCATGGGGGCGACTCGGATGGCCACCGGCCCGATTGTGGCGACGTATCACACCTCCGCCGAGTCCTCTTACGCGCTGAAGGTGGCGCTGCCTGCGCTGCGCGCGAACTTGGAGAAGATCCGCGCCGGTATCGCGGTCAGTGAGATGGCGTGGAAGTGGCAGGCGGAACAAGTCGGCACCGACCCGGTCATCATCCCCAACGGGGTAGATACGCACCGCTTCGCCCAGGCCCGAGTCCAGCGAAATACGACGAGCGATGTGGAGATTGTCTTCCTCGGACGCCTCGATGAGCCCCGCAAGGGACTCGATGTCTTCCTCGATGCGATTGGCCGCCTGCCCCAACGTCCGCGGGTGACCGTCATCGGGGCCGGCAAGCAGAAGCACGTCGAGGGCGTGCGATTCGTCGGCAAGGCCACCGAAGCGGAAAAGGCCGCGATCCTAGGCCGCTCAGATATTTTCGTCGCGCCGAATCTGGGCGGTGAATCCTTCGGCATCGTGCTCGTCGAGGCAATGGCCGCAGGGTGTGCGGTCGTCGCCAGCGACATCCCCGCGTTCCGTGCAGTCGGTGCCGAGGCGGCGGCGCTGTTTCCGGCGGGCGACGCCTCCGCATTGGCCTTGCAGTTGCAGTTGCTTATCGACGACCCCACGTCCCGCAACAACCTCATCGACCGTGGCACCGATCGCGCCCGGGACTTCGACTGGGAGGTTGTGGCGAAGCGCATCTGCACGGTCTACGAGGCCGTGTCCTACAACGAAAAGGTGGAGGTGCAGCGGTGACAGCGCTGTCGGTCGTGTTGCTGTCGGTTGCACTGGTGAGCGTTGCCATCTCAGGCGGATGGGCCTGGAACACAGCGCAGCGTCTGCACCGGCTGCATATCCGGCTGGACCGTTCCCGCGACGCGCTGCAGGCCGCGCTCGACCGCCGCTGCGCGGTGATCGCCGCGCTGTATCCGGACGTTGTGGCGCAGGCACGCAGCACGGAGACCATCCGGCTGCGACCTTCGGACTTGCGCACCCGGCTGGATGCGGAGGAGGAGCTGGCAAAAGCGGTGAGGGGATCGTCGCAAAGCGACAGCTCCGTGCCGGCGGAGCTGCAGGACGCGACCACGCGGGTCGAACTCGCGCTGCGTTTTTACAACGATGCCGTGACGGACACACTCGCACTGCAATCGCGTCCTGCGGTGCGCGCGCTGCGTCTCGGCGGTACGGCTGCAGTGCCGCGGTACGCCGACGACCACCGGTAGCGGCGAGGTTGAACTGCGCGCGTATACTTGCCGTCTGTTAACCGTCAACCGAGAATTAAAAGGGGTGCTCGATGTCAGGCCACTCAAAGTGGGCAACGACCAAGCACAAGAAGGCTGCGAACGACGCGAAGCGTTCCAAGCTGTGGGCGAAGATGATTAAGGACATCGAGGTCGCGGCCCGTACCGGTGGTGGCGATCCCGCGGCTAACCCGACCCTCGACGACATGATCCGCAAGGCCAAGAAGGCCTCGGTGCCGGGCGACAACATCGAGCGTGCCCGCAAGCGGGGCTCCGGTGAGGAAGCCGGCGGCGCGAACTGGGAGACCGTGATGTACGAGGGCTACGGCAACAACGGTGTGGCCGTGCTCATCGAGTGCTTGACCGACAACCGCAACCGTGCCGCTACCGAGGTGCGTACCGCGATGACGAAGAATGGCGGCAACCTGGGCGAGTCTGGTTCTGTCGGCTACATGTTCGAGCGCACCGGCGTGGTCACGATCAAAAAGGGTGACCTCGGCGAGGACGACGTGCTTATGGCGGTGCTCGACGCTGGCGCTGAAGAGGTCAACGACCTCGGCGAAGAGTTCGAGATCACCTGCAAGCCGACCGATCTGTCGGCTGTGCGCGAGGCGCTTGTCGGCGAAGGCATAGAGATCGAAGACGCCGGTCAGGAGTTCCGCGCTGACGTGCAGGTCGACCTCGATGTGGAGGGCGCGAAGAAGATGATGCGCCTCATCGACGCGCTCGAAGACTCCGACGACGTGCAAAACGTCTACACCAACATGAATCTCTCGGACGAGGTCGCAGCCCAGCTCGACGACTAGGCGTTTGCTTGACCACGACGCGCTTCCTGCGTGGAAGCGCGTCTTTTTCGTGACCTGTGGTAGAACATATGTGTCAAGAACGAAGGAGTGGTCGTGTGAATCTCGAAGGGCTGCGGGTGATGGGCATCGACCCGGGATTGACTCGGTGCGGCCTGTCCGTTGTGCAAGCCGGTCGGGGCAGGCAGATCATCCCGGTGGCCGTTGGTGTGGTGCGTACCCCGTCGACTGCGGAACTTTCCGAGCGTCTCTTGCGCATCTCTCGCGCGGTGGGCGAGTGGATGGACGACTACAAGCCGGACGTGGTGGCCATGGAGCGCATCTTCGAACGTGGCAATGTCTCCACGGTGATGCACACAGCCCACGCGGTAGGCGTGATGGTGCTCGCGGCGGCGGAGCGCGACATCCCGGTGCACATGTACACCCCGTCCGAGGTAAAGAAAGCGATTTCCGGCAACGGCCGTGCCGATAAGAAGCAAATGACAGCGATGATCACGCGCATCCTCGGGTTGAGTGAGGCGCCGAAGCCGGCCGACGCCGCGGATGCGCTCGCGATTGCGGTGTGCCACTGCTGGCGTGCGCCGCTGATCGCACGGACGAACCAACTGACAGCAAAGGCGGCAGCGCAATGATCGACTCCTTACACGGAGAAGTCCTCTCCATCGGCCTCGACCACGCGGTTATCGAGTGCGCTGGGGTGGGCTACCGGTTTCTCGCCACGCCGCAAACCCTCGCCACGCTCACCCGAGGGGAGAACCGTCGGGTGATGACCGCCATGGTGGTCAAGGACGACGGCGTGACCTTATACGGCTTCGGTGGGGCGGAAGACCGCGAGATGTTCCACAAGTTGCAGACTGTCACTGGTCTCGGGCCGAAGCTGGCGGTCGCGGCCCTTTCGGTCTTCGACGCCGCCGAGTTGTCCACCCACATCGCTGCCGGCGATGCGAAGAAGATCCAGACGATTCCGGGTGTGGGCAAGAAGATGGCTGAACGTATGGTTCTCGAGCTCAAGGACAAGGTCGAGGCGCCGCTGCCGGACGGCGGAACCGGCGGGGCGGAAGCCGCGTCGCGCGCAGGCGGTGCCTCCTCGTACGCCTCCGAACAGGTTGTTGAAGCACTGGTGGGCCTTGGCTTCCCGGAGCGCAACGCCCGTCCGGTGGTCGAGCAGCTCATCGCGGACGAGCCGGAGCGCGACGCATCGGCGCTGCTGCGCCAGGCGCTGACGCAGCTGGGCAAGAAGTAGACTTGGCGCGATGTCTGACGTGGAAAAGACCGAGTTCGAGCTCCCACAAGGGTTCGCCGCGAATGTGCCGTCGCCAGTGGATGCGCACGCGCAGGCCGACGAGCACGACATCGAACGTTCGCTACGGCCGAAATCTATCGACGAGTTCATCGGCCAGCCGAAGGTGCGCGAACAGTTGAGTCTCGTGCTCACGGGCGCGAAAAACCGTGGCGTGACCCCCGACCACATCTTGTTGTCGGGACCGCCGGGCCTGGGCAAAACGACGATGGCGATGATTGTCGCCCAGGAGTTGGGCACCTCACTGCGCATGACGTCGGGGCCGGCGCTCGAGCGCGCGGGCGATCTTGCGGCGATGCTGTCGAACCTCATGGAGGGCGACGTGCTGTTTATCGACGAGATCCACCGCATCGCGCGGCCCGCCGAAGAGATGCTGTACATGGCGATGGAGGATTTCCGCATCGACGTGATCGTGGGCAAAGGCCCGGGGGCAACCTCCATTCCCCTGGAGATCCCGCCGTTTACGCTCGTTGGTGCAACGACCCGCGCAGGAATGCTCACCGGCCCGCTGCGCGACCGTTTCGGGTTTACGGCCCAGATGGAGTTTTACGGCACCGACGATTTGACCCAGGTGGTCAGCCGCGCGGCCAACATCCTCGGGGTGGGCATTGACGACGACGCCTCGGTGGAGATCGCTTCTCGCTCTCGAGGCACTCCCCGTATCGCGAACCGCCTGCTGCGTCGCGTGCGTGACTGGGCGGATGTGCACGGGGACGGCCGAGTGGACCTGAAGGCGGCGCAGGCCGCCCTCGAGGTATTCGACGTGGACGAGTTGGGCTTGGACCGGTTGGACCGTGCGGTGCTGGATTCCCTTATCCGCGGCCACGGGGGCGGTCCTGTGGGCGTGGGCACGCTCGCCATTGCAGTTGGCGAGGAGCCCGGCACGATCGAAGAAGTCTGCGAGCCGTACTTGGTGCGGGCCGGGCTGATGTCCCGAACCGGGCGCGGTCGCGTGGCCACGGCCGCGGCGTGGGAGCACCTCGGGCTTCAGGCGCCGCCGGATGCGCCGGGGCAGCTCCCGCTGTATTAGACACGCGCACAAACCCGGGCGGGGCAGGGAAGTGGCGCTATGTAAAGATAGGGCCTCATGGAACCGATTTTGCTTATTGTCCTTCTGGCCCTGTTTTTGCTGCCGTCGATCCTGATGATGCGCGGCCAAAAGAAGCGTCAGGCCCAGGTGCAAGAGATGCGCCAATCGATTCAACCTGGCGACAAGATTGTCAACGTCGCCGGCTTTCACGCAACGGTGCTTGAGCACGAGGGCGAGACGATGCTCGTCGAGCTTGCGCCGGGGGTGGCCGTGACTATGGACGCGGCAGGTGTCATGCGCAAGATTGAGCCGGAGCAGCCCCAGGGCCCGGCAGAGACTAATGAGGTACCGAACTAAGGTTTTTCGGGACCAATGGCGTAGCATGTTTGCGTTGTGCCTTCACTGGGGCACTCGTTTCGACGTGTCCGCCGCACCGTTTGCACGGGTGGTCTGGTCATTGCGCCCAGTGCGAGGCGGGAAACCCGAGTCCTAAAAATAAAGAGGAGTCTGCTCAGTGTCTACACGCACTCGGCGATCCGGCGAGGCGAAGTCGAAGCGGCAGTGGCCCGCGAAGGCGCTTGCCCTATTCGCTCTCATCGTCATCGGCGTCTACGCCCTCGTATTTTTCACCGGCACCAAGAACGCCGAGCCGAAGCTGGGCATCGACCTACAGGGCGGCACCCGTGTGACGCTCGTGCCTCAGGGTGAGGAGCCGACTTCGGAACAGCTCGAAGACGCGCGCCGGATCCTGGAAAACCGTGTCAACGGTATGGGCGTTACCGGCGCGTCCGTGGTGGTCGACGGCAACACGATTGTCATCGAGGCCGCCGGCGACGACACGTCCGAGATCCGCAACATCGGCCAGACCTCGCAGCTGTTCTTCCGCCCGGTCCTCGAGCCGCAGGGTGCGGACCCGGCGGCGGCCGACAAGGCAATTTTGGACATGACCAACGAGTGGGTGAAGTACGGCATCTTCACAGAGGCTGAAGGCCAGACGCTGCTCACCCAGTTCGCCACCCGAAAGGCGCAGGCCGAAAAGGACGCGGAAAAGCAGGCGGACGCTGCTCAGGAGGGCGACAACCCCGAGGTGGGCAAGGACGTCGCACCGTCCGAGGAGAACGAGGAGCCCGTCGAGCCGAAGGATGTCCCGCAGTTGAGCGCGAAGCCGCTGCCGGAGCCTAACGGCCCCGTTGAAGCGTCCGAGCGCCGCCAGGAGACGACGGATATGCTGCGCCGCACCCGCCAGTCGACCGACCCGACCCAGCAGTACGCCGCGATGACTCTGATGTCCGCGCGTTGCCTGGGCCAGGTCACCGATCCGCTGGCCGGTTCCGACAAGCAGGACCTCCCGCTGGTTGCGTGTGACCCGTCGACGGGGCAGCCGCTGCTTCTCGACGAAGTGCCACTGCTCGAGGGTGTCACCGATCCGGAAGGCCCGCGCCTGACCGGTGAGCAGATCGACACCGGCCGTGCCATCACCGGCGGTTACAACCCGCAGTCCGGCCAGATGGAGATCAGCTTCGCGTTCAGTCAGTCCGGCGACGTCAACGGCTCCGCTACGTGGGCGAAGATCACCAGCGAGATGCTGCAGAAGCAGATCGCGATCACCCTGGACTCCCAGGTGATCTCCGCTCCGGTTATTCAGGGTCCGACCCCGGTGGGTTCGGCCACCTCGATTACGGGCCAGTTCTCCCAGGAGGAAGCCGAGGGACTTGCGAATAACCTTCGCTACGGCGCACTTCCGCTGTCGTTCGCCGGCGAGAACGGCGAGCCGGGCGGCACCGCGTTGACGGTTCCGCCGTCACTCGGCCAGGCCTCGCTGAAGGCCGGCCTCTACGCGGGGCTGGTCGGCTTCGCGCTCGTCGCCCTGTTTGTCTTCGCGTACTACCGCCTGTTCGGCCTGATCTCGCTGGTGACGCTGGTTGCCGCCGGAGCGCTCGTCTACGGCTCCCTGGTGCTGCTCGGCCGCTGGATCGGCTACTCGCTGGACCTGTCTGGCATCGCCGGTCTGGTCATCGGTATCGGTACGACCGCTGACTCGTTCATCGTCATCTACGAGCGCATCAAGGACGAGGTGCGCAAGGGCAAGACTTTCCGCTCCGCCACCGCGTCCGGCTGGGATCGCGCGAAGGAAACGATCATCACCGGCAACATGGTCACGCTCATCGCCGCGGTGATCATCTACTTCCTGGCTGTTGGCGACGTGAAGGGCTTCGCCTTCACCATGGGCCTGACCACCGTGTTCGACTTGCTGGTGACGTTCCTTGTCACCGCGCCGCTGCTCATTCTTGCGTCCCGCAGCGGTTTTTGGTCCAAGCCGTCTGTCAACGGCATGGGCGCCGCGTTCCGCACCGCGAAGCAGCGGCGCGAGGCGGGCTCGAGCGAAGGCGGCGAGGAAGTCGTCGTCAAGCACACTGCGGACGCGAAGCCCGCGACCACCGCGATTGAGGAGGACTAACCATGTCGAGCACCGTAGCTACGACCGACACCGCTGCTCCGAAGCGCGGCAACGCGCGACGCGACCGCGAGTCGCTATACGACGGCACCGGCGGAATCGACTTCGTCGGACGCCGCAAGATTTGGTACTGCATCACCCTTGCCCTGCTTGTGATCTCGTTGTTGGCCATGCTGCTGCGCGGGTTCAACATGGGCATCGACTTCGAAGGTGGCACGAAGCTCACCATGCCGGCCGGCGAACTCGTCGCCGAGGAAGTCGAGGAAACCTTCGTCGACGCCACCGGCGTCACCCCCGAGCTGACCCAGATCGTCGGTTCTGGCGACTCGCGCATGCTCGAGATCAACTCCGGGCACCTGTCCCAGGAGCAAATCGACGCCGCACGCCAGGCGATTTTCGACGAGTACCAGCCGGAGGATTACAACGGCGAGCCGAGCGCTGACGCGATTGGCGACTCGACGGTTTCCGAGTCGTGGGGCTCCACGATCACCAACCGCATGCTGCTGGCAATGGCCGTGTTCCTGCTCGCCGCGTCGCTGTACGTCGCGGTGCGCCTGCAGCGCGCTATGGCGCTGGCGGCGATGGGAGCGCTCCTGGTCGACGGCGTGATCATCATGGGCATCTACGCCCTGTTCGGCCTCGAAGTCACCCCGGCGATGATCATCGGTCTGCTGACCGTGCTGACCTTCTCGCTCTACGACACCGTCATCGTGTTCGACAAGGTCAAGGAGAACACCTCCGGCGTGCTCGATTCGCGCCGATCCACCTACGGCGAGGAAGCCAACCTCGCTATCAATCAGACGGTGATGCGCTCGATTTCCACCTCGGTCATTTCGGCGCTGCCGATTGTCGCGCTCATGGTTGTCGCGGTGTGGATGCTCGGCGTGGGCACGCTGAAGGACCTTGCGCTCATCCAGCTCATCGGCGTGATCCAGGGTGTGATCTCCTCGCTGTTCTTGGCCACCCCGTTGCTGGTGAGCATTGTCAACCGCAGCACGAAGTACCGCGACCACAACGCAGAGGTTGAGGCGTACCGCAGCCGCGGCGAGACCGACGAGGTCGACGAGGTCGACGAAGCCCCCGTCGTCGAGCAGAAGCGCCAGGTTGCCACCCCGCTGCGCGCTGCCGAGGACTCCACTGCGACGTCGAGCAGCACGTGGCGCCCGGACACCCGCTAGAGTCTCGGTACTGCAACGGCATGAAACGAATCAGGGGATTAGTTGCGGCGCTGACAGCCGCGGCGTTGGCGCTCGCTGGCTGCTCGACGGCGGGTGACGACACAGATGACTCCGAGCGCCTGTTCGGCTACCAGGTGCCGAGCGGCCTGCGCACCACGAACGCAGGCACGCTGAAGGGCTCGACTGATCTGGCGCAGACACTCTCCGGCAGGCTCTATCCCGGCGTGTACGTGCCGGGGCCGAGCGGGCAGATGATCCCAAACACAGACTTGGTTAGTACCCAGGTGCTGCCGGGGGACCAGCGCAAGGTGATTTACACCTTGTCAGACGCCGCGGTGTTTTCTGACGGCACCCCGGTCACCTGCGCGGACTATCTGCTCACGTTTACAGCTGGGCAGTATCCGTCAATGTTCGGCGCGAACATGCCGTTGTTCGGCGATACCGAGGCGCTGTCGTGCACGCCCGGGTCGAAGGAATTTACGCTCACGTTTAAAGAAGACCGCGGCGCGCGCTGGCGTGGTTTGTTCGAGCCGGGCACCGTCCTTCCCGCTCACGCGGTGGCGAAAAAGTTGGGCAAAAGCGTCGACGAGCTTGTCGACGATATGTTGTCCGACGATTTCACCCGCCTGAAACCAGTCGGGGAAGTGTGGCGCAACGGCTTCGACTTGGGCGCGTTCGATCCCGAGCTGCAGGTCTCGTTCGGCCCGTTCAAAATCGAAAGCGTCGGCGATCAAGGCCAAGTCAGACTCGTAGCCAATGAGCATTACTACGGCGATGCGCCCCAAACGCCGGAGATGGTGGTGTGGCCGGGGTCGGCAAACGCCGCTGAGCTGGCCGCCTCGGGCGCGCTGCGCATCGGTGACTTGCGCGACCTGCAGCCCGACTGGCACGACCGCGATGCCGAAGGCAACCGCTTGCAGGTGGAACCTGTCGTCGGCGAGCTCACGGAAATGCTCTCGCTGCCGCAGGTCGGCTTCTGGGCGGATGCCGAGCACCGCAAGGCGTTGTCGCGCTGCGTGAATCCCCGTGCTGTGGCGCAGGCCTCCAGCGAGATTGCGGGCATCGATGTGCCGGTCGCGCCGTTGCACACCGTCCAGCACGCGGACCCCCTGGCGCGCCACATGGAGGATGTGGCGGCACCGCATCTCGATGTCAATATCGAGCAGGCGTCGTCGATACGCGGTGCGACACTGCGAGTCGGCTACTCCTATCCGGACGAACGGTGGGCGGCCATGGTGGGATCGATGAAGCGTTCCTGCGAGCCGGCAGGCATCGACATCATCGACGTCACCGGTGACGGCAAGACGCTCGCCGACCTGCCTCGCGCGGAATACGACGAGTGGCGTAACGAAATACGGACCGAAGGCGAAGCCGACGCCATTTTGCGCGTCGTCGACCCGAAGCGTGAGTTCCCTGCGGCCAATAACCGCGCTCAGGAGCTTTCGGCATTGCGGGCTCAGGAGGAGTTCCTCTGGAAAGAGCTACCCTCGATTCCGCTTGCCGCGCAACCGCGCACATTCGCTATCGACGAATCGGTGCGCAACGTGGTGCCGTACACCGGCCTATCCAGCATCGGCTGGAACATGGACCGCTGGTCGCTCGCCACCGGCAACTAGTTCACTTCTTACACAGCAACTTATCGACCAGGAGACGATCTCAGATCATGTCGCCCACACAGCCGACTACGCCGCTTGGCGGCCAGCCATACGCCACTGCGCTCGAGGCGCTCAAAGACAAGATCCGCCGCGTGCCTGACTTCCCCGAGAAGGGTGTCTTGTTCGAGGACTTGACGCCGGTGCTCGCCGACCCCGCCGCCCTAAACATCGTGATTGCGGAGATGGTGGAGGCGAGCCGCGAATTTGGTGCAGATCTTATCGGTGGTCTCGATGCCCGCGGATTCCTGCTCGGCTCCGCCGTCGCCTATGACATGGGCACCGGCATCCTCGCCATCCGCAAGAAGGGCAAGCTGCCCCCGCCGGTGATCACGCAGGAGTACACCACCGAGTACAGCTCGGCGGCACTCGAAATCCCGGCTAACGGCATCGACATCTCGGGCAAAAGCATCGTGCTTGTCGACGACGTCCTGGCCACGGGTGGCACCCTCGTCGCGGCCCGCGATCTCATCGAGCGCGGCGGCGGCCGGGTAGCCGGGTACGTCGTCGTGCTGGAAGTGCCGGGTCTTGGCGGCCGCGAGAAGTTAGACGGCGCTCCGCTGGTGGTCCTCGGGGAGGAAGCGAACTAGCCGGGTAGGATCACTGTCTTAGTACCCTTCGTCAGCCCAGGAGGCCTGCCATGACAGAGAAGCCCGTCAAAAGGTCCGGCCCGACTATGCGCAGTGTTTCCGCACGTCTCGCTCGTTCTCTGACCGGCGGCGGCCGGCCGCGAACAAACCCGGTGCTCGATCCGCTTCTGTCGATCCACCACAAGTACCACCCCAAAGCCGATGTCGCGCAGCTGGGCCTGGCGTACGAGACGGCAGAGCGCCTGCACGAGGGTGTCTTCCGCAAGTCCGGAGACCCCTACATCACCCACCCGCTGGCAGTGGCGACGATTTGCGCCGAGATCGGCATGGACACCACGACGCTGGTTGCGGCACTGCTGCACGACACGGTGGAAGACACCGACTACTCCCTGGACGAACTCACGCGCGACTTCGGCCCGGAGGTGGCCAAACTGGTCAACGGCGTGACCAAGCTAGATAAGGTCGCGCTCGGCGCCGCCGCAGAGGCGGAGACGATCCGCAAGATGATCGTCGCCATGTCCGAAGACCCCCGCGTGTTGGTGATCAAGGTCGCGGACCGGCTGCACAACATGCGCACCATGCGCTTTCTGCCTCCTGAGAAGCAGGCGAAGAAGGCGCAAGAAACCCTCGACGTGATCGCTCCGCTCGCGCACCGCCTTGGCATGGCGACGGTGAAGTGGGAGCTCGAAGACCTTGCCTTTGCCATCTTGCAGCCGAAGAAGTACGAGGAGATCGTGCGCCTCGTCGCGGACCACGCCCCGTCGCGAGACAGGGCGCTGCGCGAGATTACCTCTGACCTCAAGCGTGAGTTGGGCACCAACGGTATCCAGGCCGAGGTGATGGGCCGCCCGAAGCACTACTGGTCGATTTACCAGAAGATGTCCGTGCGCGGCCACGACTTCGCGGAGATCTTTGATCTCGTCGGCATCCGCGTGCTCGTCGACACCGTGTACGACTGCTACGCCGCCATTGGTGTCGTGCACTCGCTGTATTCGCCGATGCCGGGCAGGTTCAAGGACTACATCTCCAACCCGCGCTTTGGGGTGTACCAGTCGCTGCACACCACGGTGATGACGTCCACGGGCCGCCCCTTGGAAGTGCAGGTGCGCACGCACGAGATGCACTACAACGCCGAATACGGCGTCGCGGCGCACTGGCGCTACAAAGAGACGAAAGGCTCGCACAAGGGCGACCAGGCCGAGGTCGACCAGATGGCGTGGATGCGTCAGCTTCTCGACTGGCAAAAGGAAGCCGCGGACCCGAACGAGTTCCTCGATTCACTCCGCTACGACCTGACGAGCCAGCAAATCTTCGCGTTCACCCCGAAGGGGGACGTGGTTGATTTGCCTGCTGGTTCCACACCTGTCGACTTTGCCTACGCGGTGCATACTGAGGTGGGCCACCGCTGCATTGGCGCGAAGGTCAATGGGAAATTGGTCACGTTGGAAACTGAACTCAAATCCGGCGACCGCGTGGAGATCTTTACCTCCAAAGACCAGAACGCGGGTCCCACGCGTGACTGGCAGGACTTCGTCGTCTCGCCACGCGCGAAGGCGAAGATCCGCCAGTGGTTTGCCAAGGAGCGCCGCGAAGAACAGTTGGAGGCGGGCCGCGACGCCCTCGCTGCGGAGGTGCAGCGTGGCGGGCTGCCCATGCACCGGCTGTTTACCAACGAGTCGATGCGTCAGGTGGCTACACGGCTGCACTACCAGGATGTGGATGCGCTGTACACCGCGATCGGTGCCGGCAACGTCTCTGCACAGCACGTCGCACACATGTTGACGGACATGTTCGGCGGTGACGACGATGCCGTCGAGGCGCTCACGGCGCGCACACCAGTTTCGGCACTCGTGCGCCCGCAGGCATCCGGCGACGGACCAGGCATCCTCGTCGAGGGCAGCCCTGACGTGATGGCGAAGCTCGCCAAGTGCTGCCAGCCAGTGCCGGGTGATGCGATCTTCGGCTTCGTCACCCGCGGCGGGGGAGTCTCGGTGCACCGCACGGACTGCACGAACGCGACGAAGCTTAACGACGAGCCCGAGCGCCTCGTCGATGTCGCCTGGTCGTCTCCGGGATCGACGCGCAGCGCGTCGCGGGCCACCATCCAGTTGGAAGCACTGGACCGCAACGGCCTGTTGACGGAAACGACCGGCGTGCTGTCGGAGGCGAAGCTGCCGATCCTGGCGATGTCGTCGCAAGCCGGCGATGACCGCATTGCGACGATCCGGCTGACGCTGGAGGTCTCCGACATCAAGCAACTGGGCGCGATCATGAACCAGATTCGCAACATCGAGGGCGTTTTCGACGTTTATCGCGTCACCGCATAGCCACACGACGCGCACCCGAATCGGCGCACGAGCGGGTGCCCCTGAGGTTTCCGACAGGTGAATTGTTGGTTGCCCCGGGGTTATGCCCGCAGGTCGGTAGTAAACACCCGCTGAGTTCACGCTGCAGAGTGGCTTACGGCGGGTTACAAGGAGGGGACATCATCCCCCGAGTCCCCGAGGAGCCTCTCGTGTTCGATATCCGTCGCGCTGGT
This sequence comes from Corynebacterium lujinxingii, assembly GCF_014490555.1. Classification (NCBI taxonomy): domain Bacteria; kingdom Bacillati; phylum Actinomycetota; class Actinomycetes; order Mycobacteriales; family Corynebacteriaceae; genus Corynebacterium; species Corynebacterium lujinxingii. The sequence goes on along the minus strand of NZ_CP061032.1, from coordinate 1,317,268 downwards.
GCGCTGATCGCCGCCACTACTACGACCGCGGTTGTTCTCACCGCAGCCCCGATCGTCTCCGCCGCTGAAGCGGACCAGGTGACGATCAACGTCGCCAACATCACCGACTTCCACGGCCGACTCGAGGCCAATGAGCGCAACAAGGAAATGGGTGCCGCCAACGTCGCCGGCATCATCAACCACATCCGCTCCAACAACCCGAACACCATTGTCACCAACTCCGGCGACAACCAGGGCGGCTCCGCGTTCATCTCGGCGATTTCCGACGACAAGTACACGATGGATTTCGTCAACGCCATCGGCACCGACGGTTCCGCTGTGGGCAACCACGAGTTTGATAAGGGCTACAAGGACCTGATCGACCGCATCGTTCCGGGCACCAACGACAAGCAGCTCGGTGCGAACATCTTCAAGGAGGACGGCACCCGCGAGGTGAAGCCGTACACGGTCGTGGAAAAGGACGGCGTGAAGGTCGCGCTGGTCGGCACCACCTCCAACCTCACGGTGTCGAAGTCGAACCCGGCCAACGTCAAGGGCCTGGACATCAAGGACTCCTCTGCACAGGTCAACGAAGAGGCCAAGAAGATCAAGGACTCGGGCGAGGCCGATGTTGTCATCGCGTTGATCCACGACCCAGCCAAGGAGGCTTCCGCCAAGCTCGATGCCGAGTACGTCGACTTCGTTTTCGGCGGCGACTCCCACATCAAGGACCTGAACCTCGACGCGGCAGTTCCGTACTTCCAGTCGTACGAGTACGGCAAGGTAGTCACCGACCTGTCCTTCACTTTCGACAAGGAGACCAAGGAGCTCTCCGGCGTCAATGCCGAGCAGTACGAGTACGCCGACCTCGAAACGCTCGGCATCACGCCGGACGAGAACGTGACCCAGATCGTCGCGGACGCGAAGAAGCAGTCCGACAAGCTCGGCCAGGAGGTCGTCGCTACCGTGGGTGCAGACTTCAAGCGTGGTTCCAACCCGGAGGCGAAGCCGGGCACGAACCGTGGTACCGAGTCCACTGCGAACAACATGATCGCCGAGTCTGCGTTGGCAGCGCTCGAGGCATTCCTCGGTGAGGACATCGACCTCGGCATCATGAACGCTGGCGGTGTGCGCGAAGACTTGGCCAAGGGAGACGTGACCTACAAGCAGGCATTCGACGTTCAGCCGTTCGGCAACAGCATCGACGTCGCTACGCTGTCCGGCGCGGCCATCAAGGAAGCTCTAGAAAACCAGTGGCAGACCGACGAGCAGGCAGAAAAGTCTGGTCGCCCGCGCTTGGACATGGGTCTGTCGGACAACGTCTCCTACACCTACAACCCGTCCGCGCCGCGCGGCGAAAAGATCACGCAGATCACCATTGACGGTGCGCCGGTGGAGATGGATAAGGACTACCGCGTTGCCGGCTCCTCGTTCCTCTTCGACGGCGGCGACGACTTCATCGACCCGGCCAAGGTCAAGGACCGCAACGATGTCGGCTACAACGACCTGCAGGCGTTCGTCGACTACCTGAAGTCCGGCGACGCCGCTGTCCGTGGTGGCCAGAAGGACGTCGGCATTGTGCTGCCGGAGGGCGGCCTGAAGGCGGGAGAGGAAAACACCATCGAACTGTCTTCCCTGAGCTACTCCTCCGAAGGCGAGCCCCAGGCGAAGACCGTCACCGTGGCAATCGGCGACGCGACCGTCACGGCCGACGTGGACAACGCGGTCACCGACGCTGATGCCGGCTACGGCGAGCAGGGTCGCGCGACGGTGAAGCTCGACATTCCGGCAGAGATTTCCGGTGAGCAGACCCTGAAGATTACCACCGACGCGAAGACCAACGTCTCGCTGCCGGTGAACGTCGCAGCGGCTCCGGAGGCACCGGTCGAGACGCCGGAAGCACCGGTTGAGACGCCGGAAGCACCGGTCGAGACGCCGGAGGCGCCGGCTGAGACCCCGGAAGCACCGGTTGCGGGTCAGGACGGCTCCAGTGGCTCGAGCAATGCGCCCATTGGCGCCATCATCGCGGGTGTGGTTGCAGTCCTCAGCGTCCTGTCGCTGTTGCTCGCGTTCCCGATCGACCGCTTCCTCGGCCCGATCGCAAGCTTCGGCAAGAAGTAGCGCGCCGAAAAACCGCGCGTAGCGCCGTCTGGCTCCGAACGGAGCGGGGCGGCGCTTCGTCGTTAAGCAACAATGCAAAACGCCCTCCGCGACGAAGGCGGAGGGCGAAGGGAAGAGGTTCAGGATTAGCGCATGAACTTCATCGCGACAGATGCGACCTGGCTGATAATGCCCAGGATGGCGGTGACTACCGCGAGCCAGTCCTGAATCTCGGAGGGGTCCATGTCGCGAATCGAGGAGCCCTCGTCGGCGGTGGTGGTGTTCGTGGTGCCGCTGTCGACGACAGTCGGAGCGGCCTCGGCAACGTTAGCGCCGGAGATGGCGACGGCGGTCGCGGTGGCTGCGGCGACAAGGTTGGTGCGGGTCTTCATGGGAGTCCTCACTTAAGAAGTAGCGATCAAAGGGGTATGTGCTGGGATGTTATCGCCTGGCGGGATGCCCTGCAATAAGTCGCGCTACTGCACCTTGGCGGTTTTGATGCGGACTTCCTCGGCCGGGGCGCCGTCGGTTTCGCCGCCCTCGACGCCCTTTTCAGCGATCTTGTCCAGGGTCTCCAAGCCCGCGTCGTCGATCTGGCCGAAGTAGGTGTACAGCGGCGGCAGTACTGAATCGCCGTAGTTGAGGAAGAACTGCGAGCCGTTCGTGTCCGCGCCGGCGTTAGCCATGGCGATCGTGCCGCGGTCGTAGCGCTCCGGCTGGTTCTGCAGCATCATCTGCAGCGTCTGCTGCTTGCTCTCCTCGTCGATGTCCTCGGGCAGGTCCATGCCCTCGGTATCGACGTTTTCGAGAGCCTCGTCGGTGGGCAGCTCATTGGCGAACTGGAAGCCTGGGCCGCCGGCACCGGTGCCGTCCGGGTCACCGCACTGCAGCACCTTAAGACCGTCCGAGGTGGTCAGGCGGTGGCACACAGTGTCGTCGAAGTACTTCTCGGAGGCGAGGTACTCGATGGCGTTGACCGTGCACGGTGAGGCGGCGCGGTCGAGTTCCATACCGATCGGACCCTGGTTCGTATCCAGCTCGACGGTGACGGTGCCCTCGGTGGACACATTGTCAGTCGGCGGGGTGCCCGCCCGCAGCTCGGTGCCGTCCTCAGCCTTGTATTCGCACGAAACGGTCTCCGGCAGCGCCTTCTCGCGCTTCGTCGCGATCGGCTCGAAGGTAGATGCGTCGAACTCTTCGGCCTCCTCGTTCGTCTGGTCGGCCTCAGACTCTGCGGACGTGTCTTCGGCGGCGAAGTTGTCGTCTTCGCCCTGGTTTGCGGCGAAATAGATGCCGCCGCCGATCAGCGCAATTGCCGCGGCGGACAGCGCCGCCACGGACCACGGGCGGGACTTCTCCTTGCGGTCGCGGGAGCCGAGCTCGCGCTCCAGGTTGGACAGGGCTTCCTTGCCGCGCTGTTCGTTGCTTGCCACCGGCGTGTACACCTCTTCGAAATTGTGGGGATGCGCGCTGCTTGCGTCGTCGTCAAGCATGCGCGCGGTGAACGGTGCAAAAGCCTAGCAGCACCGCCGACCGCTGCACCTGAATGTCGCGGCCTTGGTTAGACTTGGGCCCCGTGAGTGAGAACAAGACCGAGCAGTTTCAAAAGCTATCCGCGCCAAAGGGCGTGCCCGATTACGTGCCGCCGGAATCGAGTGCGTTTATCCATGTGCGTGACGAGTTCGCCCGACAGGCGCGGCTCGCCGGCTACCAGCACATTGAACTGCCGGTGTTCGAGGACACCACCTTGTTTGCCCGCGGCGTGGGCGAGTCCACGGATGTGGTGAGCAAGGAGATGTACACCTTCGAGGACCGTGGCGGGCGCTCCGTGACGCTGCGTCCGGAAGGCACCGCGGGTGTGATGCGCGCGTTCATCGAGCACAACATGGATCGCGGCTACCTTCCGGTGAAGCTGAACTACTACGGGCCGTTTTTCCGCTACGAACGCCCGCAGGCCGGCCGTTACCGCCAGCTCCAGCAGGTTGGCATCGAGGCGATCGGTATCGACGACCCGCTGCTCGACGCGGAAGTCATCGCACTTGCAGACCGCAGCTACCGTGCGATCGGGCTGAGTGGTTTCCGCCTCGAGATCACCAGCCTGGGCGACAAAAACTGCCGTCCGGCGTACCGCGAGAAGCTCCAGCAATTCCTCTTCGACCTGCCGCTGGACGAGGAAACCCGCCACCGTGCGGAGATCAACCCGCTGCGGGTGCTCGACGACAAGCGCGAGTCGGTCCGTGAGATGACCGCGGATGCACCGCTGATGCTGGATCACCTTTGCGACGACTGCCGCGCCCACTTCGACACCGTCGTCGCAGCACTCGATGCGTTTGGCGTGCCGTACGAGATCAATCCACGCATGGTCCGCGGTCTGGACTATTACACGAAGACCACGTTCGAGTTCGTTCACGACGGTCTCGGCGCCCAGTCGGGTATCGGCGGCGGTGGCCGCTACGACGGTTTGATGGCGCAAATCGGTGGGCCGGATCTGTCGGGCATCGGCTACGGCCTCGGCGTCGACCGTGCCGTCCTCGCGCTGGAGGCCGAAGGTGTGGAACTCGAAGAGGCCGCGCACCGAGTCGACGTATTCGGCATCGCGATTGGCGACGAAGCCCGCGACCGCATGAGCAAGCTTATCGACGAACTACGCGCCGCTGGCATCAGCGCCGACATGGCCTACGGCAAGCGCGGCCTGAAGGGCTCGATGAAGGGCGCCGACCGGGCTGGCGCACGCTTCGCGCTGGTGCTCGGCGAGCGCGAGCTCGAGGCCGGTGAAGTTGCGGTGAAGAACCTCGATGCGCACTCTCAGGAGTCCGTCGAGCTCTCCGCCGAGGCCGTCAAGCGTGCCATCGGGCAATAGATGCTAGGCCCGCCACGGGCCTAGCACTCCGTGATGTTCACGGGAAGGCCGAGCTGTACCGCGAGGCCGCCCATGGACGTCTCCTTGTACTGCGTCATCATGTCGCGGCCGGTGGCAGCCATGGTTTCCACCACGTCGTCGAGGGTGACGATGTTCGTGCCGTCGCCCAGCTTCGCCAGGCGCGCTGCATTGATGGCCTTCACACCACCGATGGCGTTGCGTTCGATGCACGGCACCTGCACGAGGCCGCCGACCGGGTCGCACGTTAAGCCAAGGTTGTGTTCAAGCGCGATTTCCGCAGCATTTTCCACCTGGTCCGGCGTCCCGCCGAGGACCGCGCACATGCCCGCCGCAGCCATCGAGGACGCGGAACCCACCTCGCCCTGACAACCGACTTCCGCGCCAGAAATAGACGCGTTTGTTTTGATGATCGAGCCGATCGCGCCGGCGGTGAGCAGAAACTCGCGGGCCCGCACAACGTCGAAGTCGTCAGTGAAATCGCGGCAGTAGTGCATCACCGAAGGGATGATGCCTGCGGCGCCGTTCGTCGGTGCGGTGACCACCTGACCGTGCGCAGCGTTTTCCTCGTTGACCGCCAACGCGTAGAGGTTCACCCACTCCATGGCGTCCAGTCCGCGTGCCGACGACGCCTCGTACTCCGCGGTGAGCAACCGGTGCAAGCGGTTCGCGCGCCGCCGCACGTTCAACCCGCCTGGCAGTGTGCCCTCCGTCTTCAAACCGTGCGCCACGCACTCCTGCATGACGTCCCACACAGCATCGAGATGGGCATCGAGCTTCGCCTTGCCGTGGATCGACTCCTCGTTCGCGCGCATGATCTCGGCGACAGTCAGGCCGGACTCGCGGCAGCGCTGCATCAGTTCGGCTGCGGTGTCGAACGGGTAGGGCACCGACGGGATCTCGCGCGCGGCAGCCACACCGGTTTCGTCGCGGTGTTCTTCCATCTCCCAGCGGTCCTGGATAAACCCGCCGCCAACTGAGTAGTAATCCTCGCGCTCGGCAAGCACGTTGCCCTCGGCATCCCAGGCATCAAAGATGAGGCAGTTCGGGTGTGCCGCCACGGGAGCCGGATCGAAGCGCAGCTCGTATTCCACCGTCCCGTCAGGTCCGGTGATGGTGCCGGTGCTCGGGATGGGTTCTCCAGGTTTCGGCGCAACGTCGGCGGACGTGGTCGTCGGTGTGTATCCGACCAGGCCGAGCAGCGCCGCACGGTCGGTGCCGTGGCCGACGCCCGTTGCCGCGAGCGAGCCGCGCAATTCAATCCTCACCTTCGCAGGCAACGCGTCTAGCTTGTCGACGAACACAATCGACGCCCGCATTGGGCCCACCGTATGTGATGAGGACGGGCCGATGCCGATGCTGAACAGGTCTACGACGCTGACAAAGTTTGCTGACATGGCGCGAATGTTACAGCACGCGACGACACGGGATCGTCGTCAAGCGACATGCTCTATTGTGCCTGCGTAAGCGCCGGAATATCGCTCGCGGCAAGCACTGATATCGGCTTTTGGGTGGGCTTGCCGTGCTCGGTGAGGATCGCGAGACGCGGCACGGCGCCGCTGTCGAGCGGGGTGCTAAGTGCCTCGACGGCGCCGGCGGCGGTGACGGTGCGGGGCAGGAAAATCGGCTGATCGAGTTTGCCGCAGTGCTGGAGCACGTCGCCGACGGTGGTGGCAGGGATGCGGTCGTCCGCGGTGAGTTCCACTGCGACCCAACGCGCGATGGCGTTGGTGGTGAGCAGGCCGACGCATTCGCCGCCGTCGTAGACCGGAAACTGCGCGAGACCGTCCTCGGCGATCGTTTGAAGCGGCTCGTGAATGTCGGTGTCAGGGGAGAAGGAAACAACGCGCTGGTTGGACACCACTTCTAGAGCAAGAGTGGGGGAGATAATGGTGTCGCGCAGCCGCTCGATCTCATCGACGGTCTCTGGAAGCGGCTCCGCGATCGGACGCAGATCGTCGTACTCGCCGTGGCTAATCGCATTGCGCAAATCTGCGAACTCCTGCAGCGTTTCAGACTGTTCGCGGGTGATAACGCCGTGCTTCGCAGCGATTCGGGCCATCCAGGAAAACGAGTCCGAACGTTTGGCGTCGAGTTCGTCGCGAAGAAATTTCTCGATGGAGTTGAACGCAGCAAGAAACGGCACAGCGCGGTTTTGCTCGACATTACTCATGCCGGCAACTGTAGCGCTGTGCCGTGTATCAGGTGGGGTGGAAGAAGACTCTAGCTCGTGTACACGCCGCGGTTGAGCGTGTCGCAGGACGCCATTTTGCCGGACTCGTATCCGGACTTAAACGCCTCGGCGCGCTGCTCGGAGGAGCCGTGGGTCCACGCATCCGGGTCGACGTCGCCGCCGGAGCGACGCTGGATGTTGTCGTCGCCGATGGACTGTGCGGTTTGCAGAGCCTCCTGGAGCTGCTGGTCGGTAATCGGCTCAAGCACACCGTCCTCGGAGGCGTACTTCGCCCAAATGCCCGCGTAGCAATCTGCCTGCAACTCAATCGCCACAGCAGCCGAATCTGCGCCCGGGTTCTTGTAGTCGCTCAAGCCGAGGGTGCCCTCAAGGTTTTGAATGTGGTGGCCGTACTCGTGCGCGGTTGCGTACTCCTGCGCGAGCGGGCCGTTGGAGCCGCCCAGCTGGCCCAAATCCTCGAAGAAGCTCACATCCAGGTATGCGGTCGTGTCGCGCGGGCAGTAGAACGGGCCGGTGTCAGCGCTGGCGAAACCACAGCCGGAGGTGACGTTGTTTTTGAAGATGGTCATCTCCGCCGGCTGGAAGTCCACATTGGCCTGCTGCGGCAAGATGTCGCCCCAAATCTTCTGCGCTGAGGTAAACGTCGCCGCAGCGCGACAGTCGTCGTACTCGTTCGACGAGCCCTCCTCCTGGCAGTGCTCGAGCGTGTAGTTGCCCTGGGATTGCGACTGCGATTCATCTCCGCCCCCGCCGAGGATGCCGTTGAAGGCGCCGCTGAAGTACAGCAGGCCAAGCACCACCAGGATGACGGCACCGCCGCCGCCTCCGCGCAGCAGGAGCGGAAGTAGCATCATTGCGCCGTTGCCTAAACCTCCGCCGCCTCGGCCGCTGCCGGAGCTTGTGTTGACGTTGGCACCCTGGCCTTGTGCGTAGTCGCCTCTGAAAGTCATGGGCAGAATTGTGCCAAAGATCCGGCGCAAGTGTTGGATCTGGTGCACTTTTCGCATTCGGCGGGTCCAGGGTGGTAGGGGGCGGGCGCACCGTGTCGGCATGGCGGGTAAACTTTGCCAGGTTAGATTCGCCATCACGTGGAAGGACGTGGAAGTAACCGTGCTGCGCACTCACCTTGCGGGGAACTTGAACAAAGAACTCGACGGCCAAACCGTCACGCTAACTGGCTGGGTTGCCCGCCGCCGCGACCACGGCGGTGTCATCTTCATCGACCTGCGCGACCGCTCTGGTCTGGCGCAGGTAGTCTTCCGCGAGTCCGAGGTCGCCGAAGCCGCGCACGACCTGCGCAGCGAGTTCGTTGTCCAGGTCACCGGCGTGGTCGAACCGCGTCCGGAAGGCTCCGCGAACCCGAACCTGGCCTCGGGTGAGGTCGAGGTGAACGTCACCGACCTGAAGGTTTTGAACAAGGCGGCGGCGCTGCCGTTCCAGATTGAGGACGCATCGTCTTCCGAGGTCGGCGAGGAAACCCGCCTGAAGTACCGCTATCTCGACCTGCGCCGCGAGCGTCAGGCTGAGGCGATTCGTCTGCGTTCCAAGGCGAACCAGGCGGCCCGCCGAGTGCTGGATAACCACGATTTCACGGAGATCGAGACTCCGACGCTGACCCGCTCGACGCCGGAAGGCGCACGCGACTTCCTCGTGCCAGCCCGCCTGAAGCCGGGTTCCTGGTACGCACTGCCGCAGTCGCCGCAGCTGTTCAAGCAGCTCCTCATGGTCGCCGGCATGGAGCGCTACTACCAGATCGCGCGCTGCTACCGAGACGAGGATTTCCGCGCCGACCGTCAGCCGGAGTTCACCCAGCTCGACGTCGAGGCTTCGTTTGTCGACCAGGACGACATCATCTCGCTCGCCGAGGAAATCCTGGTCGAGCTGTGGAAGCTCATCGGCTACGACATCCAGACGCCGATTCCGCGCATGACCTATAAGGAGGCGATGGAAAAGTACGGCTCCGACAAGCCGGACCTGCGCTTCGATATCCCGCTGGTGGAGTGCACTGAATTCTTCAAGGACACCACGTTCCGCGTGTTCAATGCCGAGTACGTCGGTGCAGTGGTCATGGAAGGTGGCGCTTCCCAGCCGCGCCGCCAGCTCGACGCCTGGCAGGAGTGGGCGAAGCAGCGTGGCGCGAAGGGCCTCGCATACATCCTCGTGCAGGAGGATGGCGAACTCACCGGCCCGGTGGCGAAGAACATCACCGATGAGGAAAAGGCCGGCATCGCAGAGCACGTCGGCGCAAGGCCGGGCGACTGTATCTTCTTCGCGGCAGGCGAGACCAAGGCGTCGCGCGCGCTGCTCGGCTCGGCCCGAGGCGAGATCGCCCGCAAGCTCGACCTGATCAAGGACGGCGACTGGGCGTTTACGTGGGTCGTCGACGCGCCCCTGTTCGAGCCGGCGGCAGACGCCACGGCGTCGGGCGACGTGGCGCTTGGCCACTCCAAGTGGACCGCCGTGCACCACGCGTTTACCTCCCCGAAGCCGGAGTACCTGGACAACTTCGAAGAGAACCCGGGCGAGGCATTGGCCTATGCATACGACATCGTTTGCAACGGCAACGAGATCGGTGGCGGCTCCATCCGTATCCACGAGCACGACGTGCAAAAGCGCGTGTTCGAGGTCATGGGCATCACCGACGAGGAGGCCGAGGAGAAGTTCGGCTTCCTGCTCGACGCATTCCAGTACGGTGCACCGCCGCACGGCGGTATCGCCTTCGGCTGGGACCGCATCGTCTCGCTGCTTGGCGGTTTCGAGTCCATTCGCGACGTCATCGCGTTCCCGAAGTCCGGCGGCGGCGTTGACCCGCTGACGGACGCTCCGGCGCCGATTCCGGCTGAGCAGCGCAAGGAGACGGGTGTGGATTTCAAGCCGAAGAAGAACGAGGAGAACAAGGCCGCAGACGCGGCCGACGCGAACTAGTCGCCGGTGAACACGTCGTGATGTGAGTGACCGCGCGGCGCGAAGTGAAGGGGATTGCATGCAGCTCGACGTTAAAACCGACGAGGCGATTGTCGATCTGGCGGCGGACATCCTCACCCGCCGCTACGGCGGGGAGCAGGCGCTGTTCGACATCGAGCGGCTCAACGGCTCCGGCCCGTCGAGTGTGCTGCGCGCCCGCGTGCGGCCCAATCCCTTCTTCCAGCACCGTTCGGTAGTGATCAAACAGGCACCGCGTACTGGTTTCGCGCTGGACGATGCGGCGTTTCTCCGTGAGGTCGTGGCCTACCAGTTCGCCACGTCGTTAAGCGAAAAGCACCGGCCGGGACCGTCACTGTTGGGGTACGACACGCAGGAGCGGATCATCATCATGACCGACTCCGGCGACGGCGAAACGCTCGCCGAGGCGTTGGAGGCGGCGGACGCGGACGAGCATGTCGCGCTGCTGCGCGCTCTCGGCACAGCCTTGGGCCGCATGCACGCCGGCACCGCAGACGAAGAGGACGCCTACAACGTCCTGTTGCACCGGATGACGCGTTCACGCGACAACGCCGCCCCGCTGCAACGGCTGCGCGACCGGCTGCTTGCACACCGTATCCGGGTTGGGCTGCGGATCATGCGCGACGCCGGCATCGAAGTCCCCGGCGAAGTCACCCTCACTGCCGGCAACATTGAGCGGCGGCTCCTGCGGGGAGGCATGCGGGCGTTTACCCCGTTCGACTTAGCACCCGATAACGTGATCCGGTCGGGCAACACGTTCCACTTTCTCGACTACGAGTCTGCCGGCTTCCGCGACGTGTCCTTCGACGTGGCGTATGTCGTTGCGCGTTTCCCGGTGTTCCTCGCCGCGCAGTCGTTCAACGAGGAGGCCACCAAAGCGTTTATCGATTCGTGGCGCGCGCAGGTGCGTAACTTGTGGCCGGCGGTAGATAACACCGACACGTTGCAGGCCCGGATCACCAGCGCGCTCGTCGGCTGGGCGATGAGCAGTGTCGCCATGCTTGAGCCGAAGCCGCTCCACGCGATGCTTGCCGACGACCCCGCGCTGGCCGAGGAATTCGCCGCAGCTGGCTTGAGCATTGAGGACGTCCGCGACACCGAACCGCAAGAATATGCCTTCTACACCGCCGGCGAAGCCGTGGAGGGAAACGCCGGTGCGGTACTTCGCCCTCGCACCGAGGGACCGTTCACCGACGACGAGCAACTTGTGCGCCGCGATCTGAGGGAAACGTTTGAGTCGCTCGCGGCGTTTTCCGACAGCGGCGCAGACCCGGCATATCGGGTGGTCTCGCAGTTCGCCACGGACGTGGCACAACGGTTGCGGTAGCGATGGAACAAGACGGTCTCTTTGCCGCCGCCGGGTCGGAGCCCGAGCGCGGGGCTAATACGGGCAACCGGGGCACCGCATTTTTCGAAGCGGGATCCTCGGCGCCGCTTGCCGCCCGGATGCGTCCCCAAACGTTGGACGAGGTCGCGGGGCAGAAACATCTGCTCAGCGAGGGCAAGCCGTTGCGCAGGCTTATCGAGGGCTCCGGTGCCGCCTCCGTCATTTTGTACGGACCTCCAGGGACCGGAAAGACGACTATCGCGTCCCTGATCGCGAAGGCGATGGGCCAGAACTTCGTTGCCTTGTCGGCGCTGTCGTCCGGGGTGAAAGAGGTGCGCGCTGTCATCGATGAGGCACGGCGCGACCTCATCCGCGGCGAGAGAACTGTCCTCTTCATCGACGAGGTTCACCGGTTTTCCAAGACGCAACAGGACGCTCTTCTGGCCGCTGTGGAAAACCGCACCGTGCTGCTCGTCGCGGCGACGACCGAGAACCCGAGTTTCAGTGTCGTAGCTCCGCTTCTTTCTCGTTCGCTGCTGCTGAAGCTCGAGTCGCTGGACGACGATGACTTGGGCGGTGTAATCGACCGTGCTTTGGCGGATGAGCGTGGTTTCGGCGGGAGCATTTCGCTTGACGACGACGCCCGCGCCCAACTCATCCTGCTCGCTGGCGGTGACGCGCGCCGAGCCTTGACGTATCTGGAGGCGGCCGCTGAGGCGATCCCTGATCAGGGCACCATCACGCTGGATACCGTCAGAGAAAACGTGAACCGTGCGATCGTGCGCTACGACCGCGACGGCGATCAGCACTACGACGTGGTCAGCGCCTTCATCAAGTCCATCCGTGGTTCTGATGTGGACGCGGCGCTGCATTACCTGGCGCGGATGATCGAGGCGGGGGAGGACCCGCGTTTTATCGCCCGTAGGTTGGTCATCCATGCCTCGGAAGACATCGGCATGGCGGATCCGACCGCGCTGCAGGTTGCGGCCGCAGCGGCAGACGCGGTGCAATTTATCGGCATGCCGGAGGGCCGGCTGCCGCTCGCGCAGGCGACGATTCACCTTGCGACGGCACCAAAGTCGCCCGGGGTGATCAAGGCCATCGACTCAGCGCTTGCGGATGTGCGTGCCGGCCACGTCCCGCCGGTGCCCGCCCATCTGCGCGACGGCCATTACGAGGGCGCGAAAAAGATGGGCAATGCGGTCGGTTACATTTACCCGCACGACGACCCGCGCGGCGTGGTTGAACAGCGCTATATCCCCGAGGACCTCGAGGATGCGGTGTATTACGAACCGACAGACCACGGCGCGGAAAAGCGTATCAGCGACTTTCTCGGAAGGTTGAGAAGGCTGGTGCGCGGGCGGTAACGCAGCCGGTGTCGGGGCGCGGGGTAAAGTAAGCGCGGAAAATCTCCGGCGCAGTTGAAAGGACACCGAAGCGTGCAGACCCATGAGATCCGAGAGCGGTTCACCAACCACTTCGTCGAAACCGGCCACACCCCGGTGCCGAGCGCCTCGCTGATTCTCGACGACCCGACGCTGTTGTTCGTCAACGCGGGCATGGTGCCGTTCAAGCCGTACTTTTTGGGTGATCAGACCCCGGACTTTAAAAACGGCACCGCGACGTCGATTCAGAAGTGTGTGCGCACCCTCGATATCGAGGAAGTGGGTATCACCACCCGCCACAACACCTTCTTCCAGATGGCTGGCAACTTCTCGTTCGGCCAGTACTTTAAGGAAGGGGCGATCACGCACGCGTGGACGCTGCTGACCGGCGCGGTCGAAGACGGCGGCTACGGTCTCGACCCGGAGCGTCTCTGGGTGACGGTCTACCTTGACGACGACGAGGCCGCGTCGATCTGGCGCGACAAGATCGGTGTGCCAGAAGAGCGTATTCAGCGCATGGGTATGGAGGACAACTTCTGGTCGATGGGTATCCCGGGCCCGTGTGGCCCGTGCTCCGAGATCTACTACGACCGTGGCCCGGAGTACGGCAAAGAGGGCGGTCCGATTGCCGACGACAACCGCTACATGGAGATCTGGAACCTCGTGTTCATGGAGTCCGTGCGCGGGGAAGGCGACAAGAAGGGCAACTTCGAGATCGTCGGCGAGCTGCCCCAGAAGAACATCGATACCGGCCTCGGCATCGAGCGCGTCGCCTGCTTGCTGCAGGGCGTGGACAACGTGTACGAGACCGATCTGCTGCGCCCGGTTATTGACGCGGCTGTCGAGTTGACCGGTGCGAAGTACGACGACGGCAACCAGGACAACGACGTTCGGTTCCGCGTGATTGCGGACCACGCACGTACCGGCATGATGATCATCCTCGACGGTGTCACGCCGTCGAATGAGGGCCGTGGATACATTCTGCGTCGTCTGCTGCGCCGTATCATCCGTTCTGCCCGTCTGTTGGGTGCGACTGCTCCGGTGATGGAGACGTTCATGAACACGATCATGGACACCATGACGCCGTCGTTCCCGGAGATCGCCGACAACCGTGAACGCATCCTGCGCGTCGCCGTTGCCGAGGAGCGCGCATTTTCCAAGACGTTGGAATCTGGCACGACGCGTTTCGACGAAGCCGCCAACGCCATCAAGAGCTCCGGTGCCGCCGTGCTGCCGGGCGAGCAGGCATTCGAGCTGCACGACACTTACGGCTTCCCGATCGATCTGACTGTGGAGATGGCCCGCGAGGCAGGTCTGGACGTGGACATGGATGCCTTCAACGCCGCGATGCAGGAGCAGCGCGATCGTGCCAAGGCGGATAATAAAGCGAAGAAGCACCGCAATCTGGACGAGTCGCTGTACCGAGAGTGGGTCGACAACAACCCCACTGAATTCGTCGGCTACGACCAGTTAAGCCATGACGGCACCGTCATCGGTCTGGTTCGCGATGGCGAAAAGGTCGGCGAGGTCAGCCAGGGCGACGAGGTCGAGGTCATCTTGGATGTCACCCCGATGTACGCCGAGGCGGGCGGCCAGATGGCTGACCGCGGCCGCATCCTCATGGGCGACACTATTTTGAACGTTAACGACGTCCAGCGCGTGGGCAAGAAGCTCTGGCTGCACAAGGCCACGGTGCAAAACGGCGGGTTGGATTTGGGATCCACCGTGACCACCGAGGTCGACGGCGCCTGGCGCCACGGCGCCCGCCAGGCGCACTCGGCAACCCACCTCATCCACGCGGCGATTCGGCAGGTGCTGGGCCCGACCGCAGTCCAGGCGGGTTCCTTGAACAAGCCGGGTTACCTGCGTTTCGACTTCAACTACACCGACGCGCTCTCCGACGCGCAGCTCGAGGAAATCGCCACCATCACCAACCAGGCCGTCGATGCCGACTTCGCGGTCAACACCATCGAGACGTCGCTGGACAAGGCGAAGGCGATGGGCGCGATGGCCCTGTTCGGCGAGAACTACGGCGACACGGTCCGGGTGGTGGAGATCGGCGGCCCGTTCTCTATCGAGCTCTGCGGCGGTACCCACGTCGATCACGCATCCCAGATCGGGCCGGTGGCTGTGCTGGGTGAGTCCTCCGTCGGCTCCGGTGCCCGCCGCATTGAGGCGTACTCCGGCATGGACTCGTTTAAGTTCCTGTCCAAGGAGGCGGCCCTGGCGTCGGGGCTGGCGGCCGAGCTGAAGGCTCCGACCGAGGAGCTGCCGGACCGTATCGCGCAGCTGACCGAACGTCTGCGTGCGGCGGAGAAGGAGATTGAAAACCTGCACCGCCAGCAGCTGCTCGCCTCCACTGCGGATCTGGCCGGCCAGGCGGAGACTGTCGGGGAGCACCGTCTCGTCGCAAAGCAATTGCCCGAGGGCATTAACACCGGCGATCTGCGCACGATTGTCAGCGATCTGCGCGGCAAGATGCAGGCAGAGGATGCGCTGATCGTTTTGACTTCCACGGTCGGAGGCAAGGTCTCGCTCGCTGTCGCGGCGACGAAGCCGGCAGTGGAGTCCGGGATTAAGGCCGGTGACGTGGTCAAGGTTCTCGGCGAGTACGTCGAGGGCAAGGGCGGCGGCAAGCCGGATCTTGCGCAGGGTTCCGGCGCGAACCCGGAGGGCATTCCGGCCGGGTTGCACGCCGTGCGCGACTGGTTGGAGCAGCGCTAGCAACGTCGCAAAACGGGAAATGGGCGCTGACACGCCGAATGCGCGCCCTCCCCGTTACACAGCGAACAGCTAGGTTGAGACAAGGCCAGCTGAAACGGAAAGGAGTGAGGGGATGAAGGTGCAGCCCGATACCCCCGGGGTCGACGATCCCGGCGAGGGCCGCCGCATCGGTATCGATGTCGGCACGGTGCGCATCGGTGTCGCCCGCTCTGACCGGGAAGCCCGCCTGGCAACACCGGTTGAAACGATCAAACGGGTCACCGGCTTTAAGGACCGCGATGGGCAGGACATCGAACGGATGCTCCAGCTCATCGCGGAGAATGAAGCAGTTGAAGTTGTTGTGGGGCTGCCTCGTGATTTGCGGGGCAACGGCTCGAAAAGTGTCAAGCACGCGAAGGAGATAGCCTTCCGCATCCGCCGGCGCAGCGATGTGCCGGTGCGCATGGCGGATGAGCGGCTTACAACGGTGGCCGCGGCGCAGTCGCTGCGTATGTCCGGTGTGAGCGAGAAGGCTGGGCGATCCGTGATTGACCAAGCGGCTGCTGTGGAGATTTTGCAATCCTGGCTTGACGGCCGACTGAACTACCTCAAGGAGAACTAACCGTGTCCACCCGAGAAGCCGCACGCCGGCGTACCCGAGGCACCGCGGTGCTGGTTGCATCCATCCTGCTCATCATCGGCCTCGTCGCCTGGATTGCGGTCGCACGCAACCTTTCCGGATCGAAGGACTTTGCCGGCACGGGCAACGGCGAGGAACAGGTCGTGCAGATCCCGGAGGGGTCGAGTCTGTCAGTGTTGGGCCCGGAGCTTGAGGAGCGTGGCATCGTCGGCAGTGACGGAGCGTTCCAGACAGCGGCCGCAAACAACCCGGATTCGGACAATATCCAGCCCGGGTTTTACCGCCTGGAAGGCGAGATGAGCGCCAACTCTGCCGTGGAAGCGCTGCTCGACCCTGAAAAACGCATCACCCCGTTGCAGGTGTACGGCGGTGCCACGTTGATGGACATCAACGTGCTTGGCGGCCAGACCCGCCACGGTATCTTCTCCATGATCCAGGCGGTGACCTGCGGTGACCAGCCGGGCGGCGACTGCGTTAATGTGGAGAAGCTGCACAACGCCGCGGCGAACGCGGATCCGGCGGAGCTCGGTGTGCCGGAGTGGGCGCGGGAAACGGTTGCGGCCCGCGCTGGCGACGCGAAGCGGCTTGAGGGCTTGATCGCTCCGGGCGAGTACATCATTGACCCGCAGGCCAGCGCGGAAGACATCCTGCAGGACCTGGTGACCCGTTCTGCGAAGCAGTACGACTCGACGGATATCGTCAACCGCGCACAGGCGATCGGGTTGTCGCCCTACGAGTTGCTCACGGCTGCGTCCCTGGTTGAGCGTGAGGCGCCGGCGGGTGAATTCGACAAGGTCGCCCGCGTCATCCTGAACCGTTTGGACGAGCCGATGCGCCTCGAGTTCGACTCGACTGTCAACTACGGCCTGCCGAGCGTTGAGGTTGCCACCACAGATGAGGACCGAAAGCGTGTCACCCCGTGGAACACCTACGCGATGGACGGACTGCCGCAAACCCCGATCTCGTCCCCGTCGATCGAAGCCATCGATGCGATGGAGCACCCGGCCGAGGGCAACTGGTTGTTCTTCGTCACGGTGGATAAGGATGGCACGACCGTGTTCAACGACACCTTCGAGCAGCACCTGAACGACACGCAGCGTGCCGTCGACTCCGGCATCCTGGACTCGCAGCGCTAGCCATGGCGATCACGCACCGCGCTGCGGTTCTCGGCTCGCCGATCGAACATTCCCTGTCCCCGGTGCTGCATACCGCCGGCTTCGAGGCCGCCGGGCTCGAGGGCTGGGAGTACTCGCGGATGCTGTGCACCGCCGACGAGCTTCCTGGGCTCGTGCGCGGCGCAAATCCGTCGTTTCACGGCTTTTCAGTGACCATGCCGTGTAAGTTTGCGGCTCTCGAGTTCGCTGATGAGGTCACCGACCGCGCGCGCGAGATCGGCTCCGCGAATACGTTGACGCGTATCGACGACACCCGCTGGCGCGCCGACAACACCGACTGCGAGGGCGTGGTCGCAGCGCTGAACGAACTGCTGGGACAGGCCACGCCGCGCCGTGCGGTCGTAGTCGGAGCGGGCGGCACCGCACGCGCGGTGATGTGGGCGCTTCGCTCGGTGGGGTGCACCGATGTCACACTGGTCAACCGGTCGGACCGTTCTGCGGAATACGCCGACCTTTCACGCGGAATGAACCTTCGGTTCGTGGGCTTCGATGCTGGTCTTGCGGACCTCACCTCCGCGACGGACGTGGTTGTCTCGACAGTGCCGGCAGGTGTGGCGGACCAGTACGCGGCGGAGTTGGCGCACGCGCCGGTGTTCGACGTGATTTACGAGCCTTGGCCGAGCGCGATTGCGACTCACGCTGCGGCGAACGGATATCCGACCGTGGGTGGGCTGTCGATGCTTGCGGGCCAGGCGTATGCTCAGTTTGAGCAGTTCACCGGCGTTGACGCGCCCCGGGACGCGATGCGCCATGCATTGCTGGAGCACCGCAGGGCGTAACCGACGCAGCTGGGCTACGCTGCGTTGCCATGGGGATCGGGGGATTTCTCGGGGTAAGCGTTGCCGTTAGTTGGTCGCTCACGCTGTGCTGGTTTGACGTGACGCGGCGCAGGCTGCCGAATGCGTTGACGGTGCCGCCGGCGCTGGCGGGGGTCGTCGCAACGCTTGTCGCTCTAGCAGTCGGGCAGCCACAGATCGTCGGCGCGCTGTTGTGGCCGGGAATCTATCTCGCGTCCGGCCGGGGCATCGGCGGGGGAGACATCAAGTTGGCTGTGCCGCTGGGGGTGGTGTGCGCCGCGGTTGGCGGGCTTCCGGCTGTGCTGCTCGCGATAGGGTTATCTGGCCTGGTTACCGGGTGTTTCGCAGCAGTGTCGGGGAGCCGCACGATGCCCCACGGGCCGTCGATGTTGGCGGCGGCGTGGGGCGCAGGGATGTATTTCGGGGTATAAGGACATCTTTGTCCCTGTGCTGTGCGAGAATGTCGCCATGCTTCGTTGGACAACTGCCGGGGAATCGCACGGCCAGGGGCTGATGGCACTCGTGGAGGGCATGCCTTCCGGGGTGCCGGTGCTGAAGGAAGACATTGCTCATCAGTTGGCGCGCCGCCGTCTCGGGTACGGCCGCGGTGCCCGCATGAAGTTCGAGGCCGACGAGCTCACGTTGCTGACGGGTGTTGTACACGGTGTGTCGATCGGCAGTCCGATCGCAATCCAAATCGGCAACACGGAGTGGCCGAAGTGGACCACGATTATGTCCGCCGAACCGGTCGACGAAAAAGACCCTGCTGTGGCCAAAGAGCTGGCCTCGGGCCGTGGTGCCGCGTTGACCCGTCCTCGCCCGGGGCATGCGGATTTTGCCGGCATGTTGAAGTACGGCTTCGACTCGGCGCGGCCTGTGTTGGAGCGCTCGTCGGCACGCGAGACTGCGGCGCGCGTGGCCGCTGGAACGGTGGCACGCAGCTTCCTACGTGAGGTGCTCGGGGTCGAAGTGCTCTCGCACGTGGTCTCCATCGGGGAGTCTGCCCCTTACGAGGGCCCGGCACCGAGTTTCGACGATATTGATGCCATCGACACCTCTCCGGTGCGGGCGTTTGACAAGGACGCCGAAGCCGACATGGTCTCGTGCATCGAAGCCGCGAAGAAAGACGGCGACACCCTCGGCGGCATTGTCGAGGTGATCGTGGACGGGCTGCCGATCGGGCTCGGTGCGCATGTTTCTGGCGAGCGTCGTCTCGATGCGCAGTTGGCGGGTGCGCTGATGAGCATCCAGTCGGTCAAGGGCGTGGAAGTTGGCGACGGTTTCGAGGAAGCACGTCGCCGCGGCTCGCACGCGCACGACGAGATGGAACGCACCGCCGACGGCGTCCGCCGACTCACCAACCGCGCGGGCGGTCTCGAAGGCGGGATGACTAACGGCGAGCAGCTCCGCGTGCGTGCGGCGTTGAAGCCGATCTCGACGGTGCCGCGTGCGCTAAAGACTGTGGATATGTCGTCCGGCGATGCTGCGACCGGTATTCACCAGCGTTCCGACGTTTGCGCGGTGCCCGCCGGCGGTGTTGTCGCAGAGGCAATGGTCGCGCTCGTGCTCGCACAAGCGGTGGCGGAGAAATTTGGGGGAGACACGATCGAGGAAGTCAAGCGCAATGTGGCGGCGTACAAGGATTACGTTGCACAGCGGCTCGACTTCACCCGCGGAGAGGACGCAGATGACTAGCACCACCGAAACCCGAACGTTTGACCTGGTCAACGACGTCACCGCCGAAGGCGCGCTATTCGACGACAACGATGCGCCGAGTGCGACCGAGCTGGTTGAATCCGCGCCGGCGATGGTGCATCACGCTCCGCGCGTCGTCCTTGTCGGTATGCCGGGCTCCGGAAAGTCCACCATCGGTCGACGGGTGGCCAGCGCGTTGAATCTGCCGATTGTCGATTCCGATGTGCTGATCGAGCAGGCGAAAGGCAAGCCCTGCGGCGAGGTTTACGCCGAACTCGGCGAGGAGGCGTTCCGCGAGCTCGAGGTTGAGTATGTTGCGCGAGCACTCGCTACCGGCGGTGTGGTCAGCCTCGGCGGCGGTGCCGTAGTCACGGAGAAGGTCCGCCAGCTGTTGCAGCGCCACACCGTGGTGTGGATCGATGTCAGCGCTGAAGAGGGCATCCGCCGCACCGCCGAGGACGCGTCGCGCCCCGTCCTCGACGCCGACGACCGGGAGCAGCGCTACCGCGACCTGATGGCGCAGCGAGAGTCGTTCTACCGTGAGGTGTCCACGTTCCGCGTGCGTACCGACGAACGCCCGCCCCAGCGCGTGGTCGCCGAAATCCTCGGTTTCATCGACACCAACTAAGGAGCAGGCCATGGCAGTTGTGCCCGTGACAGGTCCCAGCCCGTACGACGTTCATATCGGCAGCGACAACCTCGGTGATGTCGCCGCGCACGTGTCGGCTTCGGGTGCCCGCCGGGCCTTGGTGGTGCACCAGGGGCCGCTGCGCGAACCTGCCGAGGTGCTCGACCGGTTGCTGCGGGAGCGCGGCGTCGAACCGGTGCTCGCGTGTGTGCCGGACGCCGAGGCCGGGAAAGACCTCGACGTGCTCGCAGGGTTGTGGGAACAACTCGGCGCCAACCAGTTCTCCCGCCAGGACACGGTGGTTGGCCTCGGCGGTGGGGCGGTGACCGATCTCGCCGGCTTTGCTGCGGCGACGTGGATGCGCGGCATCAAGGTCGTGCAGGTGCCCACGACGCTTCTGGCGATGGTGGACGCGGCTGTCGGCGGCAAAACCGGCATCAACACGGCTGCCGGCAAAAACCTAGTCGGCGCGTTCCACGAGCCGGATGCGGTGTTTATCGATTTGGCCCGCATCGACACGTTGCCCCAACCGGAAGTGGTGTCGGGCTCTGCCGAGCTGATTAAGACGGGGTTTATCGCGGACCCGCGAATCCTGGACCTCTACGAAGAAGGCCCGGACAACCACTGGGCAGAACTTGTCCAGCGTTCCGTGGCGGTGAAGGCGAATGTCGTCGGCCAGGACCTCAAGGAGTCCGGTCTGCGCGAGATTTTAAACTACGGCCACACCCTCGGTCACGCGATTGAGCGCCGCGAGCATTACACCTGGCGCCACGGCAATGCTGTGGCGGTAGGCATGATGTTCGTCGCGCACCTGGCAAACGGGCGCGGGCTTATCGACGGCACCCTGGTTGCCCTCCACGACACGATCCTCACTGGCGCCGGCTTGCCCACCCGCTACGAGGCAGGCGCCTTCGACGAGCTGCACGCCGCGATGCTGCTGGACAAGAAGAACCGCGACGGGCGCATCCGGTTTGTGGTTCTGGACGGCCTTGGCTCGTGCACACGCTTGGAGGACGCGACCATGGACGAGATGCGCGAGGCGTACGCGAAGATTTCGGAGTAGACGATGAAAGTTCTAGTGCTCAACGGGCCGAATTTAAACAGGCTCGGCAAACGTCAGCCGGAGGTGTACGGCTCGACCACGCTGGCGGTCGTCGAGAAGCAATTGCGTGAGCAAGCGGAACAACGCGGCGTGGAGATCGAGTGCCGGCAGTCCAATTACGAAGGTGAGCTGATCGATTGGGTGCACGAGGCCGCGGATAGCGGCTGGGCAGTGATCATCAACCCGGGGGGATTGACGCACACTTCGGTCGCGCTGCGCGACGCGCTGGTAGAACTGAATGATCACCACGGATTTATTGAGGTGCACATTTCCAACGTGCACGCGCGCGAGCCGTTCCGCCACCACTCGTATCTCTCGCCGATCGCGATTGGTGTGATTGCGGGACTGGGCACCGACGGTTACGGGCTCGCGTTGGATTACTTCGCAAGGAGGAACTGATGGCTCTGGCCGACACTCGCTTTGAGACCCGCCGCCGTAAGCTCTCGTCGAAACTCGCAGCACAGCGTATCGACGACATGCTTGTCACCCACCTGACCCACGTGCGCTACTTGTCCGGGTTCACAGGCTCGAACGGGTCGCTTCTGGTATCGAAGGACCGCACCGCAAAGATCGCCACGGACGGCCGGTACACCACGCAGATCGCGGAGGAAGTTCCGGACATCACCGCGACCATCGGCCGGAAGACCGCAGTCGAGCTGCTTTCCCAGGTTTCGGTGGGGCACCGTGTGGGCTTCGAGGCGGATTTCGTCTCAGTTTCCGAGTTGAAGCGCCTAGAGGCGGAGTGCCCGGAGGGCGTCACACTCGTCCCGGTCTCCGGCGTGATAGAGGAGATCCGCCTGAAGAAGGAGGAACTCGAGCTCACTCGCTTGACCGAAGCCGCGCAGCTGGCAACTCAGGCGCTCGAGGAGCTCGTCGAGGCAGGGGATCTGCGTGCGGGGCGCTCTGAACTCGAGGTAGCCGCTGACCTCGAATACCGCATGCGCCGTCTCGGAGCCGAGCGCCCAAGCTTCGACACCATCGTCGCCTCTGGCCCGAACGCGTCCAAACCGCACCACCAGGCGGGCGAGCGCATCATTGCCGACGGTGACCTTGTCACTATCGATTACGGTATGCACCGTCTCGGCTACAACTCGGACATGACCCGCACGTTCGCCATCGGCGAGGTGGGGAGCCTCGAGCGGGAGATCTACGAGGTCACGCTCGCGTCGCAGCTCGCTGGTGTGAAGGCGTCGACGCCGGGGACGAAGTTGGCGGACGTGGACAAGGCGTGTCGGGACGTGATCGAGGAAGCGGGATACGGCGAGTACTTCGTGCATTCCACCGGCCACGGCGTCGGGTTGGACGTGCACGAAGGCCCGTACGCGGCGAAGACCGGCACCGGCACGCTGGAGGAGGGAATGACGCTCACCATCGAACCGGGCATCTACATCCCTGGCAAAACCGGTGTGCGTATCGAAGACACGTTGGTGATCACGTCGGGCAAACCACGCATCATCACCGAGTACCCGAAGGATTTGACGGTGCTGTAGCATTGCTGTGTTTGCACACCACCCGCGAGTTTGACGAGGAAGGTACCACCCATGGCAACTACCGCCGATTTTAAGAACGGCCTTGTGCTGAAGGTCGATGGCAAACTGCAGCAGATTGTCGAGTTCCAGCACGTCAAGCCCGGCAAGGGTCCGGCGTTCGTGCGCACCAAGCTCAAGGACGTCGTCTCCGGCAAGACGGTGGAGAAGACCTGGAACGCTGGTGTGAAGGTGGAAACCGCGACGGTGGATCGCCGCGACATGACCTACCTGTACAACGACGGCACCAACTACGTCGTCATGGACGACAAGACCTTCGAGCAGTTCGAGCTCCCGGCCGAGAAGTTCGGCGATGCGGCTCGTTTCCTGCAGGAGAACATGCGTGTGCAGGTCTCCTTCCACGAAGGTGACGCGCTGTTCGCTGAGCTGCCGATTTCCGTCGACCTGGCCATCGAGCACACCGAGCCGGGCCTGCAGGGCGACCGTTCCTCGGGCGGCACCAAGCCGGCCACCCTGGAGACGGGTGCTGAGATCCAGGTTCCGCTGTTCCTTGAGACCGGCAACGTGGTCAAGGTGGACACCCGCACCGGCGAGTACCTCTCGCGTGTGAACAACTAATGCCCGACTACAAACGTCACGGCGCCCGCTACCGCGCGCGGCGTCGCGCAGTGGACATCTTGTTCGAGGCGGAGACTCGGGACATTGACCCAGTCGCGATCGTCGAGGACCGCACGGAGCTGTCGCAGAACCCGCAGAACGCAGTGGCGCCAATCGCCGACTACACCCGCACCATCGTGGCGGGCGCGGCAGAGAAGCTCGATGATTTGGACGACGCCATCGAGCGCTCGCTTTCCGACGACTGGGAGCTGTTCCGTTTGCCGGCCGTCGATAGGCAGATCTTGCGCGTGGCCTCGTGGGAAATCTTGTTTAACGACGAGGTCGACGCGCCGATTTCCATCAAGGAGGCCGTCGAGATGGCCGCGGAGTACTCGGGAGCGAAGGCCGCACCGTACATCAACGCCGTGCTGGACCGTATCGCGCAGTCGCTGGATCCGAACTCGCCGTTCGCTCCGTTTGCGGGCGAGGAGGCGGATGACGCGTACCCGGTCGAGGAGGATGAGCAGAATGCTCCCATCCTAGTCGAGACCGAAGACGCGGCTCCGGCGCCGTCCGAGCCGGGGGCGCAGGTCGAATCCGGCGCTGCCGAAGCGGATACCGCCAAGCAAGCCCGAGAGATCGCCGAGTCCACCGAGTCGTTCGATGCGGATGCAGACCGGGCGGGAAACCGCGATTAGTCGTTTAGGCCTGCTATAAGTCGTTACCTAGAGGTCGTAATGTCGCTTTCGGAAGCGCGTCAACGACCATCAGGTAACGACTTTCGCGTATGTGCGAGCACAGCTGAAAGGAAACGTATGTCGAAACTCACCGTTGAAGAGGCCAAGCAGTTCCGCGTCGGGCCGGATTTCCAGCTTGCGGATGTGGATCCGACGGCGACGCCGGACGTCTCCGACGTGGACGATGTGTTCCACGACTACGACGACGACCTGGACGACCTGCAGCGCCGCCTGTTCGCCAACAGCCGGGTGGGCAACGACAACGCAGGCTCCGTACTGCTCGTGTTGCAGGGAATGGACACCTCCGGCAAGGGCGGCATTATCCGGCACGTGATCGGCGAAACGATGGACCTGCAAGGCGTCCACGTCAAGGCTTTCGGCCGGCCGACCGAGGAGGAGGCGTCGCACGACTTCCTCTGGCGCTTCTACGAGCACTTGCCGGAGCCGGGCCAGATCAGCGTGTTCGACCGTTCGCACTACGAAGACGTGCTGGTGCAGCGCGTGAAACAGATGGCGCCGCCGGAGGAGATCGAGCGCCGCTACGGCGCGATCGTGGAGTTTGAAAACGAGATTGCTGCGCGGGGCACGAAGATCATCAAGGTCATGCCGCACATTTCCCGTGATTTCCAGGCGCAGAACTTGAAGGAGCGCATCGAGCGCGCAGACAAGCACTGGAAGTACAACGCGGGCGATATCGAGGACCGGAAGCTGTGGAGTCAGTTCATGGCCGCCTACCAGATTGCGCTGACGCGCACGTCCACGGATGTTGCCCCGTGGTACTGCATTCCTTCCGATAACAAGAAGTACTGCCGCAGCGTGATTAAGGCGCTGCTGTTCGACGCTCTCGACTCGCTTGACTTGGAGTGGCCCGAGCCGGACTTCGATCCGGAAGTCGAGCTCGAGCGGCTGGCGAACTCCTAGTCTTCTTCCGCGCCGGCTTCCTCGGCGGTGCGCTTGATCTCGCCGACGAGGACGCGCATGGCGTCCTGGGTCTCCATCACGCCGGCGACGGAGGCGTTTAAGGCGGTGGCGAGTTGGTCGTCGGCAAGCCCGGCACCGACGGGGATCTCGGCTTCGGTGCGTACGACGATGTTCTCGGTGCGATTGACCACCAGGGCGCGCGCGTCCAAATACGAGCTGTTGACCTGGTTGGCAGCAAGGTAGAGCGTCGCATCCGGGGTGTCGGCCGGGGTGTCAGTGACGGAATCGGCGCGGGCGATGAGCACCGAGTCGAGCAGCACGAACAACAGGTTGTAGCCGTTGTGGTTGGCGTGCGCCGCGCGGCCGGACGGGTCGTCGGCGGCTCCGATGCCTTGGCCCGCCAAGGTGGCGATGACACGGTCGATGGTGACGAGCGTTGCGTTACTCACTGCTGCGGTTCCTCCCAATTCACGACGGTGGGGAATGTGGTCTTCAAAAAGTCAAACGCTTGGAGCGTCGCGTCGATGGACGTGATGACGAACGAACCCAACTGGTTGAACGAGGCGCCGTCACCGATGTGCATCGAACGGATGGCGCTGACCGCGAGTTGGTCCTCGCCGCGTTCGAAGAAACGCAGCGTCGGCGCGAAGTGCGTCTGGTTGTGCTCGTTGCAGGCGTAGAGCACCTGTGATGCAGCGTCGCGCGGGAACTCGCCGCGCCACAGTGCCTCGAAAATGAGGTGGTCGTCGTCAATGGCGATGACGATCGCGGCGTTGATGAACCCGGAGCGCACCGTCTGATCCTCGATGCGATACTCGAGGTTTTCCTCCTCGAAGATCTTGGCGACGGCCTCGGGCGTCACTTTCTCGGTGACGTTGCGCTCGGGGTGCTCGCTTGGCTGGATGGCTTCAGTGTCTTCTGTAGTCACCCTTGCGAGGGTACCTGTTCCTCCATGCCCAACTCGTGTCGCAGCGCGGCCTCGAGGGTGGGGTAGCGGAATCTCCAGCCGTGTTGCTTTGCGACGACCGGCACCGCACGCTGGTCCGCCAGCGCGAGTTCGTGCGCGCCCTCGTTGCCGAGCAGGAGCTTCGGCCCGAACTGAGGGATGGACAGCAGGTTCGGCCGGTGCAAAAGCGAGGCCAAGGTGGCGGACATTTCGGCGTTGGTCACCGGCTCTGGAGCGGTGGCGTTGACGGGGCCGGTGACGGTGTCGTCGACGAGCGTGCGTGTGTAGATGTCGGTCAGGTCGTCGAGGGCGACCCAACTCATCCAGAAGTCACCGTCGCCGAAGCGCGCGGAAAGGCCTGCGTTGACACTGGCTTTGAGCACCGGTAATAGGCCGCCGGCGCCGGAGAGGGCGAGGCCGGTGCGGATGTTGACGGTGCGCATCCCGTCGACACGCGAGGCGTCCTCCCACCGTGCACAGACGTCGGCGAGGAAGCCATTGCCGGGGCCGTCGCTTTCGGTGCGGGCCACGTCGCCGGCGTCGGTGCCGTAGTAGCCGACCGCGGACGCGGACACGAAGGTTTGCACCCCGGTTTCGGCGGCTAGGCGGGCGAGTTTGCGTGTCGGTTCGATCCGCGACGCGGCGATTTTGTGCTTCTTCTTGTCGGTGAACCGGCCCATGATGGACTCGCCCGCCAGGTGGATCACCGCATCCACGCCGCGCAGCAAGTCCGGATCCGGGTTGTCCATGTCCCAGTGGCGTTGGCCGGGGCGTGCGTGCCCTCGCACCAGTTGGATCACGCTATGGCCGGCGGTGGTCAGCTGCGCGCGCAGGTGCGTGCCGACGAGGCCTGACGAGCCCGTCATCGCCACCGTGAGCTGCGGTTGCTGCGGTAGCGAGTTGATGAATGTGAGGTCTTCGAGGAGTTGGCGTTGCCGGTACGCCCACGCGGCGCGAAGGACGGCTTCGGGGATGCGGGAGCGGACGTCGTCGCTAAGCACGGTGCCTCCGGGCGCATCCTCGAAGCGGTGGACGTGACGCCACTGGGTCGTGCTGCGCAGCGGTTCGTTGGAGGCAAAGTCGGTGAACTGTGCACCGGCGACGTAGCCGTTGTCGTCGTGACGAGCGACCCATCGTTGTCCCGCGGGCAAGTCGAACACCGTGGTTCCGCTGCGGATCGACGCAGCCTCTTGGGCCACTCGCATCGGCAGAAATCCTGGGGTGAGTCGCGTGACCGCCCCCGGGCGGGTGTGCCAGCGCCACACAGTTTCGCGGTTGAAGGGGAGGAAATACGTGGCGTGAATGCCCATGGGAGAGAAGTCCTTCGCGGTAGAGGTGCGCCGGTGCTAATGTGAAGCGCAGTCTCCGAGACTACACACGGCCCCGACAAGCGGGACCGCGTCGATTGTTTCCTTTAAATGCCGCACAGAGAGGCGGGGAAGGAGGGTCGATGAGTGGAAACGAACGGACGACGGTTGAGCTGTTGAACGCTCAAGACGTCGGACGCACTGTTGCACGCATCGCGCACCAGATCATCGAAAAGACAGCGCTGGACGAAGGAGATGGACCGCAGGTCATCTTGCTGGGAATCCCGTCCGGCGGAGTGCCGCTCGCGCAGCGCATCGCTGACGCGGTCGAGGAATTTTCCGGCGTGAGCGTGCCCGTGGGCAGTCTCGACGTCACCCTCTACCGCGATGATTTGCGCGACAAGCCGCACCGCGCGCTACGCCCCACCAACATCCCGGTCGACATCGACGGGTTGATCGTGGTGCTTGTCGACGACGTCTTATACTCCGGCCGCACCATCCGCGCCGCGCTCGACTCGCTGCGCGACATCGGTCGCCCGGCGGCGATCCAGCTCGCAGTGCTGGTTGACCGCGGCCACCGCGAACTGCCGATCCGCGCCGACTACGTGGGCAAAAACATCCCCACCTCGAAAGACGAAGACGTCACCGTCGCCATTGCCCAGCTCGACGGTGAGGACCGCGTGACCCTGGAACGGGAGGCGTAAATGAAACACCTCATCGACATCGCGGATCTCAGCCGCGAGGAGATCATCGGGCTGATGGACGAGGCGGACCGGTTCCGTGAAGCGCTGGACGGCCGCGACATCAAGAAGTTGCCCACTCTGCGCGGGCGCACGGTCATGACGCTGTTTTACGAAAACTCCACCCGCACACGCTCGTCGTTCGAGACTGCCGGCAAGTGGATGAGCGCCGACGTGATTAACCTGTCGGCCTCGTCGTCGTCGGTGAAAAAGGGCGAGTCGCTCAAAGACACCGCAGCCACCCTCGAGGCGGTCGGCGCGGATGCGATCATCATGCGCCACCCGGCCTCCGGCGCGGCGCAGCTGCTGCGGAAGTGGCTGCCGGAGACCAGCATCATCAACGCTGGCGACGGCCAGCACCAGCACCCCACCCAGGCGCTGCTGGACGCGGTGACCATGCGCCAGCACATTGGCGACGTTGCCGGTACACGCGTCCTTATTGTCGGCGACATTTTGCACTCGCGCGTTGCGCGCTCCAACGTGGATCTGCTCAACACCCTCGGCGCGGAGGTTGTCCTCGTCGCGCCGCCGACGCTGCTGCCCACTGGTGTGGAGTACTGGCCGGCGCGCGTGGCCTACGACTTCGACGCCGAGATCGAGGCAGCCGACGTGGTCATGATGTTGCGCGTGCAGGCCGAGCGCATGAACGGCGGTTTCTTCCCGTCGCACCGCGAGTACGCGACCCTCTACGGGTTGAGCGTCGATCGCGCCAACCGCATGAAGCCGGATGCGCTGATCATGCACCCGGGCCCGATGCTGCGAGGCATGGAAATCAACTACGACGTGGCCGACCGCGACAACGCGGTTGTGCTCGGCCAGGTCTCCAACGGCGTGTACACCCGCATGGCCGTGCTGTTCACACTGCTCGCCGGCGCCGGCGACGAGGAAGGAGCCGTCAAGTGACCACGCTCGCTTTGAACAACGTCCGCCCGTACGGCGAGGACGTCGCGCATTTGCTTATCGACGACGGCGTGATCGTCGAGGTCGCGAACACCCCGTTCGACAATGCCGACGAGATCGTCGACGGCGAAGGCAACGTGCTCCTGCCGGGACTGGTGGACATGCACGTCCACCTGCGCGAGCCGGGCCGCGAAGACACTGAGACCATCGCCACCGGCTCCGACGCTGCAGCCAAGGGCGGGTTTACCGCCGTGTTTACTATGGCGAACACGAACCCGGTGATCGACCAGCCGTTCCTCGCCGACGCCGTCTGGGAGAAGGGTCAGGCATACGGCAAGTGCGACGTCTACCCGGTCGGCTCCATTACTCAAGGACTTGCCGGCAAGCAGCTCACCGAGATCGGTCTCATGGCGCGCAGCCACGTGCGGATGTTTTCCGACGACGGCAGGTGCGTCAACGACCCGCAGCTGATGCGCCGGGCTATCGAGTACGCCAAGGCACACGACGTGATCCTCGCGCAGCACGCCGAAGACCACCGCATGACCGAGGGGGCGGTCGCCCACGAGGGCGAGCGGGCCGCTCGCCTCGGCCTGCGCGGCTGGCCGCGGGTCGCAGAAGAGTCGATCGTCGCGCGCGATGTCATCATGACCCGCGACTACGGCGGGCGCTACCACCTGTGCCACGCCTCCACAGAGGGCACCGTGGAACTGCTGCGCTTCGCCAAGGCACAGGGTGTCGACGTCACCGCCGAGGTCACCCCGCACCACCTGATGCTGACCGACGAAAAGCTCGCCACCTACGACGGCGTGTTCCGCGTCAACCCGCCGCTGCGCGAGCTGCGCGACGCTGAAGCGCTCAAGCAAGCGTTGTTAGACGGCACCGTCGATGTCGTCGCCACTGACCACGCCCCGCACGGCTCCGAGGACAAGTGTGTCGAGTTCGAGCACGCCAAACCCGGCATGCTGGGGCTGGAGACTTCCCTTGCGATCGTCCACCGCGTGTTCGTTGAGGCTGGCCTGGCCGACTGGCGTTTCGTCGCAAAGGTGATGTCCGAGCGTCCGGCCGAGATCCTGCGTCTGGCAGATCAGGGCCGGCCGATCGCCGAGGGCGAGCCGGCAAACCTCACCCTGGTCAACCCCGACGCGGCCTGGACCGCAAACGGCAAGGACATGGCGTCCAAGGCGTCGAACACCCCATACGAAGGCACCGCATTCAACGCCCGCGTGGTCGGCACCTGGCTGCGCGGCACCCGAACCTACTCCGCAAAGAAGGCCTAACCCCATGACACAGCCATACAACCAACGCACCCGCGCGAAGCTCGTGCTCGACAGCGGCGAAGAATTCCCAGGATTCCTCTTGGGCGCGGATCCCGACGCCGAAATCGCCGGTGCCGTCGCGTTTACCACTGACATGTTCGGCTACGAGCGCGAACTGTGCACGCCTGAGCGCGACGGCCAGATCCTTGTGTTCGCCACCCCGCAGATCGGCAACGTCGGCTGGACCGGTGAGGGTGCAGGCGAGGGCCGCACCGACATCACAGTAGGCGCCGTGGTCATCCGCGACCTGTCCCGTCTCGCATCCAACCAGAAAGCGCAGCGCGGCCTCGATGCGGAACTTTCCGCACAGGGAGTAACCGGCATCTGGGGTGTGGACACGCGCAAATTGGTGCGCACCGTTGCCGCGCAACAGCGCGAGGGGAAGACCGTGCGCGGTGAAGTAGTCGTCGACAAGCAAGACGCTAAGTAGGAACCAGGAGAACACTTATGAAGCGAGAAGACCTCAACCACGTCCTGGTCATCGGCTCCGGGCCGATTGTCATCGGACAGGCCTGCGAGTTCGACTACTCGGGCACTCAGGCGTGCCGCGTGCTCAAAGACGAGGGCCTGCGCGTGACGCTGGTGAACTCGAACCCGGCGACGATTATGACCGACCCCGAGTTCGCCGACCACACCTACGTCGAGCCGATTGAGCCGGCCTACATCGACCGCATCCTGGCGCGCGAGGCAGAACAAGGCCACCCGGTGGACGCGATCCTGCCGACGCTCGGTGGTCAGACCGCACTGAACGCGGCAATTAAGCTGGACCGCCTCGGGATTCTGGACAAGCACGGCGTGGAACTGATCGGCGCCGACATCGACGCCATCGAGCGCGGCGAGGACCGTCAGAAGTTCAAGGACATCGTGGAGAAAGTCGGCGGCGAATCCGCCCGCTCGCGAGTCTGCTACACCATGGACGAGGTGGAAGAAACCGTCGCGGAGCTTGGTTTCCCGTGCGTGGTGCGCCCCTCCTTCACTATGGGCGGTCTCGGCTCCGGTCTGGCCTACAACATGGACGATCTGCACCGCATCGCCGGCGATGGCCTTGCCGCCTCGCCGGAAGCGAACGTGCTGATTGAGGAGTCGATCCTGGGCTGGAAGGAGATCGAGCTCGAGCTTATCCGCGATTCCGCCGACAACTGCATCACCGTCGCCACCATCGAAAACGTTGACGCGATGGGCGTGCACACCGGCGATTCCGTCACCGTGGCGCCGGTGCTCACGATGACCGAAGACGAGGTCAACACGATGATCGAGCAGGGCAAAGCGATCATCCGCGAAGTCGGCGTGAAAACCGGCGGTTGCAACATCCAGTTCGCGATCAACCCCAAAGACGGCCGCATGATCACCATCGAGATGAACCCGCGTGTGTCGCGCTCCTCGGCGCTGGCATCCAAGGCCACCGGGTATCCGATTGCAAAGGTGGCCACGCGTTTGGCCATCGGCTACACCCTCGACGAGATCGCCAACGACATGACCGGCGGGGCCACCACTGCGCTCGAGGAGCCGACCCTCGACTACGTCATCGTCAAGATGCCGCGCTTTACCTTTGAGAAGTTCCCGGGTTCCGACGAGACACTGGGTACCTCTATGAAGGCCGTCGGTGAGGCGATGGGCATCGGCCGCAACTACATCCAGGGCCTGAATAAGGTCATGCGTTCCATGGAGGACAAGCCCAGCGGCTTCTGGACCAAGCCGGACGAGTATTTCGCCGCAGAGCGCGCCACCGACGTCGCAGCAGTGCTGGAGGATCTCAAGGTCCCAACCGACAAGCGCCTCTACGACGTGGAACTGGCGTTGCGCCTCGGCGCGAGTGTCGACGACGTTTACGCCGCATCCGGTATCGACCCGTGGTTCCTCGAGGAAGTCGCCGCGCTCGTGGAGTTCAGGCAGACGCTTGTCGACGCCCCCGTGCTCGACGCTGATCTGCTGCGCGAGGCGAAGGCTCAAGGGCTGTCCGACGCCCAGATCGCGGCCCTTCGCCCCGAACTCGCCGGCGAGGACGGCGTGCGCCAACTGCGCTGGTCGCTCGATATCCACCCGACGTTTAAGACGGTGGACACCTGCTCCGGCCAGTACGACGCCCAGGTGCCGTACCTGTACTCCGCCTACGAGCTTGACCCGGCGGCGGAGTCCGAGGTGGGCAGCTTCGCCCCGAAGGACAACAGCAAGGGCAAGGTCATCATTTTGGGCTCCGGTCCGAACCGCATCGGACAGGGCATCGAGTTCGACTACTCCTGCGTGCACGCCGCCCTGGAGCTCTCCCGCGTCGGCTACGAAACGGTGATGGTCAACTGCAATCCGGAGACAGTCTCCACCGACTACGACACCGCGGACCGTCTTTACTTCGAGCCGTTGACGTTCGAAGACGTCATGGAGATCTACCGTGCCGAAGCCGCAACCGGCGAGGTCGCCGGCGTGATCGTCCAGCTCGGTGGCCAAACCCCGCTGGGGCTTGCGCAGCGTCTAGCTGACGCGGGTGTGCCGGTCGTCGGCACGAGCCCCGAGGCGATCGACCTGGCGGAGGACCGCGGCGAGTTTGGCAAGGTCCTCGAAGCGGCCAACCTGCCGGCGCCGGCGTTCGGTACCGCGACGTCCTTCGAGGAGGCGCGCAAGGTCGCATCCAACGTGGGCTACCCGGTGCTCGTGCGCCCGTCGTACGTGCTCGGCGGCCGTGGCATGGAGATCGTCTACGACGAAGACTCCTTGCGCGACTACATCGAACGGGCCACCGAACTTACCCCGGATCACCCGGTGCTCGTGGACCGATTCTTGGACAACGCCATCGAGATCGACGTTGATGTGCTCTCCGACGGCACCGAGGTCTACCTCGGCGGAGTGATGGAACACATCGAGGAAGCCGGCATCCACTCCGGCGATTCCGCCTGCGCCATGCCGCCGATGACCATCGGTCCGGACGACATTGCCAATGTGCGCCGTTCCGCCGAAGCACTCGCGCACGGCATTGGTGTCGAGGGACTGATGAACGTCCAGTTCGCGTTGAAGGACGACATCCTCTACGTCATCGAAGCCAACCCTCGCGCCTCGCGCACCGTGCCGTTCGTCTCCAAGGCCACCGGTGTGCACCTGGCGAAGGCCGCCGCGCGAGTGATGATGGGTGCGACGATCGCGGAGCTTCGCGAAGAAGGGCTCATCCCGGGCGACTACGACGGCGGCTCCCTGCCGCTGAATCACCCGATTGCGGTGAAGGAGGCCGTGCTGCCGTTTAGCCGCTTCCGTCGTCCGGACGGCTCCATTTTGGACACCATCCTCGGCCCGGAGATGAAGTCGACCGGTGAGGTCATGGGTCTCGCGCCGTCGTTCGGCGTGGCCTACGCCAAGGCGCAGGCCGCAGCCTACGGTGAACTGCCCACCGAGGGCTCCGTGTTCGTCTCCCTGGCTAACCACGACAAGCGCACCCTGATCTTCCCGATCCAGCGTCTGTCCACGATGGGCTTCAAGGTCATTGCGACGAGAGGTACCGCACAGATGCTGCGACGCAACGGCATTGAATGCGAGGTCGCGTTGAAGGGCTCCGAGGTGCGCGCCGGCGCCGACGGTAAATCGATTGTGGACCGCATCCTTGACGGCGAGATCGATTTGATCCTGAACACCCCGGCGGGCTCGACGACCGCGCGCCACGACGGCTACGACATCCGTGCTGCCGCTGTTATCGCGGATGTGGCGATCATGACTGACGTGCAGGGGGTTACCGCAGCGGTGCAGGGCATCGAGGCCGTGCGCAGCAACACCATTGAGGTCACCAGCCTCCAGGAGCTCGAGCACGCCGCCGCGAGTGAGGCGGACGTAGCGGTACAGGGTGAGGCGTAGATGGCGCAGTCGTTCGGAGACCGCCTCGTTGCAGCGGGGCAGAAGCACGGTCGGCTGTGCGTCGGCATCGACCCGCACGCTGCGCTGCTGGAGCAGTGGGGGTTGTCCGACACGGTCGACGGACTGCGCGAGTTCTCCCGCACGTGTGTCGAAGCGTTTGCCGGCGCGACAGCGCTGGTCAAGCCCCAGGTGGCGTTCTATGAGCGTTTCGGATCTGCAGGATTTGCGGTATTGGAGGAAACGCTCGTGGCGTTGCGTGAGGCCGGCACACTGGTCGTCGCTGATGCGAAACGCGGCGACATCGGCTCCACGATGGCCGGATACGCAGCTGCATGGTTGCAGCCCGGCTCACCGCTGGAGGCGGACGCGGTAACACTCACGCCGTATCTCGGGGTCGGTTCGCTCGACCCCGCGATCAAATTGGCCGCAGAGCACGGCAAGGGCGTGTTTGTGATGGCGGCGAACTCCAACCCGGAAGCAGAAGCGTTCCAGACCAGCGACATTGACGGCCGGATGGTCTCGCAGCGGATGGTCGACGAGTGCGCCGAGTACAACCTGGGCGCGGGCATCGGGCACGTCGGGGTCGTCGTCGGCGCGACGGTGGCGAAGCCGCCCGTGCTCGACCGCCTCAACGCGCCGGTGCTCATGCCGGGCATCGGCGCTCAAGGTGCGACGATGCAGGACGCCGAAGCGATTGCGGGAGAGGTTTCCCACCTCGTTTTCCCCAGTGTTTCGCGCTCTGTGCTCGCAGCGGGCCCGGAC
Source organism: Corynebacterium lujinxingii (assembly GCF_014490555.1). NCBI lineage: Bacteria > Bacillati > Actinomycetota > Actinomycetes > Mycobacteriales > Corynebacteriaceae > Corynebacterium > Corynebacterium lujinxingii. The sequence continues at coordinate 1,282,178 of NZ_CP061032.1, read as the reverse complement.
GTCGCTGAACTGCGTAAACGTGCTTCTGAACTGGCGAAACAGGTGTAAACAGCGGGTCCATTTATCCGCCGGGAAAAACCCTGGTAGTTTAGGTGCGTCGCACGGGCGACGTGGAGAAATGCTGCAGGAATGCGCTCCAGTTGCCCGTTGCAAAACAAACTCAGTGTTAGACTGTGCCGAACGTGGCGAACTTCCACCGATGAAATTCGTGTTTGCTCGCCCGCGCCGGCACGTGTCGGACTGGACAGAATGTTCGAACTACCTACATGGAGGAACCCGTGGCACTTCCACAGTTGACTGATGAACAGCGCAAGGCAGCCCTGGAGAAGGCGGCTGAGGCTCGCAAGCAGCGCGCAGAGCTCAAGGCTTCCCTGAAGCGCGGCGAGACCACGCTGAAGGACGTGCTGGATAAGGCCGATAGCGACGAGATCATCGGCAAGACCAAGGTCTCCGCTCTCCTCGAGGCAATGCCAAAGGTGGGCAAGGTCAAGGCCCGCGAGATCATGGAGGAGCTGGAGATCGCTCAGACCCGCCGCCTGCGTGGCCTGGGTGAGCGTCAGCGTCGCGCGCTGCTCGAGCGCTTCGGCTTCGAAGAGAACTAAGCGTGGCCGAGGTGACGCCCCGCGGGCAGCTGGTCGTTATGGCCGGCCCATCTGCCGTGGGTAAGTCGACGGTAGTCAATCGCCTGCGTGGCGAGGTGCCGAACCTCTACTTCTCTGTGTCGATGACCACCCGTGCACCGCGCCCGGGCGAGATCGACGGCACGGACTATTACTTCGTTTCCGCAGATGACTTCCAGCGGCGCATCGACTCCGGCGAGATGCTGGAGTGGGCCGACATTCACGGTGGCCTGCAGCGCTCCGGGACCCCTGCGGGGCCGGTGCGTGAGGCCCTCGAGGAAAGTCGCCCTGTGCTCGTGGAGGTCGACCTCGCCGGGGCACGTAACATCAAGCGGCTCATGCCTGAGGCGCAATCGGTGTTTCTCGCGCCCCCGTCGTGGGAGATACTCGTCGAGCGGCTGACCGGCCGTGGCACCGAGACCGCGGACGTGATCGAGCGTCGGCTCACCACTGCGCGCGAGGAACTCGATGCGCAGGGGGAGTTCGACACCGTTGTGGTCAACGACGATGTCGACCAGGCCGTGGCGGCGATTGCGCGCATACTTACAGGCACAGCATCCGACAACAATTAGCGAGTGGGTTTTAGTGACTGAGACAACCAACGAACTGTCGCAGGATTCCGCTCCTGCTGAGGACACTCAGCAGGAGCGGGTCTTCGACACTCCGGAAGGCATTACCGCGCCCCCGATCGACGAACTTTTGACCAAGGTGTCGTCGAAGTACGCGCTGGTGATTTTCGCCGCGAAGCGCGCACGCCAGATCAACAGCTTCTACCAGAACTCCGAGGACGGCGTCTTCGAGTTCATCGGCCCGCTGGTTTCTCCGGAACCTGGCGAAAAGCCGCTGTCGATCGCGCTGCGCGAGATTGAGGCAGGTCTTCTCGAGCACGAGGAAGGCCAGTAAATCCTTTGACAGGTGCGCCGCCGCATCCACCACCACGGTTGGAGCGGCGGCGTTTTGTATGCTTGGACCACATGAGCGAAGCCACACACGCCCCGAAGAACGTCGTCGTCGGTGTTGCAGGAGGGATCGCCGCCTACAAGGCGTGCCACCTCGTGCGCAACTTCAAGGAGCGCGGGGATGATGTTCGCGTCATTCCGACGGAGAGCGCGCTGCGTTTTGTTGGTGCGGCGACGTTTGAGGCGCTGAGCGGCAATCCGGTGGATACGGGCGTGTTTTCGCGTGTGGACGAAGTCCAGCACGTGCGCCTCGGCCAAGAAGCCGACCTGATCGTGGTGGCACCCGCCACCGCTGACTTGCTTGCCCGCGTGGCTGTCGGCCGTGCCGACGACCTTCTCGCCGCCACCATCCTCGTCGCCACCTGCCCGGTGGTGCTGGCCCCGGCAATGCACACCGAGATGTGGTTGAATTCGGCGACGCAGCACAACGTCGACGTGTTGCGCTCCCGCGGCGTCACGGTGCTCGAACCGGCGCACGGGCGCCTCACGGGCAAAGACACCGGTCCGGGCCGCTTGCCGGAGCCGGGGGCCATCGCGGAGCTTGCACGCACTGTCCTGGCAACCGGGCCGATTGAGCAGTCGCTCATCGGCAAGCGGGTGCTCATCAGCGCGGGTGGTACGCAGGAAAATATTGATCCGGTGCGCTATATCGGCAACCGGTCGTCGGGCAAGCAAGGGTTTGCGCTCGGCGACATCGCGGCGCAACGTGGCGCTGAGGTGACCATCGTGGCGGGCGCGACCGCGGAGCTGGACGGGCCGTCGGGCGCCGAGGTGGTGCGGGTCGGGTCAACCCGGGAGATGGAACAGGCGATGCAGGAGCGCGCCGCCGACGCGGATGTGATCGTCATGGCGGCGGCCGTAGCGGACTTCCGCCCACAGTCGGAAGCCACGAGCAAGTTGAAGAAGGGGCAAAGCGACGACGCGCTGTCCACGATCCGCTTGACGGAGAACCCGGATATTCTCCGCGGGCTCGTCGATAAGCGCGATGCGGGAGAGACGGATGCGGTGATCATCGGGTTCGCCGCCGAGACCGACAACGAGCTGGAAAACGGCCGCGCCAAGCTCAAGCGCAAGGGAGCGGACATGCTCATGCTCAATTCCGTGGAGGGAGGCGGTGTGTTCGGCCAGGCGCGCAATCGCGGCTGGCTGCTGAGCGCTGATGGCGGGGAGGTAGAAATTCCGGACGGTACGAAGCATGAGGTGGCCGTGCGAATTTGGGACGCGGTAGAAGCACTTTCGGACTAGCCTTGCGAAGTTAGACCGCTTGGTCTAGTGTGTTGTGTCAACCGCCTCAAGGCCCACGTAAAGGAAGATCCCGTTGTCACTCGACACTTACTACCGACTGTTCACCAGTGAGTCCGTCACTGAGGGGCATCCCGACAAGATTTGCGACGCCATCTCGGACGCGATTCTCGACGACATGCTCTCCCAGGATCCCCAGTCCCGCGTTGCAGTGGAAACACTTGTTACCACTGGTCAAGTGCACGTAGCGGGGGAGGTGCGCACGTCGGCGTACTCGAATATCGCCAAGATCGTGCGCGACAAGCTCGTCGAGATCGGGTTCACCTCGTCCGAGGTTGGCTTCGACGGCAACAGCTGCGGCGTCAACATCGCGATCGGCGACCAGTCGCAGGAGATCGCGGACGGCGTGACCACCTCCCAGGAGGTGCGCGAGCAGGCCTCCACGGAGGAGACCGACCAGTCCGGTGCGGGGGATCAGGGGCTGATGTTCGGTTACGCCTCGAACGAGACGCCCGAGTTCATGCCGCTGCCGATTGCGACTGCGCACCGCCTGTCGCGCCGCCTGTCCCAGGTGCGCCACGAGGGCATCGTCGAGGGCTTGCGCCCGGACGGCAAGACCCAGGTCACCTTTGCCTACGACGGGGAAACCCCGGCGTTTATCGACACGATCGTGATCTCCACCCAGCACGACCCGGATTTCACCGGCGCCGCGCTGGAGCAGGCGTTGCGCGAGCACGTCATCGACTGGGTGATCCAGGATGCGGATCTTGAGCGCTACTACCGCGACGACACCAAGGTGCTGGTGAACCCGTCCGGATCGTTCATCTCCGGCGGCCCGATGGCCGATGCCGGCCTGACCGGCCGAAAGATCATCGTGGATACCTACGGCGGCATGGCTCGCCACGGCGGCGGAGCGTTTTCCGGTAAGGATCCATCAAAGGTGGACCGCTCCGGCGCGTATGCGATGCGCTGGGTGGCAAAGAACATCGTGGCTGCTGGCCTCGCAGAGCGTGTCGAGGTGCAGGTCGCGTACGCGATCGGCCGTGCAAACCCGGTGGGCCTGTACGTGGAGACGTTCGGCACCGCCGCCGAGGGGCACACGAACGAGTCGATCCAGCAGGCAGTGGAGAAGGTTTTCGACCTCCGCCCGGACGCGATCATCCGCGATCTCGACCTGAAGCGCCCGATCTACAGCCAGACCGCGACCTACGGGCACTTCGGCCGCACCGATATCGACGTGCCGTGGGAGCACACAGATAAGGTCGACGACCTGCGCGCCGCTGTCGGCGCCTAGCGTTCCGGTTTGTCGTTCTCGCCGGATGCCGCCTCGGGTTCGCCCCAGGCGGCTTTTTGCTGCTCAGACTTCTTGTGGTTGCGCAGTGCCACGATCCCGACCGCGATGCCGGCGACAACCGGCATCCAGATCTTCGAGTACTCCAATGCGACGAGCATCCACTCCGGCAGGTCGGGGAGGTCGAAGCTGGGGAAGTCGATGTCCGGCCAGGGGATCGCTGGCAGGTCCGGCACCGGCAGATCCATATGCGGCAGCGTGATGTCGGGCAGATCCCAGTCGGGCAAGTCCCAATCCGGCAGGTAGTCCAACAGGCGCTCGATGATGCGGGTGATGACCGGGCCGAGGATGAGTACCGCGAGCGCCCAGCCGCCTTTGCCCAGCCCCTCCGCCATTGGAATGAGCGTGCGCTTCACGGAGCTGGACTCCATAGTCCGGCGCCGTTTCGCGCCCCGTGAGCCTTCAGGCGGGTCGAATTCGACGACGGTGTCGCCTTCGCGAAACTCCACGCTGAGCAGTTCGTCGAGACCGCTTGCGCGCAGCTTCAGGTGTGGTTTCGATCGGTCGACGCCGATACCAATTGGGGCTTCGAGTTCGCCGTTGTCCGCACCGTTACCGAAGAGCGGGAGGCGTACGCTCTCGACGTCGTTGTAGCGGTGCTGCACGGTGCCGTCGACACGCACTTCCATGCGCTCGCTCGGGTTGGAGCTCCACAGCTTGAGACGCTCGCGCAATGTGTTTTCGTCGGTGGCGAGAGTGCCGTCCTTCTCCGTCTCCTCGCCGGGCCAGCTCGGGTCCTCGGCGGCGAAGTCGCGGTCGAAGCCCACACGAACTTCTATCAGCCCATATTTCGGGTGGTTCAGGCTCCAAGTTTCCATCGGTTACACCTGCGCTTTGCTTGTCGACGATGCCCTGCCCGCACCGCTCGGCAGCAGCGACCCGACCCAAGCGGCCAGGGCGCAAACGGCGATGACGCCGAGCGTGTAGATGCGGCTGCCTTCGTTGAAGTAGAGCAGCTGCGCGATCCAGAACCCGGCAGCCGCGACGATCGGCAGCGACAAGGTCGGGCGGAAAAACAGCCCGTCGACAAGCCCCGCAATCACGGCGACAGCGAAGATGAAGACCACGACCGGCCACGGGCCGGACACAAGCGGGATGAGCAGTAGCGGGCCGAGCGCGTAGGCGGCCAGCACTGCGTACGGCACTGCTTTGATCCACCCGGCGCGCGGGCGGTTATCAGTTTCCGGCGTCTCACTCACGGTCCGGAGTATAGGGGCTATTCGGCGTTCGTGTACACGTGACCGGCGTCGGGGCGTTTGATCATTTCGTCGAGACCGACCGGGCGCAGCCCCTTACCGCGAAGGCCGTCGATGATGCACTCGGCGGCGTTGACGGTCGGTTCGTGGATGTCGTGCATGAGCACGATAGATCCGGCCTGCGCGTTGCTCACCGCAATCGAGCAGGTGCGCGCCGTGTCGCGGTGGCTCCAGTCCATCGTGTCCACATCCCAGATCGCCAGCGACTGTCCGCGGGCGCCGGCTTCCCGGGAGACCCGGCCGTCGTAGGAGCCGTAGGGCGGGCGCATCCAGCGTGGTTTCACGCCGGCGTGCTTCTCGATAGCGTCGTTGGTGTTGTCGAGTTGCTGCGCGATAGCCCCGTCGCCCGCGTGCGCCAGGTCGGGGTGGTCGAAGGTGTGGTTGCCGATGGTGTGGCCTTCATCGCGGATGCGGCGCAGAATGTGCGGGTACGCGTTGACGTTTTGGCCGACAACGAAGAAGGTGGCGTGCGCCTTCTTGCGCTTGAACACGTCCAGCAGACGCTCCGTGCCTGGTGCTGGGCCGTCATCGTAGGTGATCGCGACGCAGTCGTCGCAACGCTGCTGCGCGGGCGACGGGGACGGCTCGGCGGGTGGGATCACCGTCACCGGCACGGAATCGTCCTGCTTCGGGCGGAGTTGCGGCGGGACGGCGTCGCGCAGCTGCGGCGGGAGCTGGTTGTAGGCCTGGCGCCACCCGTCTTGTACCGCCTGATCCGCGCGTTTCGACGACGCCGCGATGAACGACGAGGTGTCGTCGATAGGCGAGCCCGTGCCCGGCGTGAGGATCGGGTTCATCGATGAGCCCGCGAAGAGCTGCAGCTTGGTCAGGTCTGCGGCCCCGGCGTGCGGCGCGGTCATGGCACCTGCGGCGACGGCGACGGAGACACAAAGGGACGCAACTGCGGGCAGCAGACGTTTCATGGCGGAAAGCAGATTCTTTCTTCGGCGCGAGCGAGGATGAGCTGATCTATTAGTACCGCACGCCTATGACACTTGCCGTCTCTGGGGCGGATGGGCGTGTCGTGGCTTGGTTTAGAATGCTGCATCATGTCGAACACGCGCGCTGCCCACCTGCCTGTGGCCCGCGTGCTGCCCATGTTGGGGCTGGCGCATCTAGACCGGGGATTTGACTACTTGGTCGACGAGGCCGATTCCGACGCGGCCGTGCCGGGGGTGCGGGTGCGCGTCAGGTTCGCCGGACGGCTGGTGGACGCCGTTGTACTCGAGCGGCTCTCGGAATCGGGGCACGAGGGTTCGCTGCGGTTTATCGAGCGGGTGATTTCACCGGAGGTTGTCGCGCCCGAGCGCACTCGGTTGTTGATTGACGCGTTGGCGGACCGCTACGCCGGAGTCCGGTCGGATATCTACCGTTCGGCGGTGCCGGCGCGGCACGCGAAGGCGGAGGAAACGGACACGTCGACGCCGTGGGACGACTTGGGTGATGTGGCGGAGCCGGATCTGTCGGCGTGGACGGCGTACACGCACGGTGAGTCGTTTGTGGATGCCGTTGTGGCAGGCAAACTCGCGCGCGCAGCATGGCAGTTGGTGCCCGGTGAGGACTGGCCGGCGGCACTTGCGACGCTGGCCGTGAAGGTAGCCAAAGACGGTGGCGGGGCGTTGATTGTCGTCCCCGACCAAGACGACGTGGACCGGTGCGAGGCGGCGCTGCGCGAGCTGGTGTCGGCGAAGCAGGTGACCACGCTGACTGCATCCCAGGGCCCGCAGGCGCGTTACTCGCGCTATTTGTCGGTGCTGCACGGGCAGGGGCGGATCGTCGTCGGCACGCGCTCCGCCGCGTTTGCTCCGGTGCACAACTTGCGGCTGATGGCGCTGATGTTCGACGGCGACGACAACTTGGTCGACCCGCGCGCACCCTACGTCCATGCCCGCGAAGTGCTCACAACGCGGTCGGGCCTGGAGGGGGCCTGTCTGCTCATCGGCGGTAACGCGCGCGCCGCGGAGGCGCAGTTGCTTGTGGAATCCGGATGGATGCACGAGTTGGTCGCGCCGCGGCAGACGCTTCGCACCCGCTCGCCCTACATCCATGCGGCGGGCGATTCCGATTTCGAGCTTGAGCGAGACCCGCGCGCGAAGCAAGCCCGCTTGCCGTCGTCGGCGTTCGCGGCGGCGACGAAGGCGCTCGAGCGGGGTGCGCCGGTGCTGTTTCAGGTGCCGCGTACCGGCTACATCCAGTCGCTGGCGTGCGGGCAGTGCCGGACCCCGTCGCGGTGCAGGTGGTGCAACGGTCCGCTGGGGCTGCCCTCCGGCGGGGAAGCGGCCGCACCCACGTGCCGTTGGTGCGGGCGGATGGACCCGGCGCACGTGTGCCCGGTGTGCGGCTCGCGCCGCGTGCGCGCGGTCGTGCTGGGCACCGAGCGCACAGCAGAAGAGCTGGGGCGCGCGTTTGCAAAGTACCGGGTGAAAACGTCCGGCGGTGAGCGGATCCTGCGCGAGATCGACCCGGGTGCTGCGATTGTGGTGGCCACACCTGGTGCGGAGCCGCGGGTAGCTGGCGGCTACGGCGCTGCCGTGCTGCTCGACGCGTGGGCGCTTGTCCAGCGACCGGATCTAAGAGCGGTGGAGGACACGCTCGCCAAATGGATGGGGGCGGCCACACTGGTCCAGCCGCACGCCGACGGCGGCGAGGTGGTGGTCGTCGCCGAGCCGGGGATGCCTGTGGTGCAGCACCTGATCCGCTGGGATGCGCCCGGCTTCGCCGCCACCGAGTTGGCGCTGCGGCGCGAGGCGCGTTTCCCGCCGGCGGTTCACGTCGCGGTGGTCGACGCGCCGCGCGACGCGCTGGAGCCCTTCTTTGAGCGCACCGATCTGCCCGACTACGCCGAAGTCCTCGGCCCGGTCGACTTGCCCCCGGGTGTGCGGCTGCCGGGGGAATGGGACCGGGGCAAATACGGTCCCGCCCAGCGCATGCTCGTGCGCGCTCCGCTGACCGGTCGCGCCACGCTCGGCAAGGCGCTGCGCGCGGGCGCGGTCGCGTGGACCACCGCGAAGCAGGACCTGCCGTTGCGCATCCAGGTCAATCCGGTTGACATCGGCTAAGCGGTTTTGCTGCGTTGAGGTCAGTACACTGAACAGTCATGGCCATACGCGAGATCCGTCTGTTCGGGGACCCGGTGCTCAACACCGCGGCCGATCCCGTCGAGGTGTTCGACGAGCGGTTGCACAGGCTTGTCGGCGACATGCTGGAGACCATGGACGCCGCCGGCGGCGTGGGCCTGGCCGCAAACCAGATCGGCGTGACCCGCCGTGTGTTCGTGTTCGACTGCCAGGGCATGCGCGGCCACATCGTCAACCCGGTGTGGGAGCCGCTCGGCGAAGCGCAGCAAACCGGGACCGAGGGATGTCTTTCGGTGCCCGGCGTGCGCGGGGAGGTCACCCGCCACAATACGGTGATCGCTCGAGGCGTCGACATGCACGGCCGCCCGCTGACGCTGCGCGGCACCGGCCTGCTCGCCCGGTGCATCCAGCACGAAACCGACCACTTGGACGGGGTCGTATTCACCGTCCGAATGGCGCCCGGCCAGCGCAAGGCGGCGCTTTCGGCGATCGATCAGGCGGATTGGAAGAAGGAGAACTAACCGTGAGACTTGTCTTCGCAGGAACCCCGGAACCGGCGGCCGTCGCCCTCGAGCGGCTCATCGCTTCCGGCCACGAGGTTGTCGCGGTGCTCACCCGCCCCGACGCCCGCAAGGGCCGCGGGCGCACACTGCACCCCTCGCCGGTCAAGGCCGTTGCGCTCGAGCACGATATCGAGGTGCTGACGCCCAACAAGCTTGACGACGACACCGCAGCCCGCCTGCGCGAGATCGCCCCGGACGCCATCCCGGTGGTCGCCTACGGCAACCTCATCCCGGAGCACATGCTGGACATTCCCGTCCACGGCTGGGTGAACCTGCACTTCTCGCTGCTGCCGCGCTGGCGTGGCGCCGCGCCTGTGCAGGCCGCGATCCGGGAAGGCGACGCGGAAACCGGCGCCACGACGTTCCGGATCGACAAGGGCTTAGATACCGGCGACATCCTGGCGACACTGACGGATACGGTGCGTGACGACGACACCAGCGGCGTCCTCCTCGAGCGCCTCGCATACTCGGGCGCGGATCTGCTGGCCCAGACCATGGACGGGTTGGAGGCCGGCAGCATCACACCGCAGCCGCAGCCTGCAGACGGCACCTACGCCCCGAAGATCGCCACCGCGGACGCGCGCATCGACTGGGGCACCGACGCAGAGGTGATCGACCGTGCTGTGCGCGCCCACACGCCGACGCCTGGTGCGTGGACGATGCGCGGCGAGGACCGTTTCAAGGTCGGGCCGTTGACTATCACCGACACCTCCGCGCTGGCGCCGGGCGAGGTGTCCTTCGGCAAGAACGAAGTCCGGGTGGGCACCGGTTCGGCCGATGTGGTGCTCGAGCAGGTCCAGGCCCCGGGCAAGAAGATGATGAATGCCGCCGACTGGGCGCGCGGTCTTGCAGATGATGTGCGAGCGGAAGGGATGAGGTTTCAATGAGCGGAGGATTCCGGTCCCGCGCGGCAGGACGTCGCGACAACCAACCGGAGCGCGGCACGAAGCAGGGCAGGAAACAGGGGCAACGCGTTCGTCGAGAAGCAAGGCCCGCGAACGCGTCGGTCCGCATCGGCGACGCCGCGCGTGAGGCGACGTTTGAGGTCTTAGTCCGCGTCCATCGCGACGGGGCGTTCGCCAACCTGACGCTGCCGACGGTGTTGCGCGAGCGCAAGGTCACCGGGCGCGACGCCGCGTTCGCCACCGAGCTGACCTACGGCACGCTGCGCAGCCTGGGCGTGCTCGACGCGGTGATCGGTGAGAATGCGTCGCGCGGCACCGACCGTATGGCGCTCGAGGTGCTCACGGCGCTGCGGATGGGCGCCTACCAACTGCTGTACACGCGTGTGGAGGACCACGCCGCGGTCGATACATCGGTGCGGCTGGTGGAGGCTGCCGGCCAGGAAAAAGCAAAAGGGTTTGTCAACGGGGTGCTGCGCTCGATTGCACGCACGCCGGCGGAGGAGTGGCTAGACACTCTCGAACCGGAAGATCCGCTGGCGGCGCTCGCGTTCCGCCACGCGCACCCGGTGTGGATCGCGGAATCAATGCGCACCGCGCTCGGCTCGCGTGACGACGAACTCGAAGCGGCACTCGAAGCAGACTCGGCTCGCCCGGTGGTGCACCTGGTGGCCCGCCCAGGGGAGATCAGCGCAGAGGAGCTTGCGCTGATCACCGGCGGGGAAGAGGGCCGCTATTCGCCGTACGCGGTCTACCTGCCGGAGGGCGACCCCGGGCAGCTGCAGCCGGTGCGCGACGGTCTGGCGGCTGTGCAGGACGAAGGCTCGCAGGTCATCGCGCGTGCGGTTACCGAGGTGCCGGTGGAAAATGACCAGGGGCGTTGGCTCGACCTGTGTGCGGGCCCCGGCGGCAAGGCGGCGTTGATGGGCGCGCTCGCATCGATCGACGGGGCGGTGGTCGACGCTGTGGAGGTCAGCCCGCACCGCGCCGAACTCATCCGCAAGACGGTGCGGGACCTTCCCGTGCGCGTGCACACTGCGGACGGGCGCCGCCCTGGGCTGGAACCCGGCTACGACCGTGCGCTCGTCGACGCGCCGTGCTCCGGGTTGGGGGCGCTGCGCCGGCGGCCCGAGGCACGCTGGACGAAGCACGAAGACGACATCGCGGAGCTCACCGTGCTGCAGCGCGAACTGCTTACCTCGGCGCTCGACTTGGTCAAACCGGGTGGCGTGGTGGTCTACTCCACCTGCTCGCCCGATGTGCGCGAGACTCGCGGAGTTGTCGACGCGGTGCTTGCCGACGGCGGCGTGGAGGAGCTCGACGCAGGCCAATATGCCGCTGGCATGGACGATGTCGGCGACGAGCCGAGCGTGCAGATGTGGCCGCACCGCCACGGCACCGACGCGATGTTTTTCGCCGTGCTGCGCAAGCTTGGCGGCGAACCAACGACCGAGGTTTAAGGACACCGAATGATTTACATTGCCCCTTCCATCCTGGCCGCGAACTATGCCGCGCTTGGCGACGACGTGCGCAAGGTGCCGAACGCGGACCTCATTCACGTCGACATCATGGACGGCCACTTCGTGCCCAACCTGTCGTTCGGGCCCGACGTGACCAAGGCCGTCGATGGCGTGACCGACCAGTTTTTGGACATGCACCTCATGATCGAGGAGCCGGAGCGCTGGTTCGAGACCTATGTCAAGGCCGGCGGCGACCGTTTGGTGTTCCACGTCGAGGCCACCGACGACCACGTTGCCGCGGCGAAGCAGTGCCGTGAACTCGGCGTGCAGTCCGGCTTCGCCATCAAGCCCGGTACCGCGATCGAGCCGTACCTGGACGATCTCGAGCACTTCGACCAGGTCATGGTCATGAGTGTGGAGCCGGGCTTCGGCGGGCAGAAGTTCATGCCGGAGGTGTTGGGCAAGGTGATGACGCTGCGCGACCGCATCGTCGAGGCCGGCCTGGACACGATCATCGGCATCGACGGCGGCATCGCCAACACGACGATCGCGCAGGCGGCGGAAGCCGGCGTGGACGCGTTCGTGGCAGGTTCCGCAGTCTTCGGCGCGGACGACCCGGCCCAGGCCGTGGAGCGGCTGCGCGAGTTGGCCGCGGAGGCCGCGCAGGCGTGACACCAGACGTGCTCCAGGAGGCGCTCGACGCGGCGGTGTCGGCAGGCGAGTCGGCGCGGGGGACGACCTCACCGAACCCACCTGTGGGCTGCGCGCTTGTCGACGACCACGGCACCGTCCTCGCCACCGGAGCCACCTCACCGGTCGGTGGCCCGCACGCTGAAATCAACGCCCTACGCCACGCGGGCGAGCGGGCACGGGGCGCGACGGCCGTGGTCACGCTGGAGCCGTGCAACCACACCGGGCGTACCGGCCCGTGCTCGCACGCGCTTGTCCGCGCCGGTATCACGCGCGTCATCTACCTGACTGCAGACCCGTTCAAGCCTGCAGCGGGCGGCGCCGATTACCTGCGTGATCACGGTGTCGAAGTGGACTATCGCGCCACGCGGGTCGCTGCGCTGCAGCCGTGGCTGCGCTCGGTCGCGAACGAGCGGCCGTCGGTGACGCTGAAGTTCGCTTCCACGCTCGACGGGTTCACGGCGGCGGTCGACGGCACAAGCCAGTGGGTCACCGGCGCAGACGCCCGGGCGTTCGTGCATGAGGACCGGGCCCGCCGCGACGCCATCGTGGTGGGCACCGGCACCGCGATTGCGGACAACCCGTCGCTCACAGCACGCCGTCCGGACGGAACCTTGTTTGCGTCGCAGCCGCGGCGGGTGGTCGTCGGCAAGCGAGACCTGCCCGAGGGCAACCTGACGCGCCTCGGCTTCGAGCAGTACGCCTCGCCTGAGGAGGCACTGACAGCGCTGTGGCATGCGGGTGCGCGCGACGTGCTCATCGAGGGCGGGGCGACGCTCGCTGTGGGATTTCTCGAACTCGGGGTGATCGATGCGGTGCAGGCGTATGTGGCGCCGGCGCTGCTCGGGCAAGGCCGCGGGGTGCTTGACCGCGCTATTGCATCGACCATTGCCGAGGCGAAACGTTTTCACACCACGTCCGTGCGCCAGCTCGGCGAGGACGTACTCATCGAAATGGAGAAATACTGAAATGTTTACGGGCCTTGTGGAGGAAGTTGGGGTCGTCGAAAAGCTAGAGCCGCTTGACGACGCCGTCCGCATCGCCGTGCGCGCACCAAAAGTCACCGAAGACGCCAACCCGGGCGACTCGATTGCCGTCGACGGTGTGTGCTTGACCGTCGTGAACAACGACGGGGGAGTGTTTACCGCGGATGTGATGCGCGAAACGCTGGACCGCTCGCGGCTTGGAACATACGAAACGGGATCGCCAGTGAACCTGGAGCGTGCGCTCGCGGCCGGCCAGCGCATGGGCGGGCATATCGTCCAAGGGCACGTCGACGGGGTGGCCGAGGTCGTCTCGCGCACCCCGTCGGAGCACTGGGAGGTTGTGCGCTTCACCCTGCCGGGCGATGTGCGCCGCTACGTGGTGGAGAAGGGCTCCATCGCGGTCAACGGCACGTCGTTGACGGTGTCAGCGGTTAACGACGGCTACTTCGAGGTCTCGCTCATCCCGACCACGCTGCGCGAGACCACCGCCGGCCGGCTTGCACCCGGAGACCCGGTCAACCTCGAGGTGGACATCGTGGCCAAGTACGTCGAGAACATGGTGCGGGGCTAGGGTTGACCGCTATGACTGCACGCGCGAACACCACCGGTTCCCTCAATTCTGTCCGGGAGGCGATCGCCGCGATCCGCCAGGGCAAGACCGTGGTTGTCGTCGATAGTGAAGACCGCGAAAACGAGGGCGACCTCATCTTCGCCGCCGAGGACGCCACCCCGGAACTCGTCGCGTTCATGGTGCGCCACACTTCCGGCTACATCTGCGTGTCCATGTCGGACGAGCGCGCCAACGCCCTCGACCTGCCGCCGATGGTGCGCAACAACCAGGACCTGCACGGCACCGCCTACGCGGTCACCGTCGATGCTGCCACAGGCACCACCGGCATCTCCGCGCGTTCGCGCGCCACCACCATCGCGTTGCTTGCCGACGACACCGCCACCGCCGACGCCTTCACCCGGCCCGGCCACGTCGTGCCGCTGCGCGCACGCGAGGGCGGCGTGCTCACCCGCCCCGGCCACACCGAGGCCGCGGTGGATCTGGCCCGCCTCGCCGGCAAGACCGCGGTGGGCGCGCTGTGTGAAATCGTCTCCGACGACGACCCGACCGACATGGCCCGCTTCGACGAGCTGCGCCGCTTCGCCGACACGCACGGCCTGCCGATGATTTCCATCGAGCAGTTGGCCGATTACCGCCGCCACCACGACCCGTTCGTCGAGCGCGCCACAGCCACGCGCCTGCCCACGGAGTTCGGCGAGTTTACTGCGGTCGGCTACCGGGACCGTCAGCACGGGGTGGAGCACGTCGCGCTGGTCGCCGGCGGGCTGGACGAGCTTCGCGACGCCGACGAGGTGCTCGTGCGCGTGCACTCCGAATGTTTAACCGGCGACGTGTTCGCGTCTCGGCGTTGCGACTGCGGCCCGCAGCTGCACGAGTCGATGCGGCTCATCCAAGAGGCGGGCCACGGCGCGATCGTCTACCAGCGCGGCCACGAGGGGCGCGGCATTGGCCTGCTGGCGAAACTCGAGGCCTACCGCCTCCAGGACGAGGGTCTCGACACCGTCGACGCGAACCTCGAACAGGGGCTTCCCGTGGACGCGCGCGACTTCTCCGCCGCGGGCCAAATCCTCGCCGACCTCGGTATTGAATCCGTGCAGTTGTTGACCAACAACATGGGGAAAGCCGACGCGCTGGCCGGTTTCGGGCCCGAAGTCGTGGGCCGCAGTAGGATCGAAATCGTTCCCACACACGACAACATCGCGTACCTGCGCACCAAGCGCGACCGGATGGGCCACGACTTGCCCGGTGTCGGCCGTTGGTTGGAGGCGCACCCGGGGTACGCCAACTAAGGAGGCGCAGCCGTGGCCGCAACCGGAATCCCCGAGGAATATTCCATACAGGCGGAGGGCATGACCATCGCGGTCGTGTACACGCGCTGGAACGAGAAGGTTGTGGAGCTGCTGCGCGCCGGCGCGCGCGACGAAGCCCGCGAGCTGGGTGTGAAGATCGAGGAGTACGCCGTCGCCGGCGCCCTCGAGTTGCCGGTTGTGGTGCAGGCGTGCGCGAAGCGGTACGACGCCGTCGTCGCCCTCGGCTGCGTCATCCGCGGCGAGACCGCGCACTTCCAGTACGTGTGCGACTCCGTCACCGAGGGGCTGACCCGCGTCGGGCTTGACGAGGAGACCCCGGTGGGCAACGGCGTACTCACCGTCGAGGAAGAAGACCAGGCCTACGAGCGGGCCGGCGGCGAGGACGCCAAGGAGGACAAGGGGGCGGAGGCGCTGCGAGCCGCCGCCGGCGCGGCCGCCGAGCTGCGTAAAGTTCGTGCTTTGCCGCTGAAGGGATAAGGTAGCCGGGAAGGCGCGGCGTGGAGTCATCGTAAAGCGAATGCTTGGACAAGGAGAGCGTAAGTGACTGAGCAATCAGCGGGAACGAATCTGGCAGGCGAGCAGCAGGCTGCGTACCTGACCGCGATTGACCCGCACGCCAGCACGACCACGAAGCCGTGGGAGCTCGAGATCTCGTCGAAGTTCCTGCGCAACGTCGCCATCGGCTGGGTCGTGCTCGTCATGGTGGTGCACATCTTCATGGCGTGGGCGGTCAACGCCCAGTTCTCCGGTGTGGCGATCACGGGGTTGGATCAGTTCGCCTTCATCGGGGTGGGCCTGATCATTTCCGTGTTGTCCTGGATCGCGCTGACCCGCCCGCGAGTGCGCGCCAATGAAGACGGCGTGCAGGTGGCCAACATTATCGGCACCCGCTTCTACCCGTGGACCTTAATCTATGGGCTGAGCTTCCCGAAGGGCTCGCGCATGGCGCGGCTCGAACTACCGGAATTCGAATACGTCACCTTGTGGGCCATACAGTCCGGTGACAAGGAACGCGCCATCCGCGCCGTGGAACAGTTCCGGGCGCTCGAAGCGAAGTACATGCCGCAGGATTAACTCTTGGCAGATCCGCAGTCATACCGCCCGGCGCCGGGCACCATCCCGACCGATCCGGGCGTGTACAAGTTCCGGGACCGCGACGGCCGCGTCATTTACGTGGGCAAGGCGAAAAGCCTGCGTGCACGCCTGAACAACTACTTCCAGCCGCCGGAGACGCTGCACCCGCGCACCCGCCAGATGGTCTACACCGGCGCCTCGGTGGAATGGACCGTCGTCGCCTCCGAGGTCGAGGCGCTGCAGCTGGAATACACCTGGATCAAGCGCTTCGATCCGTGGTTCAACGTCATGTACCGCGACGACAAGACGTATCCGATGCTTGCCGTCAGCGTGCGCGAGCGCTACCCGCGCGCGTTTTTCTACCGCGGCCCGAAGCGCAAGGGGGTACGTTACTTCGGCCCGTACTCGCACGCGTGGGCGGTGCGCGAAACGCTCGACCTACTGACTCGCGTGTTCCCGATCCGCACGTGCTCGAACGGCGTGTTCAACCGCCACGAGTCGCTGGGACGGCCGTGCCTGCTCGGTTACATCGACAAGTGCGCCGCCCCGTGCATCGGGCGTGTCGACGAAGCCGAGTACGACCAGATCGTCCAAGGGTTCTTGGGCTTCATGTCCGGCCGTTCCGAGCAACTCGTGCGCGGCATCACCGCGCAGATGGAGGAGGCGGCGGAAAACCTCGAGTTTGAAAAAGCCGCCCGGCTTCGTGACGACCTCGGCGCCGTGGAGAAAGTCATGGAGCGCCAAACCGTGGTGCTCGGCCAGGACACCGACGCCGACATCATCGCCTTCGACACCGACGAGCTCGAAGCCGCGGTGCAGATCTTCAACGTGCGCGACGGCCGGGTTAGGGCGCAGCGCGGCTGGGTCGTCGAAAAGACTGGCGACGAGCCCGGCGCGGCGGAGCGCCTGGAGGAGGGAGAGACCGACCCGACCCTGCCGACGCTAATGCAGAACTTCCTCGTGCAGTACTACTCCGACGCCGTCGAGCGCGTGCGGATGGAGCAGGAGGAAGACCGCAAGATCGAGGCACAGAAGGTGCGCCGCCGTGGTGTGGACCAGGAATCGCGGGCGGCGGCGGAGACGCCGATGCCGGTGCCACGCGAAATCCTCGTCGAAACACCTCCCGCCGAGCTTCCGGAGGTCACGGAATTGCTCGAAGAGTTGCGTGGCGGGCCGGTGGAGATCCGCGTGCCGCAGCGCGGCGACAAGCGGGCGCTGATGGAGACGGTGCACAAAAACGCCGCCGAGGCGCTGCACCAGCACAAGCTCAAACGTGTCGGGGATCTCACCGCGCGGTCGCAGGCGTTGCAGGATATCCAGGATGCCCTGGGATTGGACGAGGCGCCGTTGCGCATCGAGTGCACGGATATCTCGCACATCCAGGGCACCGATGTCGTCGCATCGCTGGTTGTGTTCGAAGACGGGTTGCCGAAGAAGAACGACTACCGCCGGTACCGCATCAAGGAGGCCGCCGGCGATGGGCGTTCCGACGATGTCGGCTCCATTGCGGAGGTGACCCGCCGCCGCTTCAAGCGCTATAACGAGGACAAGTTGGCCAACCCGGACGAGGTGGCCGAGGAGCAGACCTTCGCCGATGAGGCCGACGAGTCCACCGGCGTGAAACGTTTCGCGTACCCGCCGCAACTGTTCATCGTCGACGGCGGCAAACCCCAGGTCAACGCCGCGCAAGAGGTGTTCGACGAACTCGGCATCGTGGATGTCCAGTTGATCGGCCTGGCAAAGCGCTTGGAAGAGGTGTGGGTGCCGGACGACGACGAGCCGATTATTCTCCCGCGCAACTCCGAGGGAATGTACCTGCTGCAGCAGATCCGCGACGAAGCGCACCGTTTCGCTATCACCTATCACCGCCAGCAGCGCTCCAAGCGGATGCGAGCGTCTGCGCTTGACGCGGTGCCGGGGCTGGGTCCTGCCCGCCGCACGGATCTGGTGAAGCACTTCGGGTCGGTAAGGAAGATTAAGGAGGCCTCCGTGGAGCAGATCCAGGAGGTCAAGGGCGTCGGCCCGAAACTTGCGGCGACGATCTACGACCACCTGCACCAATAACTGTGGTGCGCAGTTCTGCGACACCCGGCAGGCGGCTTGGTTAGGATGAGCTGCATGCCCCAAGCCACTGCTCAAGCATTGCCCCAGAATGAACACTCCAGTCCGTTGCGGCCGGTGATCATCACCGGACTTTCTGGCGGAGGCCTGTCCACCGCCGCGAAGGTGTTCGAGGACAAGGGGTTTTTCGTTTCTCAGAACTTGCCGCCGCAGCTGATTCTCGAGTTGGTTGATCTCGCGGCCGCAGACGATTCCCCGGCGGACCGGCTCGCGGTGGTGTCCGACGTGCGCGCTGACGTGTTCAACGGCTCGCTCAAGGACACACTCAAGGTGCTGCGCGAGCGTGGTTACTCGCCGTTCGTGCTGTACCTGGAGGCGCGCGACGAGGTGCTCATCCGCCGGTTCGACTCTGTGCGTCGCACCCACCCGTTGCAGGGAGACGGCACGCTGCAGTTCGGTATCGAGCGCGAGCGTGAGGAGATGGAGGACATCCGCGCCGCAGCAGACGTCATCATCGACACGTCGAATCTGTCGGTGCACGATTTGCGTCGCGCGGTTGAGGCTTCGGTCGGCGAGCTACCGGCCGGGCGGCAGCACGTCACGGTCGAGTCATTCGGGTTCAAACACGGCTCGCCGCGCGACGCCGATGTCGTGCTTGACGTGCGTTTTCTGCCCAACCCGTACTGGGTTGAGGAGTTGCGCGAGTTCCGCGGCGTGGATGCCGCGGTGTCCGACTACGTGCTGGGCCAGAAGGGGGCGAGCGAATACGTCGACCACTTTGTCGACCTGCTCACCAGCACCTTGGAGGGCTACCGCCACGAAGGCAAGGATTTCATCACCGTCGGCGTGGGCTGCACCGGTGGGCACCACCGCTCGGTGGCGGTTGCGGAGGCGATTGGCAAGCGACTGCGACAGCAGGGCAATGTCGATGTGAACGTGATCCACCGCGATCTGGAAAGGCACTAATGAGTTTCGCACGCCCCACATTTACGTGCCTCGGGGGCGGGCACGGGCTGTATCAGACGCTCACCGCCGCGCGTGCCGCCGGCGCCGAGGACATTAGCGCTGTGGTCACCGTCGCCGACGACGGCGGTTCTTCCGGCCGATTGCGGCGCGAAATCGACCTTGTGCCGCCCGGTGATCTACGCATGGCGCTCGCCGCGCTTACCGACGACTCCGTAAACGGCACAGTCTGGCGCGACACCCTCCAGCACCGCTTCGGCGGACACGGCGCGATGGCCGGTCACGCGTTGGGCAACCTCATCATCGCTGGGCTTGCGGAACGGCTGGGTGACACCCAGGCCGCACTCGATCAAGTTGCCGAGTGGACGGGGTCCGCAGGTCGCGTGATCCCGGTGTGCCCGCAGCCGCTCGACATCGAGGCGGATGTTGCTGGCCTCGACGATGATCCTCGCGTGCTGCGCTCCGTCCGCGGCCAAGTGGCGGTCGCCACGACTCCGGGCGAGGTGCGCCGAGTGCGGCTCACCCCGGCTAGACCGGCAGCGAGCCGCGACGCGGTACAGGCCATTCTGGATGCCGACATTGTGACGATCGGCCCCGGATCCTGGTTTTCATCGGTGATCCCTCACTTGCTCGTGCCGGAGATCACCGACGCGCTCAACCAGACCGACGCGAAGGTCGTCGTTATCCTCAACCTTTCCCCTGAGGCGGGGGAGACCCACGGGTTCACTACCGAGCGACACATCCACGTGTTCGCGCAGCACGCGCCGGCGCTTCGTGTGGATACGATCCTTGTCGACAACACCGTCCCTGCCACCCAGGGCGAACGCGAAAACCTCCGACACGCGGCCGAGCAGCTGGGGGCTGAGGTGGAGTTCCGTTCTCTGCGGGAGATGGGCGAGGACGGCGTGGCTTTGAACCGGCACGACCCGCTGAAGCTCGCCGCGGCGTTCAAGGACCTCGCGCAGGGGGAGTAGCTCCGGCACGCTAGACTGCTGCAGGTTCAACGGGCGACGAAAGGACGGATAACGTGGCGCTCACCGGCAAAGTGAAAGACGAACTGCTCGCCGTCGCTGTCGGCACCGCCGACGCGCGGGCGGCCGAAGCCACCGCGTTGATCCGTTTCGCCGGCGAGTTCCAATCCACGGATACCGGGCTGGCCATCGTCGCTGAGTTCGACGAGCAGTCTGTTGCGCAGCGTCTTGCGGATTCAATCGAAGAGCTGTGCACGGTGGATGCGAAGGTGTCCAAGGTGCCGCCAGCACAGGGCGGTAAGGACACCAAGTACGAGGTGCGTATCGACGACGGCGCCACCGATGTCATCCGTCGCCTGAAGCTGGTGACGGCCTCCGGCCACCCGGTCGTCGGTATGCCGCGTCAGGTCATCTCCGGCACGGTTGCCGGGGTCGAGGCCGCGTGGCGCGGCGCGTTTCTCGCCCGCGGCAAGCTCTCGGAACCGGGCCGCACTGCCACGCTTGAGGTCGCTTGCCCCGGCCAGGAGGCCGCACTCGCGCTCGTCGGACTGGCACGACGCCTGTCAGTTACGGCGAAAACCCGCGAATCGCGCGGCGTGGAACGGGTGACCGTGCGCGACGGCGAGACGATCGGCATCCTGCTCAGCCGCATGGGCGCACCGGTCACGCGGTTGGAGTGGGACCGCAAGCGCGAGGCGAAGGCAGCCACGGCGAAGGTGAGCAACAGGCTCGCCACGTTTGACGACGCGAACACCAGGCGCTCCGCGCAAGCGGCTGCGGCGGCTGCTGCCCGAGTGGAGCGGGCGATGGACATCCTCGGCGACGACGTCCCCGAACACCTCGCCGAAGCCGGCTTTTTGCGCGTGGAGCACCGCCACGCCTCGTTGGAGGAGCTCGGCCGGCTCGCTGATCCGCAGATGACCAAGGATGCGGTTGCCGGCCGGATTAGGCGTCTGTTGTCGCTGGCTGATAAGCGGGCGGCCGAGCTCGGGGTCCCGGATACGCACGGTCCGGCACCTGAGGATGTGCCAGAAAACGGCTAGCTGCCGCGATAGTGAGCGACATCACAATTTAGTTCTGAGTACGTTCGTCGGGGGTAGTCCGCGCCTAGATTTACAGCGTTTGTGGGGGTGGGACGCTATCCTGGTGTGGGAAGCCACACGGGGAATCGTCGCGGTGGGGGATTGTCACCCCCGGTTGTAGTGGTCGTCGGAAAGCGAGGAATTGCTCTCTGCGGTGGTTGACCTGCGTGGATACACTGGCCAGCGTACGAGGTTTTCTCACCTACTCACCGAGGAGTGAACACAGTGACTACGCGTATTGGTATCAACGGCTTCGGCCGCATCGGCCGCTCGGCGTTCCGCATCATCGAGGACGAATACAAGGGTGAACTCGAGGTTGTCAAGGTCAACGACTTGACCGATAACGAGACATTGGCTCACCTGATGAAGTACGACACCGCGTACGGTCAGTTCAACCACGATATCGAGCACGACGACGAATCGATCACCGTCGACGGCCGCCGCATCGAGGTCTCCGCTGAGGAGGACCCGGCCAATCTCGCGTGGGGTGAGGCTGGTGTGGACATCGTTCTCGAGTGCACCGGTGTCTTCCGCACCGGCCCGGACGCGAAGGCCCACATCGATGCCGGCGCGAAGAAGGTCATCATCTCCGCTCCCGGCAAGGAGGTCGACGGCACCTACGTTTGGGGCGTCAACCACAACGACTACACCGGTGAGGAGACCGTCATCTCTGCGGCCTCGTGCACCACGAACTCGCTCGCCCCGGTGGCGAAAGTTCTCGACGAGGCGTTCGGCATCGAGCGCGGCCTGATGACCACCATCCACGCCTACACCGGCGACCAGCGCATCCAGGACGCACCGCACAAGGACCTGCGCCGCGCCCGCGCCGCCGCGCAGAACATCGTGCCGACGACCACCGGTGCCGCGAAGGCCGTCGCACTGGTGCTGCCGAACCTGGAAGGCAAGCTCGACGGCTTCGCTATGCGCGTGCCTACCATCACCGGCTCCGCGACTGACCTGACCGTGACCCTGGGCAAGGACGTCACCGTTGAGGAGGTCAACGAGGCCATGAAGAAGGCCGCGCAGGACGGCGACCTCGGCCAGGCCCTGAAGTACACCGAGGATCCGATCGTCTCCTCCGACATCATCGGCAACCCGCACGGCGCCATTTTCGACGCTGGCATGACTCGCGTCATCGACGGCAACCTGGTGAAGATCATCTCTTGGTACGACAACGAGTGGTCGTACACCGCGCAGTACATCCGCCTGGCAAAGACGGTCGCGGACAAGCTCTAAGGTGAACACCACCCCCGGGCCGGTCACGTTTGCAGCGTGGCGGGCCCGTTTTTCATACGATGGAATGCGTTCTACTGAGCAATAAGGAGATTGTTTTGACCAAGAACTTGCAGCAGCTTCTCGACGAGGGCGTCGACGGTCGCCACATCCTCGTCCGCTCCGACTTCAACGTCCCGCTCGACGACGAGGGCAACATCACCGACGCAGGCCGCATCGACGCGTCGCTGCCGACGCTGAAGGCGTTGCTCGACGGCGGTGCCAAGGTCATCGTTATGGCCCACCTCGGTCGCCCGAAGGGCGAGGCGAACCCGAAGTTCTCCCTCGCACCGGTGGCTGAGGCTCTCTCGGAGCGCCTCGGCCAGTTCGTCCCGCTGGCCGGCGACGTCAGCGGTGAGGACGCCCACGAGCGCGCCAACGGCCTGACCGAGGGCGAGATCCTGCTGGTGGAAAACGTCCGCTTCGACCCGCGCGAGACCTCCAAGGACGAGGCCGAGCGTGCCGAGTTCGCAGCCGAGCTCGCCGCCCTAGCAGCCGACAACGGCGCGTTCGTCTCCGACGGCTTCGGTGTGGTGCACCGCGCCCAGGCGTCGGTCTACGACGTGGCGAAGAACCTGCCCGCGTATGCAGGCTTCCTGGTGGACAAGGAGGTGGAGACGCTCTCCGCCGTCAAGGAGAATCCGGAGCACCCGTACGTTGTCGTTCTCGGCGGGTCGAAGGTCTCCGACAAGCTCGGCGTGATCGAGGCGCTGGCGGAGAAGGCCGACAAGATCATCATCGGCGGCGGCATGTGCTATACCTTCCTCGCGGCGCAGGGCCACAATGTGCAGAAGTCGCTGCTGCAAGACGACATGGTAGACACGTGCAAGGAGCTCATCGAGCGCTTCGGAGACAAGCTGCTGCTGCCGGTCGACGTGGCGGCAGGCGCTGAGTTTGACAAGGACACCGAGAAGCAGGTCGTCGGCCTCGACGAGATCCCGGAGGGCTGGATGGGCCTCGACATCGGGCCGGAGACCGCGAAGCTCTACGCCGACGCCATCAAGGATTCCAAGACGGTGTTCTGGAACGGCCCGATGGGCGTCTTCGAGTTCCCGAACTTCGCCGACGGCACCAAGGCCGTCGCCGAGGCCATGATCGCGGCGACGAAGGACAACGGCTCCTTCACCGTCGTCGGCGGCGGCGATTCCGCGGCTTCCGTTCGCACCCTCGGCCTGGACGAGGACGGCTTCTCCCACATTTCCACCGGCGGCGGCGCCTCCCTCGAACTGATCGAGGGCAAGGACCTGCCCGGCGTTTCCGTTCTGCAGTAAGGAGCAACACACCATGGCACGTACACCGCTGATCGCGGGCAACTGGAAGATGAACCACGACCACCTCGAGGCGATCCAGAGTGCCCAGAAGCTGGTCTTCGCGTTCCCGAAGGACGGCTACGACGCCGTCGATATCGCGCTGACTGTCCCATTTACCGACCTGCGCTCCATTCAGACGCTGGTCGAGGGCGACAAGCTCAAGATCACCTACGGAGCGCAGGACGTCTCCGAGCACGACAACGGCGCCTACACCGGCGACATCTCCGCCGCAATGCTGGAAAAGTTGGGCTGCACCTGGGTAGTCGTCGGTCACTCGGAGCGCCGCGAGTACCACGGCGAGACGAACGAGCAGGTCGCCGCGAAGGCCAAGAAGGCGATCGAGCACGGCATCACCCCGATCGTGTGCGTCGGCGAGCCGCTTAAGGTTCGTGAGGCAGGCGAGCACGTGGATTTCGTCGTCAAGCAAACGCGCGAGTCGCTCGCCGGCATCGACGTGTCCAAGGTGGTCATCGCCTACGAGCCGGTCTGGGCGATCGGCACCGGTAAGGTCGCATCCGCGGCGGACGCGCAAGAAGTCTGCCACGGCATCCGCGAGCTCGTGCGTGAGCTTGCCGACGACACCGTCGCCGACGAGATCCGCATCCTCTACGGCGGCTCGGTCAAGGCCGACACGGTGGCGGAGATCGTCAGCCAGCCGGACGTTGACGGCGGCCTGGTCGGCGGCGCGTCGCTTGACGGGCAGGACTTTGCCAAGTTGGCGGCCGCTGCGGCGAACGCGTCGATGTAGGTTCAGCGATTTTCGTGGTGTAGGCTAAACGGAGTTTGCACCAATGTGATTTGGAAAGGTATCGCAGATGGCTCTTGCTCTCGAGATCGTGCTGGTGATTTCGGCGATCCTCATGACCGTGTTCGTCCTGCTCCACAAGGGCAAGGGTGGCGGTCTGTCCAGCCTCTTCGGCGGCGGCGTGCAGGCGAACCTGTCCGGCTCCACCACCGTGGAGCGCAACCTGGACCGCATCACCGTGATCATGGCGATCATCTGGATCGCCTGCATCATCGGCCTGAATTTGATCCAGACATTCGCCGCCTAAGCACGAATTAATTCGACGGTCCTGCCGCATCCTCGGTGATGCGCAGGACCGTTTCTTTACGCCCGAGCGCGCCGGCGACCGGCCACTCGTCCGCGCCGTCGACACCGTCGGAAACGTGGGAGGCGGCCTCCGCCTTCTCGGCGCCGGAGACAAGCAGCCACACGTGGTCGGCGGACTGCACCGCCGGCAGCGTCAGGGTGGCTCGCTCCGCCGGCGACTTCGGCGAGTCGGTCACGGCGACGATCAGGGCATCTCGCTCGCGCACCGCGGCCGAGTGGGGAAACAGTGAGTTGATGTGACCCTCGCCGCCCATACCCAGCAGGTGCAGGTCGAAACCGTCCGGGGCGTGAGCGTCCAGTACCTCGCGGTAGCGCGCGACCGCCGCGTCCATTGAGCCGCCGTCGAGACCGTAGCCGTGGATGTTCTCCTCCGGAATGTCCACGTGGTTCAGGAGCGCTTCGCGGGCCTGGCCCTCGTTGGAGTCGGGGTGGTCGACGGGCACGTTGCGCTCGTCGCCGAAGAACACGTCCACGCCGGTCCAGTCGATCGGCTTGTCGCGCAGGCGTTCGAGGAGCTTGATGCCGGCAGTGCCGCCGGTGAGCACGATTTTTGCGCGCCTGCCGGTGCTGTGCACGTCGGCGATGAGGCAGGAAAGTTCGGTCGCGGTGTCGTCGATAAGCGTTACGAGATCGGCGTAAATCATGCGTGTCGTACCTTCTTCAGTCCTTGCAAGGCAGCGCCGTACGTGTTGTCGGGGCCTAGGTGGCGCAACTCCTCGGCGAGGCACTCGGCGTCGGTGCGCTCGCCCATAGCGACGAGCGAATCCGCTAGCCCAGGCACCGAGATGCGCACGGTGAAGTTGCCCTGGGCGACGACCTCGATGTCGCCGCCGTCGGTGTGGATGACGGTGTGCTTGATGGGGAAACCGGAGACCTCCGCGTCGCAGCGGGTGACCTCGATGTTCAGGCTTGAGGCGAGCCAGCCAGCTGCGAGTTCCACGCTCGGGTTGCCGGCCGCGCCCGCCATCTCGGCTCCAGTGATCGTGTGACCGGGGAAGCGGTCTAGCGCTGAGGCCAAAATGCCGCGCCACGGGGTGATCCGCGACCACAACACGTCCGAGTCACCGGGTTCGTAGCCCTCGGCGAGGTCCGCCAGACTCGCCGCCGGCCCTCCGCCGAGCAGGTTGGTGATGCGGCGCTGCGCGATTGTTCCCAACTGCTTGGAAGCAGGCGCGTCCGGCGCAGTCTCCGGCCAGCAGGCGACCACCGGGGTGTCCGGCAGCAGCAGCGGCGTCACGATGGCGCCGAGGTGTCTGGTTAACTCGCCGTGCAGGCGCATGAGCACAACCTCAGACGCGCCCGCATCCGAGGTGACCATCAGCTTCGCGTCGAGGCGGGTTTCCCCGTCCGGATCTCCGGTGACGAGCACGAGCACCCGCGCAGGGTGCTCGGCGGAGGCGGCGCGGAGGGTGGCCAGGGTGTCGTCGATACGCACGCTGCCCTCTTCGACGGCGACCAGGAGGGTGAGCACGCGGCCAGAGGCGAGCGAATGACTTTCGCGCACGCCCGCCAGCGATTTTTCGATGGCTTTGGTGTCGGTGTTCGGAAGATCGATGATCATGCTCGTCAAACCTCTTTCTGGCTTACGGACGGCGCCACGCCCGGCCCACACGGGCGAGCATTGCATCCGCCGAGGCCGGGCCCCACGTGCCCGCCTCGTAGTCGTCGGGGGCGCCGTGCTCGGCCCAGTACTCCAGCACCGGGTCGAGGATCTCCCAGCTGCGCTCCACCTCGGCGTTGGTGGGAAACAGGCTGGACTCGTCCAATAGTGCGTCTAAGATGAGGCGCTCGTAGGCCTCGGGCGACTGTTCCGTGAAGGCTTCGGAGTAGTGGAAATCCATGTTCACGTCGCGCAGCTCCATGCCCGGGCCCGGCACCTTGGAACCGAAGCGCATGAGCACGCCCTCGTCTGGCTGGATGCGGATGACCACAGCGTTTTGGTTCAGCAGATCTGTTTGCCCGTTCGTGAACGGCTGGTACGGCGGATTCTTGAACACGAGGGCGATTTCTGTCACACGGCGCCCAAGCCGTTTGCCCGTGCGCATGTAAAACGGGACACCGGCCCAGCGCCGCGACGCGATCTCGAGTGTGCACGCCGCGTAGGTCTCGGTGGTGGATTCGGGGTCGAAGCCCTCCTCCTCGCGCAGACCCACAACGTGCTGGGAGCCCTGCCAGCCCGCGGTGTACTGGCCGCGGGCGGTGGTGTCGCTGAATGGGCCGACCGCCGTGGTCGCCCGCAGCACCTTCAACTTTTCGGCGCGCAACTGGGCGGGGGAGAACGAGGTCGGCTCCTCCATGGCCACCAGTGCAAGCAACTGGATCAGGTGGTTCTGGATCACGTCGCGGGCGGCTCCGATGCCGTCGTAGTAGCTCGCGCGCCCGCCTAGCCCGATGTCTTCGGCCATGGTGATCTGGACGTGATCGATGTAGTGCGAGTTCCAGAACGGCTCAAACAGCTGGTTGGCGAAGCGCAGCGCCAAAATATTCTGGACGGTTTCTTTGCCCAGGTAGTGGTCGATGCGAAACACCGACTGCTCGTCGAAAACAGCGCCGACGATCTCGTTAAGTTCCCGGGCCGATTCCACGTCGTGGCCAAACGGCTTCTCGATGATCACACGACGCCATTCATTCTCGCCGGCGTGCGCCATGCCGCTGCGGTCCAACTGGTGGACCACGTCGGCGAAAAATTCGGGTGGCACGGACAGGTAGTACGCCCAGTTGCCGGCGGTGCCGCGCTCCGCGTCGCTGCGCTTCAGCGTTTCGGCAAGTGTGTCGAAGGCAGCGTCGTCGTCAAAGTTGCCCTTGACAAACTGCAGCCCTTCCGCGAGGCGCTGCCAGACGTTGTCATGGAAACTTGTGCGCGCGCCAGCGTCGATCGCCTCGCGCACGTACGCCTGAAAATCAGCCTGGGTCCAGTCGCGGCGCCCGTAACCGACGAGCGTGAACCCGCCGGGTAGCAGGCCGCGGTTGGCGAGGTCGTAGATCGCCGGCAGCAGTTTCTTACGAGCCAGGTCGCCGGTCACGCCGAAGATGACCATGCCGGACGGGCCGGCGATCTGCGGCAGGCGCTTGTCATCGGGGGAGCGCAGCGGATTGTGCCACTGCGAAGCTGCGTTGTTCACCTACGCGAGCCTAGCCGTCATCGAATCGAGCAGCTCCTGCCACGCGTCGACGAACTTGTCCACGCCTTCGCGCTCAAGCGTTGCGACGACATCATCGACGTCGATGCCCACCTCACGCAGTTTCGCGAACACCTCGTGCGAGGCAGCCTCAGTGCCGGTCAGCGTGTCGCCGTCCACGCCACCGTGTTCGAGCACGGCATCAATCGTCTTCTCCGGCATCGTGTTCACGGTGTCCGGACCGGCCAGCTCGGTGACGTACATCGTCGCCGGGTAGTCGGGGTTCTTCACACCCGTCGACGCCCACAGCGGACGCTGCTTGTTCGCGCCTTCGGGAAGCTTATCGACGACCTCAGCACCGAATTCCTTCTGGAACAGCGCGTACGCAAGGCGCGCGTTGGCGACGCCCGCCTTGCCCCGCAGCGCGAGCGCCTCGTCGGTACCGATCGTCTCCAGGCGCTTATCCACCTCGGTATCCATGCGCGAGACGAAGAACGACGCCACGGAGTGAATGGTGGACACGTCGTGGCCGTTCGCCGCGGCCTTGCGGATGCCGTCCTTGTACGCGTCAATGACCTGCTGGTAGCGCTCCACCGAGAAGATCAAGGTGACGTTGACCGAGATGCCCTCAGCAAGCGCGGCGGTGACTGCCGGCAGCGACTCGTCGGTCGCCGGGATCTTGATCATGAGGTTGTCGCGGCCGACGAGCTCCCAGAGCTCTTTGGCCTGTGCGATCGTTTTCGCCTCGTCGGCTGCGTATCGCGGGTCCACCTCAATGGAGACCCGGCCGTCCTTGCCACCGGTGGCCTCGAACGTGTCGCGGAACAGGTCACAGGCGTCCTGGACGTCCTTAACACTCATGGCGTAAACGGCGTCGTCCACGGTGACACCGGCCTCTTTGAGCTCTGTGAGCTGCTCGTCGTAGTGGGTGCCGCTACCCATCGCGGAGGCGAAAATTGCCGGGTTGGTGGTCACACCCACGATGGATTTGGCCTTTTTGACCTCGTCGAGGTTGCCGGTGGCGATGCGCTCGCGCGACAGGTCGTCAAGCCAGGTGGAGGTGCCAAGGTTGTACAGATCGTCGATAGCAGTCATGTCCTATTTCTTCCTCTTCGTGCCTCTTCGTGCAAGGTGGGCCTGCGAACCTAGCGCCCGTCGCCCCGGGTCGGTTCGGCTTCGGTGTCGCCGACGCGCTTGCTCGTCGGCACGCTGCGCTGCTCGCGCACGCACTCAAGCGTCTCGCGGGCAACGCGCACAACATTGTCGGTGGTGAAGCCGAAGCGCTCGAACAGCTCGGCGCCCGGGGCGGAAGCGCCGAAGTGCTCCAGCGACACCGCACGGCCGTACTCGCCGAGGAAACGGAACCACGGCATGGAGGTCGCGGCCTCGACGGACACGCGCGCCTTGACGTCACGGGGCAGCACCGAGTCGATGTAGTCGTCGTCCTGCTCCATGAACCAATCCATCGACGGCACGGACACGACGCGGGTCGCGGTGCCATCGGCCTCGAGCACCTTTGCGGCCTCGACCGCGTACTGCACCTCGGAGCCGGAGGCCATGAGGATCAGGTCGGGGGTTCCAGCGGACTCTTCGACGAGCACGTATGCGCCGCGGGCGACGCCGTCGAACGCCTTCTCCTTCGTGCCCTCGAGCACCGGCAGGTTCTGGCGCGACAGGGCGAGCGCCTTCGGCTGCTCCTTGGCCTCAAGCGCAGCGATCCACGCGGCCGAAGTCTCATTCGCGTCCGCCGGGCGGATCACGGCCACATCCGGGATGGCGCGCAGGGCAGCGAGGGTCTCGACCGGCTGGTGGGTCGGGCCGTCCTCGCCCAGGCCGATGGAATCGTGGGTAAACACGTAGTAGCCGTCGATCCCGGACAATGCGGCAACGCGGATGGCGGGGTAGAGGTACTCCGAGAAGATCAGGAACGTGCCGCCGTAGACGCGGGTGCCGCCGTGCAGGGCGATGCCGTTCATCACAGCGCCCATGGCGTGCTCGCGGATGCCGAAGTGCAGGTTGCGGCCGTACGGATTGGCGGTGAACATGTCGGTGGAGATGGCCTCCGGTCCGAACGATTCTGCACCCTTGATCAACGTGTTATTGGAGCCGGCCAGGTCGGCGGAGCCGCCCCAGAGCTCGGGGAGCGCGGCGGCAGCGGCCTGGATCGCGGCCTCGGAGGCCTTGCGGGTGGCGATGCCCTTCGCATCCGGCTCCCAGGTGGGGAAGTCCTGCTTCCAGTCGGCTGGCAGCTCGCGGGCGGTCAAACGGTCGAGAAGTTCCTTGCGCTCAGGATTCGCCTTCGCCCACGCGTCGAATTTCTCGTTCCACGCCTCGCGCTTTTCAGCTGCGCGGTCGCGCAGCTTGCGGGTGTGGGCGATGACGTCCTGCTCTTCGGGGAAGTCGGCCTCAGGATCAAAGCCGAGCTCGGTTTTGACCGCACGGATCTCGTCGGCGCCCAGTGCGGCGCCGTGGATCGCACCGGTGTTCATCAGGTTCGGGGAAGGGTAGCCGATGACGGTCTTGACCCGGATGATGGTGGGCTTTGCGGCCTCGGCCTTTGCTTCAGCCACCGCCGCCTCGATCGCTGCGACGTCCTCGCCGGATTCGACCGTCAGCGTCTGCCAGCCGTACGCCTCGTAGCGGCCCATCACGTCCTCGGTGAACGCGATCTGGGTGTCGTCCTCGATGGAGATGCGGTTGTCGTCCCAGAACAAGATGAGGTTGCCCAGCTGCTGGGTGCCGGCCAGCGACGACGCCTCCGCGGTCACGCCCTCCTGCAGGCAACCATCGCCGGCGACGACGTAGATGTAGTGGTCGAATGGCGACTCGCCGGCTGGGGTCTCCGGGTCGAACAGGCCACGCTCTCGTCGATACGCCATCGCCATGCCCACGGCGGAGGCGAGGCCCTGGCCGAGCGGGCCAGTGGTGATCTCGATGTGGTCGGTGTGGTTGTACTCCGGGTGGCCCGGCGTCTTCGAACCCCAGGTGCGAAGGTCCTTCAGGTCCTGCAGCTCGAGGCCGAAGCCGCCGAGGTAGAGCTGCACGTACTGCGTCAGCGACGAGTGCCCGTTCGACAGGACAAAACGGTCGCGCCCGACCCAGTCCTTGTCTGCCGGGTCGACGTTCATCACACGCTGGAACAGCGTGTAGGCGAGGGGCGCCAGCGACATTGCGGTGCCCGGGTGGCCCGAACCGCAGTTCTCCACCGCATCAGCCGCGAGCACGCGGGCGGTGTCGACTGCGCGGGTGTCGGTGTCGGTCCAGTCCTCCGGGTAGTTGCGTACGGTCATCGCTTGCAGCTCGGGGGGTAGCGTCACGTCATTCCTCGCTTACGTTTCAGTCCTAAGAGGTCCTCCAAGAGCATAGTGGGTGTGCCGAGTGGCGTGTTCGATTCGTTCCCTCGGCGGGGGAAGGGCTAGCATCGTCCAAAGGTATGAGTGCCCCGCGCCACCTGAGGACCACAAAGGAGAGAGTTGTTGGAGACCATTAAGGCATATTTCGCGTTGACGAAGCCGCGGGTCATTGAACTTCTCCTCGTCGCCGCGATCCCGGCGATGCTCCAGGCGGACCGCGGGGAGGTGCACATCTGGCTCGTGCTGGCCACGCTGCTCGGCGGCTGGATGGGCGCCGGCGCCGCCAACACCTTCAACATGGTCGCGGACTACGACATCGACCAGAAGATGGGGCGCACGCGCGCCCGCCCGTTGGTGCGCCACAAGATCACCAAGCAGAAGGCTGCGGTGTTCGCCTGGTCGCTGCTGGTCATCAGCGTGCTCTGGCTCGGCTTCCTGTGCAACTCCTGGCTGGCCGCGTTGTTCATCATCCTGACCAACGCGTTCTACATCTTCGTCTACACCAAGTGGCTCAAGCGCCGCACCTGGCAAAACGTCATCTGGGGCGGCGCGGCCGGCTGCATGCCGGTGCTCGTCGGCTGGGCTGTCATCCGCGACAACGTCAACGACGGCTCCGCCGACAACTGGTGGCAGGCCGTGGTGATGTTTCTCATCATCTTCTTCTGGACCCCGCCGCACACCTGGGCGCTGGCCATGAAGTACAAGGACGACTACGCCCGCGCCAACGTGCCGATGCTGCCCGTGGTGGCCTCCCCGCAGGAAACGAGCCGACAGATCGTGCTGTACTCCTGGCTCACCGTGGTTGTCTCCCTCGGTCTCGTGCCGGCGGCCTCGTGGATCTACCTCGTGGTGGCGATCGTCTCCGGCGTCGCCTTCCTCGTGGTGGCGACGAAGCTGCACAGCGGCATCATGCGCGGCGAGGACGTCAAGCCGCTGAAGCTGTTCATCCTGTCGAACAACTACCTCGCGGCCTTGTTCCTCGGCCTGTCCTTCGACGCCGTGATCGGATGGCAGACGATCGGGGAGCTGCTCTTCTAGACCTTCAAAACCACCGATCCGGTTGTTTTGCGCGCCTGCAGGTCCTCATGGGCCTGGCGGGCGTTTTCCAGCTTGTAGGGCGGGTGGATGCGCATTTTCACGGTGCCGTCGTCCACCGCACGCGCAACAGCCTGCGCGCGCATGAGGAACTCGTCGTTGTCTGCCACGTAGTGCGTCAGCGACGGTCGGGTGAGAAACAGCGAGCCGTGCTTGTTCAGCTCCTGGATCTTGAAAGGCTCGACGTCGCCGGAAGCGGAGCCGAACGAGCAGACCAGGCCACGGGGCCGGGTGACGTTCAAGGCGAAGTCGAAGGTGTCGTTGCCCACGCCGTCGTAGATCACGTCGACACCCGCGCCGCCGTTTTCGGCAATGATGTCGTCGGCAAGCGAATCGCCGTAGCGGAACACCTTGGTCGCGCCGGCTTCGTAGGCCAGGTGCTCTTTCTCGTCGGAAGAAACGACGGAGTAGACGGTGGCTTCGAGCGCGGCGGCCATCTGCGTGAGGATGAGCCCGACGCCGCCAGCGCCGGCGGTGACGGCCATGGTGTCGCCCGCCGTGGTCTCACGCACTCCGTGAAGTAGGTAATGCGCCGTCATGCCTTGCAACAGCATCGACGCGGCGATCTCGGGTTCGACCCCCTCCGGCACTGCGACGAGACGGTTACGGTCGACGACGACTTTCTCCGCGTACGAGCCGGGAGCGTCGTGCCATGCGACGAGTGTGCCCGGAGCAATCTCACCGCGCGGGTCGTCGACGACACGGCCGCAGCCCTCCGTGCCCGGGATGTAGGGCGGTTCGGAGGGGTAGGTCCCGGAACGGAAGTAGGTGTCGATGTAGTTCACGCCGACGCAGTCGACGTCGACAAGCAATTGCCCTTCGGCAGGGACGGGATCGGCGACCTCGGTGTACTCGAGTACGTCGGGGCCGCCGTGTTTCGTAACAAGAATTGCCTTCATGTCACACGAGCGTAGGCAACCTGCGCTTTCCATGTGCGAAAAGGAAGGCGCTAAATGCGACCACGGTCGACGACATGCCGATATGCACCGGGATTGTCCAGCGCGGAACCCCCATGCGGAACTGGATGACACCAATCGCCCACTGGACGACGATGAGGGCGATAAGCACCCAGGCGGTGCGCTTCGCATCCTCCGGGGCACCGTTGCGGTGCAGCAGCACAGTGACGATGAGCGTGCTGATGAGGTAGAGGTACATACAGATCGCGTGCACGTACGCGAGCACCCTGGTGTCCAGCTGCAGGCGACCTTCCATGCCGATGCCGGAATCGCCGGAGTGAGGGCCGGAGCCGGTCACCATCGTGCCGGTGACGAGCACGAAGCACAGCGCGACGGCGGCGATGACAGTCCACGTCTGCGCGCGTGCCGGGTAGCGGCGCGTCGGTAACTCGTCGTCGCTTTCAGCGATGCGCATGTAGAGGATGGCGGCGACCCACACCAGGATCA
Source organism: Corynebacterium lujinxingii (assembly GCF_014490555.1). NCBI lineage: Bacteria > Bacillati > Actinomycetota > Actinomycetes > Mycobacteriales > Corynebacteriaceae > Corynebacterium > Corynebacterium lujinxingii. Next base: position 1,248,377 of record NZ_CP061032.1, on the reverse strand, counting down.
TCGACGGCAGGAAGTGCACGGCGACGGACCACCAGCGCAGGTCCAGCCGCACCGAGATACCGCCGATGACGGCCTGCACGACGACGCCGATCAGGGAGATCCAGGCCAGCGTCTTGATGTCCTTGCGGCGCCCGGCGCGGATCACGGCGAAGAGCGCGAGCGCGGCGGCCGCGGCGACCACGAAGGCGAGCAGACGGTTGCCGAACTCAATGGCTTGATGGATCCACGGAGCGGCGCCCGCGACCGGTACGAGCGAGCCCTCGTGGCACAGCGGCCACGTGTCGCAGCCCAGGCCCGAGCCGGTGACGCGGACCAGGGAACCGGTGACGGTGATGCCGCCCTGGCAGATGAGCAGCACCATCGCGAGCATGCGCTGAAGACGCAGCGACGGGTCGCGCCACGCCTCCTTGAAACGGCTCTCGGTCGACGGATGTTCGGTCGTGGTGGTCACAGCATCTCCAACTTTCGGATGAATATCGGACTGAGTGTATCGCGCTTAGTCGTCAAAGCGGAATAGCCGCACCGCGCCAACGACAGCCACCGCGGCCCACACCGCGAGGCTGATCCACGCGAGCGCGTTGAACCGCAGCTCCACGGCCTCCGCTAGAGCTCCGGCCAGCGCAACGGTGGGCACGAGGTTCCACCATCCGGCGTTTGCGAGCTCCCCGGAGTAGACCACCCAGCCGACAATGCCCATGAATGCGATCCAGATCAGGTTCGCCAGTGCGAGCACCAGCTCGGAGCTCAAAGTCCCTCCCATGAGCAGCCCCATGGCGGTAAACGTGGCAACGCCGAACAGTAGAGCCACCAGACCGAACACGGCGCCCGCGACCGAGACGCGCCAGCCGAGGACAAGTGCCAAGGCGCCGAGGACGACGATCTGCACCGCGACGGTGGCGAGCACCCCCATGATCTTGCCGACGATGATCGTCCACGGCGGCACCCCGGAGGCGCCGGTGCGCTTCAAGGCACCGTAGCGCCGGTCGAACGCGAGCGCGATGGCTTGTCCGGTAAACCCGGCCGATGTCGCCGCGACTGCGAACACCATCGGCACAAGAGTGTTGAAATCGGTCGAGTCGCCGAAGATCGGCACAAACGCGGCGGCGACCAGCACCGCCGCCGGGATGAGCAGGTTCACCAGCAGCTGCTCGCCGTGGCGCAGCATCAGCTTCGCTTCCACGCGCCCCTGAGCGAGCGCCATCGCACCGAACGACGCCCGCCGCGGTGCCGGTGCGAACGTCCCAGGTGACAATCGGGTATCCATCCGTTAACTCCTCAACTCTCGGCCGGTGATGTCCAAAAACACGTCCTCCAAGTCGCGGTGCGCTACTGACAACTCGCGGATCAGGACGTTTTGCCGTGCAGCCTCGTGCGCTAGCGTCTCAACGACCGCGGGCGAGCCCGTGCCACGAATCCGGTAGCGGTGCGGGTTGACCGCCTCCGCGTTGAGGCCGAGGTGCGCTAGCTCGTCGTTGAGCGGGCGCACGTCGAGCGCACGGTCGGTGTGCACGGAGATAACTGGGAACTCATCGTGGCTGGTCAGCTCAGCCGGGCTGCCTTGGGTGACGACTTTGCCGTGGTCGATGATCACGACGTCGTCGGCAAGCGTTTCGGCCTCGTCCATGAGGTGGGTTGTCAGCAGCACGGTGGTGCCGTCGCGCTTCATCGCCTGGATGATTTCCCAGACAGCGAGGCGCGATTGAGCGTCCATGCCTGCGGTCGGCTCGTCGAGGAAGATGAGCTCGGGGCGTCCAATGATGGCGAGAGCGAGCGACAACCGCTGTTTTTGGCCGCCGGACAAGCGGCGGTACGTGGTTTTGCGCACGCCCTCGAGACCGAGCAACTGGATAAGCCACTCTGGGTCGTGGGGATTGGTGTTGTAGCTCGCGGCCAGGCGCAGCATCTCGGTGACGGACAGCGACGCGTACGAGCCGCCTCCTTGCAACATGATGCCGATGCGGTCGCGAACCCGCTGCGGGTGGGTAACTGGATCGATGCCGAGCACCCTGATGGTTCCGGAGGTGGGGGTGGTGAAACCCTCGCACATCTCGATGGTGGTGGTTTTGCCCGCGCCGTTCGGGCCAAGCAGTGCAAGTAGCTCCCCGCGCCGCGCGCTAAACGTCAGGCCGTCGACTGCCGTGTTGTCGCCGAATTGCTTCACCACGTTGTCGACTTTAAGCGCTAGCTCACTCATGGCCGATCAGTGTAGTACCCGGCCGCGACGCTGCCTGTACACCAGCCAAGCGGCGACGATCAGCACCGCGAAGGTAAGCGCGGCGGAGAGATAGATCGTGGCCACGGCGCCCGGCTGCAGCGCAAGCCCGCGGGGCAGCACGAGGAAACTGAATACCGCGCTGTAGGCGGCGACGCCTACCCGGAAAAACACGCGGTTCGCCCAGGCCGCCAGCGGCAGGATCGCCCAAAGCGGATACCAGGGGTGCACCACAGGAAACAGCACAACGAGCACGAGTGTGGCCACGCCAAGCCCGCCGACGGGGTGGATGGTGCCCTTAAACGTCGCCCACAGCATGCGCACCCCGAATGCGGCGGCGACCGCAAGTCCAGCCGTCCGTGTGACTACGAGCATCGCCTCGGTGTGGTCGCCGAGCCCGAGCAGCATGGCGATGAATCCGCCGATGACCCCGATATCGGTAGTCAGCGAGAGCCACGAGCGTATCGACGCCGCCCCGCCTTGGCCTGTCACCCAACCGAGTCCGATCCCGGCGCTGAGCGAGACGACCGCCGTGGTGGCGACAAGCAGCACGCTTTGCACGAGGACCGCTTGGGTGATCGCGCGCACGGTCGGGCGGCCTGCCGCGTGGAGCGCGCGTGCGAGCGCCATCCCGGTGAAGCCGAGCGCGAAAAAACCGGTGACTTTCACCAGCCCCGCGCACGTGATCAGTGCGCCGGAGGCGGCGATGAGGGCCCAGGCGCTTTTGTTTGGCAAGACGTCGACGCCCCGCAACCCCACCTCGAGGCCCGCGAGGATGAACCCCAACATTATGGCCTCGTTGTGGATGCCGCCGACCAAGTGCAGGATGGTCAGCGGATTTAACAACCCGAGCCACATCGCCGCGGCGCTGTTGACTCCGCAGCGGTGCGCCAGCGAGCGCAGCCCCCACGACGCGGCGAGCAGTCCGGCGAGTGACACCAGCCTGTGGGCGATCACGCCCCAGAAAATGGTGTCGCTGGTCAGCCATGAAATCACAGCAGCGATACCGAGGGCGACCGGCCCGTACGGACTGGGGGAGTGCGCCCATATAAACGGTACTGAGCGGGCGAGCGGGTGGTCGACACCCAGAATCTCCACCGGCCCCGCCGCGTAGGGGTCCAGGCCCATCCGCACAATCGCGCCGTTGGCCAAATACGAATAGATGTCCTGGGTAAACAGCGGTGCGGTGAACATCAGGGGTACAACCCAGGCGGTCAAGGTGCGCTGCACCGCGGGGGTGGCAACGCGCGGCCCGTTGCCGGACGCCCCCACAAACGGCGCCATAAGCAGCCAGGCGCACACCAGCATGCCGACGCCGATAAGCACGACGGCGTTGGAGGCAAGCATCATCCGGCCCATCGCCGAGCCGAGTCCGAAGGAGAACCAGGGGTTGTCCACCACCGGCAGAGCACCGCCGCCGAATCCGCCCAGCGCGATGAGCAGCGTGCCGACGGCACCGAGCCAGCGCAGCAGGAAAAACCGGTTCTGTTCGTGATACGACGCGCCGTCGCCCGCCCCCGCTTGACTGTTGGCAGGCTCGTGGAGTTCGGCGGACCGGGAGCCGGGGCGGCCGATGCGGGGGAATTCGTCGACAAGCGCGCGTCCGCGACGCCGAAGCCGCGGCGGCCGGGACGGGCGGAGGGGACGAGCGTTCACGGCGCAACAGTTTACTGTGTCGCACGGCCCCGCTGACGCAGAAATAATTTCGACACACTAGTGTTGTGTAAAGGCGAGCAGAGAGCCAAGGAAAGGGGTTGCACGGTGGCAGAGCACGACACTGCAGACCGCGCGAACGGGTCGACCCGTTCGCAGGTGATGTCGACCCTGCTCAAGCAGGGTCCCGTCGCCGCGGCCGAGATCGGCACCGAGCTTGGACTTTCGCCCGCCGGCGTACGTCGCCACCTGGACAAACTCGTGGAGGACGGACTGGCTGAAACCTGCGCGCCGCGGACGGTGGCAGGAGACCAGGCCTCCCGCGGGCGCCCAGCGAAGCACTTCCAGCTCACCGACGAAGGCCGGGAGCATTTCGGCACCAGCTACGACACGCTGGCACTCGAAGCCGTGGACGTCATCGCGTCCATCGGGGGAGAGGAAGCGGTGCGCGAGTTCGCGCGCCGGCGTGTGGAGCACATGTTCGCCGGAATTGATCCGGATTCGGAGGACGCGGAAGACGCGGTGCGCTCCGTCGCCGACGCGCTTGAGGCGCACGGTTACGAGCCCAGCATTCGGCGTACGCCAGTAGGTATCCAGCTGTGCCAACACCACTGTCCGGTGTCCGCGGTGGCGGCTGCTCACCCCGAACTTTGCGAGGCTGAGCACGAGGCGATTGCACGCATCGTCGATACGCACGTGCAACCGCTCGCCCTCATCGCGGACGGCCACGGCATCTGCACGACTAACATCCCTGTCGCACAAACGGGAACAGAAACGAAAGGAGCGGCTGACAATGACTGAAGCGAAGCCAAAGCCAGGTCTTGAAAAGCCGATGAACGACGACGAAATTATCGAGTCCATCGGTGCCTACAACTACGGCTGGCACGACTCCGACGTCGCCGGCGCCTCCGCGCGCCGCGGCCTGAACGAGGAGGTGGTGCGCGACATCTCGGGCATCAAGAACGAGCCCGAGTGGATGCTCAACCAGCGCACGAAGGCGCTCGAGATCTTCGAGAAGAAGCCGATGCCGACGTGGGGCGCCGACTTGTCCGACATCGACTTCGACAACATCAAGTATTACGTCCGCTCCACCGAGGAGCAGGCCGCGTCTTGGGACGACCTGCCGGAGGACATCAAGAGCACCTACGACAAGCTGGGCATCCCGGAGGCGGAGAAGCAGCGCCTCGTCGCAGGTGTCGCAGCGCAGTACGAGTCTGAGGTGGTCTACCACCAGATCCGCGAGGACCTGGAGGAAAAGGGCGTCATTTTCGTCGACACCGATACTGCCCTGCGTGAGCACGAGGACCTGTTCAAGGAGTACTTCGGCTCGGTCATTCCGGCCGGCGACAACAAGTTCTCGGCGCTGAACACCGCGGTGTGGTCCGGTGGCTCCTTCATCTACGTCCCGCCGGGGGTCCACGTGGACATCCCGCTGCAGGCCTACTTCCGCATCAACACGGAGAACATGGGTCAGTTCGAGCGCACGCTCATCATCGTCGACGAGGACGCGTACGTGCACTACGTCGAGGGCTGCACCGCCCCGATTTACAAGTCGGACTCGCTGCACTCTGCCGTGGTGGAGATCATCGTGAAGAAGGGCGGCCGCTGCCGCTACACCACGATCCAGAATTGGTCGAACAACGTCTACAACCTGGTGACCAAGCGCGCGAAGGCTGAAGAGGGCGCGACCATGGAGTGGGTCGACGGCAATATCGGCTCCAAGGTGACCATGAAGTACCCGGCCGTGTGGATGACCGGCGAACACGCGCGCGGCGAGGTGCTCTCCGTCGCCTTCGCCGGCGAGGGCCAGTTCCAGGACACCGGCGCGAAGATGACGCACATGGCGCCGCACACTTCTTCGTCGATCGTGTCCAAGTCCGTGGCTCGCGGTGGCGGTCGTGCGGCGTACCGCGGTCTGGTGCATGTCAACGCCAACGCGCACAACTCCGTGTCCAACGTGGAGTGCGACGCGTTGCTGGTGGACAACATCTCCCGTTCGGACACCTACCCGTACAACGACATCCGCAACGACCGCGTCACCCTCGGCCACGAGGCGAAGGTGTCCAAGGTCTCCGAGGACCAGCTGTTCTACCTGATGTCGCGAGGCATCCCGGAGGAGGAGGCGATGGCGATGATCGTGCGCGGCTTCGTCGAGCCGATCGCCAAGGAGCTGCCCATGGAGTACGCCCTGGAGCTCAACCGCCTCATCGAGCTGCAAATGGAAGGATCGGTCGGCTAAATGGTCGAGACTGTTAAAAACGCAACGACCCACAACAACAAGGGCGACCTGTTCTCCTCGTTCAACGTCGAGGACTTCGAGGTCCCCGGCGGCCGTGACGAGGTGTGGCGCTTCGTATCCCTGCGCCGCCTGCGCGGCCTGCACAACGGAAAGTTCGCTCCGCAGGCCCCGGCGCAGATCGCGGTCGATGGCCCGTCCGAGGTGACCGTGGAGCAGGTTTCGCTTGACGACGAGCGCGTGCGCGCCGCCGGCGCCCCCGTCGACCGCATCGCGGCTCAGGCGTGGACGTCGTCGGAAAACGCCACCCTGGTGTCTGTTCCGGCCGACGCGGAGTTAGCAGAGCCGATCACCATTACCGTGACCGGCGCAGGTGCGGATGTGACCACCTTCGGCACCATCGTGGTGGAAACCGGCACCCACTCGTCGGCGACAGTACTGGTGAAGTACGAGGGCTCCGGCACCCACGCGGACAACGTCAACTGGGTTGTGGGCGAGGGGTCCCGCCTGAACGCCGTTGTCGACGCTGATTGGGAGCTCGACGCTGTGCATGTGGGGCAGCAGTCGGTCGTCGTCAAGCGCGATGCGAGCCTGCGCCACCACGTGGCAACCTTCGGCGGCGAAGTTGTGCGCATCACCCCGCGTGTCGTATTTGAAGCACCGGGCGGCGACGCCGAACTGACCGGCGTGTACTTCGCGGATGACGGCCAGTACATCGAGAACCGCCTGCTCGTCGACCACGCGGTGCCGAACTGCCGCTCCAACGTGCTGTACAAGGGCGCGCTGCAGGGCGACAAGTCCTCCGACCTGCCGGAGGCGCGCACCTGCTGGGTGGGCGACGTGCTCATCCGCGCCGAGGCTGAGGGCACCGACACCTACGAGACGAACCGCAACCTCGTGCTCACCGACGGTGCGCGTGCCGACGCCATCCCGAACCTGGAGATCGAAACCGGCGAGATCGCCGGTGCCGGCCACGCCGCAACGGTCGGCCGCTTTGATGACGACCAGCTGTTCTACCTGCGCTCCCGCGGCATCCGCGAGGAGGACGCCACCCGTCTGATCATCCGTGGCTTCTTCAACGAGGTCCTCAACCAGATCCCCGTCGAGTCGGTCCGCGACGAGCTCATCGCCCGTGTCGCAGGCGAGCTCGAGCGCAACGCAAACTAAAAGGAGCAATGTATGTCCACCCTCGAAATTAAGAACCTGCACGCCAACGTCCTTCCGTCCGAGGAGGGCCAGGAGGCGAAGCCCATCCTGAAGGGCGTCAACCTCACCATTAACGGCGGCGAGACGCACGCCATCATGGGCCCGAACGGCTCCGGTAAGTCCACCCTCGCGTACACCCTCGCGGGTCACCCGAGGTACGAGGTGACCGACGGCGAGGTGCTGCTCGACGGCGAGAACGTCCTCGAGATGGATATCGACGAGCGCGCCCGCGCAGGCCTCTTCCTGGCCATGCAGTACCCGGTCGAGGTCCCGGGTGTGTCGTCGTCTAACTTCATGCGCTCCGCTATCACCGCCGTGCGTGGCGAGGCGCCGAAGCTGCGCGAGTGGGTCGGCGAGCTCAACGCCGCCCGTGAGGCGCTGCAGATGGACGAGTCCTTCTCGGAGCGCTCCGTCAACGAGGGCTTCTCCGGTGGCGAGAAGAAGCGCCACGAAGTGATGCAGCTCGCGCTGATGAAGCCGAAATTCGCCGTGATGGACGAGACCGACTCAGGCCTCGACGTTGACGCGCTGCGCATCGTCTCCGAGGGCATCAACCGCTACCAGGAGGAGACCGGCGGCGGCGTGCTCATGATTACGCACTACAAGCGCATTTTGAACTACGTCAAGCCCGACTTCATTCACGTCTTTGCCGACGGCAAGATCGTGCAGACCGGCGACGCCTCGCTCGCCGACCAGCTCGAGGCCGAGGGCTACGAGAAGTTCATCTAATGGCGCTCGACGTACAAGCCATTCGCAAGGAATTCCCGATCCTGTCGCGCACCGTGCGGGACAACAAACCGCTGGTGTACCTGGATTCGGGGGCGACATCGCAGCGCCCACAGCGCGTGTGGGACGCCGAGCGCGACTTCGTGCTCGGCTGCAACGCGCCCGTGCACCGCGGCTCTTACCAGCTGGCCGAGGAGGCCACCGACGCCTACGAGTCCGCGCGCGAGGCCATCGCCGCGTTCGTGGGCGCGCGTGACCACGAGATCGCGTTCACCAAAAACGCCACCGAAGCCCTGAACCTGGTTGCGTACGTCCTTGGTGACTCGCGCGCTGGTTCGTTCGCGGTCGGGGAGGGCGACACGATCGTCATCACCGAGCTCGAGCACCACGCCAACCTCGTGCCCTGGCAGGAGCTTGCGCGCCGCACCGGTGCGACGCTGAAGTGGTACAAGATGACCCCGGACGGGCGCATCGACCTCGACTCGCTCGAGCTCGATGACACCGTCAAAGTGGTGGCCTTCACCCACCAGTCGAACGTGACCGGCGCGCACGCCGACGTCGCCGAGATGGTGCGCCGCGCCAAGGCCGTCGGAGCGCTCACGGTGCTCGACGCCTGCCAGTCGGTGCCGCACATGCCGGTGGACTTCCACGCACTCGACGTCGACTTCGCCGCGTTCTCCGGCCACAAGATGTGTGGTCCCAACGGCGTCGGCGCGGTGTATTCGAAGCACCTGGGCGAGCTGCCGCCGTTCCTCACCGGCGGCTCCATGATCGAGGTTGTGCGCATGGAGGAGGCCACCTTCGCTGCGGCGCCGCAGCGGTTCGAGGCCGGCACCCAGATGACCTCTCAGGTCGTCGGACTCGGCGAGGCGGTGCGCTTCCTCACCGAGGTCGGGATGGAAGACATCCAGGCTCATGAGCACAAACTCACCGAGTATGCGCTGGAGCAGATGCAGGCCATCGACGGGCTGCGTATCGCTGGCCCGCTCACCGCGGATAACCGCGGCGGGGCAATCGCGTTCACGGTGGAGGGCGTGCACCCGCACGACCTGGGCCAGGTGCTCGACTCCGAGGGTGTAGCCATCCGCACCGGCCACCACTGCGCGTGGCCGCTGCACCGGGGGCTGGATATGCAGTCCACGTCCCGGGCGAGCTTCTACCTGTACAACACGCTGGATGAGGTTGATACCTTGGTGTCGTCGATTAGCAAAGCGAAGGAGTTTTTCGTGCGATGAACCTCGAATCCATGTACCAGGAAGTGATCCTGGACCACTACAAGAACCCGCAGCATGCCGGGCTGCGCGAGCCGTTCGAGGCGGAGGTGCACCACGTCAACCCGTCGTGCGGCGACGAGCTGACCTTGCGCGTGCACCTGTCAGACGACGGCTCCACGGTCGAGGACGTCTCCTACGACGCTGAGGGCTGCTCGATCTCGCAGGCCTCCACCTCGGTGATGGCCGAGGAGATCATCGGGCTGCCGGTGGCTGAAGCGATGGAGAAGCTCGGCGCGTTCGAGGAGATGGTCACCTCCCGTGGCACGGTTGAGGGAGATGCATCGAAGATTGGCGACGGCGTGGCGTTCGCCGGTGTGGCGAAGTTCCCGGCGCGCGTGAAGTGCGCGCTGATGGGTTGGAAGGCGTTCCAGGCGGCGACGTCGGACGCCCTGGGAGACAAGGAGTAGCAATGACTGAGGCAGAGAAGCAGGCCGAGCGCCCCCAGCAGACGGAGGAGCAGCTCAAGCTGGTCGGCGAGGTGGAGGAGTTCCTCCACGATGTGATTGACCCAGAGCTGGGCATCAACGTGGTTGACCTCGGCCTGGTCTACGACACCTGGATCGAGGAGCGCGACGGCAAGACGGTCGCGGTGATCAACATGACGCTGACCTCGCCGGCCTGCCCGCTCACCGACGTGATCGAGGACCAGGCGACCCAGGCCGTCGTGGCGAATACCGCGGTTGACGAGCTCGATTTGAACTGGGTCTGGATGCCGCCGTGGGGCCCGCAGTTCATCACCGAAGAGGGCCGCGAGCAGCTCCGCGCCCTCGGGTTCGCGGTCTAAAACACCTCTTGACATCCCCCCAGGTTGTTAACCTGTGGGGGATTTCCGCGTTGTGAGGGAGGATTGTTGTGAACATTGGGTTTGTTGAAATTCTGGTCATGCTCGGTACTGCCAGCCTGTTTGGGCTGATCGTCGCGCTGATCATTTGGATCGTGCGTTCAGTGTCGAAGAAGTAGATCTCGATTTGGGGGTGGTTGCTACAGTGTTCCCCCGTGATTGTCACCAATGATCTCGAGGTCCGCGTCGGCGCGCGCACGCTTCTCGACGCCCCCGGTCAGCACCTGCGCGTCCAACCCGGCGACCGCATCGGCCTGGTGGGCCGAAACGGCGCCGGCAAGACGACAACGATGCGCATCCTGGCGGGGGAGACCGAGCCCTACGGCGGCTCGGTGACCCGTTCCGGTGAGATCGGTTACCTCCCGCAGGACTCCAAGGAGGGCGACATCGAGCAGACCGCCCGCGATCGCGTCCTGTCTGCCCGCGGGCTGGATCAGATCCAGCGCTCAATGGCCAAGCAGCAGAAGCTGATGGAGGAAACGGACGGGGAGAAGCGCGACAAGGCGATCGCAAAATTTTCCCGGCTAGAGGAGCGTTACCAGGCGCTCGGCGGCTACGAGGCCAACTCGGAGGCGGCCCAGATCTGCGACAACTTGGGGCTGCCCGAACGAGTGTTGGACCAGCAGCTAAAGACCCTCTCGGGTGGCCAGCGTCGCCGCGTCGAATTGGCGCAGATTTTGTTCGCCTCGCGTCAGGGCTCGGGCAAGTCGCAGACCACTCTGCTTCTCGACGAGCCCACCAACCACCTCGACGCCGACTCCATCAACTGGCTGCGCGGTTTCTTGTCCAAGCACGAGGGCGGGCTGATCATGATCTCGCACGACGTCGAGCTTCTCGACGACGTTTGCAACAAAGTCTGGTTCCTCGACGCTGTTCGCGCCGAGGCGGACGTGTACAACATGGGCTTTTCCAAGTACAAGGACGCTCGCGCCCTCGACGAGGCTCGCCGGCGCCGCGAGCGCGCGAACGCCGAGAAGAAAGCCTCCGCGCTGCAGAAGCAGGCCGCGAAGCTTGGTGCGAAGGCGACTAAGGCAGCGGCGGCGAAGCAGATGCTGGCGCGTGCGGAGCGCATGATGGGCGAGCTCGACGACGTCCGCGTCGCCGACAAGGTTGCCTCGATTTCTTTTCCGGAGCCGGCGCCGTGCGGCAAAACCCCGCTGTTCGGCAAGGGGCTGACCAAGATGTACGGCTCGCTCGAGGTGTTCGCGGGCGTTGACCTCGCGGTGGACAAGGGTTCCCGCGTCGTCGTCTTGGGCACCAACGGCGCTGGCAAGACGACGCTGCTGAAGCTGCTTGCAGGTGTGGAGCGCACCGACGGCGAGGGCGGCGTGGTCTCGGGTCACGGCCTGAAGATCGGGTACTTCGCCCAGGAGCACGACACGATCGACGGTTCGAAGACGGTGTGGGAGAACACCATCGAGGCCTGCCCGGATGCCGGCCAGCAGGACCTGCGCGGCCTGCTCGGCGCCTTCATGTTTTCGGGCGAAAAGTTGGAGCAGCCCGCCGGCACCCTCTCGGGCGGCGAGAAGACCCGGCTTGCGCTTGCCACCCTGGTGTCGTCGCGCGCGAACGTGTTGCTTCTCGATGAGCCCACCAACAACCTCGACCCCCAGTCCCGCGAACAGGTTCTCGACGCGTTGAAGACCTACACGGGCGCTGTCGTGCTTGTGACTCACGACCCGGGCGCGGTGCGCGCGCTCGAACCGGAGCGGGTCATCATCATGCCCGAAGGTGACGAGGACATGTGGAGCGACGAATACATGGAGATTGTCGAGCTGGCATAGCAGCAGCGTCCGTAGACTTGGCACAATGCGCGACATTTTCTACAACGACTGGACCACCGTTCTTAGTACAGCCGGAAAAGGGCTTCTCATCTACGTGGCGCTCATCGTGATGCTGCAGATCTCCGGTAAGCGTTCGTTGTCCAAATTCAACATCTTCGACTTCGTCATTACCGTGGCCCTCGGGTCCGTCTTCGCCTCCACACTGACCAGCAAAGACGTCAAACTCGCCCAGTCAGTGACGGCTATTATCATTTTGCTCGGTGGGCAGTACATCATTTCCAAGCTTGCGTTCAAATCTGATCGGTTCGAACGTTTAATTAAATCGGAGCCGGCGCTGTTGTACTCCGGGGGCGCCTTTAACCGGAAGACTATGGCGAGCGAGCGCGTGACTGAGCGTGAGGTGTTACAAGCGGTGCGCAAGAGCGGTTCCGCCGGGTTGGACGCTGTCGAGGCTGTGATCCTCGAAACTGATGGAACAATGTCGGTGATCGGCGCATCCGACGCTCGCTCGCATCTTATTTACGATCCTGTTGAGCGGGCATAGCGCTTGTCGATGACGCCTTACAGCCCGCTAAGATCATCAGCATGGCAAAGAACAACGGAATTATTCGCTCCATCAAGGACGCCTGGAACGGTCTGTCCTCCGACCAAAAAACGTTTGCTGGCGTCCTTGCGACTATCGATACCGCAGGCAAGGCGTACGCACTTCGGGACTTGGCTCGCACTAACTCCAAGCGCATCCGTGGCCCGAAGTGGCTTTGGACTCCAATCATCGGCGCAGTAAACACGCTTGGTTGGGTGGGCTACCTGCTCATTGGCAAGAAGCGCTAGTTTCTAAACCCGTGCACCGGGGCAGGGATGAACCCGCCGCGGTGGATGAACTCGTCGTTGCCGACGGTGTTCACCGGAATCACCGGGGCGTAGCCGAGAAGACCGCCGAAGTTCACCTCGTCGCCAGGCGTGGTGCCGGGTACGGGGATCAGGCGCGACGCGGTGGTCTTATGGTTCATCACGCCGATTGCGGCTTCGTCGGCAATCATGCCCGCGATGAGTTCGGCGGAGGTGTCGCCAGGGATGGCGATCATGTCGAAGCCCACGGAGCAGATCGAGGTCATCGCCTCGAGCTTGTCCATCGAGATTGCGCCGGAGTTCACTGCGTCGATCATGCCCTTGTCCTCGGAGACCGGGATGAACGAGCCGGACAGGCCGCCGACGCGTGAGCAGGCCATCATGCCGCCCTTCTTCACCGCGTCGTTGAGCAGGGCAAGTGCAGCGGTCGTGCCGTGGGTGCCCACCTGATCGAGTCCCATTCGTTCGAGAACGTGCGCGACCGAATCGCCCATCTCCGCGGTCGGGGCGAGCGACAGGTCTACGATGCCGAACGGCACACCGATGCGTTCTGCTGCGAGCGTTCCGACGAGCTGCCCCGCGCGGGTGATCTTGAACGCGGCCTTTTTAATCTCTTCGGCAACCTCGTTCAAGGACGCACCCTTGAGAGGGGCAATCGCATTGTCGACGACACCGGGGCCCGACACGCCAACTGAAATGACCGTGTCTGGCTCCTCAATGCCGTGGAACGCTCCCGCCATGAACGGGTTGTCGCCCACTGCGTTGGCGAAAACAACCAGCTTGGCGCAGGCGATGGAGGAGCGATCAGCGGTCAATTCCGCAGCTTCCTTGACGATCTCACCCATCTTTGCCACGGCGTTCATGTTGATGCCGGCGCGCGAGGAGGCGACGTTGACGGAACTGCACACGTTGTCCGTCTCGGACAGCGCCTCGGGGATGGAGTAGATCAACCGCTTGTCGGCAGTGGTGCCGCCTTTTTCAACCAGCGCGGAGTATCCGCCGACGAAGTTCACGCCAAGTTCGGCCGCTGCGCGATCCAGTGCGCGGGCGATGTCGACGGGGTTGCCGTCCACACCAGCCGCGACGAGGGCGACGGGGGAGACCGAGATGCGCTTGTTCACGATCGGGATCCCCAGCTCCCGCTCGATGCCCTCGCACACTGTGACCAAATTCGCCGCGCGCTCAGTCACGCGGTCGTACACAGCCTGCGCGGTGGCCTCCATCGTGGAGCGGGTGCAGCCGATAAGCGAGATGCCCATAGTCACGGTTCGGATGTCCAGGCGGTAATCCTCGATCATCCGGATGACGTCGAGGAAACGCGCGTCAGAAAACTCGAAACTCACAAGCGCCCCTTAAATGTCGTTGATTGCGCTGAACAGCGCCTCGGATTGGATGCGTACGACCATGCCGAGCGGCTTGCCCGCAGCGTCGAACGCGTCCTGAAGTGCACCCATGTCCACGTCGCCCTCGGGAAGTTCGACGCGCATGATCATGGTGAAGAAGTCGTCCATGATGGTCTGCGAGACGTCGAGGATGTTGAGGCCCTGATCGGCCGCTTCCTTTGCGACTGCGGCGATAACGCCTGGGCGGTCCTTACCGGTGGTCGTAATAATTGCGTGCATGCGGAAATTATAGGCGTGAAGTACGCGTACAGTTGGTGTTATGAAAACACAGCATGTACTCGTCCTCGGTGCGGGCGGAAACGTCTCGCGCCACTCCGTTCCCAAGTTGGTCGAGGCGGGCCACCAGGTCACCGCACTCGTGCGAAATCCCGACCACGCCAAGCAGCTTGTCGACGACGGCGCAACCGCCCTCGTCCGCGATCTGACCACGCTCGATCAGGAGGATTGGGCACGCCTGCTCACCCCGTTCGACGTCGTCGTCTGGTCTGCGGGCGCCGGCGGAGGCTCCGCGGAGCGCACCTGGGCGGTCGACCGCGACGCTGCGATGGCAATGATCGACGCGCTTGAAGAGCTCGACGAATTTGCGCCGTTTGCCATCATGGTTTCCTACGCTGGTGCCTCCGAGGCGTCCGTGGAAAACGACGGCGGCGCCTGGTACGCCTACGTCGAGTCCAAAAAGGCCGTCGACCGCCGCCTGCTCGACTCGAGTCTGCCGTACCAGATCCTGGGCCCGACGCGGCTGACCGACGACCCGGCCAAGGGCATTGCGCTTCTCGACGAAGCACGCGACGCCGATTCCGAAACCCCGCGCGAACTCGTCGCCGATGTGATTGTGGAATCGGTGGGCCGCGGCGAACCGTTCGCCCGTAACCCGATCGACTTTGAGGGTGGCAACGACCCGGTCTCCGGGCTCTAAGCGTCGAGCGAGAAGTAATCCTCACGGCACAGCCGGGCGAAGTTTCGCAGTAGCGAATTCGCCCGGCTGACGTCGTGATTGGGCAGATCGGCGACGATGCGCGCGTATTCGTCGGCCGGGAAGTAGCCGTAATCGTGGAAGAAGTCCATGCGGGTACGCATGGCGTCGGCGTCCATTTCGGCGTGGAATTGGGTGGCCCACACGCGGTCGTCGTAACGCACCATCTGCACAGGTGTGGCTGGGCCGGTCGCGAGCACCGTCAGGTTCTTGGGAAGATCCACCGGGTTTTCGGTGTGGCCAGTCAGCGCCGTGAAGGTGCCGCCGCCTCCAAGAACGGGGTCGGAGGCCCCGGCTGCAGTCACGTCCACAGTGGTGGGCCCGGACGGCTCGGGCGAGGTGCGGCCCACGGTGCCGCCGAGGTGGTCCACCAGCCAGGAGATGCCGAAGCAGACGAAAAAGACGGGCTTGCCGGAGGTGACCACGGTGGCCAGGACATCGTCGACATGCTTGTGCCAGGCCGAGCGCTCCTCGTTGGTCACGTTGAGCGAGCAGCCGCCGACGATGATGCCGCTGACCGGCTCGAGCGGTCCGAGTTGGGCATCGGGGGAGTCGATGACGCGGAGCTCCATATCCAGCTCGTCGAGGCCGGTGGCCCGCAGGGTGTCGTGGTACTCGGCGTGCGCGACATCAGGGCCGATCTCGCCGTCGCGCAAGGAAAGAAAAAGGAGCTTTGCCATGCGAGCGAGTCTATACCGCTCTGTCTATTCGGCCCCCATCGGGTCGCGGACCGCTTGTTCTACCACGTCGAGCATCGCCTCGAGCCGCTCAACAGGTTCTCCGGCGGCTAGTTTGGTGATGAACCCTTCCAGCACTGTCTCCAGGTACGTCTGGACGACGGCCACGGGGACGTCGTCGCGCATCTGCTTATTTGACTCCAAGCGATCACGCACCGCATGGTCGAGCACCTCTTGATGCTCACGCCACCGCGCCTCGAACTTCGGGTCTGTTCGCAGCTTGCGCAGGATTTCGGCGCGGGTGGTGAACCAGTCGTTGGCAGCCGTGTCGCGAAGCATCCCACGCATGACTTCGACCAAGCCTTGCTCACTGACCACCTGGGCCTGGCGCTCCGCATCCGCCTTCGCAATCGCGAGGAACAACGATTCTTTATCCCCGAAGTGGTGGAAGATCGCACCGCGGGTCTTACCCGTTGCCTCCTCGAGCCGGGCCACAGTCGCGCCCTCGTAGCCGTAGTCGGCGAAGCAGGTGCGTGCGGCGTCGATGATCTCGCCGCGGCGGCGGGCAAGTTCCGCGTCGCTCACGATGGGCATGACCGTTGGCTCCTCATGCTCGGGGACGGGTTGGCAAATGGGGGAAGGGGCCCCGCGTCGTGCGGAGGCCCCTTCGCGGCGATGGTGTTACAGCGGTTTAGCTCTTGACCATCTGACGCAGCACGTACTGCAGGATGCCGCCGTGGCGGAAGTACTCCGCCTCACCCGGCGTGTCCACGCGGACCACGGCGTCGAACTCGACAGCCTCAGCGCCGTCCTTCTCAGCCTTGACGTGGACCGTCGCCGGGATCTCACCGTTGTTGAACTCGGTGATGCCCGTCAGGGTGAAGGTCTCCGTGCCGTCCAGGCCGAGGGACTCGTGGGACTCGCCCTCCGGGAACTGCAGCGGCAGCACGCCCATGCCGATGAGGTTCGAACGGTGAATGCGCTCGAAGGACTCGGCGATGACTGCCTTGACGCCAAGGAGGTTGGTGCCCTTTGCAGCCCAGTCACGGGAGGAACCAGTGCCGTACTCCTTGCCGGCGATGACGACGAGCGGGATGTCCTTCTCGGCGTAGTTCATCGCGGCGTCGTAGATGTACGCCTGCGGTGCGCCCTCCTGGGTGAAGTCGCGGGTGAAGCCGCCCTGCTCGTCGACAAGCTGGTTGCGCAGGCGAATGTTCGCGAACGTGCCGCGAACCATGACCTCGTGGTTGCCGCGGCGGGAACCGAAGGAGTTGTAGTCCTTGCGCTCCACACCGTTCTCGTCGAGGTAGTTCGCCGCCGGGGTGCCCGGCTTGATGGACGACGCGGGCGAGATGTGGTCGGTGGTCACCGAATCGCCCAGCTTCGCCAGCACGCGTGCGCCCTCGATGTCCTTGACGTCCTCCGGCTGCTCCGGCATGCCGTCGAAGTACGGCGCCTTGCGGATGTAGGTGGAGTCCTCGTTCCAGTCGAAGGTCTTGCCGGTCGGGATGTCGAGGCCCTGCCACTGCTCGTCGCCCTTGAAGACGTCCGCGTAGTCCTTCTCGTACATCTCGCGGGAGATGGTACCGGCGATGGTCTCTTCGATCTCCTCGGTGGACGGCCAGACGTCCTTGAGGAAGACATCGTTGCCGTCAGCGTCCTGACCGAGCGGTTGGGACTCGAAGTCGAAGTCCATCGTGCCGGCAATCGCGTAGGCGATGACCAGCAGCGGGGACGCGAGGTAGTTCATCTTCACATCCGGGGAGATGCGGCCCTCGAAGTTGCGGTTACCGGACAGCACAGCGGTTGCGGTGAGGTCGAACTCGTTGACTGCCTCGGAGACCTCAGCCGGCAGCGGGCCGGAGTTGCCGATGCAGGAAGCGCAGCCGAAGCCCGACAGGTAGAAGCCGACGGCCTCGAGGTCCTTCCACAGGTCTGCACGGTCGTAGTAGCCGTCGACGACCTGGGAGCCCGGAGCCATAATCGTCTTGACCCACGGCTTCGCCTTGAGGCCCTTCTCGGCGGCCTTACGTGCCAGCAGCGCGGCACCGACCATGACGGACGGGTTGGAGGTGTTGGTGCACGAGGTCACTGCGGCAATGGCCACGAAACCGTGATCGAGGGTGTACTCGCCGCCCTGCGGGGACTCGACGATGACCGGCTTGGAAGCACGGCCCTCAGCACCCTCGGCTGCCGATTCGCCATTGGCCGGCCAGGACTCGTTGTAGGAAACAGCGTCGACCTTCTCAGCGCGCACCGGCTCTTCAGTGCCTTCGCCGGCGGTGTTGTAGTCCGGCAGCTGCTTGCGGAAGGTGTCCTTGGACTCGGAAAGCAGAATGCGGTCCTGCGGGCGCTTCGGGCCAGCGATGGACGGCACGACGGTGGACAGGTCCAGCTCGAGGTACTCGGAGTACTCGGCCTCGGTGGCGTCCTGCTCGAGCCACATGCCCTGCGCCTTGGCGTATGCCTCGACGCGGTCGATGTCCTCCTGGGAGCGACCGGTCAGGTGCAGGTAGTTGATGGTCTCCTCGTCGATCGGGAAGATCGCACAGGTGGAGCCGAACTCCGGCGACATGTTGCCGATGGTCGCGCGGTTGGCCAGCGGGATCTCCTTGACACCGTTGCCGTAGAACTCGACGAACTTCTGCACCACGCCGTGCTCGCGGAGCATTTCGGTGATGGTGAGCACGACGTCGGTCGCCGTCACGCCAGCCGGGATTTCGCCGGTGAGCTTGAAGCCCACAACGCGCGGGATAAGCATGGACACCGGCTGGCCGAGCATCGCAGCCTCAGCCTCGATGCCGCCGACGCCCCAGCCCAGGATGCCCAGGCCGTTTTCCATGGTGGTGTGGGAGTCGGTGCCGATGCAGGTGTCAGGGTAGGCCACGCCCTCGTTGTCGAACACGACGCGGGAGAGGTACTCGATGTTGACCTGGTGGACAATGCCGGTTCCCGGCGGCACGACGCGGAAGTTGGAGAAGTTCTCCGCACCCCAGCGCAGGAACTGGTAGCGCTCCTCATTGCGCTGGTACTCGATCTCCACGTTCTTCTCGATGGCGCTGTCGGAACCGAATGCCTCGATAATTACCGAGTGGTCGATGACCATTTCGGCCGGGTTCAGCGGGTTAACCTGGTCCGGGTTTCCGCCGAGCGAAGATACGGCCTCACGCATTGTTGCAAGGTCGACAACACACGGCACACCGGTGAAGTCCTGCATCAGCACACGTGCCGGGGTGAACTGGATTTCCACGCTCGGCTCTGCCGAGGGATCCCAGTTCGCAATGGCCTTGATGTGGTCTTCGGTGACGTTCTTGCCGTCCTCGGTGCGCAGGAGATTCTCGCCCAACACCTTCAGGGAGTAGGGGAGTTTCTCCATGCCTTCAACAGCGTCGAGCGCGTAGTAGTCGTAAGACTTGTCGCCGACCTCGAGCGTCTTCTTGGCACCGAAAGAATTCTTGCTTTCTGCCACGGTGAGCTCCATTCCTCGTTGTAATTCAAAACAGGGATGATGACCCTATGGTCAAGCCCCATACTAAGCGACTCGCCATAGATCCTCTCCGATACTAACAGTACGATCGTTATGTTTTCGCATTTTGCTTAACGACGACACCCTGGACCCCGCAACTACACTCATCAGACGTACCCCGCACGCCGAATAAAAGGAGCCGTCCGTGCAGCCGGAGACCACGCTCGAAGAGCTCATCGCACAGCTCGGTGCCTCTCCCGTGGCATTCGGCACCGACAATCCGGTCAACGACGGCCTGCGCGGCGGGCTCGAGGGTGCACTCGACGCTCCGGACACCGCACTTATCGACCCGGCCGCGGTCATCGTGCTGGAGCAGACGCCGAAGCAGGTCGCTGATCTCCGCGACCTCGCCCAGGACGTAGCCGGCCAAACGGACTTCGACACCGTTCTGGTGCGCACCCCGCATGTAGCAGTTGGGGTGAGCGAGAACCTCACCCGCGCCCAAATAGAACGCGGGCAGCTGGCCATGGTTGCTGAACCAGACTATGTGGCCGGTCTCCATGCGTTTGCAGCTGAAGCAGCCGGATTTCACGTGAATTGGCTGCTTGTTGTGGGGCTGATCGTTCTGGTGCTGTTGTGCGTCGCGCTGTTTACCTTTCGCGCTAGCCGCCGGTAAGACAAGCCCCAACACTTGACTGCATCCACAACCCTCGGGTACGCCCCTGCAACTGCCCACCCCCGATTCGGTGAGTGACGAATGTCACACGCGTAAACGGTGTGCCAATCCGCGCAGGTGAGGCGGGTGTGAATCATGTGAAACGTCTTGACTCAAGCAGCTTTGTGTAACAAAAGGGATACAAGTCAGTTGCCTTGACGTATGGTTCCCGTATCGGCTCGTGGGTCGATAGTTGTCGCACCTTTCACGATGGGACCACATAAGGCGCTCTAGTCAAGCGCCTTGATTCAAGTTCGGGCATGTGGGGAAGCACGCCGAGAACTGAGACTCATCTGACTGCGTTGTCGCTGCTGTCGGTTCGCGTTGCCGCGTCAGTAGTCAACATCTAGGACCGCACGTCGAGCCCCTAGTCAGGGTTCTTTTGCGCGCTTTTGGCACGTCCGCAGGTCTTTCTTGATCGCCTGTGGGCTGTTGCTGTGGTGCGCTGCGTGCGGTGTGAGGAGCACCTTCGTGGCTAACCCACAAAGGGGCACGCGGCTGAACCGTGCGCGAAACGCGTTCGGTACTGCCGCATGTGCCGCAACAATTTCTCTCGTGATGGGCCTCGTCAGCCCGTCCGCGTCTGGTCAGAGCTCAACGTCAGCGGTCAGCGAGCTCGTTTCCGCTGTTTCCAAGGCACAGGCAGACGTCGATGCCCGCAACCTCGACCTTGGCGGACTCCAAGAGGCCGTCAACCAGTCGCTGGTGGACCTCCACGACGCCCAGGCGAAGGCGGAGCAAGCCCGTCTCGGCGAGCAGGAGGCGAAGAAGCGTCTCGACGACGCCCAAGCACGCGTGGAGAAGCTCCGCACTGAACTCGAGGAGTTGAGCCGCTCGCAGTACAGGGGGGCGTCGGCAAGCGATGCTCTCACCGCGATCAGCGGGAAAGATACGCAGCGCGACGTGCTGGACCGCTCGTTGTTCCTGCGTCAACGCTCCGAGGAAAAGCGTGCGAAGCTCGAGGAAGCGGAGCGCGCACGTGCTGAAGCCGCGAACGAGGAGGCGACGCTGCGCGAAACGCGCGAGTTAGCTGACGCATCCGCGAAGGAAGCGGAAGCCGCGGAAGCTGAAGCTCGCAGGCTTCTCGACGACAACCGCGCCGCTATGGAGGCCAGTGCCGCTGAGCGCGACGCTGCGCAGCGTGAGCTCGACGCCGCCCAGTCCGAATTGGACGAGCAGCGCGCGCCGGAGGGCAAAGCCAACGAGGACAACGCCACCGAAGACAGCGCGGTTGCCAGCCCCTACGCGGCGACGCTGACCGTCTCGCGCGGCGACGCCACCTACGAGGTGCCGGAAGAGGTTGTGGATCGGGTGCGCGACCGCATCTCAGGCACCTCGCCGGAGGCAGGCGAGCCGAGCCGCGAGGCGATCGTCGATGCGGTGCGCGTTGTTGCCCAGACATCCTCCGACAGCAACGCCACGGCGGACGCGGGCGAGATCGCGGCGTTGTCGTCGGCCGCGGGGCTGCCGCAGCTTGACGACGACGCCATCGCCAAGGCGGGCGCCATCGCCGCCGGTGTCGCGCTCGTCGGTGGCGTGGCCGCCAACCACGGGTCGTTCGCGGACGCGTTCCGCGACGGCGGATCCAGCGAGCTGGTCACCGCATTCGCTGACGGATTGACGGGCGCGATCGGCGAGGTGGAGCCCACCTCCGACACGGTCGAAGCAGTGCTGCCGGAGCTCCAGACTGCGGCGGAGATCTCGGAGGAGGCGCAGCAGGCCTCGGCGGCGGTATCCGATTCGTCCCAGGTTGAGGCAGTGATTGCCCGTGCACAGTCGATGATCGGCACCCCGTACGTGTGGGGTGGCGGCGACGCCAACGGACCGACCAACGGCCTGGAGGGCTCCGGCCAGTCCGGTTTCGACTGCTCCGGCCTCGTCCTCTACGCGTTTGCGGGCGCCGGTATCGCGCTGCCGCACTACACCGGCTACCAGTACCAGCGTGGCACGCACGTGCCGGCGAGCGAGGCCCAGCGCGGCGACCTATTGTTCTGGGGCCCGGGCGGCAGCCAGCACGTGGCGATCTACCTTGGCGACGGCACCATGATCGAAGCGCCTCAGTCCGGCCAGAACGTGAAGATCTCGCCAGTGCGCTGGTCGGGCATGACCCCGAACGCGGTCCGCCTGCTCTAGCGGATCGGGCCACGGTCTAGGCTCAAGACCATGGCTCTACACGACTACGATGCACTCCTCGTCCTCTCCTTCGGTGGCCCCGAGGGGGAGGACGAGGTTATTCCTTTTCTTGAGAACGTCACGCGCGGCCGCGGCATCCCGCGGGAGCGTCTCGCGCAGGTGGGCGAGCACTACTTCCACTTCGGGGGTGTCAGCCCGATCAACGCGCAAAACCGCGATCTCATCGCAAACATCGAGGCGGAACTCGACCGCCGCGGCATCGATCTTCCCGTCTACTTCGGCAACCGCAACTGGCACCCGTTCGCCGAAGACACCGCGAAGCAGTTGCTTGACGACGACCACCGCCGCGTCCTCGTCTTCGCCACGTCAGCCTGGGGCGGCTACTCCGCGTGCCGCCAGTACGACGAGGACATTCAGCGCATCCGCGAGGTCACCCCGGAGATCGAGTACACGAAGCTCTGGCAGTTCTACGGCCACCCGACGTTTGTGCAACTGATGGCCGACAACTTGCGCGCAGCAGTCGAACGCGCACCTGAGGCGACGAAGATCCTATTCACGGCACACAGCGTGCCCACTGTTGCAGACAACGCCGCAGGTGGTCCGACGGATGCGAATCTGTACTCGCGGCAGGTTACGGAGGCGGCCGCGCTCGTCGCGAATCAAGCCGGCGTTGAGGACTACGAGGTGGTGTGGCAATCGCGCTCCGGCAACCCGGCGACGCCGTGGCTGGAGCCCGATGTTGTTGACAGGACCGAGGAGCTGCACGCTGCCGGGGGCTTCGAGCACCTGATCTGCGTGCCGCTCGGCTTTATCACCGACCACATGGAGGTCGTTTGGGACCTCGACACCGAGCTCAAGCAGACCTGCGACGACCTGGGGGTCACGCTCGACCGTGTGCCCACGGTGGGGCTCGATGCGGAGTTCGCCGGCATGGTGGTCGACATTGCGGCAGCAGTAGGCGGCGACGTCAAGCCTAAAACCTTGTCTAGCGTCACCGTGCAGGGCTGTACCGTCAACGGCGCGCCTTGCAGGGAAGGCTGCTGTGCGCCGGTGAAGCGCCCAGCGCGCCCGGCCGCGAACGCTTAAGCACGCATGTACTCGCGGCGGTAATCAACCACCGCGTCAGACACGCCCGCCATGCGTGCGGAGCGAACGTGGCGCCACAGGGCGAACAGGTGGGGATCGAAGGTGTGGTCGTCGAGACGCTCCGTCACCGTCTCGATGGTCGCCGCCACACGGTCCGCCCTCGCGAACAGTTTGGCGGCGCGTGGTGTGACACCGGCCGGCAAGCCCGGGGTGTCGTAAAAATCCGCCAGGGTACCCACCGCCAGCCTTGGGTTGGGCAGTTCCTTGCGCGTGCCGCCGGCGGCCTCGATGAGCACAGCCGCCTCATTTGTTGCGCGTGAGAGCAGCTGGTCGGCCTCGCCTGGCGTGAGCCATTCCGGCTCAGGCAACGGCTCGTAGTCCTCGAACCACCGCCAGCGCACCCCGTCCGCCGAATAGTCGGGCACCAGAATGTGGTTGGCGCCTCCGCCCCGGACCACGAGCGCGCCCGCCTGAGTCAGCGCTTCCATCGCGGGAGAGTCTGCACGCAGCCGCGGTGCCTGGCCTGGGCCCCACAGCACCAGCCGCACGGCAGGTTCAGGTGATTCGAGGTCGGCGGCGGTGCGGACGTCGTGAAGCAATTGCACCATCGGGGCACCGTCAAAGGTGTGGGTGCCGCCGAGGTCGGTGAGCGCATCGATGGTCTCGTCCGTGGATTCGACGTTGTAGAGCCACGCCGCCAACCAGACGGCGGTGTTTTGCAGTGGCGAATAAACCTGTGCGCGCGTGTGCATCCGGGCAAGTGTAGCCGGGCCGATAGAATGCGGAAACACTATGGGAGATAGCCGGTACAGCGGAGATATTTTTAAGGGCCACGCACGCACGAAACGGCCGACCTACCCGGCGATGCCTGCGGAGCCGGGCGTCATCGTGGAGATCGTGGGCAACGATTTCGTCGGCGCGGTCGTCGGGTTCGAGCGCACCTACGACGGCGACTTTGTGCGCCTCGAGGACCGCTACGGCACGCAGCGGCTGTTCAAGATGCTGCCGGGTGCCTTCATGGTCGAAGGTCAACGGGTGACGCTCACGCGCTACGTTGCGCCGCGAAACGAGGAGCCGAAGCGGTCGAACTCGGGCTCGCGCAAGGTCGCCAACGTCCAGGCGAAGGTCGCGATGCCGTCGCGGATCTGGGTGGAGGGCATCCACGACGCGGCCATCGTGGAGCAGGTGTGGGGTCACGACCTGCGCGTGGAGGGTGTCGTCGTCGAGTATCTCGAAGGCCTGGATAACTTGCAGGCGCGTCTCGACGAGTTCCAGCCCGGGCCGGGCCGCCGCATCGGTGTGCTCGCCGACCACCTGATCAAGGGCACAAAAGAGGCCCGGCTGGTGGAAAACGTCGGACCGCACGTGCTGGTTACCGGCCACCCGTACATCGACATCTGGGCTGCTGTGAAGCCGAAGAGCGTCGGCATCCCCGCCTGGCCTGAGGTGCCGTACGGCGAGGACTGGAAAACCGGTGTGTGCCGACGCCTCGGCTGGTCGGATCCGAAGGAGGGGTGGCGCCGCGTGTCCTCGTCGGTGCACACCTTCAGGGATCTCGATTCGACGCTGATCGGAGCGGTCGAGCGACTCGTGGATTTTGTGACCAACCCTGATCTGTCCAAATCAGATCTCGAACACATGTAAGGTATATCGCGTGGGAGCTTTACTCTGGTTCATCGTCGCCGCAATTTTGGCGCTGGCCGAGCTAGCGGTGGGGGAATTGACACTGCTCATGCTGGCGTGCGGCGCGCTCGTCACCGCAGGGGTCGCGCTAGCCGGCGTACCGCTTGCCGCTGAGATTGCTGTCTTCACCGTGGCATCAGTGCTGTTCTGGGTGTTCCTGCGCCCACCGTTGCGCAAGCGCATGGAAAAACCGCTGGTGCTCGATGAGACGCCGCGTGCGCTCGTCGGCAGCCGTGCTGAAGTGGTGGAGGACATCGTTGACGGTACCGGTCAGGTGCGTTTAGACGGCTCACTGTGGTCGGCGCGCGCACTCGACCCAGCGGCGACGATCCCAGCGGGTTCTCACGTGACCGTTTACGATATCGACGGACCCGTGGCCGTCGTATGGAAGGAGTCCTAGATGGGTGGGTTAGTCACCTTCGTCGTTATACTTGTCTTACTGATCGCGCTGCTCACAGCGTCGATCAAGCTCATCCCGCAGGGGGAGGCCGCCGTGATCGAGCGGCTTGGGCGCTACACGCGCACTGCCTCGGGTGGGATCACCTTCCTCGTGCCGTACATCGACCGTGTGCGTGCCCGCGTGGATACGCGTGAGCGCGTTGTGTCGTTCCCGCCACAGGCCGTGATCACACAGGACAACCTCACCGTGGCAATTGACACGGTGGTCACGTTCCAGATCAACGAGCCCGCCAAAGCGATCTACGGTGTGGACAACTACCTCGTCGGTGTGGAGCAGATTTCGACTGCGACGCTGCGCGACGTCGTCGGTGGCATGACGCTAGAAGAAACGCTGACTTCGCGCGAGACCATCAACCGTCGCCTGCGCGGAGAACTCGACGCGGCCACCGCGAAGTGGGGCCTGCGCATCAGCCGAGTGGAGCTCAAGGCGATTGATCCGCCGCCGTCGATCCAGCAGTCCATGGAGATGCAGATGAAGGCGGACCGCGAGAAGCGCGCTATGATCCTCACCGCGGAAGGTAAGCGCGAATCCGACATCAAGACCGCCGAGGGCGAGAAGCAGGCGCGCATCCTTTCCGCCGAGGGTGAAAAGCACGCCGCGATCCTCGCCGCCGAGGCGGAACGCCAGGCGATGATGCTGCGCGCCGAAGGCGAGCGCGCCGCCAAATACCTCGCTGCGCAGGGTGAGGCCCGTGCGATCCAAAAGGTCAACGCCGCGATTAAATCCTCCGGTGTCACCCCGGAGTTGCTCGCGTACCAGTACTTGGACCAGCTGCCCAAGATCGCCAACAACGAGGCGGCCACCATGTGGATGATCCCGTCGCAGTTCGGCGATTCGTTGCAGCAGTTCGCTCGCGCGTTCGCCGACAAGGACGACGACGGCGTCTTCCGGTACGAGGCGGAAACAGTAAACGAGCGCGACCGCGAGATGGCGGAAGAAGGCGACCCGGAAGCGTGGTTCGACACCTCAACCGACCCGGAACTCGCTCGCGCGCTTGCCGAGGCCCGCGCGGTGGCGAACAAGCATGTCGACGATCCGGATCCGACCCAGCCCGCCGATAACGCGCCGAGCTCCACGTCGCACCGCGAGATCACGTCAGGTTCGGAGACCGGGTTCGATTTCAATCAGCCGGTCTCTCGCCCGGTGGATCCGGTTAATCGGCCTGATCAGCAGCCCGAGTAATCAGGTTCAACGTCAGCTGCCAGCCGGCTTGTTCGGCAGGCCAGCCAGCGGCGTGAAGTCGCTGGCTAATCGCCTGCTTCGAGATGCCTAGCTCGGCTGCAGCCTCGTTCTGATTCAAGCCGCGACGCACGAGTGAGGTCGCCTCGCGCCCTTCAAACGTTCGCTTGTGCAGCACGTGCGCCAGCAGTGCAAACGCCGCGGCAATATCGGAGGCTTCAGTGGTCGCACCTTGCTTATCGACGACCACACGTACCTGGCCCGCCTTCACACCGACCGCCTTCGAGGCAGTGGCGAGTGCGTTCGCTTCCGAGTCGGCAAAGCCCAGACCGATGGCCCAGCTGCCGTCGGAAAGCAACGCCATGATGAGGTTGAGCGACGCCTCCGGGGTGTCGGCGATGGTGCGGATGTCTTCGACACCCAGGATTTCGAACGCGCCAATGCCGGGTAGCGTGCCCAACGCTTCAGCGGAGCGCTCCACCACGGCGGCGCGCCCCTTTTCGCGTCCTCTGTACCTCGCGTGCACGGCAATCATGGCTGCTTATCCTACGCCGGTCTATCCGTGAGCCTTTACTTACGTGCCGGAAGGCGGGCGTCGATAATGAGCCCCGCGATGCCGACCACGGCGAGCACCGCCATGACCGCGATGACGACGGGGTTGGCTTGCCCGGTGAGCGTGTCGCCGAAGATGGTGACTAACACCGTGCCGGGTACTGATCCGATCAGTGTCGCTGCCGCGAACGGCACCACGGGGACCCGGGTGAGCGCTGCGGCGTAGTTGAGCACCGAAAACGGAACGGCCGCGATGAGACGCAGGCTCAATATCGCAAGCCAGCCGCGCTGTTCTAACCGCTGGTTCACCCGCTCGACCGCTGGGTGGGTGAGGCGTGGGGCGATCCAGTCGCGCAGGAGAGTGCGGACAATCAGCAGCGAGATGACGGCGCTGACGGTAGTGGCCGTGATTGCGATGAGAATTCCGCGCACCGTGCCGAACAGGATGCCTGCCGAGACCGTCATCAGGGTCCGGGGGATAGGGAATTGAGTGATCAAAATGTAGAGCAGCCAGAACACAGCAGGGAACCACGGTCCGAGTGTGTCAGCCCATTCGCGCAGGGTGGACAGCGGTGGGACGTCCAAAAGCACCCAGGCGGCGACGAACGCCGAAACTAGTACAGCGAGCGCAATAGCGTTGCGGCGGGGCACTGCGGGGCGGTTCATCCGAGTGCCTCCGATCTGGCGCGTATATGAAAAATGTCTCGCTCATAGTTTCCGGAACTATGTTGCGAGACATCTGTGGTGCCCGGAGGGGGACTTGAACCCCCACGTCCGTTAATAGGACACTAGCACCTCAAGCTAGCGCGTCTGCCATTCCGCCACCCGGGCTTTGGGTGTTTGTTCAGCCTCTCGGCTGGGCACTCGCTTAACTATAGGGGTGGTCTCCGACAGTGCCAAATCGCCAGCTTAACGGGTGATTTGCTGATGGATAATCTCACCGTTGGCATTCTGAAATCGGGTTCGTTTGCCACGCTGGTCTTGTAGCGGGAGATGTACGCAACTATATCTGCGGAGTAGTGGCGACCATCACGGGAAGTCAGGTAGGAATGAGTGCATGACTGCTTCATACGATTCCGATCGCTTCCCCGGCCCCGACCCTTACGCGCCACTCGCGGATGTCCCGTCGTTCGAGTTGACCTCGGAGGACATCGTCGAGGGCGAGCGTCTCGACGACAAACTTGCCGGCGACGACGCCACCAGTCCGCAACTCGCGTGGACCGGCGCGCCTGAGGGCACGAAGACCTACGCGGTGACCTGCTTCGACCCCGATGCCCCGACTGCCTCCGGCTTCTGGCACTGGTCCGCGTTTAACATTCCGGCCGATGTCACCGAGCTCCCAGCAGGTGCGGGCGCGAAGGAGGACTTGGGCGTCGGGGCGGTGGTGCTCGCCGGCGATTCCGGTATTCAGGGTTACTACGGTGCGAACCCTCCGGGCGGACACGGCCCGCACCGCTACCTCTACGTCGTGCACGCAGTGGACACTGAATTGCCCGCCGATGAGATCGCTAACCCCACCCAGCTCGGCTTCAACCTGAACTTCCACGCGCTTGGCCGGGCGATCACCTGGGGCTGGTACGAAAACAAGTAGAGGCCACCGGATGGTTCCCGTGCAGCTTCGTGTCGGCGGCGCATTTTTGGGCATCGCCGCCGTTTTGATTCTCTACGCTTTGGTGGCGTTCTTCCGCGGCGAGGCGACATTTGCGATCTCCCCGCAGGTGCTCACCGTGCTAGTGGCGGTTGCGCTCGTTGGCGCATTCGCCACCACGAGCACAGAGCAGCAGGGCTCGCGTACTCAAGTGGTAGTGCTCTTCGGCGCAGTGCTGCTCATTGGCCTTGGGGTGATTTTGCCGGACAGCGTGCTCTTGACCACGACTCCCGTGTGGCTCGTCGCCTGGGCAATCGCCGCCGGATTCTGCGCCGTGATTCTACGGCGCAGCGTGCAGGCGAAGCGCTAAAGCGCCTTCCACTCGAGTCCGCTGCCCACGGCCTGCTCGATCGAATCCAGGCCGTGGGCCTTGATCTGCTTGGCAATGCCACGGTGGATCTTGTAAATCCAGCCTGGGCCGCCATAGATGAACGGGGTGTAGCCCTGGAGTAGCGACGCGCCCGCAGCGATGCGTTCCCAGGCCTGCTCGGGAGTCGTGATGCCGCCGACGCTGATGAGCACCTGCTTGTCGCCCACGCGCTCGCGCAGCCGCTTGAGCACCTCAAGTGCGCGGGCGTTGAGTGGTGCGCCGGAGATGCCGCCGGCGCCCATCTCCTTCACCTCGGCGGCGTCGGTCTTCAGGCCGTCGCGGGAAATGGTGGTGTTGGTGGCCACGATGCCGTCGAGCCCCAGTTCGACGGAGAGATCTGCCACGGCGTCGATGTCGTGGTCGGAAAGATCCGGTGCGATCTTCACCAGTACTGGGGTAGTGGTCGATTCCTTGACCACTTTCAGGATCGGGCGCAATTCCTCGACCGCCTGCAGGTCGCGAAGGCCCGGGGTGTTCGGCGACGAGACGTTGACCACCAAGTAATCGGCCAACGGGCCGAGTGTGGTCGCGGTAGCGCGGTAGTCCGCAACGGCGTCCTCAGAGGTCTTGTTCTTGCCGATGTTGATGCCCACCACATCGTCCGACTTGCGCGAGCGCAGGTTGTCGGCGACGACGAGAGCGCCGTTGTTGTTAAATCCCATGCGGTTCAAGATCGCCTTGTCCGCGGGGAGACGGTACAGGCGCGGGGCCGGGTTGCCCGGCTGCGGCTTCGGCGTCACAGTGCCCAGCTCGGTGTAGCCGAACCCGACCGCACCCCAGGCGTCGATCGCCTCGGCATTTTTGTCAAAACCGGCTGCCAACCCCAATGGGGCAGGGAAGTCTACGCCGAAGACTGTCTGCCGCAGCACCGGATCGTGCACGCGCACAAACTTTTCCATTGCGCGGTTGGCCGGGCCCACCGCGTCGAGCGTGCGCAGCGCGAACATGATGATCTCGTGGATTCGCTCCGGCGGAAGCAGAAACATCAGTTTCAGCGCGCGGGGGTACAAGGCGTCGTACAGACTCATTGGTGGCTCCTAATTCTGCTGCTCGTCCGGGTGGACGATTTGGATGCCGTCTCCGGTGGCGGAGGCAAGGACGACGGTGCCGTCGTCAAGCGTGATCATGCTCTGCGCGTTGGCGATCGTCGCAAAGCGCTTGCGCTCCAGCGGTATGCCCTGGGAGATGTCCCAGCCGGTCGCGGTGTTTTCGGCAAGCGAGCTCACCCACGCCAAGCGTTGCGACGAATCCCACGCCACGTCCCACGGCCCCTCCGGCACGGGAGCGCTCTGCTGCAGTCGGATGATGTCGTCGGTGGTGTAGACGAGAATCTGGTTACCGGTGGAATCGGCGGCGAGGACGAGGCCGTGCTCGCCAGCGGCAACTTTCCCCACTCCGAGTCCGACGCGCAGCGTGCCGCCCTGGCGGGAGCCGTGCCAGTCAATGTCCTGGATGGTGGTGTCGAAGCTATTGGTGCGCACCACCGCGTCGTCCTGGCCCTCCTCGGGGACTGCCTGGAGCTGGTCGGTCTCGCGCGCGACGTCGATGGTGTCTGCAAGTTCGCCGCCGTCGAAGACCCACACCTTGCGTTCGGAGTCGCTGCCCGCGAGCACCTGGCCGCTGGAGACCACGGTGGCAGAGGTGACCGGCTCCTCGGTAGTAATCGTCTGCTCTGCCTGACCGAAGACGCGGATCTCACCGTCGCACGCCACCGCGAAGGAACCCGCGTTCGCCGAAACATCTCCGCACGAAGCGTCGAGCTGGTGCGTCTCGCCCTTGCCGTCGACGACCTCCTCCAGCGAGCCGAGGATGAGCGAGTCGTCGGTGCGCACACCGACTACACCGTCGGTGGTATCGAGGTCGCGCACGGCCTCGAACGCGACCACCTGGCCGGCCGGATCAGAAGCGGCGGGGGATTGTGCGGGCTCCGCGCTGCCCATATTGGCCGCCGCCTCGCCGCCGGCTTCGTCGATCTTCGCGTTCGGAGAGGCTCCGCACGCGGCGAGTGAAAGCGGAAGCGCCACGGCAAGCGCCGCGGAAGCGGTAAAACGGGGAGTTAAACGACGAGCAATCACGCTCGAAAGCCTAGCAATCCGGCGCGGGCGTTCCGTGATCGTCCGGCCTGCAGAGTAGGGTGTGACGCCATGATGTCGTGGCTACAGGTGATTGTCCTCTCGATTGTGCAGGGCTTAACGGAGTTTCTCCCGGTGTCCTCCTCGGGCCACCTGCGAATCGTGTCCGAACTGTTCTGGGGCGAAGACGCGGGCGCAAGCTTTACCGCAGTAATCCAGCTGGGCACGGAATTGGCGGTGCTCGTTTTCTTCGCCAAAGACATTTGGCGCATCCTCACCGCCTGGTTCGCCGGGCTATTTGACAAGGCGAAGCGCGGTTTCGACTACCGCATGGGCTGGATGGTCATCGTCGGCACGATTCCGGTCGGCATCGCGGGCGTGCTGCTGAAGGACCTCATCCGGGAAAATTTCCGCAACCTGTGGATCACCGCCACTGTGCTCATCCTGTTTTCCTTCGTATTCATCCTCGCCGAGCGCTACGGCAAGAAGCAGCGCGGTTTCGATGAGTTGACCATGAAGGACGCCATCGTCATGGGCTTGTGGCAGTGCCTGGCCCTTATCCCGGGTGTGTCGCGTTCCGGCGGCACGATCTCGGGAGGTCTGCTGCGCAACCTCGACCGCGAGGTGGCCACCCGGTTCAGCTTCCTGCTGGCGATCCCCGCGGTGCTCGCCTCCGGCCTGTTCTCGCTGCCGGACGCGTTTAACCCCCAGGCCGGCCAGGCCGCATCGGGCTTGCAACTGCTTGTGGGCTCCGGCATCGGTTTCGTGGTCGGCTACATCTCCATTGCCTGGCTGCTCAAGTTCGTCTCCAACCACTCCTTCGCCTGGTTCGCGGCGTACCGCATCCCGCTTGGCGTGATCGTGATGATTCTGCTTGCAACCGGTGTCATGCAGCCTGTGTAGGGTGGTCGCCATGCATTCTTGGCCCACACCGTCTGTTCCCGCGGTCGCCGGCAATCCGGTTCCGCTGAAGCTCTACGACACCGCTGACCAGCAGGTCAAAGCAGTCGACACCACTCCGGACAGCAACGGCGAGGTGGGTCTCTACGTCTGTGGTATCACCCCGTACGACTCGACCCACCTCGGTCACGCCGCAACCTATCTCACGTTCGACCTGGTGCAGCGCCAGCTGCTTGCCAACGGCCACAAAGTCCACTACGTGCAGAACATCACCGACGTGGACGACCCGTTGTTCGAGCGCGCCGAACGCGACGGTGTGGATTGGCGAGAGCTCGGCGCCAGCCAGATTGACCTGTTCCGCAGCGACATGGAGATCCTCTCGGTCATCCCGCCACGCGATTACATCGGTGCGATGGAATCGGTCGACGAGGTTGTGGAGATGGTGCAGAAGCTTCTCGAAGAAGGGGCCGCCTACCAACTCGACCACGGCGACATCTACGCCTCGATCCACGCGACCAAACAGTTCGGCTACGAGTCGAACCTCGACCGCGCCACGATGGAGGAGTACTTCGCGGAGCGCGGTGGCGACCCGGACCGTGAGGGCAAGCGAGACACGTTGGACGCGCTGATCTGGCGTGGCCACCGCGAGGGCGAACCCGCGTGGGACGCCCCGTTCGGAGCAGGACGCCCGGGCTGGCACGTGGAATGCTCCGCGATTGCGACGAACCGGCTCGGCGCGCAGTTCGCGATCCAGGGCGGCGGCTCCGACCTGGCGTTTCCACACCACGAGTTCTCTGCCGCGCACGCCGAAGCGGCGCATCACGTCGATCGCATGGCGGGCCATTACGTGCACGCCGGCATGATCGCGCTCGACGGCGTGAAGATGTCCAAATCCCTGGGCAACCTCGTCTTTGTGCACAAGTTGAGCGAGCAGGGCCACGAGCCGTCGGCGATCCGCCTGTCGGTGTTCTCGCAGCACTACCGACAGGACCGCGATTTCTCCGACGCCATCCTCGCTGAGGCGGAAGACCGTCTGGCCCGTTGGCGCGAGGCGCTTTCCAACCAGGTTGATAAGGCCGAGGCGGAGCGGGTCGTCGAGAAGTTGCGCGCTGCGTTGGCGGACGACCTGGACACCCCCGCGGCCCTGCGCGTCATCGATGAGGCCCGCGGCGACCACGACGGCATCATCGCCACGGCACTGGACGGGCTACTGGGCGTGCGGGTTTAGGGCGAATCCAGCACAATGGGGCACATGAGCGCAGCAGCAAACAGCATCCGGGCCCAATTCCAGCCCGAGGTTGACGAGTTCATCGACGATCTGACCACCTTCGCATCCGGCTCCTACCTCTCCGAGGATGACAAGGACCTCTGGGAGGAGCCGTTCGACCCGTCCGTCTTGCCGGAGCTGCGCGGCTTCCTCGAGCAGTTCCTCGACGGGCTCGACGCGCTTGGCGACGACCCGGAGGCCGACGCCCTCGTCGGTGCAGTCGCCCCGTTCTACCAGCGCCTGGAATCCTTTAACGAGAAGCACGCCTATGCGGTGCTCGAGCCGGAGGAGAAGGCGGACATTGAAACGCTGGTGTTCCGCGCATCCGCCGCGACCGGCGCCACCGACGAGGCTCTGCAGGCCCTTCCTGAGTTTGAGTAGTCGGAAGCCCGCGGCCGTCTTTTGGGACATGGACGGCACGCTGATCGACACCGAGCCGTTGTGAGCGCAGGCCACCTACGAACTGGGCGAGCTGCTGGGCCGCAGGCCAACTCCCGAGGTCCGCGAGGGCACGATCGGCGGGAGTTTCCCGAACACCCTGCGCATCGTCGCCGACTGGGCAGGCTACACACTCGCCGACGGCGACGTGGATCGTTACCGCGACTGGATGTTCGCCCGCATGGCGGAACTGTTCGCCGGCGGCATCGAGTGCAACCCCGGCATCCCGAGCGTGCTCGCATCCTTAAAAGCTAACGGCGTGCCGATGTACGTCACCACCAACACCGAACGGGTGCTGGCGGACCCGTGCATCGGCGCGATCGGCCGGGGTTATTTCACCGGGTCGATCACCGGCGACGAGGTTGCGCATCCGAAGCCGGCACCGGACATGTACCTCGAAGCGGCCCGGCGCGCAGACGCAGAGCCGGGGGACTGTCTCGTGGTGGAGGACTCGCTCACCGGGATGTCGGCAGGCGCGGCTGCCGGGTGCGCGGTGCTCGGGCTTGCCGACGACGTCCCCGCAGGGGTCTATCGCTTCGACCCGGCGAACTTTGTCGGCGCTGACGCCGGTGACGTTTACCGTTGGTTTTCTGCTGCTCGATAGGGGTGAGCCGGGGCGGGGAAGGCGTCGTCGTCAAGCAATGCGCTACGTATAGTGAGAGCCATGAGCACTCGAATTGAAGAAGACCTCCTCGGAAAGGCCGAGGTTCCCGCGGACGCGTACTACGGCATCCACACGCAGCGCGCGGTGGACAACTTCCAGATCTCCGCCACCACCATCAATGACTTCCCGGAGTTCATCCGTGGCATGGCGCAGGTGAAGAAGGCGACCGCAATTGCGAACCGCCGTTTGCACGTGCTGCCGCGTGAGAAAGCCGAAGCGATTGTCTGGGCGTGCGACCAGATCCTCGACGAGGGCCGCTGCATGGACCAGTTCCCGATCGACGCGTTCCAAGGCGGCGCGGGTACCTCCGCGAACATGAACACCAACGAGGTCGTGGCGAACCTCGCGCTGGAGCACGTCGGTGAGGAGAAGGGCTCCTACGACGTCATCAACCCGAACGACGACGTGAACAAGTCCCAGTCGACCAACGACGCCTACCCGACGGGCCTGCGCCTGGGTGTCTACTACGCAGTGCAGGGGCTGGTGGAGGAGCTCGACGAGCTGCAGAAGGCGCTGCGTGCCAAGGGTGATGAATTCTCCGACATCATCAAGATGGGCCGCACGCAGCTGCAGGACGCCGTGCCGATGACGCTGGGGCAGGAGTTCACCGCCTTCGGCGCGAACCTGAACGAGGAACAGCGCACCATCAGCGGCGCTGCCGAATCGCTGCTCGAGGTCAACCTGGGTGCTACTGCGATCGGCACCGGCATCAACACCCCGAACGGCTACAAGGACCAGGTGGTCTCGGCGCTGCGCGAGGTCACCGGCCTGGACGTGAAGAGCTCCCCGGACCTCATCGAGGCGACGTCCGACACCGGCGACTACGTGACGATGCACGGCGCACTCAAGCGCGCGGCGATGAAGCTGTCGAAGATCTCCAACGACCTGCGTCTGCTGTCGTCTGGCCCGCGCACCGGTCTGAACGAGATCAACCTGCCGGAGCGCCAAGCCGGCTCCTCGATCATGCCGGCGAAGGTCAACCCGGTCATCCCTGAGGTGGTCAACCAGGTTTGCTTCAAGGTCTTCGGCAACGATGCGGCCGTGTCCATGGCCTCCGAGGCCGGCCAGCTCCAGCTCAACGTCATGGAGCCGGTCATGGCGCAGTCGCTGTTCGAGTCGATTCGCCTGCTGGCCAACGCGGCGAAGACCCTGCGCGAGAAGTGCGTCACCGGCATCACCGCAAACAAGGACGTCTGCGAGGCGTATGTGACCAACTCGATCGGCATCGTGACCTACCTCAACCCAGTCATCGGCCACCACAACGGTGACCTGATCGGCCGCGAGGCTGCCGAGACCGGCAAGAGCGTCTACGACTTGGTGCTGGAAAAGGGCCTGATCGAGGAGGACGAACTCAAGCAGCTGCTGAGCAAGGAAAACCTCATGCACCCGGAGTACCGGGGCAAGCTCTACGTCGACGAAGAAAACGCCGACGACGCCGGGGAGCAGTAGTCGACCCTGACATTGTCCGGCGGAATCTGTCAGACGGGCCCGAAAACCCCAGGAGCCTGACACATTCCGCCATGGTGTGTCAGCGAGGGGAAAATAGTTCCACCGGGGGTGGAGTGGTGGTGGAACTATTTTGGCTCGCTGAAACTGCGAACTGGCCAAATGCAATACGAGCGCGGTGCAAATCGAAGAAAGTTCCCCGCCTGGGAACTTTTTCAACCCCGGCCAGCGCCGGAGCGGGTAATGAACATCACACCCGCATTATTTTCATTTGATGTGACCAATAACAGATAATGGTCGAGAAAATAATGCCGTAACGGACAAGGAGCCCTGCCATGCTGGTCGCCGTCCACACCGTCATCTTGCTCGGGGCGATCGTGCTCGGCGCGCGGATGGGCTCCATCGCCATCGGTTTCGCCGGCGGTCTTGGCGTCCTGCTGCTTGGGGCAACCGGCGTACCGGTTAGCGCCGAGGCGATCCCGTTCGATGTCATCGGCATCATCATGTGCGTCATCGCCGCGATCTCCGCGATGCAACTAGCTGGCGGCATGGAGTATCTCGTCGACCTGGCGGAGCGGTTCCTGCGACGCAACCCGAAGCGCATCACCGTCTACGCGCCGATTGTCACCTGGCTGATGACGGTCCTCGCAGGTACCGGCCACACGGCATTTTCCACCATGCCGGTCATCGTCGAAGTGGCCAAGGAGGGGAAAGTCCGCCCGTCGCGTCCGCTGTCGGCGGCGGTAATCGCGTCGCAAATGGCGATCGTTGCCTCGCCAATCTCGGCTGCGGTGGTGTTCATGGCGTCCGCGCTTGAGCCGCTCGGCGTGGGGTATCTGCAGTTGCTCGCGGTCATGCTGCCGGCGACGTTCCTGGCGATCTTCCCGATGGCGTGGGTGGCCAACAAGGTGGGCCCTGAGCTTGACGACGACCCCGTCTACCACCAGCGAGTGAAGGAGGGGCTCGTCGCCAAGCCTGGTGAGCGCGCGGACTACGTTGCACCGCGCGGCGCGAAGGCGTCGGTGGCAATCTTCCTCGCCGCGATCGTGATTGTCATGGTGTACGCGACGATCATTTCGGACCAGGTCGGCCTGATCCCGAATCCGACGGTGCCGCGCAACGAAGCGATCATGGCGATCATGCTCGCCGCCGCTGCCGCCATTGTGCTCGCCACCCGTACGACGGCGGCGGAGATTTTGAACACCCAGGTGTTCCGCTCCGGTATGTCGGCGTGTGTGTGCGTGCTCGGCGTCGCGTGGTTGGGAACGACCTACATCAACTACTACATCGATGACATCCAGGCTATTGCGGGCGACGTGCTCACCGCCAAGCCCTGGCTGCTCGCAGTCGTGCTGTTCTTCGCTGCCTCGCTGCTGTACTCGCAGGCTGCGACGGCGAAGGCGCTCATCCCGGCGGCACTGGCGATCGGGGTCAGCCCGCTGACGGCGCTCGCGGCGTTCCCGGCAGTGTCTGCCCTGTTTGTGCTGCCGACCTACCCGACGTTGCTGGCGGCGGTGGAGATGGACGACACCGGGTCGACGCGTATCGGCAAGTACGTCTTTAACCACCCGTTCCTGGTTCCGGGCGTGGTGTGCATCTTTGTCAGCGTAATTCTGGGTTATGCCATAGGCGCCGCTGTAGTGTGATGTGCATGACTGCACAACCGTTGACTGACGTCGAAATCGCTCAAGCGCACGAACTGAGGCCGATCACGGAGATCGCGGAGAAGGCCGGCGTGGCCGACGACGCGCTCATCCCGTACGGCAAGTACATGGCCAAGGTGGACATCACCAAGTCGCCGAACGGCAAGCAGGGCAAGCTCGTGCTTGTCACCGGTGTTTCGCCGACACCTGCAGGCGAGGGCAAATCGACCATGCTCATCGGCCTCACTGATGCGCTGGCGAAACTCGGCCACAACGCAATGGTGGCGCTTCGCGAACCGTCGCTCGGACCGGTCATGGGCATCAAGGGCGGTGCTGCAGGCGGCGGCTACTCGCAGGTCGTGCCCATGGAACAGATCAACCTGCACTTCACCGGCGACTTCCACGCCATTACCAGCGCCAACAATACGCTTGCTGCGTTGATCGACAACCACATCCACCAGGGCAACGAGTTGAACATCGACCCGCGTCGCGTGACGTGGCAGCGTTGCGTGGATGTCAACGACCGTGCATTGCGCAACGTGGTCACCGGCCTGGGCGGTCCGACCTCGGGTGTGCCTACGGAAACCGGCTTCACCATCACCGCAGCCTCTGAAATCATGGCGATCCTCGGATTGGCTACCGATCTGGATGATCTCAAGTCGCGCCTTGCCGCCATCACCATCGGCCTGACCTACGACGGCAAGCCGGTGACCGCAGGCGATCTCAACGCCCAGGGCGCGATGACGGCGCTGCTCAAAGACGCGATCAACCCGAACCTGGTGCAGACCTTGGGCGGCACCCCGGCATTCATTCACGGCGGCCCGTTCGCCAACATCGCCCACGGTTGCAACACGCTCATCGCGACCCGTACCGCGCTCGACTACGCCGACATCGTGCTCACCGAGGCCGGTTTTGGTTCCGACCTGGGCGCCGAGAAGTTCTTCGACATTAAGGCACGCTACGGTGACCTCGACGTCGCGGGTGCGGTGATCGTCGCCACGGTGCGCTCGATCAAGCACAATGCCGGCGTGGCCAAGGACGATCTGGCGACGGAGAACGTCGAGGCGCTGGAGCAGGGCATCGTCAACCTGGAGCGCCACGTGGAAAACGTGCGCAAGTTCGGCGTCACCCCGGTTGTGGCGCTGAACCGCTTCGTCACCGACACCGACGCCGAGCTGGAGTTCCTGCGCAACTGGGCTGACGCGAAGGGCATTGCGCTTGCCGACGCCAACGTGTGGGCCGAAGGCGGCGACGGCGCCACCGAGCTCGCGCAGACCCTGCTGGACAACCTCACCGAGGGCTCCTCGAAACCGCTTTACGACCCGGCTGATGGGGTAGAGGCGTCGATTGAGACCATCGCCAAGGAGATCTACCGCGCATCCGAGGTGCAGTACTCCGCAGCCGCGCTCAAGGACCTGAAGACGCTGAAGGAAAACGGCTTCGACACACTGCCGGTGTGCGTGTCCAAGACGCAGTACTCTTTCTCCGACGACCCGACCGAGCTCGGTGCACCGGAGGGCCACACCCTGCACGTGCGCAACCTGATCCCGCGTACCGGTGCCGGCTTCGTGCTCGCGCTGACCGGTGATGTGATGACCATGCCGGGCCTGCCGAAGAAGCCAGCCGCCAACAACATCGACGTCGACGAAAACGGCGTGGTCTCCGGCCTGTTCTAGGCCCCCTCGTCCGCCCGGGATCCCGGCCATCCGGGGTACTCGGGCGGGGTGCCGCCGAAGATCGGGCACATCGATTGGAAGGCGCACCACCCGCAGAGCTTCGACTGCTGCGGGCGGAACGAGCCGGATTTGCCGTCGGCTTCGATCTTCCACCACAGCTCGGCCAAGTCGCGCTCGAAGTATTCGAGCTCCTCCTCCGACGGGGTAAGGATCAGCGAGTCCATCACCTTGAGGTACATCAGCTTTAACTGCGTCGGCACAACCCCGAACAGCCGCCAGTACACCAGCGCGTAAAACCGCATCTGAAACTGCGCGTCCTGCGAGTAGCGCAGCAGCGGCTTCTTGCCGGTTTTGTAGTCGACCACGCGCACCTCACCGGTCGGCGCGACGTCCACCCGGTCGATGAATCCGCGCACCGGCACCCCGTTCGGCAGCGTGAAATCCACCGGCATTTCCTGCGCGTGCGCGTCGAAGCCCAGCGGGTTTTCCATGGTGAAGTACCCGCGCAGCAGCGTGCGGGAATCGACGAGCAGCTGATAGTCATCTTTGACTGGGTCGGCGCAGGCGGGGTCGTCGTCACGCATCTGCTCCCAGTTGGGCTTGAGCCGTTTCACGGCGGCAGGGTAGGTGCGTTCTTCGCGCGGCCAGGTGAACATCTCCTCGAGCACCGCATGGACGAGTGTGCCTTTGACCTGCGCTTCCGTCTTCGGTTCCGGGATGCGGTCGATCGCGCGCAGGCGGTATTGCAGCGGGCAGCGCTTGTAGTCGGAGGCTCGCGACGGCGAGATGGCGATGGGGCGTGGGGCAGTGCTGGGAGTCATGGTGCCCAACATCTTAGAGTGGGGGTATGACACAGCCGTTCATCGATTTCATCGCACAGAGCCCGTCCGCCTTCCACGCCGCCGAATCCGTGGCTACACGTTTACAGGCGGCGGGTTTTTCGCGGAGCAGCTCGCTTGACGACGACGCGCATGCCCCCGGCGGCCACTACATCGTCCGCGACGGCGCAGTGGTCGCCTGGTGGGTGCCGGACAACCCCAACCCACGCTTTCGCGTTGTCGGCTCGCACACGGATTCGCCCGGCCTGATGGCCAAGCCGGACCCGGACATCGTGCGCGAGGGGTTCCGCCAGGCGGCGGTGGAAGTCTACGGCGGGCCGATTCTGGCGAGCTGGTTCGACCGCGATCTCACCTTCGCCGGGCGCGTGGTCACCGCCGACCGCACAGA
This sequence comes from Corynebacterium lujinxingii, assembly GCF_014490555.1. Taxonomy (NCBI): domain Bacteria; kingdom Bacillati; phylum Actinomycetota; class Actinomycetes; order Mycobacteriales; family Corynebacteriaceae; genus Corynebacterium; species Corynebacterium lujinxingii. The sequence continues at coordinate 1,207,918 of NZ_CP061032.1, read as the reverse complement.
GCACTTGGTCAACACCGGACCGGTCGCGCGCGTGCCTAACTTGGCGATCCACCTTTACCGCGGCGACGTGCCGGAGATCGACCGACAGGTGCACACCCAGCCGATTCTGGGTGTGGACCGGCCGTTGCTGGAGCTGGCGGCGGAGTCGGCCGGCGTCAACGCCGACGACATCGTCGCCCACGAACTCGTCACCGCAGACACGCAGCGCGGCGAGGTGATTGGCGATCTTCTGGCAGCTGGCCGGTTGGACAACCTGACCAGTGTGTGGGCGTCGCTGGAAGCGATGCTCGCCGCCCAGGACGATGCCGAGGACATCCTCGTGCTCGCCGCGTTCAACCACGAAGAGGTCGGTTCGGCGTCGACCGCAGGTGCGGGCGGGCCGCTGTTGGAGCGCGTGTTGACCAAGGTCGCGGCTGGCTTCGGCGATCCGGCGGAGATCATCGCGAATTCCATCCAGGTCTCCGCGGATGCCGCACACGCGGTGCACCCGAACTACCCGGGCAAGCACGACCCGACCCACCACCCGCTGATCAATCGCGGTCCGGTGTTGAAGATCAACGCGAACCAGCGCTATGCATCCAACGCGGCGACAGAGGCCGAATGGATCCTCGCCTGCCGCTCTGCCGATGTGCCGCATCAGACCTTTGTGGGCAACAACGCGGTGCCGTGTGGCTCGACGATCGGGCCGATTTCGTCGACACGCTTGGGCCTGCCCACGGTCGACGTCGGCGTGCCGCTGTTGTCCATGCACTCCGCGCGTGAACTGTGCGGCGTCGACGATATGGACTACTTCGTGCGCGCGCTTTCCGCTTTTTATGCGGCCGCGCAGTAGGGCATACTTACCGCCATGTATTCGGGACCGTTCCAGCCAGGCGACAAGGTGCAGCTCACTGACGCGAAGCGCCGACACTTCACCATCGAGCTCAAGGAAGGCGGGCAGTTCCACTCGCACAAGGGCATCGTCAACCACGACGACATCATCGGCGCCGACGAGGGAACCGTGGTCAAGTCGACGCTCGGCTCGGACTACCTCTGCTTCCGCCACCTGTTGGTGGATCACGTGTTGTCCATGCCGCGCGGTGCGGCGGTGATCTACCCGAAGGACGCCGCGCAGATCCTCGTCGAGGGCGACATCTTCATGGGGGCGCGCGTGCTCGAGGCCGGCGCCGGCTCCGGCGCGCTGACCATGTCGCTGCTGCGCGCTGTCGGGCCGGAGGGGCATGTCTACTCCTATGAGATCCGCGACGACCACCTCGCATTCGCCAAAGACAACGTCGCCGATTACTTCGGCGGCGAGCCGGAATGGTGGACGCCGCGCCTCGGCGACTTCGGTGAAGTCACCGCGGACGATCTCGACGGCCAGGTCGACCGCGTCATCTTGGACATGGTGGAGCCGTGGCACTTCATCGACACGGTGAAAAACGTGCTCATCCCGGGCGGGGTGTTCATGACGTATGTGGCCACCGTGCCGCAGCTGATGAACATCATGGAGGCCATCCGCGAGGCAAAGTGCTTCACCGAGCCGCGCGCGTGGGAGACCCTGCTGCGCGAGTGGAAGGTCGACGGCCTGGCCACCCGCCCGGAGCACCGCATGAACGCCCACACCGCGTTTTTGGTGTGGACGCGCAGGCTTGCCGACGGCGTCACGCCGCCGCGGCCGCAGCGCAGGGCTCGTCGATAAGCAAACGCGCGTATGTAGGCTCGATCGTATGGCTGGAGAGATTCACGACGACGCCTTCGGACCCGAGCTGCGCTCCCTCAAGCGCGACAACCAGAACCTGGGGGAGCGCAACAAGCGGCTCGCCGAGCTGCTGAAGTCCAGCCGCGACAGACTCAACGACCTCTACGTCAAGGTCGAGGAATTGGGGGAGCCGGCCTCCACCTACGGCATCTACCTAGCGCCCGCGGCGCGCGATGGGGAGGCCGAGGTGCACACGTCAGGCCGGCGCATGCGGTTGAAGGTTTCGCCGCTGGTGGATCCGGCGACGCTCGTGCCCGGCACGCTTGTGCGCCTCGGCGAAGGCACCGTGGTGGTGGAGGCGTGCGGGTTTACGCCCACTGGGCAGATCGCCACCATGGTCGAGCGCATTGGCGACGACCGCGCCGTGGTCGCCGACCAGCAGGGTGCAGAATCGCTAGTGATGCTCGCCGAGCCGCTTCTCGACACCACCCGCGCCGGCGATACGGTCTTGGTCAACGCTTCCGCCGGCTACGCGTTCGAGCGCATCCAGAAAACCGAGGTCAACCAGCTCTCGCTCGACGAAATCCCGGATGTGACCTACGCCGACATCGGCGGGTTGTCCTCCCAGATTGAGACGATCCAGGACTCCGTCGAGCTGCCGTTTTCCCACCCCGAGCTCTACTCTGCTTACGACCTCACCCCGCCGAAGGGCCTGCTGCTGTACGGTCCGCCGGGGTGCGGTAAGACGCTCATTGCCAAGGCGGTGGCAAATTCACTGTCGCAGCGCATTGGCGACGGGGGACAGGCGCATTTCATCAACGTCAAAGGCCCTGAGCTGCTGAACAAGTTCGTCGGTGAGACCGAGCGGCGCATCCGGCTCATCTTCGAGCGAGCCCGTGAACTCGCGGCCGGCGGCAACCCGGTGATCGTCTTTTTCGACGAGATGGAATCGATCTTCCGCACCCGCGGCTCCGGCGTGTCTTCCGACATGGAGACCACCGTGGTCCCGCAGCTGCTCACCGAGATCGATGGCGTGGAGGACATCGCCAACGTCATCGTCATCGGCGCGACCAACCGCGAAGAACTCATCGACCCGGCCATCCTGCGCCCGGGCCGCCTGGACATCAAAATCCGTGTCTCACGCCCGAACAAGGAGGAAGCCAAAGACATCCTCGCGCGCTACATCACCGACGCGATTCCGCTGGCCGACTCGCGCGAGACGCTTATCGACGCCACCGCAGCCGCCATGTTCGCCCCACGCCCCTTCGTGCGCTTAGAGCTTGTCGACGGCACCGCCGAGGTCCTGCACTACTCCGACTTCGTCTCCGGCGCGATGATTGCCAACGTGGTCGATCGCGCGAAGAAGCTCGCCATCAAAGACCACATCGCGGGGGTGTCCACCGCCGGTGTGACGGCCGACCACCTGCGCCAGGCGGTGCGCGACGAGCAGGACGAGAGCGAAGACATGCCGAACACGGCGAACCCGGACGAGTGGGCGCGCATCACGGGCAGGCATGGCCGCCGCGTGGTTGCCGCGGAGGTCATCGGGTAGCGGATCGCTTTCCGTCGTCTAGTTCTGGTCGAAGAGGTGCTGGTCGATGGCGATAGCGACGGCGGCACCCGAGCCGAGCGCTTGCGAGACCTGATCCGGCGAGCTGACTACGTTGCCAACCGCCCACAGGCCCGGCTCTGAAGTTTTGCCTCGCTCAACCTGGACCCACCCATCTGCAACAGTGCAACCAGCTTTCCGGAGGAGCTCGTCGTTTGGTTTGAACTCCGGTCCGGTGAAACACGCTTCGTATTGGAGCGCCCCGGAGTCTGTAGTGATTTCAACGGCGTGGTCGTCACCAGAGACTGGTGAAACCTGCACTACGTCATCGGCGGCGAGGGTCACGCCGCACTCGTCGAGTCGTTCCCGCTGCTCTGGGCTCAACTCCATTCCGTTGGTGTGAAGCGTGACTTTCGAAGCCCATTTAGTCAGCAATGTTGCGATCCGGGTGGTAAACCCTGGGTTCTTTCCTCCGACAACACCGAGGTTCTTTCCGTTGACTTCGTACCCGTGGCAGTACGGGCAGTGGAAGACCCGGGTGCCCCACAGCTCGCTCAACCCGGGAACCTCGGGGAGCACATCCGTAATTCCGGTTGCAACGAGTACCTGAGAGGCCGTCGATACTTCGCCGGTGGTAAGCCTCACTGACCAATCACCCGTGGGCGTTTGCTCGAGTGATTCGACCTGTCCGTCGATGAGCACGCCACCGTAAGACACATACTCGGCGTGGCCGCGGGTGAGTAGTGCGGACGGGTTTGCTGCGTCGAGCCCGATCACACCGTGCATATGCTCGCTGTTGCGGTTCCTGGTCGTGCCCGCGTCCACGACACACACCTTCCGGTTTGCTCGAGCGAGGTTGATTGCGGCCGCAGTTCCTGCGAATCCGCCTCCGACAATAACGACGTCAAAGTGCTGTCCTGAAATGCTTGCTGCGTCGGACGTAAGTTCTTCACGCTCAGCTACGTGTCCTTCAAGACGAACGAGGCGATCGCGCAACGCTCGAGCATTTGCAGGAGAGCTCAGGAGATAGCTGGTCTCATCCATATCCGTTCCCACTTCAGGTAGATGTCTGTGCGTGGCCCAGGGTAGCGGCTCGCGTCACTTGGTCTACGGCTCCTGCGAAGTCTCCGTCACTCAGGTGCGCGAAACTAAGGACGAGACCCTCGCCGCCGTCCGTCCAGAGCGACGACTCGTGACCGCATTCGATGCCCGCCTCGAGCAAACGGGTCTCAAACGTGTCGCGCTCCAGGTGGGACGCAAACTGGACTGTGAAGTCGGCACCGTCGCCCGGTGCGAGGCGTGCGTCGTCGAAGAGCGGTACCAGGCGGTCTTGCAGCACCTGTCGTCGTTGAGCTAGCGCCCGGTGCACGGCGCGGGTGTTGCGGCGGACGACGCCTCCGCGCAGCAGCGAGGCGATCGCGCGTTGGGTCACGGTTGCGACGGGCATGCCGAGGACACCGCGAATCTCTTTGAGCCGGGTCACGGTCGCGGGGGATGCGACGACGTATCCGGCGGCGAGTTCGCGCGAGAGCAGCGTGGAAAACGTGCCGAGGGTGAGCACGTCCGCCGACGGCGCAAGCGTTGACAACGTTGGTTGGGGAGCGATGCGGTAGCGCAGTTCGGTGTTGAAGTCGTCCTCGATAATCGCCGTGCCTGTACGTTTCGCCCAGTTCAAAAGCTCCGCCCGGCGCGGCGCCGGCATCGCGCCGCCGAACGGGTAGAGGTGCGAGGGCGTGACCAACAGTGCGTCCAAATTTGCAGGCAGTTGCTTGACGACGACCCCCTCCGCGTCCATTTCGCACTCCACGACCCGGTGGCCTCCGAGCGGAATGACGCGCCTTAAGCCGGGGTGGCCGGGGTCCTCGACGCCGACTTTGAGGTCTGCCCCGAGCGCATAGAGGATGCACATGAGCCCCTCGCGGGAGCCGCCGGTGACCACGATGTGCTCCGGGGATACCGCCATGCCACGAGCGAGGCGGAGGTGCTCTGCGATGGCGAGGCGCAGTTCCGGCTCGCCAGATTTGTCCACGCCGCCACCGAGTTCCGCTGCGGCCTCCCGCCAGGCCTTACGCCACGCCGCTGGTTTGATTGTGCCGGCGCTGCCGGGGGAGGGCTTCAGCGAGATCCGGGGGCGGGGGATCTTGTGTGAGATGCCGGTTGTGGCGCTGCTTTCGGAGGCAGGCGCCATCGTGAGTTCGGGGTGGACCCGCGTTGGCGCACCCTGGCGGGAGAGGAGGTAGCCCTCGCCTTCGAGTTGGTCGTAGGCGGTGACCACGCTGCCGCGGGAGATACCGAGCTGTGTTGCGAGCGCGCGGGTGGATGGCACTTCGTCGCCTGGCGCGAGCGTTCCCTTGGCGACGGCGCCGCGGATCCCTGCGGCGATTTGTGCGGGTATTGGAGTGGGATGGTCGCGTGAGATGTCGAGAAGCATCAACTGGTCCAAAGAAACTAAATAGAACTGGCACTTGGAATCTACCAGTTGTCGAGGCAGACTAAGCGGTATGTCGAAAGCAGAACAGTTGAACCAGAAATTCCTTGGCGGTGTGATCATGGACGTGGTCACACCGGAGCAGGCGAAGATCGCCGCCGACGCCGGCGCGGTAGCCGTCATGGCGCTCGAGCGCGTTCCCGCCGATATCCGCGCCCAGGGCGGCGTGGCCCGCATGTCAGACCCGGACCTGATCGAGGGCATCATCGAGGCGGTCGACATCCCCGTCATGGCCAAGGCGCGAATCGGCCACTACATGGAGGCGAAGATCCTCGAGCACCTCGGCGTGGACTACATCGACGAGTCCGAGGTGCTGAGCCCGGCCGACTACGTCAACCACATCGACAAAACGGATTTCTCGGTGCCGTTCGTGTGCGGCGCCACCAACCTGGGCGAGGCGCTGCGCCGCATCAACGAGGGTGCGCAGATGATCCGCTCCAAGGGTGAGGCCGGCACCGGAGACGTTTCGGAAGCCACCAAACACATCCGCACCATCAAGGGTGAAATTGCGTCACTGCAGGCGATCTGGAACAGCAACCACGACGAGCTCTTCGTCGCGGCGAAGGAGCTGCAGGCGCCGTACCAGCTGGTGGCCTACGTGGCTGTGCACGGCAAGCTCCCGGTGCCGCTGCTGGTTGCCGGCGGCGTTTCCACCCCGGCCGACGCGGCGCTGATGATGCACCTCGGCGCTGACGGCGTGTTCGTCGGCTCCGGCATCTTCAAGTCCGGCAACCCGGAGGCCCGCGCCAAGGCCGTGGTCAAGGCGACCCAGAACTGGAACGACATCGCCGCCGTGACCGAGGCGTCCCGCGGACTGGGCGAGGCGATGGTGGGCATTAACGTCGCCGACCTTCCGGCACCGCACCGTCTGGCGGAGCGCGGCTGGTAATCCGCTAAGAGGAAGGACCCACCCGCTAGGCTTGGTCCTCATGACGCGCTACATGGGGACCGAGACCGAATACGGCATCACCAGCCCGGATAACCCGCTGATCAGCCCGCTTGTCACCTCCACGCACGCGGTGGTGGCGTACGCGGCGATGCGGACCAAGGCGCGTACCCGGTGGGACTACGCGGAGGAAGCGCCGCTGAAGGACACCCGCGGATTCGACCTGCAGCGCTACCGCAGTGTCCCGGTCGTCGATGCGAACGCGATCGGGGTGGCGAACGTGCTCGTCGCGAATGGCGCGCGCTACTACGTCGACCACGGCCACCCCGAGTACTCCAGCCCGGAATGCTCGAACGCGTTCGACGCGATGGTCTACGACGCCGCCGGCGACCACATCCTCAACGACGCCGCGGCCGATATCCGCCAACTCTGGAACGAACAGGTCTCCGTGCTGGCCAAGCACGATCCGTGCCCGCCGCTGAAGTTCTACAAAAACAACGTCGACGGCAAGGGCCGCTCATACGGTAGCCACGAAAACTACCTGTACTCGCGGAAGACCGACTTCGAACGCCTCACCCAGGCACTCATCCCGTTCTTCGTCACACGCCAGGTCATCGTCGGCGCCGGCCGCGTCGGCATCGGCCAAGCGTCGGAGAAGCCGGGCTTCCAGATCTCGCAGCGCGCCGACTACTTCGAGCAAGAAGTCTCGCTAGAGACCACGCTCAACCGTGGCATCGTCAATACCCGCGACGAGCCGCACGCGCCGGAGGAGGATTTCCGTCGCCTCCACGTCATCGTGGGCGATGCGAACATGAGCCAGTACTCCAACTTCCTCAAACTCGGCATGACGAAGCTGGTGCTCGATGCCATCGAACAGGACGTGGACTTTTCCGACCTGCGCTTGGCGGAACCCGTGCATGAGATCCATGCGGTCAGCCACGACCCCAGCCTCAAACACGAACTCGAGCTGGCAAGCGGCAAGCGCCTAAGCGCCATCGCTATCCTGCGCATCTACCGCGAGCGGTGTGCGGGGGTTGCGGGGCAGGGGGTCGTCGATAAGCAAGTGCTCGAACTGTGGGGCGAGTTTCTCGACGACTTGGAGCGCGACCCGCTGTCCACCGCCGACCGGCTCGACTGGACGGCAAAGTGGTCGCTTGTGCGCCGGTTCGAAGCCCGTGGTGCAGATCGAGCGAAGCTGCAGGCCATCGACCTGCAATACGCGGATATCGACCCGCAGCAGTCGCTGTACCACGCGCTCGTGCGCAAGGGGGCGCTGCGCACGATGGTCGATGGAGACACGATCCAACGCGCCGC